>JBJERU010000070.1:0-101668 GCA_051882415.1 Faecalibacterium sp. | reverse complement strand
CTGGTAGAGCATCCCCCGTGCCTTGCTGATGTAAGAATCGGAACGTCCGAGCCGCCGCATTCCTTTCAGGAAGTTTTCGATATCAATGGGACGGATGTCGGTCAAATTTGTATTTTTCTCATGGAAACTATTTTATTGTCGGTCTTTTACAGTGGTCCAAATATAGAATCCCACATTTAACAGGATACCAAAGATCGTAGAAGCTGGTGCGGCAAAGCCGATCCTTGTCAGACTGGCATCCGGCTGAATACTCATATAGTATGCCAGGGGGAGGCGCACCAGCAATGTCTGTGTCAGCCCCTGGAACATGACCCAGATGGTCTTTCCGTGGCCATTAAAATAACCGACCATGCTGAATAAGATCGCTGTTAATACTGCATCCGGGGCAAAGCCTTTCAGATAGTCAAAACCATTCTGGATGACAGCGGCATCCGAGGTGAAGATCCCGGTCAGAAGATCTCCTTTCAGAAATACGAACGCAAATACAAAGCATCCAATGGCACTGCCGATCCAGATACCGGTCGCCATTGCTTCTTTTGCGCGCTTTCCATTTCCTGCCCCTACGTTCTGCGAGACGAAGGTGGCCATTGACTGCATCAGCGCACTGGGAATCAGCATGGCAAAGCTGACGATCTTGCCAGCGACGCCATAGCCCGAAGAAGCCTCCAGGCCCAAGCGGTTGATGAACGCACATAGAGCCAGAAAAGATACCTGCGTGAGGCATTCCTGAAGTGCCAGGGGTAAGCCGATGATCAGCGCCCGCCGACACTGCCTGTTCAGCCGGAAATCGCCCCTTGTGATCCGAAACGGCAGATCATTCCCTGCCGCCCTTTTTTTGAGCAGGAACAACGCGAAAATAACGCTGGCTGCCTGCGCAAAGACGGTCGCAAGCGCAGCACCCGCAGCATCCATATGAAGTCCGGCGACCAAGACCAGATCTCCGATCACATTGATGACGCAGGCGACCGCCACAAAAATCAGAGGCGACCGACTGTCTCCAAGACCTCTGAAAATCGCCGCAAGAATATTATAGGCAACAATAAAAAAGATGCCTGCTCCACAAATACGCACATAAACGGAGGTCAGCTCCACAGCCTCCTCAGGAGCCTGCATAAGCTGAGAGATCGGAGACGCAAAGCATACCATCACCACAAACAGGACAGTAGAAATCAGAGCGAAGATCACCGAGGAGCCTCCAATCAGGGGACCGATATCGGATGAACTTTTTTCGCCGATATATCGCGCGATCAGGACGGTCGTGCCCATTGCAAGCTGTGTGACGACAAAGGTAGCCAGATTCAATACATTGCTTCCCGTAGAAACAGCGGACAAGCCAGACGTAGTGCCAAATCTGCCTACGACCAGAAGATCGACTGCACCATATGCCGCCTGCAAAACAAGTGCCCCGAGGATAGGCATCATAAAAGCAGCTAATTTTTTAGGGATGCTTCCCTGCGTAAAATCTGAGTCGGAGTGGCTCGCAACAGTTTTTTCTTTCCTATCTTGCATATAAAGTTCCTACCCTTCCCAATCGTCAAAGGATAAATCTTCAAATGAGTTTAACAGGTACTATTATAAGGGGATTTTGTTGAAAGAGAAGACAGAATTTGTTATTATTAGAAAAAATATCTTTTCAATAAGGAACAGGGAGAGAGGGAACAGATGAATACGTTTCAGTTGATCTGCTTTCTGACGATTGCAGAGCATTTGAATTTTACAAAGGCTGCAGAGAGCCTGCACATCACGCAGCCTGCGATCGGCCAGCAGATACGTACGCTGGAAAAAGAGCTTGGTGTAAAACTATTTGAACGGACCACCCGGTCCGTAAAGCTGACAAAGGAAGGAAAGAGTTTCCTGAATGATGCCGGTCAGATCGTAAAAATCAGTGACCGTGCCAAAAAACGCTTTGCAAGTACATCGTTCCAAGAGATCGAGCACCTTTCGATCGGCTGCGCAAATTTTCCCTATATGTACCAGCTTATCAATATTCTTGAAACTTTAAGAACGAGAATGCCAAATCTCCATCCCGATTTGCAGGTCATTCCATTTCAACATATCTATCGTATTTTGGAAGAGGGCGAGTTGGATGCAGTGATTGGATTTCAGGAGCCTGCCTCTGTAAAGATTTCGGCACGATATAAAGAGCTGAAAAAAATCCCGATGCGGATGATTTGTTCCCACTCCCATGCCTTTGCAGACCGCCGCAGAATATCGATCCGTGAATTACAGGAAGAACGGTTGGTCTTATTTGAACCGCCTAAAATTTTTTCCAATATTGCGCAATGGCAGGCTCAACTAATGGAGACAAAAGATATTTCTGAGCTTTATTTTTGCAGTTCGGCAGAAGCAATTACAGTTTTAGTAACAGCAGGATATGGGATCTCCATTCTGCCGGATAATCTGATCCCGGAGAGCCCCTGGCTCAAGAAGATTCCTCTGAAAGACATCCGTCCGGCTTCTTTTGGCATCTACTATAAATCCATTCTGGATAAATCTTTGTTGGAAATGTTTATTAACGAGGCAAAAGAGGCATTTGCACAGGAAAACGAGAGCTGAGGAAGAGTAGGCGTCCACAGCATTCCATCGGATGTTCCAGTGTTTGAGAGATTCCGAACAAGCAATGGAGGCTCAAGTAAAAGACAGTACCTCCATCTTGTATTAGTAACACAATCGTAGCAAGCAGTGCATTGGGTCTATCCCAAATTCTGTGTAAACTCTAAAAGCCAGTGCAAAATCCAAAGTGGGTTGGGGCGGCGGGCAGGGCAACCTGTTCGCCGCCCTAATTGCCACAAACCAGAAATCCAGCGGCGCCTAAAGGCGCACAATGAGCGACGTCAACCGCATACTGACGTCGCTCTTACTTTCTTATGCTATCTGCAGGCACTTCTGGCGAAATCGTCGAGACTGTCCCATTTTTTGTGTAATCTCAAAATTTTTGACGTTATTATGATGTTTGTTTAGAGTTTACACAAAATTCGGGATGGTCTCTCATCGTCATCGAAGTCAGCTGCATTTTTGAAAGGATCTTCATATTCCTTGAAGCTCAACTGGTTATATATCTGGTCTTCAGCTTCCTGATCTCGGATATACTTGCGAATTTTGGCTTCGTTGCCGCCTACTGTATTTACATAGTAACCTTTTGTCCAGAACACTCTCCTTCCATACTTGTACTTCATGTTTGCATGTCGCTCAAATATCATAAGTGTGCTCTTTCCTTTGAGGTATCCCATGAAATCTGCTACGGCAAGCTTCGGCGGTATTGATACTAACATGTGAATATGGTCTGGCATCGCATGGGCTTCGATTATCTCAACATGCTTATAATCGCAAAGCATTCTCAGTATTTTGCCGATATCTTTTCGCAACTTTCCATATATCACTTTCCTGCGATATTTAGGCACAAGTACAATATGGTATTTGCAATTCCAGCTCGTATGTGATAAACTTTTCTCGTCCATATGGATGAACCTCCTTTTGCTTTCGTATGCGGTTGGCGTTACCCGCTTCTAATTATAAGCAAAAGGAGGTTCTTTTTCTACCGTATCAACGCTACGGCTCTACTCCTCCACAAGCATAGCTTGTGGTTTTTCTTACGAGCAAAAAGCCGCTCCCGGCACACCGGGAACGGCTTTGAGGAATGAAACCTCCGGATCGTTTCATGGCTGCTCCACATATACCACAGAGGTGGGGCGGAATACGGAAACGATGCGTCCCAGTGCGGACCACAACACACCCAGACAGTAAATATAGACCGTCATTTTGCTGGAATTGATCTGGAGCAGACACAGAACACCCAAGGAGATGTTGCCCAGACCGATCAGCAGCTTGAACCGCCAGGAGCCCAGCTCTCTCCTTCGAATCTCCATCGACCGCAGGAGATCCACAAGACCAGAGAACAGATGTACAAGCATCAGATACAGCATGATGTACTGCCTGGGAATATCCGCGATGCCAACGGAGAAAAGGCCAAAATCAAATAGAATGACGCCGATGTACAGGAGGATCGTCCCACCTACCATGTGCCGTGCCATAGACAGATAGTAGATCATCATACGCAGGCCCGCCAGGGCCGCTGCGATGCCCATCACCTGAACGATCAATATGCAGCCAATGTCCGGATCCGCGATCAGCAGCGGGACAAAGGCAAAGGCGACCAAACTGCCAAAGAGGGTTTTGATGCGCTGCCACTTTGTCATAAGTGATTCCTGCCTTTTTCACTCTATAAGCTTCCGGAAATCCTTGATGCCCCGAAATCCCCTTGTGAGATAATCCACAGAGAATCCTGCCAGCAGGCTGCCGGAATCGAAGATCCTTTTCGTTACCATGCTTTTCTGCGCCAGTGCAGCATAGATGAACCGTCCCGGAGCGGTATCATCCTTTTCCTGCTTTCCGGCTTCCAGATATTCACGTTCATACCAAAGGTCTGTAAACGCCGGAATGCTTTGCCCGGAAAGCTTCTCGCCCAATGCTTTCCAATCCTGTGAGGCAAGCAGCTGGCGTTTGTTTAAAATCCCCTCAATGGTACCGCGAAACTCCGCTATGCCTTCCCAGTCATAGGTGTCCTTCGCCAGTTCCAAAACCTCCCCCCGCAGCCACTTCATTGCGTACACCATCTGGGCAAAGGCATGGAGATATTCCAAAGGGTTGTCCTTCAGCACCATCTCATATTCGGCCCAGGCTGGCAGATACCTGTAGCGGACAAAGCTGTAGTCTGGCAGGTGCCCCGCCCTTCCATGCCCCAGGTTCATCACGTTGTTCTCGCTGAACTGCGGCACGGTGTTGGTATAGCATCCATTCTCCAGGTCATCCTCTCCACCCACCTTGTGCCGGAAATTGATCTTCTTTTCCACTGTTTCCCCATCGATGGTGCGAAGCTCATAGAAATCAGAAGAAATATTATTGATCACCATGGAAGGGGTCCCCGCGAAATTGCGGTGAGCCCAAGTGTCCGCAAGAACATGCATGGCGATCCCCACTGCTTGCAGCGTGCCGATCTTTCTGGCCTGTTGCAGCGTTTCCAGCAGCAGCGAACTGTTGGGCTGGCAGATCAGTCGATATTTGTTCAGGTACCGCCGGGAGCAATGCGGCTTCTTCGCCGTGAGATCCCCGGGCAGAAAATGGAAGGATGCCCAGATCCGTGTGATATCCTGCAGGCACAGGATACCAGGGTCGGATTCCATGATCTCCATCTGGGTCTGGGTGGTGGCGGCAGAAAGCGGGGCCTTCATTTTCTTCAGGGCGGTTTTCGTGCAGCAATCTACATACTGGGCTGCCGTGCAGATCTCCAGACTTTCCGCATGGCTATAGCCCGCAAGGACTGCCGCGCAGTAAGTGGCATAATAGTGAAAATCAATTTGCATGGCCTACTGTCTCCTGTTCTTTGTTGATAGACAGCTTTCTGGTTTGATGGGCCGCACGAAGCATCGCCCCAAATGTGGCCGCGCGTGCAGATTCCTGCAGCAGTTCTCCGATCAAATCCAGGATATCGGCCTCGACCCCCGGAAAATACATCAGATTCAAGATAAACAGCAGAACATTGACCGACAAAAGCACCGCGGCCAACACAAGATAGCCACGCTGCTGCTTCCCGGTCCGTCCTTCTCTCATCGCGCGGGTGCCGACATAGGAGTACAGGATCATATTGGCAAGGCCCAGTATCATCCATAGAAACAGTGTGATAGGCTTCAGTTCCGGAACTTCGCTGTCAAACCCGAACACACGATCCACATAGTCGGCAGCAAGCAGAATGGACAGGATGACCTTGATGAAGGCCCAAAGTCCCAGTAAAATCGCTCCGATCCCGCTAAGGATCAGCTCACTTTGTTTTTTTCGCAGGAAACGCTCTATGGAAATTCCATTTGTTTGACGGGATTGCTGCTCTTCCGTTATTTCATATCCTTTTCTGGCTTTTTCTTCCGGTGTCAATTGTCTCACCTCTTGTTCGTTTCAGCACCGGGATAAATTGCTCTGTAAAGATTTCTCTTTTGTTGGAATGGAACCGATTTGTTGGTTTCGTTATACTATAATCAGCCTGGAAAGTCAATAAAAGGGAGTATGGATGCGTTCTTCCATGGAGCCTTTCCTTTTTCCTTATGCAGCCGCTTTGGTGTGTCTGTGGTGCGGCTCGCCGCGTCCTGCCATCATGTTCCGGATACCGGAAACTTTGAAATGATACCGAGCACCTGTTCCTCGTCCAGCGGCTCGTCGCGCTTCAGGCATTGGAACACTGTGTTGATCAGACCACCGGCATAAAATGCAGCCGTGCCTTCTATATAGCTCCGGTCTTTTTTTGATCGATCGGCGCGGCGAAGGACCAGCGTAACATCCTCGCTGATTTGCTCCAAAAGAATGTTCAGCAGCAACGGGAACATGCTGCTGTTTTTTACATTCTGCACCAGTTTTTCATGCTGCTTCATAAACCGCAGCAGTTCCCGGCTCATGTGCAGAAGATAGGCGTCAACTTCATCGTCCATCACATCCGGAGCAAGCTGATCCTGAAAGGTCAGGTCGATCTCTTTCATGTAAAACGTAAAGTATTCGTACTTGTCGGCAAAGTGCTTATAAAAAGTTGCCCGACGGATCATTGCCCGGTCGCACAATTCATTGACCGTAAAATCTTCAAACTTTTTTTCCTCCAAGAGTGCGGTAAAGGCATTGTGCAGCCCAAGGTATGTTTTTTGGATACGCAGATCTGTTTTTTCTCCCATGGCGATTCTCCATTTTTGGAAACGATTTTGCATATTTGTCAATTATCTTACAAAAGAGGAACAGCTGTCTCTTGCTTGTTTTCTGCCAAGAGAATATCATGTTTTTGGACAAATGTCAATTAAAACACCTATGTGGATGGAGGCGCTGTATGGAAAACGGGACCTGCCGATATGACCTTGAGATGGACACATCCTTGGGGAAACGCCACGGGACTCTGGAATGGATGGTCTGGGATCAATCGGATCCTTTTCACAAAGCAGGGAGATCGCCCTGTTGCGGGAACTTGGATCGAAGGGAAAAGGGGATGGAGTGAATGTCTGATCACAAGCAAACGAAAGCAAACGATAATTTTATGATGACGTTTGCATCCTTTATCGTCGATAAGAGGAACCTGATATTCCTGCTGCTGATCATCGGCATTATTTTTTCCGTTTTTTCCAGCGGCTGGATCAAGGTCGAGAATAATTTGCAGGAATTTCTGCCAGACGATTCAGAAAGCCGTCAGGGTCTGGATGTGATGGAAGAACAGTTCACGACCTATGGCACTGCGCAGGTGATGGTTGCCAATGTTTCACTGGAGCATGCCAGAACGCTCTATGACGAGCTGTGCGATATGGAAGGTGTGCAAAGCATCGTATTTGACGAGGACGAAAACTATCAGGACGTTTCTGCTCTTTACACGATTACATTTGATTGCCCAGAAACAGATGACCGGTGCCTGGACACCCTTGACAGCATAAAACGATACCTGGACGGCTACGATTGCTATGTTTCCACCGCTCTGGGCAACTCCATTGCCGAGATCATTGACTCGGAAGTCCGCGTCATTATGGTGCTGGTAGCTGCCATTGTGGTGATCGTTTTGATCTTTACATCTGAGACTTATGGAGAGATCCCGGTCCTGCTGCTCACCTTTGTTTCCGCAATGATCCTGAACCAGGGCACGCAGTTCCTGCTGGGGGAGATCTCTTTTGTTTCCAACTCCGTTACCAGCATTTTGCAGCTGGCGCTTTCTTTGGACTATGCGGTGATCCTTTGCAACAGGTTCCGGGAAGAAAGGGAACAGCTTCCCTTGCGGGAAGCGGTGGTTGTGGCACTGAGCAAGGGGATCCCGGAGATCAGTGCAAGCTCCCTGACCACCGTTGGCGGCCTTTTTGCCATGGTGTTTATGCAGTTCAAGATCGGCCCGGATATGGCGATCTGCCTGATCAAAGCGGTGCTCTTTGCGCTGCTGTCCGTGTTCTTTATCATGCCGGGCCTGCTGATGCTCTTTGGGCCGCTGATGGACAAGACCAGGCATAAGAGCTTTGTTCCCCCGATCCCTTTTGTGGGCAAGTTTGACTATGCGACCCGTTTCATTGTTCCGCCGATCTTTCTTCTGGTAATGCTGCTGGGGCTTCATTTTTCCAATGCATGTCCTTATGTGTATGGATATGGCGAGATCGAAACGCCTAAATTGAACTACATCCAGGAAGCAGAAAATATGATCACGGAGCATTTTGGAGCAACGAATTTTGTTGCATTGGTTTATCCCAGAGATGACTACGAAATGGAAGCAGAACTGCTGTCCGAGCTGGATGGATACGATGAAGTTGACTACTGCATGGGCTTATCCAACATCGAAGCAATGGATGGGTATATGCTGGCAGATAAGCTGACACCCCGCCAGTTTTCGGAACTGGCTGACATGGACTATGAGCTTGCCAAGGTGATCTATGCTGCCTATGGCGCGCAGAACGAGGAATATGGAAAGGTCGTCGGCAGCCTCTCCACCTATTCCGTTCCCCTGATCGATATGATGCTCTTTGTTTGTGACCAGCTTGACCAGGGCCTGGTTTCCCTGGACGCAGACCAGATGGAGATGCTGGATGAAGCAAAGACTCAGATGGAAGCCGCCAAAGCGCAGCTTCAGGGAGAAACCTACAACCGCGTTCTGATTTATCTGAATCTGCCGGAGGGCGGCAATGAAACCTATGATTTTCTGGATACCATTCGTTCGATCGCACGCAAATACTATCCTGACGGCAGCATCTATGTCGTGGGAGATTCTTCTGTAGAGCAGGATTTCAAGCTGTCGTTTGCCACGGACAATCTGGTGATCACCATCGTATCCATTCTGATCGTGCTGGTGGTGCTGCTGTTCACCTTCAAGTCCGCCGCAATGCCTGTGCTGCTGATTTTAGTGATTCAGGGCGCCATCTGGATCAACTTTGCCGTTCCTGCTCTTCGGGATAAGCCTTTGTTCTTTATGAGCTATCTTGTGGTCAGTGCCATTCAGATGGGCGCCAATATCGACTATGCGATCGTCATTGCCAGCCGATACCAGGAACTCAAAAACAAAATGGAGCACAGAGAGGCCATCATTGAAACCATGAATTTTGCTTTTCATACCATTATCACATCCGGCACGATCCTTGCCGTTGCAGGCACTCTGATCGGACGAATGACCTCGGAGGCCGCGATCGTTGGCATTGGACAGAGCATCGGCCGCGGCACGATCATTTCCATCATTCTGGTGATGTTTGTCCTGCCCCAGATCCTGCTGTTGGGCGGAACGATCGTCGATAAGACATCCTTCTCCATGCCTGCTGTGACAAAACAAAAAAATGCCAGCGGGCATATCAAGGTGGACGGTATGGTGCGGGGGGAGATCCACGGCTATGTCAGCGGCATTGTCCGCGCCGACATTGATGGCGAAGTGGATCTGAATGTGATCTCCGGCGATGTTTCCGAGGAAGGAGGAGCTGATCATGAAGAATAAACTGTGCAGGATCCTGGCGCTGCTGCTTGCCGCAGTTATGATCTGCTCTTTGGCGGCTCCTGCTTTTGCATCCGAAAGCACGGATACGCTCTACATCTACAGTGCGGAAGATCTGATCGATCTGGCAAAGAACTGTACTCTGGATACCTGGTCACAGGGGAAAACCGTGAGTCTGGAAGCGGATATCTCTCTGGAAGGATACCGCTTTCTGCCGATCCCAAGCTTTGGCGGCACCTTTCTGGGGAATGGTCATACGATCAGCGGTTTTGAGCTGACGGACAGTGTTTATCCCGCCGGACTGTTCGGCATTGTTCAGGAGAGCGCCGTCATCAAGAATCTGAAGGTCAGCGGAGATGTGGAGCCTTCCGGCGATGCAAACACTTTGGGCGGCATTGCGGGCATCAACCATGGCAAGATCATCAATTGTTCCTTCACGGGTATCGTCTGCGGAAAGAACACGGTGGGCGGCGCCGTGGGTCTGAACGCGGGCACCGGCCAGATGATCAACTGTTCCTTTAGGGGGATGGTGACTGGTGAGCATTATGTGGGCGGCATCGTGGGCCAAAACACCGGAAGCCTGATCCGATGCATCAACAACGGCAGCATCAACACAACAGAAGTCAGTGTGGAAACAGACCTCCAATCGCTGAATTTGAGTTGGAGCCAGCTCAATTCCACCGAAAACATTCCGGCCGGCACGGACATCGGCGGTATCGCAGGGTTCTCCACCGGTCTGCTGCAAAGCTGCCGGAACAACGGCAATGTAGGCTATGAGCACATGGGCTACAACATCGGCGGTATTGTGGGCCGCCAGTCCGGTTATCTGGACGGCTGTGTCAACATGGGAACCGTTCTGGGCCGAAAAGACGTGGGCGGCATTGCGGGTCAATTGGAGCCACAGGTCACTTTAAAATACAGCAAGGACACTCTGTCAAAACTCTGGGATGCGCTGGATGTGATGGAGGATCTGATGGATCAGGCACTGAGCGATGCAGAAAAGTCCTCCTCCGCAATCTCCTCTCAAATGAACGGTGTGTCCGCCAGCGTCGGAACAGCCAAGGACACCGCAGTGGATCTGACCAACGCCATGACCGAGTGGGCCAACGGAAACATCGGGCAGATCAATGATGTCTCCGCCCGGCTGTCCTGGATGCTGGATCAGACGGCCCCCATCCTGGACGATCTGGACAATGCTTTAAAAATGGCGGAAATCGCTTCGGTCCTGCTTTCAAACGCTCTGGATGACACAGAGCTGGCCGCAGAGTGGGGCAGCCGTTCTGTGACCAGTCTGAAAAACGCCTTCTCCGACCTTCAAAACGCCACCGGCCGCGTCCGTGACTCGAACACGCTCCTGAAACTTGCTATGACCCAGCTCGAAAAGAGTCTGGGAGATACGGACTCGACGAAGTCCGCACTCAAAGGGCTGGTAGATGCCACTGCCGATATGACAGCCGCTTTTTCCGAAGTTGCCTGGGTCCTGTCCAGGATCGGTGACGCTTTGGATCTGGTCTCTCCGCAGGCGAAGTTGAATCCGAGATGGCAGGGGCTGCGCGATTGCGTGGAATATCTCTTCTCCGCCCTGTTGGATATCTCCGGCGTGCTGGACAAAATCTCGTCCATCGCCGATGGTGTAAAATCGACGGGGGATTATCTGGAACGCGCCGTTTCCAATCTGGATCAGGCTCTGAAATACATGGAAAAGGCCGGGGATTACGGCTCCGATGCCATAAGCGACCTGAATAAGGCCAACAAGATCATGAGTATGTCTATCGTCCTGCTGCAGCAGGCCATGAGAAAGACCTCGGATGTGATGCAGGAGCTGGCGGAAAAGCCCGCGATCCAGTTCACCCCCATCGACAGCGGCCTGACCGAACGGGGGGATGCTCTGGACAATGCGCTCTCTCAAATGCTGGAACAGGTAAACACGCTGAACGATACCATGTCGTCCTCGTCGGACAGCCTTCTTGCGGATCTGCGTGCGATCAACCGTCAGATGGGCGTCATCATTGATCTGATGCATCAGATCAGCGAGGAAGCGATCGCAAAAGAAGGCTCGAACCATTTTGAAGATGTCTCCGATCAGGAACTGTCGGAGGATCGCACTTCCGGCCAAATCTCCAATGCACAGAACTCCGGATCTGTGAACGGCGATATCAATGTTGCAGGCATTGTAGGCTCCATGGCCATCGAATATGACTTTGATCCGGAAGACGATCTGTCGGAAAGTGGAGAACGTTCCTACGATTTCCGCTACCAGCTGGCAGCCGTGGTCCGCAGCTGTATCAACACGGGTTCCATTGCCGCAAAAAAGGACTATGCCGGGGGGATCATCGGTCGGATGGATCTGGGCGCGGCCTATCTCTGTCAGGCGTATGGCAGTGTGGAAAGCACGAACGGTGACTATGTGGGCGGCATCGCCGGGCGTTCTCAGTCTGCCATCCGGCGGTGCTTTGCAAAATGCACGCTTTCCGGCGGCCGCTATGTAGGCGGCGTTTTAGGCTCCGGAGATGAGGACAGTGTGGTCGATCATTGCTATACGCTGGTGCAGATCACAGACTATGAGCAGTATGCTGGGGCAGTTGCCGGAACAGAGGATGGCAAGTTTACCGGAAACTGCTTTGTGTCCGATGAACTGGCCGGCCTGGGCCGGGTGAGCTATACGGGAAAAGCAGAGCCTGTTTCCTATCAGGAACTATGTGCGGTACAGGATCTGCCGGATCCGTTCAAGTCCTTTACGCTGACCTTCCGCACGGAGGATACCGTACTCAAGACGATCCCCATGGACTATGGAGCTTCGTTTGACAGCAGCGTCTATCCGCCTTTGCCGCAAAAGGAAGGCTATTACGCCTGCTGGGACACAGATGCCTTGCAGGATCTGCACTACGATACCGTGGTAACGGTGGTTTATACGCCAATAATTTCCGCGATCGCCAGCACGGGATCAAGAAGCGAGGGACATCCGATTTTCTTTGCAGAAGGCCATTATGACGATACGGCGGCACTTCTGCTCCAAGCCCTGGAAACCACTCCGGATACAAATGGATTCCCGCAGCGCTTCCGGGATGCTTTGCCGGGGTGCTTTACCGGCTCCACCTGGAGCCGGAAGGTCATTGAGCAGTGGCAAATCGTGATTCCACAGGATGGCAATGAAGCCCATACGATCCGTTATCTTGCTCCTGACGGGGATCCGGATGTGCAGATTTATGTCAGGCAGGAAGATGGCTGGGCAGCTGTGGAAACGCATCGTATAGGCAGTTACCTGTGCTTTGCGGCTGAAGGGGAAAATGTGGAAATTGCTGTGATCTCCACAACGCCTGTATGGTGGGTGCAGGTGATTGCCGCTGCTTTGGCGCTGCTGATCCTGATCGTCATTCTGCGACTGGTCTATCACCTGATTCGCATCATGAACAACAGACGAAAAGAGGCAAGGCAGCACGGCGCTGAGCGATGAGTTGTCACAGGTGCGGTGCCTTTTCGGAGTTCTAAGGACATTTTCAACAGGCATCCCGATCATAATCCATGGTCGGGATGCCTGTTTGCGCTCAAAAAGTCAAGCGAAAAACAGGTCTTTGTTTTCATGAGATATCCTCTTTTCAAGAAATAAAATCAGGTGTATTATGAGTAAGCGGGGACGCGATGCATCCGCCGCAGCTTTGTCTGCGGCTGCATAGAGAAGCCGTGCTATCAAAAAACTGTGCAGGAAGATCACTGGCTGCAAAGCCGGACATTCCAGGAGGGCTTTCCAATGAAAGAAAAGACATATCGCACTCGTTCGGGAGTGATCCACTACTGGGCCAGCATCGCAGATCCAAACCAGCTCACCATCATTTTTCTGCCAGGGCTGACCGCAGATCATCGGCTGTTTGACAAACAGATTTTGTATTTTGAAGGCCGTTATAACCTTCTCGTCTGGGATGCACCCGCTCATGCTGCTTCGTGGCCGTTCGCGTTCGATTTCAGCCTGATGGATAAAGCACGATGGCTGGACGAGATCCTGGAACAGGAAAATCTCCAAAATCCTGTGATCGTTGGTCAGTCTATGGGCGGCTATGTGGGTCAGGCTTATGCCCAGCTGTACCCGGACAAGTTAAAAGGCTTTGTTTCCATCGACTCTGCACCCCTTCAAAGGAGATATATTACCGGGATCGAGCTATGGCTTTTAAAACGGATGGAACCGGTCTATGCCTGCTATCCCTGGAAAGCTCTTTTGCGCTCCGGAGCAAATGGGGTCGCCACTTCTGCATATGGCAGGCAGCTGATGCATGAGATCATGATGGTCTATGACGGCGATCAGAAACGCTATGCTCAGATCGCAGGCCACGGCTTCCGCATTCTGGCGGAGGCTATGGAGATGGATCTTCCTTACGAGATCAAATGCCCGGCCTTGCTGATCTGCGGAGAAGAGGATCATGCCGGTTCCTGCATCCGGTATAATAAAGCGTGGCATAAAAATACATCCATTCCTCTGGAATGGATCAAAGGCGCCGGTCACAATTCAAACACGGACAAACCGGACGCCATCAACCGATTGATCGAGGATTTTATAAAAAAGATTCCCTTTCAGCAGTCAAAATAAATGGAGGACTTGTATGACGAACACCGAAATCGTATCTGCTTTTTTTCGGGAAGGATACGAAAACAAAAATTACGATTTTGTAATGACCTGTTTATCCTCTGAATACATCGACCACAGCCCGGCCGGGACAAAAGGAAACGCTCAGGCTGTGGAAATTTTAAAAATCGTTGGATCCCAGTTTTCCGAATTGTCTGCAACGGTGCTGGATATTTTTTCAGAACAGGATATGGTCGCTGTGAGAGTTTTATTTGAGGGGGTGCATTCCGGCATCTGCATGGGAATCCCTGCAACGGGCAGAAAAATCTCTTTTGAAGCACTGGAGCATTTTAAAATTTCCGGCGGAAAAATTGTGGAATCCTGGGGATACTGGCCGTACAAGGAGATCGAAAAAAAGCTTCGGTAAGCTGCCGCTTTATTCTTGACGCAAACAAAAACACCGTCGACTTTGTTTCCAAAATCAACGGTGTTTTGTTATGCTCTTGCCGAGCTTTGTGGTGGAGATAAGCGGGATCGAACCGCTGACCTCTTGAATGCCATTCAAGCGCTCTCCCAGCTGAGCTATACCCCCATAATTTTCCAGAAATTCCAATTTCAGGAAACAGGATACCCAAGCAAGAATTCAGCTTATTCAATTGTTTCGGGGGGATTTGACGACATATCTTTTGTTCGTCATCTCCCGGCGACGTGGCTTATTATATCAGCCTTTTTTCTGCATGTCAAGCCTTTTTGAAAAGATTTTTTGTCAGATTCCTGTTTTTCGCCCAAGACGCTTTGTGCCGCAGGGCATACCATTTTGCCCTGCCGTATGATATACTGAAAACAGCTCTGTTGTTGGGAGTTTAAGGAAAAGGAGTAGATGGGATATGAAAATCAAGTTTGGCATCCTGGGCTGCGGATTTCTGGGCAGCATTGTAGCTCGGGCGTGGAAAAATAGACTGCTGGAAGACTATGAGCTGGTCGGTGTTGCCAGCCGCTCGCAGCAATCTGCCGAAAGGCTGGCCGCAGAAGTGGGCTGCCGAGCCTGCGCTGACTGGGAGGAGCTGCTGGCCCTTCATCCGGAATATGTTGTGGAAACGGCCTCGGTAGAGGCTGTCCGCGCAATAGCCTGCCCGGTGCTGCGCCGCAGCGTGAATCTGGTGGTCATTTCGATTGGAGCCTTTGCGGATCAGTCGTTTTATCAGCAGGTCCAGCAGGCTGCACGGGCGGGCGGCGCAAAGGTGCATCTGGCCAGCGGAGCCATTGGCGGCTTTGATGTGCTTCAGACAGTGACGTTGATGGCACAGGCACAGCAACTGGACGAAACGGCTGGCATTGAAACGCACACCGGGGCACGGGGATTCCGCAATACGCCGGTGTGGGCGGAGCATCTGCTGACCGATACCGAAAAGACCATGGTGTTCAACGGAAACGCTCGGCAGGCCATCGAAACCTTCCCGCGGCGGGTCAATGTGGCGGTAGCGGCTTCTCTGGCCACCACCGGGCCGGAGTTTACGGGTGTGACCATGCATTCGGTTCCCGGATGGGTGGGGGATGACCACCGCATCACGGCAGAGATCGAAGGGGTGAGGGCAGTGGTGGATATTTGTTCCAGTACCAGTGCCATTGCCGGATGGAGCGTGGTGGCGCTGCTGCGCAATCTTTCTTCGCCGATCTGTTTTTATTAAATAGGAGGTCGAGTTTCATGTTTGAAAAGTTGGTTGCAATCGAGCCGGTCAGCCTGATTCCTTCCGCCGAAAAAGAACTTTTCCGGTATGCGCGGCAGGTCGTGCTGTTTGAGGATATCCCCAGCAGTGACGATGAGATCGTTCACCGCATCGGTGACGCGGACGCGGTGCTGCTCAGCTATACTTCGCGCATCGGGCGCGCGGTCATCGAGCGCTGCTCCAATATCCGCTACATCGGCATGTGCTGTAGTTTGTATTCGGAGGAGAGCGCAAATGTGGATATCGCCTTTGCCCGCCAGAAGGGGATCCGGGTGCTGGGCATCCGGGACTATGGAGACCGGGGCGTGGTGGAGTATGTTCTGCATGAGCTGACCGGCTTGCTGCACGGCTTTGGCATGCCGATGCTGCGAGACGAGCCGGTGGAGATCACTGGGCTGAAGGTGGGCGTTGTGGGCCTGGGCGTGTCGGGGCGCATGATCGCAGATGCGCTGGCCTTTATGGGAGCGGATATCGCTTATTACAGCCGTACCCGTAAGCCTGACGCAGAGCAGGCGGGTATGCGCTATCTGCCGCTGGAGCAGCTGCTGCGGGAGAGCGAAGTGGTGTTTACCTGCCTGAATAAAAATGTTCTGCTGCTGGGCCAGGCGGAATTTGCCCAGCTGGGCGCGGGCAAGGTGCTTTTCAACACATCCATCGGGCCGGGTTTTGACTCTGCCGCGCTGGAACAGTGGCTGGATCAGCCGGGGACTCATTTCTTCTGCGATACCCGTGCGGCAGCCGGAGCAGTCTCAACCGGATTCTTTGAACGGGCGAATGTCCATTGCCGGAACGTTTCTGCCGGCCGCACCAAGCAGGCGTTCGTCCTGCTGAGCCAGAAAGTGCTGGCCAATCTCCGCACCGCGCTGGATCAAAACGTGTAACAAATGATCCTGCTGCTGTGCTTGATCCCGTTGGTCAAAGGGATCCGGTAAAATTGCTGAACCTTTATTGCTGAACCTTTCCGGAAAGGGCTGCGGGCCGCATGGGTCTGCGGTCTTTTCCGGTGTTTGAGGACGTAAAAACAGCTTCTGATCATTTTCAGCCGATGATCGAAGCCAAATACGATGAGATCTATGAGCTCTGTCAGAAAGGATGCTTGTTGTTGTACTGAAACTTTTTGGGCCGTGCCGCGCAGAAATGCCGGTGTGTTTTTTTTGCGTTCTGCGCTGGTCAAACGGGAACAGGCGTGGTACAATGGCAGACATGAGATAAAATGCGGATAGGATTCGACGGTTGATTCCGCGCAGACTTGGGAGGATGATTCCAATGGCGATCGAAAAGGTAAAAGAATATTTCAGGCAGTTCGGCATAGAAGGCCGTATCCAGGAGCTGGGCGAGTCCAGCGCGACGGTTGAGCTGGCAGCTCAGGCGCTGCACACCGCGCCATGCCGCATTGCCAAGACGCTGTCTTTTCTGGTGGGGGAAAGCCCGGTGCTGATCGTGGCAGCGGGCGATGCCAAAATCAATAATCAAAAATACAAGGAACAGTTTGCGACAAAGGCAAAGATGCTCACCCCGGAACAGGCCGAAACACTGGTGGGCCACGCGGTGGGCGGAGTCTGTCCTTTTGCGGTGCAGCCGGGGGTCAAGGTCTATCTGGATGCGAGCCTGCGCCGGTTTGAAACGGTGTTTCCGGCCTGCGGCAGCAGCAACAGCGCCATCGAGCTGACCATCCCGGAGCTGGAACAATACTCGGCCTTTGATGCCTGGGTGGATGTGTGCAAGGGCTGGCAGGAACAGCCGGTCATCTGAGCGCGGCCTGATGGAATTGCGTCTCTATTGTACGGCGGGGCTATGTCGTCCTGCGTCAGCAGACGGTTGTGCGCTGCGGGGCAGAGCTGACCAATTTTGTGATGGAAAAGCGGCGCTGAGCTGAACGAAAAATAAAAGCTTGACAAGTAACCGTTCGGTAACTATAATGAAGTTACCGAACGGTTACTTTTTGTAGAAAAGGAAGAACAGAATGGAAAAAAGCACCCGGGAGCGCATTTTGGAACAGGCACTGGCCCTGTTTGCGCGCAGCGGCTACAGCGGCACCTCCATGAGCGAGATCGCCGCACAGGTAGGGGTTACAAAAGCGGCGCTGTACCGGCATTTTGCAGGAAAGGAGGATATTCTGGCCGCCATCCTTGCCCGCATGGAACAGCAGGATACCGCTCAGGCGCAGCAGCATGATATGCCGCTGAGCGACCCGGCCCAGCCCGGCGGGGATTACGCGGGGCTTACGGCCCGCCAGATCTGCGGCTATACAAAAGAGATGTTCCTCTACTGGACACAGGATCTCTTTGCGGCGGATTTCCGCCGGATGCTCACACTGGAACAGCACCGCAGCCCGGAGATGAACCAGTTGTTTCAGCAATATCTGGCGGCGGGGCCGGTGGAGTATATGGCGGAGGTTTTTCACACCGGAAAGCGCAGCCGTGAGCAGGCGTACGACCGGGCGCTGGAATTTTATGGCCCGGTCTTTCTGCTTTACAGTGTGTACGATGGGACGAAAGACAAACAGATGGTGCTGGCGCAGCTGGATCGCTTTCTGGAGCGTTTTTGCGCAGCGCTGCAAATGGAGGAAACCGCAGAATAAACAAAACGGATCGCGGATGGAACGGATGTCTGCTGTGCTATGGGCGCGGGAGCCGGGCCTGCACTGCCAGAAAACAAAGGTTCAACCATATCGATCCCAAGCAACAGAAAGGAGAACCCTATGGAATATCCACGGAGCAAAAAGTACGAAACGCCTGTCCTGATGGCAAAAATCATGGGCCCCAATCCCCTCAAGCTGGAAGAAGAACTGCTGCAAGGCTGTCCGCTGCCTCCGGGGGCAAACGTCTGTGATCTGGGCAGCGGACAGGGATTGACTTCGGTGTTTTTGGCAAAGGAATATGGTTTCCGGGTCTGGGCAGCAGACTTGTGGAGCGATCCGGAGGAAAACCGCCTCTTTTTCCGGGAAATGGGTCTGAGCGACAAAGAGATCCTGCCGGTCAAAGCGGATGCGCTGGCGCTGCCCTTTGAGCAGAACTTCTTTGACGCGGTGGTCAGCACCGATTCTTACAACTATTTTGGCCGGGACCCGGCATATCTTGACGAAAAGCTGCTGCCTTTCGTCAAGCCGGGCGGATGGGTCTATATCTCGATTCCGGGCATGAAGCGGGACTGCCACGAGGATCTTCCGCCGGAGCTGCTTCTTTCCTGGACGCCCGAACAGCTCGACTATATGCACGACAAGGATTACTGGGCGGCGATGGTCGGCGCGTGCCGGGGCGCAGAGGTGATTTCGGTCAGCGAGATGGAATCCAATGAGGAGGTCTGGGCAGACTGGCTGCGGCAGGATAACGAGTATGCCATTGGGGATCGCCGCGCGATGGAAGCCGGCGGAGGAAAATATCTCAACTTTATCCGCATTGTTCTGCGCAAACGCTGACATGGGGCGGCCCAGACACAAACAAAAAGGGCAAGGCACTTTTCTTCTGTCCGGAGCTGTGCTAAAATATCAAAATGTAAAAACACAGTCCGAACAAAGGAGCAGTCGATCATGAACATTCAGGTGCGGGAATATCAGCAAAAGGATCTTGTGGAGATGGTGGAGATCTGGAACCAGGTGGTGGAGGATGGCGTTGCCTTTCCGCAGGAGGAACTGCTGACCGTTGGAACGGCAAAAAACTTTTTTGCCTCACAGACATACAATGCCGTTGCAGAGGACGTGGACACGGGCCGGGTCTGCGGACTGTACATCCTGCACCCGAACAACATCGGACGCTGCGGGCATTTGTGCAACACAAGCTATGCGGTGCGGCCGGAGCTGCGCGGGCTGCGCATCGGGGAAAAGCTGGTTTCGGACAGCCTGCGTCAGGGCAAGGCCCACGGGTTCCGGGTGATGCAGTTCAATGCGGTAGTTGCGTCCAATGTCCACGCCCAGCATCTGTACAAGCGGCTTGGTTTTGTGCAGCTGGGGGTGATCCCGCAGGGCTTCCGGATGAAGGATGGCCATTACGAGGATATTTATCCCTATTACCATACGCTGGACTGAACGGCCCGGCAGAACAAAGAAAAAGAAAACCCGGATGCAGAAGATTTTGGCTTTTGCATCCGGGAATTTTTATGTGATTTGGCAAGCAGGCCGTCAGGATACAAAGTCTGCAAGCGCCTCTTTGGTGCGGAGACAGCAGCGTCCCGTTCCAAATCACTATAGCGTTTAGGGAAAGCCGACTGTCGGACGACACTGGCTTGTGTGCTCTCGCGCAAGGAGGCTGCGCCCCGCAATAGAAGGGTTTCAAGGCTTTGCCTCCCATGTCTGACGAAGCTGCTCCAGGGCGTGGGTTTCCAGACGCGATACATAGCTGCGGCTGATCTTCATCCACTGCGCTACCTCCAGCTGGGTGGCGGGCGGCTGACCGCCCAGACCGTAGCGAAGGATCAGGATCTGCCGTTCCCGCGCGGGCAGGCTTTCCAGAAGCTGGCGCAGACGGCGGACATCATCCTGCGTTTCACAGGCTTCTTCCATGGAAAAGCTGTCTTGCAGAACATCCGACAATGTCAGAGCGGAATCATCCTTGCTGGCCTCCAGCGTTTCCTGCAGGGAAACAGTGGAGGCGTTTTTGCGTTCCCGGCGGAACTGCATCCGGATCTCATTTTCGATGCATTTGCTTGCATAGGTCGAAAATCTTGCCCGTCGTGTGCTGTCAAACGTGTTGATGGCCTTCATCAGGCCAATGGTGCCGATGCTGATCAGATCGTCCTGGTCGCCAGGCAGGGCGTAATATTTTTTGACGATGTGGGCTACCAGACGCAGATTGTGCCGGATCAATGTTTCGCGGGCGGAATCATCGCCCGCATGCAGGGCGGCAAAGGCGGCAGCTTCCTCCCGCGCAGTCAATGGCCGTGGAAAGCTGCCGGATTCCAGATGAAGTGCCAGGATCAGGAATTTGGACGCAAAAAATTGCAGCAGAGTCATCAGCATGGCGGATCCTCCCCTCAATGGACGAATAAAAAGCCTGGTTTACTGTATGCCTTCAGAGGTCAAAACTTGCTGTATCCGCAGGGGTGTGGTACAATCAGGGCATCGAAACAGAGAGGAGCGGTTTTGTGAAGATTATCCTGTCCCCCGCAAAACAGATGCTGCGGGAGGAAACGCTGGCTCCCGAGGGAAAGCCGGTGTATCTGGAACAAGCCCGTCAGCTTGCGGCATGGATGCGTACCCTGCGCTATGAGCAGGCAAAGCGGTTGTGGCAGTGCAGCGAGCGGCTTGCGCAGGAAAACTACAGCCGTTTGCAGCAGATGGATCTGGACGGCTTTGCTTCCCCGGCGATTCTGGCCTATGATGGCATTGCTTACAAGTATATGGCTCCTTCGGTGTTTGAGCAGGGACAGTTTGACTATGTGCAGCAGAATCTGCGCATTCTGTCCGGGCTGTATGGGGTGCTGCGGCCTATGGACGGCGTGGTGTCCTATCGGCTGGAAATGCAGGCTAAAGTAGCGGTGGCCGGAACAAAAGATCTGTATCAATTCTGGGGCAGCCGCCTGTATGAGGCCGTGCGGGATGACAGCGGTGTGATCCTGAACCTGGCTTCGCGGGAATATGCACGCTGCATCGAGCCCTATTTGACCCCGGCAGACACCTATATCACCTGTGTGTTTGCCGAGAGAGAAAACGGAAAGCTGGTGCAGAAGGGCGTTTATGCAAAGATGGCCCGGGGCGAGATGGTGCGCTATATGGCTGTGCATAACGTTCGGTCGCCGGAGCAGATCCAGGGATTTTCCGAGCTGGGCTATTGCTTCAGCCCGCAGGATTCCGATGCGGCACAATACGTTTTTGTGCGGGCAAAACAGACTGGAAAAGGGCGGAGGAATGCACCATGACAGCAATTTTTCAGGATCGGATCGACCTGGCTAAGATCGTTGACAGCGGCCAGTGCTTCCGCTGCGCAGAGATCCGGCCGGGGGTCTACCGTTTTGTGACCGGCAGCAGCATCGTCTGCTGCCGTCAAAAAGGCCCTGCTGCGATCGAAGCCGATTGCACCCCCGCCGAATGGGATGCGGTATGGAGCCGGTATTTTGATGCAGGGCGCAGCTACCAGAGCGTGCTGGACGGCATCGACCCGGATGACCGGTTTATGGCAGCGGCGGGACGCTGCGGCGAGGGGATCCGGATTCTGCGGCAGGATCCGTGGGAAATGCTGGTCACATTCATTGTTTCCCAGCGCAAGAGCATCCCTGCCATCCGCCGTGCGGTAGAGGCGTTGGCTGCGCTCTGCGGGGAATCTTTGGATGCCCCGCAGGGTAAGCTGTATGCGTTTCCCACGGCCCAGGCTCTGGCGGCCCAAAGTGTGGGAGCGCTTCAGGGCTGTGGTTTGGGCTATCGGGTGCCCTATGTAAAGGATGCCGCCCGTCGGGTGGCATCCGGGCAGCTTGATCTGCAGGGGTTGGCCCGGCTGCCGGACGCAGAGCTGTTTGCCGCCCTCAAAGCGGTGTACGGCGTAGGGGACAAAGTGGCGGACTGCGTCATGCTGTTTGGCTACAGCCGGGTGGATCGGGCGCCGGTAGATGTCTGGATCCGCCGTGTGATCGACGAAAAATATGCGGGAAAGTCTCCCTTTGCAGAAACTGTGCAGGGAGCTGGGATCTTGCAGCAGTATCTGTTCTATTATGCCCAGACCCACAAAGCGGAATTTGGCGGTGGTGCACCGCGTCTGAAACATCCTCTGGCGCGTCAGGCAAAGGCGTGATACAATGGGATGGCCCGGGCAGGATGATCCAGCCCGGAAAATGCAGAAGTAGAGAAGGGAGCTTTTTTATGCTGGAAGTTGGAACCAAAGCGCCGGAGTTTGCTCTGCCGGATCAAAACGGGGCGGTGCACAGATTGTCGGATTATCGCGGCCAAAAGGTCGTACTGTATTTTTACCCCAAGGACAGCACGGCGGGCTGCACAAAGCAGGCCTGCGGTTTTGCAGAACGATATCCCCAGTTTACAGAGCGCGGTGCGGTGGTGCTGGGTGTGAGCAAGGACAGCGTCAAATCCCACAAGAACTTTGAAACAAAATACAGCCTGCCGTTCACCCTTTTGTCTGACCCGGATCGCACTGTCATCGAGGCATACGATGTCTGGAAGGAAAAGAAGCTGTACGGCAAGGTGTCGATGGGGCTTGTGCGCACCACCTATCTGATCGATGAGGAGGGGATCATTGTAAAGGCCATGGGCAATGTCAAGGCAGCGGAGAACCCCCAGAAAGTGCTGGAGCTGATCAGCACAGAATAAATTCGGCAAGAAAGAACCGCCGCAGACAGACTCTGCGGCGGTTTTCCGTTTGGCATGGATCGGGGAAATGTGTTAATGCTCTGAAGCGGAGCTGCGGGACATTTTGCGCCACATCGGTAGGAAAAGCGCCACGGCCAGCACAAGCGAAAGCACATCAGCCATAGGCTGTGCCCAAAGCAGGCCATCGATGCCCAGCGCAGCTTCCAGGATCAATAGTGCAGGGATGTAGAGCAGTCCCTGACGGCTCAGGTTAATGATAAGTGAGGGCGTTGCTGCGCCCATCGCCTGCAAGGTGTTGGTGAGCACATAGTAGATGCCGAACAAAACGCTGGTGCTCAGCAGGATACGGGAGAACTGAAAACCGTAGTCATAGGCGGCCGGATCGGTCAAAAAGGCTTGTACGATCGGCCCGGTGAACAGATAGCATACACCGGTCAGGGCAGCGCTGAGCACCAGCGCAAAGCCAAGCGAGAAGGTCAGCGCTTTGCGGAAGCGAACCCAGTCCTTTGCACCCACGCAGTAGCCCAGCAGCGGCTGGACTCCCTGGCCCAGGCCGATGCAGACCATGCCGGTCATCATGGTCACTTTCATGGCCACACCTATGCCGGCCAGAGCCATGTCGCCGTACTGTGCCATGCGGCTGTTGGTGATGATCTGGGAAAAGCTCATCATCAGCGATCCCAGCGAGGCCGGGATGCCGATGGCCAGGACGCTGGAGCATACACCGTCCCGCAGGGTAAAATCCCGCGGGTGGATGCTCAGCAGGGAAGTGCCCCGGCGGAAATAAAGCAGATAGTACACCGCGGCAGCCACGTTTCCGATCACGGTCGCGATGGCGGCGCCTTCGATCTGCCAGCCAAAGCCCAGGATCATGATAGGATCCAAAATCACGTTCAGCAGATTGCCGATCAGAGTGCCCATCATCGCCACGGCCGACTGGCCTTCTGCGCGCAGGATATTGGAGTAGCAGTTGGCGATCAGGGAAAAAGGCCCGCAGGCGGTCACGATGGCCAGATAGCTGCGCGCATAGTTCCAGGTGTCGGGGCTGGCCCCCATCAGATTCAGCAGCGGATCCAGAAAGATCCAGAACACGGCCGCCATCACAATGCCCACGGCGACGCAGCCCCACATACAGAAAGCGGAGACCTTTCGTGCATGATCGGTGTGCCCTTCGCCCATTGCACGAGAGATCACCGAGGTTCCACCCAGTCCAAACAGAGTTCCCATAGCCATAAACAGCAGAAATACCGGTGTGCACAAGGAAACGGCAGCCACCTGTAAAGCGTCGTGGGTCTGGCCGATGAAAAAGGTGTCCGCCAGGTTGTAGATGAGCACCATCAGCATGGCGGCCATTGCAGGGATGGCATTGCGGAAAACTGCCGTGGAGATTTTACCGGTGCGGAAGCTTTCCAGCGCGGATGTGTTTTGTTCCATAAAATTCCCTCCAGTGATAGGATCCTCAAAGAATGAAAGCATGCGATTGATTTATTCCGGAAAAAGACCCGCCTGCATCGCAGGGGGGCCTTATTTCATGGAATCGCTGACTTTTTTGAGCAGAGAGGCAAAGAGGATGCGTTCCTCTTTGTTCAGAGCGGCGAGCAGATGTTCCTCGGCCTGATGCATTTGCTGCTGTGCGGCGGCACAGCAGGCAAGCCCTGCCGATGTGATACGCACCATTTTGACGCGGCGGTCCTGCGGGCAGCCAAGCCCCTCCACAAATCCTTTCTGCTCTAGCCGGGCGGTGATCCCGGCGGCGGTAGACTGCGCAACTTGCAGCTGCTTTTCCAGCTCCTTGAGCGGCAGTGCGTGGCCGGGCGAATTTTCCAGATGGAGCAGTACCGCGATTTGTGACAGGGTCAGATCCTGGCTGCGCAGCTGGTTGTTGGAGTCCCGCTGCAATGCGTCATTGATATGCTTGATGTAAAAGCCGCAGTCTGTTTCGGAAAACATATGCGCCACCTCCTGCTGACTGTGCATATAGCATAGCACAGAAACACACAAAGGTCAATCGCATGCTTTTAAATTTTTAAGGGATCTTCCGGCGATCCAAAGGTTTTCCGGTTCAGCGACTGCCCTTGCGCAGCTGTCCCAGCAGACTGCCTGCCAGATTGCCCGTCAGGTTGCTGGCCAGACCGCCCTGAGAGGCCAGGCCGCTGGCAACTGCATTCAGCAGACTGCCTGCGATCGCGCGGGTGTCGGGGTTGTTTTTCAGCGCGTCCAGCAGTTCTTCCGCAGTGGCGTTGATGCCATGCTGCTTGAGGAACTCATCTACCTTGGACGAACGGATCGCATTTTCCAGTGCATTGCACAGAGCCTCGTTAGAGGCCAGCTCTTTGCAGAATTCTTCGATAGTTTTCATAAAAAAAGATCCTCCTTGAACAGATCATGCAGAGCGGTGCCCTGCAAAAAATGGAACAGAGATATGATACCATAATTTCTTCCCGGAGAAAAGTCTTTTCCGCAGCGGAAAACCCAGCGTAAAATCCACAAATTTTTGGTGGATAACGGGGCAGGGGGTGCATATACTGAAAACAGAGGGTAAAGGGGAGTAGAGGGTGTGCCGCGCCGGGAACGGTCGGCGCACTGCATGGCGGCGTCATCACGGCCTGGACCGGCCCGGCGTCATGTGTATGCTTGAGACTTTTATCCGCAGCGTTGCGCTGTGGAGAGGAGTCTCTTTTTTATTGCTTCCGCCGCAGCGCGCAGCACCGGACAGCGACCATCAAAGGAGGAACGCACAATGGAGCTTTTGACAAACCTTGGCAGAGTGTTTTCCGGCTATGGAAGCCTGACCTGGCAGATGCTGGTGATGTGGACAGTGGGCGCGCTGCTGATCTACCTTGCCATCGCCCGGAAAATGGAGCCGACCCTGCTGCTTCCCATGGGCTTTGGCACGATCCTGGTCAATCTGCCGGGTTCGGGCGCCATCACACAGGGCGAGGCCAAAGGCCCGTTGAGCATGTTGTTTGAGGCGGGGATGGCCAGCGAACTGTTTCCGCTGCTGCTGTTCATTGGCATCGGGGCGATGATCGATTTTGGCCCTCTGCTGGAAAAGCCTTGGCTGATGCTGTTTGGTGCGGCGGCACAGTTTGGGATCTTTTTTACTTTTTTCCTCGCGGGCTTCTTTTTTTCGCCCAGAGACGCGGCATCCATCGCTGTGATTGGTGCGGCGGACGGCCCCACAGCCATTTTTGTGGCCAATACCCTCGGCTCACAGTATCTGGGTGCGATCATGGTGGCGGCCTACAGCTATATGGCGCTGGTGCCCATCGTCCAGCCGCCGGTCATCCGCTTGATCACCACGCGGAAAGAACGGTGCATCCGCATGTGCAGCCAGAGAGGAAAGGCTTCCCGTATGACCCGGATCGCGTTCCCCATCCTGGTCACGATCATTGCAGGAGCGGCGGCACCTTCCAGTGCGGCACTGGTAGGGTTTTTGATGTTTGGCAATCTGCTGCGGGAATGCGGGGTGCTGCACTCGCTCAGTGAGACCGCGCAGAATGTGCTGGTCAACCTTGTTACATTGGTGCTGGGTCTGACGGTGGCCAGCCAAATGACAGCGGAGCGCTTTGTCCGTGCCGACACCCTTCTGATTTTGCTTCTGGGGTTGTTTGCCTTTGTGTTTGATACGGTGGGCGGAGTGATGTTTGCAAAGCTGCTCAATCGGTTTCTGCCGCAGGGCAGAAAAGTCAATCCGATGATCGGTGCGGCGGGCATCTCGGCATTTCCCATGAGCGGGCGGGTGATCCATCAGATGGGACTTGCGGAAGATCATCAGAATTTCCTGCTGATGGATTCCATCAGCGTCAATGTTTCCGGTCAGATCGCTTCGGTCATTGCGGGCGGACTGCTTCTGACCCTGATGGGCGCGTAAGAAAAGGAGGAAAATGGAATGCTTTTGTGGATTTCTTCTGCCTGGAGCTTCACGCTGCCGGTGGCGATCAGCGGTCTGCTGGGCGTTTTTCTGGTCATGGGGGTGATCGTCCTGGCGGTACTGGCGCTGGGACAGCTGACCGCGCGGCAGGACAGAAAACAGCTTTAAAAAGGAGCAGACGCTGCAATGCGTCTGCTCCTTTTGGTTTTCATAGGGGAGAAGGGGACTCACGCTTCCGGTGCGGCCTTTGTTTCGGCTAAAAACTCCACGATGCGGTCCAGATGGATCTCGGCCACCGCGCGGCCGGTTTCGTAGACGCGGCGCAGTTCATCCGGATCGTGCTCCGCTTTGCCGATTTCCAAAGGGATGGGCGGCCGCAGAACAAAGGCTTTTCCGGCCTGTTCCAGCATGGAAATGTAAGCAGTCGTTTCGTTGTAGCGCTCGTGCCGGTCGTTCATAGCGTCCACAAAGGCGGGATAGCGGCAGTATCTTGCCCGGATCATCGGCATGGCTCGGGTCTTTTTGCGTACATAGTTTTTTGGCTGGGTCAGCACGATCAGATTGCGCTTATAGCCGATGGATTCAAAAAAACGCACGGGAATGGAGTCTGCAATGCCGCCGTCCAGCAGAGAATAGCGGCCGATCTGCACGATGTTGGCGGCCAGAGGCATCGAGGCGGAAGCCTGCATCCACTGGATGTCCTCTGCGCTTCCGGTGCGGCATTTGTGGTAGATGGGGTCGCCGGTACGCACATCGGTGGCTACAACAAAAAAGTCCATAGGTGAAGCGCGGAAAGCTTCGGCATCAAAGGGATCCAGCTTTTCCGGCACCTCATGGTAGCAGAACTGTTCGCTGTAATAGTTGCCGGTGCGCAGCAGGTTTTGAAAGCTGCCATAGCGTTTATCCGCGCAGAACGCGGTGTTATAGCGGATCACACGGCCGACTTGATGGGATTTGTAATTGCAGCCGAACACCGCGCCCGCCGAAACGCCGATGGTGCCGTCCACTGTGATGTCGTGTTCCATCAGCACATCCAGAACGCCCGCCGTAAACAGACCGCGCATCGCGCCGCCTTCCAGGATCAAACCGGTTTTCATAATTGCTCTCCTTCTTTATGCATTCTGCACCCGCTTTGCAGCCGCAGCGCACCCTCTGCTCCGCCCCGATCGCGGAAGCTTACCCCCAGTATACACAAAAACGACCAAAGTACAAGAGATGAAGATGTCGAAAAAGTGGAGCGGGCTGCCGTCGGATTTCGGCAATTTTTGCACGACGGCAGAATTTGGGCACAAAAAGGCATTGCCAAGGTCGGGGGGCTTCCGCTATACTTAAAAAAGTATCCGCGGCACACCACAGTGCCGCCAGAAAAAGTGGAGGAATGCAGAAAGTATGAAAATGCTGGAAGAACGTATCCGGAAAGACGGTATTGTTCGTGAGGGCGATGTGCTCAAGGTGGACAGCTTTATCAATCATCAGATGGATATCCCGCTGTTCCGTGAGATGGCCCGGGAGTGGAAACGTCTGTTTGCAGGAAAGCCCATCAATAAGGTGCTCACCATCGAGGCCAGCGGCATCGGCATTGCGGCGATCGTTGCCAGCGAGCTGGATGTGCCGCTGGTCTTTGCCAAAAAGTCCATGAGCATCAATCTGGACAGCGACAACTACGAAACCAGGATCCAGTCCTTTACGCATAAAAAGATCTACAACGTCATCGTTTCCAAAAAGTTCCTCACGCCGCAAGACCATGTGCTGATCGTTGATGATTTTCTGGCCAACGGCTGTGCGCTGATGGGTCTGCTGGAACTGACACATGACGCTGGCGCTGCGGTGGAAGGCGTGGGCATCGCGGTGGAAAAGGGCTTCCAGAAAGGCGGCGAACTGATCCGCCAGCGTGGTATCCAGCTGGAGAGCCTTGCCATTGTGGAGTCTATGAACAGCGAGACCGGAGAGATCGTGTTCCGCCCGCAGCCCCACCAAAGATGAGAACCTGTATCCATCCCCGTTGCACGCCGTCCATCCGGCATGCTCCGGCTATGAAAACAGGTTCTGAAACAGGATGCAAATAGCGTCCTGTGCCGCTTGCGGCGCCGCCCAAATGCTCCTTTGCTTTTATGTTATATCATCCAGCAGCCCCATCGCCTGCTTCGCGGTCAGGATCCGGCAGACGCTCTCGTCGATCCGGCTTTCCGAAATACGCCCGCTCTTCACCGCGTTTTCCACCCCATCCATGGCTTCCCGCAGACCGCAGGGCATCAGCAGAATATCCGCGCCCGCTTCGATCGCCCGGATGCAGGCCTCGCTGGGAGAATACGTATTGGTGATCGCGGACATGGAAAGCGAATCCGTGATCACCAGCCCTTCGTGTCCCAACAGGCCCCTGAGCCATTCGGTAATGGCGGTATAGGACAGCGATGCGGGGCCGTCTACCCCGGCCTCCGGCGCGGCAACATGGGCGACCATCACTGCCGGGATCTTCTGATCTTTATAGGGGACCCATTCGATCTGCTGCAGCTGCTCCAGCGTCTTATGTACCACGGCCAGCTCCGCGTGGCTGTCCTCCGCGGTATCACCGTGTCCGGGGAAGTGCTTGTAGACCGGCATGATCCCGTATTCCTGCAAGCCCTCTGCCATCGCAGCGGCCTTCTGACGGACTGTTTGCGCGTCATCGGAAAAAGCTCGTTTCCCAATGACGGGATTATCCGGGTTGGAATTTACATCCGCAACCGGTGCAAAGTCCATATTAAAACCATACTCCTTCAAATAAGCGCCGATGGTGCGCCCCATCTCTCCGGCATCCTCCGTCTCAAAGGCGCTGGCGTATTTCGGCAGATCGAAACCGTCGCTGTTGGCCAAACGAGCCACTCGTCCCCCTTCTTCATCCACGGCCAGAAACAGAGGGATCTGTTCCGCCGTTTTCAGCTGGGCGGTGAACTGGCGCAGCTGCTCCGGGGTTTCGATGTTTTTTCCAAAGAGCGCCACTCCGCCTACCGGATATGCCTCCAGCGCAGTGCGCATTTCCTCCGTCAGCTCCAAAACGCCCTTTTCCTTTGCATCGTCGATCTGCTCCTGCGTCTGTGTAAAATCCAGCGCGTCCGGGCGGACAATAAACAGCTGCCCGATCTTTTGCCGCAGGGTCATGCCTGCCACGATTTCCTGAACGGATGGCTCTGCTTCCGCGGCCGATTTTGCACAGGCCGCAAGCCCCAGTCCGCAGGTCAGAACGAAAAGCGTCAGCAAAGAAACCAGTTTTTTCATCAGAACACCTCCGATGTTCCCCAAATTTTGGGTATATTATATCATTTGCCGATTTGTTAATCAATGTTTGACCGCAACATCAAAAGGGGAGCAACCGGCAGAAAGACCCGGTCCCTTTGGGGGGAGCGCGGTTGTGATACAGACGATCCATAAAAATGCAGCCTTTTAAAAAGGCTGCATTTTTTGTTATAATCCGTCAAAGCTGTCGCCGTCCTCCGGAAGCTCCCCAAAGGTCTCCGCGCTGGGCTGGGCGGTGCCGTCGATCGCAGCGCGGGGGATGCCTTTGTAAACCAGGGTCTGCTCCAGCACTTCGGCACATACCGGCGCGGATAAGCTGCCGCCCGTGGTGGTCCAGCTGTGGGGTTCGTCCAGGCAGATCAGGCACAAAAACTGGGGATCGTCGATGGGAGCCACCGCCACAAAGCTGGCGATGCGGGCTTTTTCATCCTCGCTGTCCAGCTTCTGGCTGGTGCCGCTTTTTCCGCCGACCCGGTAGCCTGCGATCCGTGCATTGCGTCCGCCGCCGTTTTCCACCACCGATTCCATCATTTCGCACATCAGCCGGGAGGTGTCTGCCTTGATGACCTGCCGCTTGCAGATGGGCTCGATGTGTTCCAGCACTGTGCCGTCCGGGTCAAGGATATCGGAAACGAGATAGGGCTGCATCAGCCTGCCGCCGTTGACCACCGCGCACACGGCGGCGGCCATTTCAAGATAGGAGATCTTGCTGCTTTGCCCAAAGGCGCAGCTGGCCAGCTCCACCGGCCCCATGCGGTCGGCAGTATAGTACAAACTCTTTTTGGGTTCTGCGGGCAGGTCTACACCGGTCGGCTCCCGCAGGCCAAAAGCAGCAAAATAGTTGCAAAAGGCTTCTTTGCCCAGCCGGGAACCGATCTGGATGAAGCTCTGATTGCAGGAGTTTTCCAGCGCCTGTGTCACGGTCTGAACGCCGTGCCGTTTGTGGTTGGCGCAGTGGAAGCGGGTGCCCGCCACCGAAATGGATTCTCCGCACACAAAGGTGGAGTTTTTGTTCACGGCCCCGGCATCCAGCGCGGCGGCGCAGGTGATGAGCTTGAAAACGCTGCCCGGCTCGTACAGGTCGCTGACCGCCTTGTTGCGCCATTGCGTCTGCTGGGCCAGCTGCAATGCGGCAGCGCGTTCCTCGCCGGAAAGTGCGTTGACTGCGTTCCGGGTGGCTTCGTCCGCAATGACGCGGGGCTGGTTGGGGTCGTAAGCAGGGGTGGTGGACATGGCCAGCACAGCCCCGGTGTTTACGTCCATCACGATGCCCACGGCCCGCTGGGTGACATGATGCTCCTGCACCGCGTAGCGCAGGGCGTTTTCCAGATAGTGCTGGATGTTGGCATCGATGGTCAGGCGCAGGCCGCTTCCTTCCACAGGCATCTGCTCTGTTTCATAGCTTTGCTCCAGCGTATAGCCCCAGGCGTTGACCGCTGTGAGGACCACGCCGTTTTCTCCGGTCAAAAGGTCGTTGTATTTTAGTTCCAGTCCGGACACTCCTGCGTTGTCCACATTGGTAAAGCCCAGAACGGAGGCTAAAAACTCTCCCTGCGGATACCAGCGTTTGGAATCCTGGTTGATGCGGATCCCGGTGATGCCGTTTTCCTCGCAGAAATCCCGCACGGCGTCTGCGGTGGAGCGATCCACGCGGTAGCGCAGCAGGCAGTCGTTGGAACGTCGGTCGCTGAACTTTTCCAGCAGCGCCGCAGCGTCCAGCTCCAGGATGCGTGCCAGCTCTTGGGCTGCAAGCTCCAGTTTGTCCTCCGGCATTTCCCGCGGGGAAGCCCGCAGCGTCCAACAGCTGCTGTTGGCGGCCAAAAGCGCTCCGTCCGCGCTGTAGATCCGGCCCCGATCGGCCGGAACGACCGTGTCCCGCAGCTGCTGGCCCAGCGCGCGCTCGGTATACCAGTCCCCGGTGATCAGCTGGAGCCAGAACAGCCGGCCGCACAGCCCTGCAAAGCAGACGATGCAAAACAACGCCGCAACGATCTTCGTCCGGGTGCGGAAGGACCGCTCCGGCAGGCTCCGTGGCTGCTGAAACACGCCGCATCCCCCCTTTTTGCTGCCATTGTATGCATGGGCGGTGGGCGGAATGCGCAGCGAATGGGAGATCACTGTGTAAGATGCATAGAAAATTGGCGGAACATATTGTAATTTGTGGTGCTTTGGGGTAGAATAGGGACAGAATTCAAATTGTTTGTTCGGAGCAAGAGGGTGGCAGACAAGGCGGGATCCGCACCGTTTGCCGCGCTCTTATTTTGTTTTGGAGATGGCCGCAAATCTGCAAAAAAGGAGAAATGTATGGAGAACACTCGATATATCCTGTCCCTGGATCAGGGCACGACCAGCAGCCGGGCGATCCTGTTCGATCAGGAACAGAACATCGTCTGTGCGCAGCAGCGCGAATTTGAGCAGATCTATCCCCATCAGGGCTGGGTGGAACACAACCCGATGGAGATCTGGTCCAGCCAGTATGGTGTGATGAACGAAGTGGTTGCGCAAAGCGGCGTGGATCCCCGCGATATTGCGGGCATCGGCATCACCAACCAGCGCGAAACAACGATCCTGTGGGACAAAACGACCGGAAAGCCGATCTATAATGCCATCGTCTGGCAGTGCCGCCGCACCGCGCCCCTTGTGGATGAGCTGCTGCAAAGGCCCGGCATGGAAGAGTACATCCGTAAAAATACCGGTCTTGTGCCGGATGCCTATTTTTCCGCCACAAAGATCAAGTGGATCCTGGACAACGTCCCCGGTGCGCGGGAAAAGGCCGAGGCGGGGCAGCTGCTGTTCGGCACGGTGGATACCTGGCTGGTCTGGAAGCTGACCGGCGGCAAGGCCCATGTCACCGATCGTACCAATGCCAGCCGCACCATGCTGTACAATATCCGCATGCTGGACTGGGATCAGACCTTGCTGGATGCACTGGACATCCCCCGCTGCATCCTGCCCCGGGTCATGGATTCCAGCGCGGTCTATGGCTATACGGATATCCAGGGCGTCTGGGTGCCGGTGGCCGGCATCGCGGGCGACCAGCAGGCTGCTTTGTTCGGCCAGGGATGCTTCCATGCGGGTGATGCAAAGAATACTTACGGCACAGGCTGCTTTTTGCTGATGAACACCGGCAAAGAGATCTATGAGAGCAAAAACGGTCTGGTCACTACCATCGCGATCAGCTTGAACGGCGAGGTGGAATATGCTCTGGAAGGCAGTGTTTTCGTGGGCGGCGCAGTCATCCAGTGGATCCGGGACGGCATGCACCTGATCCAGGACAGCCAGGATTCGGAATATTATGCCCAAAAGGTGCATGACAACGGCGGGGTGTACATCGTGCCTGCCTTTACGGGGCTTGGCGCACCGTATTGGGATATGTATGCCCGCGGCGCGATCCTTGGCATTACCCGCGGCACGACCCAGAACCACATCATCCGTGCGGCGGAGGAATCCATCGCCTACCAGAGCGCCGATCTGATGGCTGCAATGGAAAAGGATGCGGGCATCCGCATCCAGACCCTGAAGGTGGATGGCGGCGCCAGCCGTGACCAGTTCCTGATGCAGTTCCAGGCGGATATCCTGGACAAGACCGTTCTGCGCCCGGCCATCCGGGAAACGACCGCTTTGGGCGCGGCTTATCTGGCGGGCCTTGCCACCGGAGTTTGGAAAAACCGGGAGGAGATCGCCCATCTGTGGAGCTGCAACCATCTGTTTGAACCGCAGATGGATGCACTCCAGCGGGAGCAGCTGCTGGCCGGCTGGCACAAGGCTGTGGGCCGCAGCCGCAACTGGGCGGAGCACTGAATACAGTCCCTGACAGTGTGAGCCGCTGGTTCGGACGGCGGCTGTCTGAAAGAATGGTTTTCTGCCGATAGGCGGCAAGAGGAGGTTGCTTTTATGAACACCATCAAAATCGATAACAAACAGACAAAAATGGTGGCGCACCGCGGTCTGAGCGGGCTGGAAAAGGAAAACACCTGTGCGGCATTTGTGGCGGCCTGCAATCGGGAAAGCTACTGCGCAGTGGAAACAGACGTGCACCGCACCGCGGACGGACAGTTTGTCATCATCCATGACGATAACACCCAGCGCGTTGGCCTGGATCGCCTGGTCGTGGAGGAAAGCACCTTTGATATGCTACGCAAGCTGCAGCTGACCGATCTGGATGGAACGCGCGGCCGCATCGATCTGTGCATCCCCACCCTGCTGGAGTACATCAACATCTGCAAGCGGTACGAAAAGGTGTGTGTGCTGGAGCTGAAAAATGAGTTCCGCGCCAGCGATGTCTATAAGATCGTTTCCATCATCGACAAGGCGGGCTATCTGGATCATGTGATCTTTATCTCCTTCCAGCTCAGGAATCTGGTGTTCCTGCGCCGCCGTTACCCGGCCCAGCCTGCGCAGTATCTGCTCAAGACCTGGGAGGATTCTTCTCTGGAGACCCTGAAAAAGTACGATCTGGATCTGGATCTCTATTATCAGTCGGTCACGCCGGAGATCGTGTCCCAGGTGCATGGCGCAGGCCGGAAGGTGAACTGCTGGACGGTCAACGATCCGGATGCCGGCCAGTCGCTGGCAGATATGGGCGTGGACTATATCACGACCAATATCCTCGAGGGGATCAACGCCGTACACTGATGCAGAAAGGAATACCGCATGAGCCGTCTTTTTGATCCGGAAAACAAGTTTTGGAACGCCATCGGCAAGGTGGCGGATGTGGCCTGTATGAGCGTGCTGTGGTTCATCACCAGCATCCCGCTGGTGACGGTGGGCGCGTCCACGACCGCCTTTTACGCCTTTACCATGCGCCAGGTGCGCGATACCGAAGGCAGCATCCTGTCCGGCTATTTTACAGCGTTCAAAAAACATTTCAAAAAGGCGACGATATTGTGGCTTATCATGGCGGCGGGTCTGGTGTTTTTTGCGGTGGATCTGGTGGGCGTATGGAATTTTTACCTGCTGGTGGGCGGTGTTCCGGCCATTCTGCTGGGGGCGCTCATTCTCTGCCTGCTGGTGCTGTTCCTGGCCTGTACGCTGTACATCTGGCCGATGCTGGCGGTGTTTGATTTTCCGCTGAAAAAGCTGATGAGCAACAGCTTTATCATGGCGGTGGGCAATCTGCCGCATACCATCACCCTGTTTCTGGTGTGGGGGCTGGCTGCGGTCGTGTTCTACTACCTGAGCGGGATGTTTTTCTTCTGGGTAGGGCTGGCTATCTTCATTTCTTCCTATTTCATCAATACGGTATTCAAAAAATATACCGGAGAGCTGGCAGAAGAACAGGCAGCTTATGAGGCCGAAAAAGAACAGCGCCGCCAGCGGAGAAAGCTGCGGAAAAACGGGATGCTGTAAGCGGAAAGGTTGCATATATGAACTTGCTGGAACGCCTGCGCCGGTGGCAGGAAGCAGAAGCAGAAAAGCTGCGCCCGATGACGCTGCGCAAACGGCTGCAATATATCCTGTATTACTACCGTTTCTGGATCATGGGTCTGGTGATCCTGCTGGCTGTGGGTTTTTACATCGGCGATGCGGTGGTGCAGAGCCATAAGGAGATCCTGCTGCAGGGCTTTTTCACAAATGACGAGTACAACTTGTTCCCGGCGGGCAGGATCGGGGCGGAATACGCAGATACCCAGGATCTGACCCGCCAGCAGCGGATCGTGTTTGACGATGTGCTGTACATTGATATGGGAGGCCAGGCAGCCGATTATACTGCCGCCAGCAATGGCAAGCTGATCGCGTATATCGTCACACAGGAGCTTGATTTTGTAGTGACCAGCGATGAGGTACTGGAATACTACAAGGACGAGCTGCCGATGCTGGATCTGAGCAGGGCGCTTCCGCAGGATCTGCGGGATGCTCTTGCCGCAAAGGGCGCAGAGCTGTATGCCAATAAGAACGAGGATGGTACGATATCTTATCCGGCACTGGACATGACCCAAAGCAGGTATATCGCCGGGGAGGATCTGGCGGGCGATCCCGATATCCAGCACACATATTATCTGTTCGTACCGGCCAGCGCGCCGCATCTGGAGCAGATCATACAGTTTATCCGCTACAGCTTTGCACTTTGATCTCAGCGCAAAAAGGGATGCCCCGGGTCAGGCCGGGGCATTTTTAGCATCAAGAAAAACGGGAAAGGCGCTCCGGGATGTTTCCAGCCCGAAGCGCCTTTTTGGGAAAGAGGGGAGAGAAAAGGAAAATTCTGTTCTTTGCTGGGGATTCAGTCGGCGTAACGCAGCTGCCATACATGATCGGTGCGGTCGCTGCCATTGCTGTAGTGGGAAGCGCCGGATTCGAACAGCACCAGAATGCTGCCGTCCGGCCCATCTGCCAGAGCCTCCGTCATAGGCATGGCGGTCAAGCTGCCATGGGCACGGCCGCTGTCCAGAATGTAGGCGGGCAGTTCCTGCCCGGCGATGGTCACTGTGGTATCCGGTTCGTCGTTCAGACAAAGATCAAACCGCAGCAGAGAGGAGTTGTTTTTGCGTCCATAGGACTGGCTCAGAGTCATGGTACCGTCTGCACACAGCACCATGCCCTGGATCTTATTGGGCGCAGCCAGCACCACATCCGGCAGGGGATATGCGCCGCCTTCCGGGATGGCCAGGCGGGATTCCTCGCCGCCGGAAAGATCATAGCCCAGAATGTAGCATCCATAGTCTCCGTCTGCGCTGGCAGTGGTGTACTGCATCCCTGACGAAAGCCCGTAGTTTGCGCCGGGATGATAGAAATTGCCCGCCCACAGATAGCCTTGGGAATAGCTCAGGAAGGAGGGCGAGACCGGCAGCGGGATGCTGCGCTCTATTGTAACTTTGTGGCTTCCTTCCGGGGCCAGCTGTTCCAGCGGGATGGCGGCGATGCTGTAATTGCCATTGGTGTCCATCCTGGCAGAAACATACAGGGTCGTGTCGGTCACTGCCAGGCCGCCCACATGACTGGAAAAGGGGGAGCCATCGGAATTGTAAAGATAATATTCCGCCACAAAGCTTCCGCTTTCTGCATCCAGTGCCACCAGCGTGGAGGGCAGGGCGTCTGAAGTATAATAGCCGGAAATATAGACCAGCCCGTTGGATGCACAGTAGTCCATGCCCTGCGGGATCATGGATTCCTTCAGGCCGGGAATGATCCAGGCAGGTTGTGCCGCGCTCAGAAATTCCTGAAAGTCGGATTTGTTTTCATAGGTGGTTTTTCTCACGCTGACGGTCTGGGTCATGTTCAGGCTGTTTTCCTCTTCGATGTCTCCGGCGGCAGATTCCAAAGAGACCGCCGCGGGAACTGTGGAAGCTGCCGAAGCGGAGGCCGCGGAAGCGCCGCAGGCTGTGGTCAAAAGCAGGCACAGCAGGCAGGCAGCCAGCCGGACGGATCGCATTTTCATAAAACGCTCCTTTTCGATTTGGGCGAAGGCTCACCCTTCCCATTCTGAACGGCGGAAAGCACGGGTATGTGCTTCGGTGCCGTCTGCGGCCAGAACCGACAGATAGACATATTCCGCCTGCGGCGGGATCTGAAATTCGGCCTTGGTGATGGGCTGCCCTGCCGGGTCATAGGCGCTGAAAGCCAGCTTCGGACTGCCGTGCAGGATCACCCGCTGGGCAGGAGAGCATGTCACGCGCAGACACGATCCATCGAATTCCAGTCCGGTGATGGTAGGGCCGGTGGTGGCATAGAAGCGGCCTTCCTCCAGCGCACGGATCACAGCGGGATAGCTCAGTTCTTCGGCCAAGATCATTGTCCATGCGCCGAACGAGTCGCACAGCAGGTCGCCAAACGGCTTTTTGTTGTGGTTGTCATCCGAGCCGTGGCAGTACAGGAATTTGCCTTTGCGCAGAAATTTGTCATACAGCGCCATATTGCACTCATAACCGCTGATCTTCATCGAACCGGTGTTGAAGATCTCCAGACTGAAGCAGCCGTCGTAGCTCAGGATATCCTCTTCGGCCTCCATAGACCAGCAGGGATGATTGTAAGTGACCAGATATCCGCCGCTGCGGGCGGTATCGATAAATTTCTGGATGTATTCCCGGCTGTACTGCCGTGGGCCGAGTTGTCCGATGTGCACCCGCTGTTCGGCCAGTTCAAGGGGCATGTATTTGCAAAAGCTGGGGTCATAGCCCACAAAGGCGGTGTTGTGCGGCTCCTTTGCCAGCAGATTCAGGTGGATCTCCGGGCCAAAGGGGTCAAAGGCGCACACAGGAGAAGGCCGGATGTAGGCTTCGTATCCGGTCAGCAGCAAAAAATCCGGGCTGGAAAGCGCTGTATGGTCATAGGGAGATTCGTGGTCGGTGATGGCCAGGATGGAGTACCCGTTTTCCCGGTAGGCTTTGACCAGTTCCTCCGGGGTCAGGCTTCCGTCTGAAAGATCGCTGTGGCTGTGAAGGTTGGCACGGTACTGTGCCGCGCCGGGGGCAATGTAGATCATGATAGAGGACTCCTTTTCAAAAAACAAGGGGCGGCTGTATTCGGCCGCCCCTTGCATGGATGGTAGAAAAAAGGTTACTTCATGGCCGCCTTGGAGTAGCCGGTCATCATGTATTTCTGGAAGATCAGGAAGAGGATGACCACCGGGATGATGGCAAGCACTGCACCCGCCATGATCTCATGGTAGTTGGAAACAGCTTGTCCGGCAAACGTGTTTTTCAGCTGTGCCAGACCAACGGTCAGCACACGGCGGGTCTCGTTCTTGGCGATGATCTTGGGCCAGAAATAGGCGTTCCAGCCGTTGGTAAAAGTGACCAGCGTGACGGTGAAGATGGTGGCCTTGCTCATGGGCACCAGCACATACCAGATGGTACCCAGGCGGCTCAGGCCATCGATCCGTCCGGCATCAACATAACTTTGATCGATGGACATAAACGTGTTGCGCAGCATGAAGATGTAATACGCAGACACCGCTTCCGGCAGGATCAGCCCCAGAAAGGTATCGCACAGGCCCCAGTTCGCACACATGATGTAGATGGGGATAAAAGTGACCTGCAAGGGGATCATCAGTGCGCCCAGCACAACGTAGAACAGCACCTTGCGGCCTTTGAACTGGCCCCAGGCAAAGCCATACGCGGCCAGGATGCCGGTGCCGACCTGCAAAAACAGGATGCCGGCCGTCATCACGATGGTGTTCCAGTAGTACTTGAGGAAATTGGCCTTTTTGAACACGTTGAGGTAATTTTCCGGATGGAAGCTGTGGGGGAACAGAGTGGGGATCACCAGCTGCACCTCTTCTGCCGATTTGACAGAGGTGGCGATCATCCAATACAGCGGGAACAGCATGACGATGGTGACAAGAACAGCCACGATCGTTTGTACATGATACCCGGTCGAATGACGTTTGTGATGCTGCTTTTCGTTGACCTCGGCGATGAGAGCTGCATTGTCGATGGCCTGGCCTGCGGCTTTGGTTTTGCGTTCCGTTTCCATACCTGCAAAGCTCCTTTCCGGATCAGGAATCGTAGGTCACGGAGCGATCCGAGACCTTCATGGTAAGGATCGTGATCACCAGCAGGATAATGAAGAACATTACCGCAGCCGTTGCAGCGCGATCCATGCGGAAGTCTACCATCGCGTAGCGGTAGATCAGATAGACGAATACCTCTGTAGAGCGCGCGGGGCCGCCGCTGGTCAGGATATCCACCGACTGGAACACCTTCATGGAGGACAGGAAGGTAGTCACCAGCAGGAACAGGGTAGTGGGCGACAGAAGCGGCAGCGTGATGCGGAAGAACTTCTGCACGCCGCTTGCGCCGTCCAGCGAAGCCGCCTCATAATATTCCTGCGAGATGCCCTGCATGGCCGACAGATAGATCATCATGCCATAGCCGATGACGCGCCAGCCGGTCAGCATCAAGACCGAGGGCAGGGCGGTAGAGGTCTGGTTCAGCCAGTCCACCGAGGGCAGGCCGATGCAGTTGAGCAGATAGTTGAGGACGCCGGAATCCGTGTTCAGGATCCACAAAAAGACAACTGCCGCAGAGGACATGGCCACATACTTGGGCACAAAGACGAAGGCGCGCATCAGCCCGAACGAACGGGTCATTCGGTTGAACAGCAGCGCCAGCAGCATGCCGCCCACCATTGTGACAAGGATCTCACCCATCGAGTACAGGAAAGTGACCTTGAGGGAGTTCCACAAATACTTTGCGCCGCTTCCGGCGAACAGCCATTTCCAGTTTTTCAGACCGACAAAGTTCCAGGTATCGTTCAGCAGGTTCCAGTCGGTCAGGCTGATGTGCACCAGCTTGACGATGGGGTAATAAGTAAAGACGGCCAGCAGAGCCAGCGCGGGCACAACGAACAGAAAATCCACAAATTTGGACCAGGTCCGCTGTGTAAAAAAGGGTTTTTTATCGGATTGGATGGCCTGCATGTCAGGCGCGTGTCCCTTAGCAGTTTTGACCATAATTTTCTGTATCCTTTCCGGCAGCACGGCAGGAACCGGGCCAGATGCCAGATCCCCGCTTTCCGCTGCTGAACGCCGCACACCAGCGTTCCCAGTGCTCAGAGGTCACAGCTGCGGCCTCCGGGCGCGTTGAAAAACGGACGGAAGGCAGATCAGGCATGGTCCTCCAGGATCTCGTTGATCTCCACCACCATATCGGCCGAGTTGGAAGCAACATCGCCGCCCTGGTTCATGATGATGTCCATGTAGTTCTTCCAGGTGGTTGCCAGCTCGCTCCAGGCGGAGTTCTGGATGCGCGGGTTGATCAGGTTCAGGTTGTCGAAGATGCACTGGAAGTCGGGCTTCTTCTTCAGGAACTCCTTGCCTTCGTCGGTGGTCAGCACCGAGTTGCGGGTGGGCAGATAGCCGGTGCCCTCGGCCCACTGCATGTTGACTTCCTTGCCGCACAGGAACTGCAGGAACTGCCATGCAGCATTCTTGGTGGCCTGATCGTTCTTGGAGGGGATGCCCAGCACGCAGCCGCCGACCTCAGAGTTCTTTTCGCCGGTGGAAGCTGCGGGATACCATGCCATGCCCACTTCAAAATCGGGGCACTTGCTGACGTAGTTGTTGTACAGGGAAGAGGTGTGCATGACCGAAAGGGTCTTGCCATCGTAGAAGTTCTGGCGCATGGTGGCGGAAGCATCGGTGCCGGTGGCAAAATAGGCCAGGCCCTTGTCGCACCAGTCCTTGATCATTGCGGTGACGCCCTGCGCGATATCGCTGTCCAGATCACAGGTGTTGTCGGCGGTAATGATCTCAACGCCTTCGTTCAGGTACAGGGTCTCAAAGTACCACTGATCCCAGCCCGGGACCACGGTGCCGTATACGCCGCTGGCCTTTGCAGCTTCCAGGAAAGCAGGAAAATCTTCGATCTTTTCGGGAACGGTCAGCCCCAGCTTGTCTGCCATAGTCTTGTTGTAGTAGATGACCTGGGTGGAGTGCAGGAAGGGCAGGGCGACCTGTTTGCCGCCGCACTGAGAGCTGAGCAGCAGGCCGGCGGAAAAGTCATCGGTGTCATAGCCGGTGGCGGAAATGTAGGGATCCAGATTTTCAAACAGACCGCTCTCGCCATAAGAAGCGACATAGTCGGTGTTTGCAACGGCCACGGCGGGCAGACCGGAACCGGCGGCGTGAGCGGCGACCAGAGCTTCGTTGATATCCTTGTAAGCGCCCATGTACTGTGCTTCCACCGTGATCAGGCTCTGGGACGCGTTGAACTTTTTCACAACATCAGCGACCAGCTCATCGTACTGGGACTCCAGAGCGTGCCACCAGGTAATGGTGATAGGCGCAGTGACTTCGTATTTGCTGGCGTCAGCTTCGGAGGCGGCGCTGGAAGCGGGCGCGGTGCTGGCAGCGGTGGAAGAAGCACCGGTGCTGCCGGTGGAACCGCTGCATGCGGCCAGAGTGGAAGCGGCTGCCACTGCACCGGTAGCCATCAAAAAGTCTCGACGGGAAATCTTTTTCATCTGTGTTTCCTTCTTTCCTTGTTCTGAGTCAATTCAAAGCGTCCGAACAGAACGAACGCCGGGTCCAAAAGAATAAAAAGATGCTTTTGCACAGCAGCCGGAGAAACCGGACGCTTTGCAAAAAAGGGTTGGAAAACTGGATTTCGGGTAAAAAGAAAGCGAACAAACCGGAAACACTCGAACGGAGGTTCGGGTTTTCGCTGTCTGTTCGCTTTGCGCTCTTAACTCTGCAAGCAACACACGGGCTTTGTATTCAACTCTGCCCCAATAATAGCACACTGGAGCAGATTTTGCAATGAAAATGCGGCTAGATTTACAATTTTTTTTTAAAAACCTTGAAAAAAATAGGTACTTTTACTACAAAGGCCTTACATCATACAAAAAGACTTTACAAAGTCTGGATCCGGGCACAAGATGTTCCTGCTCACAGTCCGCCCAGCATCCGGCCCATCTCGCCCAGCGAAGCGTAGATAGCATCAGGCTGCACTTCGGAGCTGGGGACATCCGCGGGCTTCGTTTCGCCGGTGAGCACCAGCAGGCCCATTGCGCCATTCTTCACGCCGGTCGCCACATCGGTGTACAGCCGGTCGCCCACAAAGGCAACATCCTCCCGGGCATAGCCGGTCTTGTCCAGGATCATCTCCACCGTTTCGGCAAACGGTTTGCCCAGATAGCGGGGCTGCACGCCGGTGGACAGGGTGATCGCGGCGCAGAAGCTGCCGCAGTCCGGGATAAAGCCGGTCTCGGTAGGGCAGTTGATGTCCAGATGGGTGGCCAGGAAAAGGGAACCCTCCCGGATATAGGTGCAGGCGTTGGACAGCTTTTCATAGGTCAGAGTGGTGTCAAATCCCACGACAACGATATCCGGCTTTCCGCTGACCAGATGGATGCCTGCCTCGCGGAAGCTTTCTTCCAGGGCGGGGGTGCCCACCAGATAGACCGTCTTATCCGGGCAATGGGTCTGTAGATAGCGGATGGTCACATCGCCGCTGGTCATGATCTGGTCGCGGGTGATGGGGCAGCCCATCCCGGCAAGCTTGGCCATGTATTCCCGGGGCGAACGGGATGAGTTGTTGGTGAAGAACAGATAGTCTTTGCCGGACTGCCGCACGGCCTGCAAAAAATCGGCCGCTCCGGGCAGGATCCGGCTGCCCAGATAAAAGGTGCCGTCCATATCCAGGACGAACAAACGGGTGCGCCGTAAAAGCTGGAGTTTTTGTTCCATAACAGATACCTCTCTGCCGCTGCTTCACTCGCAGACTTCCAGCACCCAGGGGAGCTTTTCCAGCTCCTGGATCACGGTCAGCTGGTCGGTGCTGCGCAAAGGCTTTACACGCATTTCGATCTTGATGATATCGTTCTTTTTCTGGGCTACATCCAGATCCACCAGTTCCGCGCCGATGGACTGTAACTGCTGCACAGTCTGGCTGACCGTACCGTTGCGGCCGTCGATGCGCAGGATCAGGGACATCATGCCCGTGCCGATCAGCCGTCCGTTGTGCAGGATGCTCTGCGCCGCGATGATCATGATAGTGCCTGCCAAAGCGATCAGGTACAGCCCCGCGCCCATCGCAAGGCCGATGCCTGCCGTCACCCAGATGCCTGCCGCTGTTGTCAGGCCGGTGATGCTGCGGTTGCGCACAAAGATCGTGCCCGCACCCAGAAAGCTGACGCCGGTAACAACATTGGAGGCGATGCGGGCGACATCGGCCTTAAAAAATTCGTTCAGCGGCGCCACATCAAAAAAGCCGTATTTGGATACGATCATCAACAGTGCAGCGCCCATGCAGACCAGCAGATGGGTGCGCATGCCGGCCTCTTTCAGGCGGTTGTGCCGCTCAACGCCGATGCACAGCCCACAGGCCGCTGCAAAGATCAGACGAAGGACGCACAGCGCCTGGAACCCAAAAGATGTAAATTCATTCATCGCAAAAACCCCCTTTGCCGTTTGGCCGGCCGTGATGCGGCCAGGCAGGACAGATACACAAAAGCACAAAAGAGCAGCGCACGCAGGAGGGGAGGGTACACTTTCCCCCTAACTGCTGCCTCTGCTCTTTACTCTATAGGCGGTTGCGTCAGAATGTTCTTTTTTTGTACAGGTGCGCGGCGAAGCTGCTGCTGGCCCGGCCCATCCAAACAGTAGCATAGTGCGTTCTGTTTTGTCAAGAGAGATGCCGCAAAAAATCAAAAGATTGTGCAGAAAATGAAAAACATGGGGAATTATTTTGTGCAAAATAAACCTTTTTTCGGGATTTTTGCGCAAAAGTTGACGCTTTTCGGGGTAAACTATTGATTTTGAGGCAGGAATTGCCCATAATACATTACAGGATAAGAACCTGTTTTCGTCGCCAGAGCATGTGGGATATGGGCCAAAAGGCCGTTCGGACAGCGTGCAACTGTGATGAAAACAGGTTCTAAATATGCGGAATATGCGGAAAAGGGCGGGCTGTGGCTGCCTGTGGAAGGAAAGAGGAAAAGCGGATATGGAACCAAAGCTTATGGAAGCGATCCTGGAATCCCCGGTGATCGCGGCGGTCAAGGATGAAAACGGTCTGCAAAATGCGATGAACAACGAAAATATCCGGGTCGTATTCATCCTGTTCGGAGATATTTGCAGCATCGGCGGGCTGGTGAGCCGCGTACATGAAACAGGGCGCTTTGCGCTGGTGCATGTGGATCTGATCACCGGCCTTGCCAGCAAGGAGGTGGCGGTGGATTTCATTCGCCGCACCACCGAGGCGGATGGCATCATCTCCACCCGCCAGTCCTTTATCCGCCGCGCCAAGGAGCTGGGCCTGGCGGCGATCCTGCGGGTGTTTCTGCTGGATTCCATCTCGCTGGAAAGCCTGGAAAAAATGGATCCCAATCTGCCGGACTGCCTGGATATCCTGCCCGGGACCATGCCCAAGATCCTGCGCCGCGTGTGCGGCATGAGCCGGGTGCCGGTTCTGACCGGAGGGCTGATCGCAGATAAGGACGATGTGATGGCTGCGCTGGAAGCGGGGGCCACCGCGATCTCTACCACAAACCAGAAGGTGTGGTCTATGTAGGGGGCAGTTCGGCGGTCGGATGTGCAAAAACCGGGAAATGGTTTGTGCTTTTTTAACAAAATATCAAAAAATGTAAAAAAAGCATCTTGCATTTTGCGCACCATTGGGGTATTATGGTGCCAACAAGTGCTGTTTGTTTCAGAGTAAGAGCGAGACGAGCAAGGGCATGGCCTTTGTTGGTTTCGCTCTTTTTCTATCCAGGCAGCTGCGGCAGGTCGGAGCCTGACGCGTCCGGCCGGAACTGACAGGAGGAAAAAGTATGTATGATGTTGCTATCATCGGCTGCGGTGTGATCGGCGCCGCCGCAGCCTACGCTCTGTCGCGCTATGAAAACAAGGTCGTGATCCTGGAGGCCGAAAACGACGTGGCAGACTGCACCACCAAGGCCAACAGTGCGATCCTGCACGCGGGCTATGACCCCGAACCGGGCAGCAAAATGGCGCGGCTCAATGTGCGCGGCGTGGAAATGGCCAGGGAGATCTGCGCAAAGCTGGATGTGCCCTATCGTCAGTGCGGCAGCCTGGTTCTGGCCCTGTCCGATGCGGAGCTGCCGCATTTGCAGCATCTTTATGAAAATGGCACAGCCAACGGCGTGCCGGATATGAAGATCCTTTCGGCAGAGGAAACGCTGGCGATGGAGCCGAACCTTTCCCCGGAGGTGCGCGGCGCTCTGTATGCGCCCAGCGCGGCCATCGTCAGCCCATGGGAGTATGCTCTGGCCATGACAGAAGTGGCTGTGCGCAATGGTGTGGAGCTGCGTCTGCGCTGCCCGGTCAGCGATGCAAAAGCCATCGAGGGCGGCTATTGTCTGACGGTGCCCGGCGGCACGATCGAGACCCGGTGCGTCATCAATGCCGCGGGCCTGAACGCCGAAAAGATCCATTCCATGGTGGAGCCTGCAAACTTCCGCATCCATCCCACCCGCGGCGAGTACTATCTGCTGGACAAGAGCGAAGGCTCCCGCGTAAATCATGTCATCTTCCAGTGTCCGAACGAGCTGGGCAAGGGCGTTCTGGTCTCGCCCACCGTCCACGGCAACCTGATCGTCGGCCCGGATGCGGTTTTGGTGCAGGGGGATGATACCTCCTGCACCAGCGCAGGCCTGGACTTTGTTTCCCGCACGGCCCGCCGCAGTGTGCCGGGCATCAACTTTGGCGAGTCGATCCGCAACTTTGCGGGTGTGCGCGCCAATGTGGACGTGGATGATTTTATTATTGGGGAAGAGCCGGAAGCACCGGGCTGGATCGACCTGGCCGGCATGAAGTCTCCGGGCCTGTCGGCTGCCCCTGCCGTGGCCGAGGAAGCGCTGGACATCCTGCGCGGCCGGAAGGTGCTGGGTGCGGAAAAGGCAGATTATAAGGATGGCCGCCGTCACATCCGCTTCAAGGAGCTGAGCGCGGAGGAGAAAAAGAAGCTGGTGGCCGAGCAGCCCGCCTATGGCCGGGTGATCTGCCGCTGTGAGACCATCACCGAGGGCGAAATCCTGGCGGCGCTGCACAGCGAGGTGCCCGCGACGACCATCGACGGCGTCAAGCGTCGTGCGGGCAGCGGCATGGGGCGCTGCCAGGGCGGTTTCTGCGGCCCGCGCGTGCTGGAGCTGATCAGCCGGGAGCTGGGGATCAGCCCGCTGGAGGTTCTGCAGGACAAGGACGGCACCAACGTGCTGGTAAGTGAAACAAAGGTAGGAGGAAACGGCAATGGTTGATCTGGTCATTATCGGCGGTGGTCCGGCAGGTCTTGCGGCTGCCTGCAAAGCATGGGAGAACGGCCTGCGGGATATCCTGATCCTGGAGCGCGACAAGGAGCTGGGCGGCATCCTGAACCAGTGCATCCATAACGGCTTTGGTCTGCATCGTTTTGGTGAACAGCTCACCGGCCCGGAGTATGCCGGGCGCTTTATCGAGATGCTGAAAAACACCGGCGTCCGGGTACAGCTGGATACGATGGTGCTGGAGGTCACTCCGGATAAAAAGGTGCATTGTGTTTCCAAAACGGAAGGCTATCAGATCATCGAAGCAAAAAGCATCGTTCTGGGCATGGGCTGCCGCGAGCGCACCCGCGGTGCCATCGGCACCCCCGGCACCCGTCCCGCAGGCGTGTATACTGCCGGCGCAGCCCAGCGCTATGTGAATATGGAAGGCTACATGGTCGGCAAGCGTGTGCTGATTTTGGGCAGCGGCGATATCGGCCTGATCATGGCCCGCCGCATGACGCTGGAAGGGGCCAAAGTGCTGGCCTGTGTCGAGGTCATGCCCTATTCCGGCGGCCTGACCCGCAACATCGTCCAGTGTCTGAACGATTTCGATATCCCGCTGTATCTCTCCCATACCATCATCGACATCCAGGGCAAAGAGCGGGTGGAAAAGGCTGTGGTGGCCCAGATCGGCCCCGACCGCAAGCCCATCCCCGGCACCGAAATGGAATTTGATGTGGATACCATTCTGCTCAGCGTAGGCCTGATCCCGGAAAACGAGCTGACCCGTCAGGCGGGCATCGAGATGGATCCCCGCACCAAGGGCGCTGTTGTTTACGAGAATATGGAAACAAGCATCCCCGGCGTGTTTGCCTGCGGCAATGTCGTTCAGGTGCATGATCTGGTAGACTTTGTTTCCGGCGAGAGCGAGCTGGCTGGTGCGGCCGCAGCCAGGTATGTGCAAAACGGCCCCGTGCCAGAGGGCCGTGTGCTGGCGGTCAGACCCGGCGCAGATCTGGGCTACACCCTGCCGCAGCGTATCCGTATGGAAGGCGTGGAAAAGAGCACCAACGTTTCCTTCCGTGTCCGCCGCATCTGTGGGCCGAGCACCATCCTGGTCAGGAGCGGCGGCCAGCTGATCGCAAAGTTCAAGCGGGAGCGTCTGGCTCCCGGCGAGATGGAGCACATCGCCCTGCCGCGGGTGCTGCTGGATCGTGCGCCGACGGATGAGCTGACCATTGAGATCGAGGAGGGTTGAACGACATGAAGGAAGTCATTTGTACTTGCTGCCCCAAGGGATGCCATCTGCAGGTGGATGAGAACAACGACTATCAAGTGACCGGCAATGCCTGCCCCAACGGGATTGCCTATGGTAAGGAGGAGTTGACCCATCCCACCCGCATCATTACCAGTTCGGTGCGCGCTGTGGGCGGTCTGCATCCCCGCTGCCCGGTCAAGACTACGCAGCCGGTGCCCAAGGAACGCATGTTTGAAGTGATGGCCGCGCTGGACGACGTTGTGCTGCAAAGCCCGATCCAGGTGGGCCAGGTCGTCATCCATGACGTGTGCGGCACGGGCGCAGATATTGTTGCGACCCGGAATCTGTAAAATTTCCATGATGATCCTCTCATGACCCCTTTGCCCCGCCAGGCTCCGGATGCCCGGCGGGGCTATTTTTGCAAAAGGGCAGACTAAGGCGGATGCCGGCGGCGTACACTATAGGAAGCGGATTTCCAAAAAGCGGGGGAGGGGATACCATGCAAGAATCTGCCGCGGCGAAAGCTTCGTCCCACAAGGCCCGCCGCCCTCTGCTGCGCCGTCTGCCTTCGGCTGACCTGCCATTTTTGATTTTGGTGCTCACACTGGTGGGCTTTGGGCTGGTGATGCTGGCCAGCGCCAGCAGCGCGGTGGCGCTGTACCGCCGGGGGGATGCTTATGCCTATACCCGGCCGCAGCTGCTGTATGCCGCGCTGGGGATTGCAGCCATGTGGCTGGCCAGCCGGGTGGATTACCATATCTTTCATAAACTGGCCTGGCCGCTGATGGCGTTTTCGCTGGTGCTGCTGGTGGTGGTCCTGTTCATGCCGGAGTACAACGGCTGCAAGCGCTGGATCGTTCTGCCGGGCCTGGGGACGCTTCAGCCCAGTGAGATCGCCAAATTTGCGGTCGTGCTGGTGTTTTCTCATATCATCTCCCTGAACCATCAGCGCATGAATGGCTTTTCGGTGGGAGTGCTGCCTTTTGTGCTGGTGCTGGGGACGGTGGCGGCACTGATGCTGCTGGAGCCGCACCTGTCCGGCACCGTGCTGATCCTGGGCATTGGAGCGGTGCTGATGTTTGTGGGCGGGACCGGGCTTCGCTGGTTCGTACTGGCAGGCGTCGGCGGTGTGGGAGCCATTGGTGCGGCGATCCTGATCATGCCGGATCTGGTGCCCTACGCGGCGGATCGTCTCAATTCCTGGATCGACCCGTTTGCAGACCCGTTGGGAGATGGCCATCAGACCATCCAGAGCCTGTACGCCATAGGCTCTGGCGGTGCCACGGGCCTGGGCCTGGGCAACAGCCGGCAAAAGCACCTGTTTGTTCCGGAACCCCAGAACGACTTTATTTTTTCCATCGTCTGTGAGGAATTGGGCTTTGTGGGTGCCTGCGCCGTGATCCTGTTGTTCGTCTTGCTGCTGCTGCGGGGGATCACGCTGGCTACCCATGCGCCGGATCGCTTTGGCGCTCTGCTGGTGGTGGGATTTGTGGTGCAGGTAGCGCTTCAGGCCGTGCTCAACATCGCGGTAGTCACCAATACCATCCCGAACACCGGCATCAGCCTGCCCTTTTTTTCTTCCGGCGGTACCAGCCTGATGATGCTTTTGGGAGAGATGGGGGTCGTTCTTTCTGTCTCCCGCGGAGAGGCCTAGTTTCTGCCCAAAATCGACAAATTACGGGAGAAATGAAAAAGGCGTCCATTTGGGCTTTGTTTGAGCCAAAAATAGTGGATGGAAACACCATTTTCCCCTGTTTCGCATACCGTGGGGTATCTTGTGCGGAACGGGGGTTTTGTTATGGGTGGGAGTTTTGTGGTGACAGGTGGTCAGCCGCTGTATGGCGGGGTGCGGGTGCCTGCGGCAAAAAACAGTGTGCTGCCGCTTCTGGCAGCCTCTCTGCTGTGCGGCGGGCCGGTGCGTCTGCGCCGGATCCCGCGCCTGTCGGATGTGGAGTCCTGTCTGGGCCTGCTGCGGGGAGTGGGCTGTGCGGCCGGCTGGCAGAGCGGGGATGTGGTGGTGTCCGGGCAGCCCTTCCGCTGGGTGCTGCCGCAGCAATATGCCGCGCAGATGCGGGCTTCGATTTTGTTCTGCGCGCCGCTGCTGGCTCGTTTGGGTCGTGCGGAAACGCTTTTGCCGGGTGGCTGCCGCATCGGAGCGCGGCCCATTGACCTGCATTTGGAAGGTCTGAAGCAGATGGGCGCGCGGGAACAGCCTGCCGAAGCGGGATATCTGGTGCTGACCGCTCCGGCCGGGCTGCATGGGGTGGATTTTACTTTGGGATTCCCCAGCGTAGGCGCGACCGAAACGATGATGCTGGCGGCAGTGTGTGCCCGGGGGGACACCGTGCTGCGCGGAGCCGCGCGGGAACCGGAGATCCAGGATCTGGCGGCTTTTTTGAACCAATGCGGCGGCTATGTGCAGGGTGCGGGCAGCCCGGTGATCCGTATCCGGGGCCGTCGGATCCTGAGCGGGACCGAGTTTGCACCTTTGGCAGACCGCATCTTTGCTTCTACGATGGCCTGTGCAACGGCAGTGGCCGGGGGAAGGGTGGAGATCTCCGGCTGTGCGCCGGGTCTTTATGCGCCGGTGCTGGATCTGCTGGAACAGATGGGCTGTGATGTCGCCCGAAGCGCCCAGAGCACGGTCATCTCCCGCTTTGGCCGCCTGTCCGGGGTTGGACGGGTGTTTACGGGCGTGTATCCGGGGCTTGCCACCGATGCGGCTCCGCTGGCGGCGGCGGCACTTTTGGGCGCGCAGAGCGCCAGCAGCATCGAGGACGTGGTATTTGAGCGGCGCTTTGGCTGCGCAGAGGGCTTTGCACGTATGGGTGCGGAAGTGGAGGTGCAGGGCCGGGTGCTGAAGATCTATCCGGGACGGATGCTGCATGGCACACAGCTCACTGCGCCGGATCTGAGGGGCGGAGCTGCGCTGATCCTGGCTGCGCTGGGGGCATCGGGCATCAGCCGGATCGACGGCGCAGAACACATCGACCGGGGCTATGCGGGCTTTGCGCAAGTGCTGTCCGGGCTGGGGGCCAGGGTCGTGCGCAGAACAGTTCCTTAAAAAGCTTCCACGGAAAAAACAACTTTAAACGAGTAAAATCATCTTGCATTCAGAACGAAAAGATGGTACTCTATAGTTATATAGTAGTGCTATAGTAGTGCAACATCTCTCTGCACGCTTTTTCTGTGCCGCGTGTGGTTTTAGATAATATCCGATGGAGGACAAAGACATGGCATTGATGCTTGATGAAGAAATGGACGAAAACGTTACTACGATCAAGGTGATCGGTGTAGGCGGCGGCGGCGGAAACGCGGTGAACCGCATGGTCAGCGATGGTCTGCAGGGCGTTGAGTTTATCGCGATGAATACCGACCAGCAGGCGCTGGCCAAAAACCACGCCTCCCTGAAAGTGCAGCTTGGCTCCAAGCTGACCAAGGGCCGCGGCGCGGGTGCAGACCCCGAGGTGGGCCAGCGCGCCGCAGAGGAGAGCAAGGACGAGATCGCAAATGCGCTCAAGGGCTCTCAGATGGTGTTCATCACCGCCGGCATGGGCGGCGGCACCGGTACCGGCGCTGCGCCTGTTGTGGCAGAGGTCGCCCATGACCTGGGCATCCTGACGGTGGGCATCGTCACCAAGCCCTTCTCTTTTGAGGGCAAGCGCAAGATGGGCCTGGCAGAGCAGGGCATTGCCAATCTGCTGATGCATGTGGATAGTCTGATCATCATCCCCAATGAACGCCTGAAGATGATCAGCCAGGAAAAGATCACGCTGATGAACGCTTTCCAGGCGGCAGACAATGTGCTGCGCCAGGGCGTGGAATCCATTTCCGCACTGATCAATGTGCCCGCGTTCATCAACCTGGACTTTGCTGACGTGCGTTCCATCATGAAGGATGCGGGCTACGCTCACATGGGCGTGGGCAGCGCCAAGGGTGCGGGCAAGGCGGAAAACGCGGCCAAGGCTGCCATCTCCAGCCCGCTGCTGGAAACCAGCATCTCGGGCGCCCACGGTGTTATCATCAACATCACCTCCAGCCCGGACATCGGTCTGGAGGACGTAGAAACGGCCGCCGGTCTGATCACCCAGAGTGCTCATCCGGATGCAAACATCATCTGGGGTACTGCCTTTGATGAGAACCTGTCCGATGAGATGCGCATTACGGTGGTGGCCACCGGCTTTGAAAACAAGGACAGCGACGGCCTGCGCAGCAGCATCAGCAATGCTATGGGCGCCCAGGCTTCTGCTCCTTCGGCAGTATTCAGCTCGGATGTGTCGTCTGCAAGCGCGGCTTCCTCCAAGACGGCGGCAAAGCCTGTGGAAGAGGAAAGCAGCGATAACCGCTATTATGATGAGCTGCTGGCCATCCTGAACAAGCGCAAGTGAGACCGGCTTGCCCTTTGTCGGGGCAGGATGCCTGTGTTCAAGAGCGGGGAGGCGGCAGCATGGCACGAAAGGAAGTCCGGTTCCGCACACAGCTGCTGGGATACCGGAAAACCGAGGTCAATAACTGCGTAGAGCATCTCAATGCCCTGAACGCTATGGATCAGCGTCTTGCCAAGGAAATCCAGCAGGGATTGGAGGACAAAATGGCCCAGCTCGTACAGGAAAACAGCGCTCTGCGGAAAAATCTTGCCCGCCAGAACGCGGCCCAGTCTGCGGCCTGTGCCACGGCAGAGGAGGCCCAGAGCCAGCTGGAAGCGCTGACCCGCAAGCTGGCCGCCGCCCAGTCCGAGATCCGCCGTTACCAGACCCGCCTGTTTGCATGCGAACGGGAGCTTTTGGCGCTCCGGCGGGAGAATGCAGAGCTGGAGGCCCGGTGTGAGCGTTCTCAGCGAGAGGGTTTTGTTGTTGCGCCGTCCCAGCAGCTTCCGGTGCTGGATACGCTTCCGGTGCGCACGGTGGCAGAGCGGGTCAGCCCGCCGGCCAGTGTGAGCAAGCCGGTGTCCAAGTCCTCGTCTGCGCCCAAAAAGGAGAGCTGGCAGCCGGTTACTGAGCTGGAACGCCTGTCCGTCTTTCTGATGGAACAGATGGATCGCCTGATGAAGGAATAAAGCTTCTGTTTGGCAGCCTGCCGTTTTGACATACGGCCAGTCAACAAAAATACATGAAAACAACCGACCAATGCAAAGGGACTTTTCCCTGGGCATTGGTCGGTTTTCTGTTTGTATCGCAGAAGAAAACAGGACGGCTTTTCAGCGCATGGTGCTGGTGCGGTGTTCCATCAGATAGGTGGCGGTCAGGTCTGCGATGTGCAGCTTGATGGCCAGAGGATACTTGTCGTATGCTTCGGAGATGGCGTAGCTGCCGCCCCGCGCTGCATCGTCAAAGCCGCCCATGTGCCAGCGGATCGCGACTGCTTCCTCCACCTTGAGCTTCATAAAGCGCTCGATCAGGAACACGCTTTTTTCGCCGTGCCCATAGGGAAACAGATCTTCTATGCTGTAGCAGGCCACTTTTTCCCATTGGCCGGTCACATCGTTTTTCACGTTGCGGGTGCCGGTCTTATAGTAATTGGCTTTGCACAGATCGTGCAGCAAAGCGCAGATGGCAAAGCTTTCCTCGCTTTCGCCCTCCTGGAAAAAGCTGTCGTGCAGCGCGTGGTAGACATTGACGCTGTGCATACACAGCCCGCCCTCGCAGGCGCCGTGGAACCGGGTGGAAGCCGGAGCGGTAAAGAAATCCGTCTTTTTTTCCATCCAGTCCAGCAGCTTTTCACTGCCGGGGCGGGTGATATTCTGCCGGAAGATCTGCAAAAATTCCTCGCGGTGATCCATTTTAAAGCTCCATATCCTCCAGAATGCCCTTGAGGATGGCCAGCTCGTCGTGGCTCAGGGAGATGCCCTTTCCCATGCGGGAGCCGTCCGGGGACCAGTCGCGGATATCATATTTGGGTTCGCCGTCGTTCCAGCTGATGAGGTTCAGCTGACGCTCCCAGCCGCGGGGACGCTGGGACAGCACAGCGACACGCTGAACGATTTCGTACTTGATCTCTGCCATAATTGCGGTACCTGCCTTTATATTGGTTTGTTTGCTACCATAATAAGGGAAGTGCCGCGAGATTTCAACTGCCAAAACTGAAAATTTTCAAAAAACTTTTTTGGCAGATTGCCCGGATGCAGGGTTCAGTAGGTGGCTTCCTCCCGCCATTCCACCAGCCGAAGCACTGTTTCGGGGCTTTCCTGGGTGGGGCGTGCCTTCCGTGGAGGGACGTCCTCGGCGTGCACCACGTTGTTTTCCGGCTGGTAAAAGGCCATGATGCCGGGGGTGTTCCCCTGCAAAAAATCCTCGGCGTTTTTTTGGCGGGAGCCGGCGGGCGTTCCGTCCGTCATGGGGATCCCGCTGCGCGGGACGCTGTCCGGCCCGGGATGGGGGGTCTGACCGGGCACTTCCGGGGGAGGAAGCTGTACTCCGGGATTGTCTGGCTGAGAGGGCGGCTCCAGGATCTCCGGTTCTTTGCCCAGCGGCGGGCTGGACATGCTGCTGGATGCCCCCTGAGCGCGGTCTTTCCCGGGCTGGTTCTGCATTTCGTGGCGGATAAAGGGAGTCAAAGTATTCATGTGCAATCACACCTCCGCCCACAGGATTCCCCCAAGGGCGGGCGGTTATACGATAAGCTCCACCGTGCTGCCGCCGCTGCGGGCTTTGCGCACGACGATCTGGCGGTCGATGCGCTCTTTCAAAGTCCCCACATGGGAGATGATGCCCACCAGCCGATCCCCCTCGGTCAGGCCGGACAGCACGCGCAGGGCCTGCTCCAGCGAATCCTCGTCCAGGGAACCAAAGCCCTCGTCCAAAAACAGAGCATCCAGCCGGATGCCGCCGGCATTGCGTTGTACTTCATCGGATAAGCCCAGCGCCAGGGCAAGCGAGGCTTTGAAGCTTTCGCCGCCGGAAAGGGTCTTGACGCTGCGGCGGCTGCCGTTGTAGTGATCGATCACGCCCAGATCCAGACCGGACTGGCTGCGCTGATTTTCCGCTCCGATCCGTTCCAGCTCATATTGGCCTTCGGTCATCTGCATCAAACGGGTGTTGGCGTGGATCAGGATGCGATCCAGATAGGTCATCTGGATGTAGGCTTCCAGCCGGATCTTCTGTTTGCTGTTCAGATTTCCGCCCGCTGTGGCGGCCAGCGCGCCGACCCATCGTTCCTGCTGCTCGGTCTGATCCCGGATGGCGTCCAGCACACGGTACTGCTGTGCGGCGGCGCGGTTGGGCATCAGCTGTGCGGCTAGGGTCTTTTCCTGACTGCGCAGGGCATCCCGCTGGGCAGTCAGCACAGCGCAGCGCTGTTTTAAGGTGTCGGTATCGGATCCCGCTGGATCCGGCAGCTGCGCGGCCTGCTGTTGCAGCGCCTGTAAAGCGGCCTGGGCTGCGGAAACCTTTTGCTCGGCGTCCTTCAGCGCAGCGGATGCCTGGTCGTATCCGGCACGCAGAGCGCCGCGCTGGGCCTGTATCGCATCCAGAGCCTGCTGTGCCTCGGCCTGGGAGGAGTAGGGCAGGGCAGCAGCCTGCTGCGCGGCTTGGGCTTCCAATGCCTGTGCCCGGGCAGAGTAGGCGGCCGCAGACTGTGCGGTTTCTCCGGCCTGCTGGATCTGGGCGGTGAGCTGTGCGGTGTCCCGCTTTTTCTGGGCTGTCAGCGCAGCGCGGCGCTGACAGCCTGTCTGCGCTTTTTGCAGGGCGCGGACGCATTCCTCCTGCTGGGTTTTCAGGTGGATCGTTTCCTCATCCAGTGCTGTTTGCAGCAGAGAAAAGGTCAGCGAGACCGGCCCATCCGCCGGAGCAAAGCGTTCCGGAAGCAGAGTTTCGGCATCCCGGCGCAGGGTCAAGCGGATCTCGCGGGCGGCGGCGGCAGCTTCGCCCGCCTGGACGCTGGCTTTCTGGGCAGAACGGTCTGCGGTCTGCGCATCCAGCTTGGCGGCATCCACCTGAGCCTGTGTTGGTGCGGTGCGGGGCAGGATGGCCCGCGCCGGGTGGTGGACGCTGCCGCACACCGGGCAGGGCTGGCCTTCGGTCAGTTCCTGTGCCAGAAGGCCGGCCTGCGCATCCCAAAAAGCCCGCTCCAGCGCATCCCGCTTTGCATGGGCATCGGCCTGTTGCTGCGCCGCCTGCAAATAGGCTGTTTGTGCTTTGCGGGCAGCCTGCGTGCTGCTTTGTGCGGCGGAAAGGCTCTGCCTCAATGCCTGCAAAGCGGCTTCCCGCTGCGCCAGCTGGATTTTCTGCTCATCCAGAGATTGACGTTCCAGCTCGACGCGTTCCAGCGTGGAAAGCTCCGCTTCGGCAGCATTCAAAGCGGCTTCCAGCTGAGCGGCCCGTTCCTGCTGGCGGCGGGCACGGGCCTGTTCCAGCTGTGCGTTGTCCTGTGCGCGGCGCTGCTCCTGCCGGAGGCGTTCCAGCTCGGCGCAGGCGTTCAGCGCTGCTTTGGCCTGTTCCAGCTGTGCTGTCAGCGCATCCAGACGGGCAGGGGCATCGGCGTGACGCTCTGCTTCGGCGCGGGCCGCTTCCCGTGCTGGCAGCAGAGATCCCAGCTCTGCTTGGCGGGCCGCCATCTGCCGGCGCAGCGCATCGGCCTGTTCTGCTGCGCCCAGGCGCTGCTGCACAGTGTCCAGCTGAGCTTCACAGAGCTGCAGCTCCTGTGCAGCCTGAGAACAAGCGGCTTCCTGCCGGGAGGTCAGGCTGTCCAAAAGGGAAAGAGCTTCTCCGGCGGGAGTTTTGGCGCCAAGCTGTGCCAGAGCAGCGGCCTCCGGGTCATCGGGGGCGTAGCGCACCCCGGCCAGGATCTGTCCCAGCTGCGCCTCCTGCTGGATGCGCTGCCGGGTCAGACGCAGACTTTCCTCCTGCAAGCGCTCCTGCAAACGCTTGTAGCGCTGGGTGCGGAACAGCTTGCGAAAAATGGCGCTGCGCTCCTCGGTGGAAGCGTTGAGCAGCTTTGTAAACTGTCCCTGCGCGATCATGGCGATTTGGGAGAACTGGCTGTAATCCAGCCCGATGATATCGGTCACAGCGGCCGTCACCTCCCGCGCTCGGGTGATGGGCGGGCGGCCGTCCGAAAAAGTCAGACAGGCATCTGCCTTTTCGGTGGCCAGACCCTCGCCGCGTATCCGGGGGCGCTGGTATTCCGGATTGCGCCGCACGGTGTAACGCCTGCCGTTTACTTCAAATTCCAGCTCCGCATAGGTAGGGGTCTTGGGGTCGGCATATTTGCTGCGCAGCATGGCTCCATCCCGCACGCCGCCGCTGGATTGGTCATACAGGGCATAGGTGATGGCATCGAACAGAGTGGTCTTGCCTGCGCCGGTATCGCCAGTGACTAGGTACAGCCCGCCCCGGCCCAGCTTTTCCAGCTCCAGGATCGTGTGCCCGGCATAGGGGCCAAAGGCCGAAAGGGTCAGCTTCAAAGGCCTCATGCGTCCTCACCCTCCTTCCAGATCTGTTCGATCAGCTCCTGACAGAAACGGGTCTGCTGTGGGGTCAGGGACTGGTTGTTTTGCAGCTGATAAAAAGCGGAAAAGTGTTCCAGCGGAGTCATGCTGAACTGCGCCGCCAGGGTGGGAGCCTCCACACTGTGCTGTTCCCGGGTGCGGCGGTTATCGTAGTCCAGCCGCATCAGGTTGGGATAGATCACGCGCAGCCGGGCTAAAGCCTCCGGCACGTCCTGTTCATCGGTCAGAGTGATATGCAGATAGTCGTCTGTAGCAGTGTCTGCGTAAAAACGCCGGTCGGTCAGCTCCATGTAGGTGCCCCGCAGCTGCCGCAGCTCCCGCCGCGGAGTCAGCGGCACGGTGGAAAGCTCCACCTGACCCTTGGGGCCAAAATCCACAAGGGTGATGCTCTTTTGCTGCCCCGCTTCCGAAAAGGAATATTTCAGCGGTGTGCCGCAGTAGCGCAGGGTGTCCCGGCCTACCTTCTGGGGGCTGTGCAGATGCCCCAGGGCTACATAATCAAAGGCATCGAACAGGGATGCGTCCACACAGTCGATCCCGCCTACCGAGGGTTCTTCGCTCTCACAGGCGGAGGCCCCGGCCACAAACTGATGAGCCACCATCACGCTGCGCCGGGCGGGGTCGGGGGCACAGCGGCGCAGCACAGCAGCCAAAGCATCGTTGTAGCTTTCGATGGATTCTTCCGGCCAGATGTGGCGCACCGCTGCGGGCTTGAGAAAAGGCAGCAGATACACATCCAGCGGGCCGAATGGATCTTTCAGCGTGATGGGCGTGGGTGCGCCGGAAAACACCGGGCTGACATAGACCCGGCTGCCCGCCAGCAGCTGCGCACCAAAGGCAACACGGTCTGCGGAATCGTGGTTCCCGCTGACGGCGAACACGGACAGGCCTCGGCCGGCCAGCTCGGTCAGGAACCAGTCCAGCATCCGCACGGCCTCGGCGGGCGGAACAGGCTTGTCGTATAGATCGCCTGCCAGCAGCACTGCGTCCACGGCGCTGCGATCCAGCAAAGAGAGGATCTGTTCCAGGATGAACTGCTGCTCTTCCAGCATGGAAAATTCATGCACCCGTTTGCCCAGGTGCAGGTCGGAAAGATGTGCAAAGCGCATGGAAAAAACACCGCCTTTTTCAAATGACTGACTCTATTATAAAAAACGCGGCGGGGCTTGTCCACTCAAAGGCAAAAAACGGGGCGGCCCCGCCCGCACGGTTGCGCGGGAAAGGCCGCCCCAAAGCGGGGGAGCAGAGTTAGACGATGAGCTTTGCCCAGGTATTGCTGCCGACCTTGCCGTCCGAGCTCAGGCCGCTTGCGGTCTGGAAGCTCTTGACCGCAGAGGTAGTCTGCGCGCCAAAGTTGCCGTCCGTGGACAGCGAGTGGCCCTTGGTGTTGAGCCGCTGCTGGATATACCGGACCACAGCGCCGGTCATGCCGGAAGAAGTGATGATGCCGGGGTAGGGCACGGTAGTGCCGTGCTTTGCGGCATACTTGTTATAAAGGGTATTCCAGGTGTTCTGACCGACCTTGCCGTCTACCGTCAGGCTGTTTTTGGTCTGGAATTCACGCACTGCGTTTTCTGTGTTGGAGCCGAACTTGCCGTCTACGGTCAGCTTGGCATAACAGGTGCAGTCATCGCGGATGCCATTGAGCCAGGTTTGCACCATCGCGACGTCCGGGCCGGACGATCCGTTCTGGAGCAGGGAATAATAGGTGGGAGTTGCCATAAGGGTTACACCTTCCTTTCATGCCCCATGCTATGCAGCTGCGCAAAGAAATGTTCGGACAAACAAGGATTCACTCCAGCGCCAATAAAAGATGGTCGGTGCGGTCTGCGGTGCGCTGCTGCCACCAGTCCACCAGTCGCAGACGCAAAATATACTCTCCGCAGACCAGATCATTTTCTTCTTCCAGCGCATAGCCTCCGCAGGCTGCCCGGCACAGCCCGGGATAAAGCACGCACCACCAGTTTTTTCCGGGATGCTCCGGGTCGCCCAGCTCGATGCGCAGCGCATCGTACCGTCCGGCAGGCAGGCATGCGGAGGCATATTGCGCTGTATCAAAGTACATGTTCACCAGCCGCACCCGCACCGGCCCGGATGCTCCCAGGCGCGCCATCGTTTTGTAGGCCAGCAGCTGGATGCGGGGCATGTTCTGAGCAGCCCAGCACAAAGCGGCATCCTTATCTCCGGCGGGGCATTCTGTATCTGCCAGCGCAAGCACGGCGTCCCGCACCGCCAGTTTTATGGTCTGATCCCGCACCGTGTCGCTGTCGGCCCGGACGTGCAGCCGCAAAGTGTCGGCGCACAGTGCGGCTCCGGTGTCCAGCTGGGCGCGGCCCCAGCCCAGCAGGAGCTGCAGGCCCGAACCGAGCACGAGACCCAGAACAAGAGAGATGAACCACAGCGCCATTTCGCGGCGGGACAGGGGAGAGGATGTACGCATAAAAACAGCCCTTTCTCTGGAAATATTATCCGGAGCATGGGCCTTTTGGTCAAAAAATATACATCTGCGCAAGAAAAAACCGCCGCCCGGCAAGGGCGGCGGTCGATCGAAGCAGAAACAAAAACGGCGCTCAGTTCTTCAGCGACTGCATGGGTGCCGGCAGGCGTCCGCCGCGGTTGATGAAGATCGAAGGATCACGCTGGTTGACCGGCATGATGGGGCCGTAGCCCAGCAGTCCGCCAAAGTCCAGCACCTCGCCCGCCTTGCGGCCGATGGCCGGGATCACACGGACAGCGGTGGTCTTGCTGTTGACCATACCGATGGCGGCTTCGTCCGCGATCAGGGCGCTGATGACCGAGGCGCTGGTATCGCCGGGGATGATCACCATATCGATGCCGACAGAGCAGACGGCGGTCATGGCTTCCAGCTTCTCGATGGTCAGGCATCCGCACTCGGCGGCGTGGATCATGCCGTCGTCCTCGCTGACCGGGATGAACGCACCGGACAGGCCGCCCACATGGTTGGAGGCCATCACGCCGCCTTTTTTGACGGCATCGTTAAGCAGAGCCAGGCAAGCCGTGGTGCCGCAGCAGCCGCAGGTTTCCAGACCCATCTCTTCCAGGATGTTGGCCACGCTGTCGCCCACCGCCGGGGTGGGAGCAAGGGAAAGGTCGATGATGCCCGCGGGCACGCCCAGCTCACGGGAAGCAAGGTTTGCCACCAGCTGGCCCACACGGGTGATCTTGAAGGCGGTGCGCTTGACCAGCTCGGCGACCTCGTCGATGGGGGCATCCTTGGGCAGACGCGCCAGGGCAGCGCGCACTGCGCCCGGGCCGGAAACACCAACATGGATCTCGCAGTCCGGCTCGCCGGGGCCGTGGAACGCGCCCGCCATAAAGGGATTGTCCTCTGGTGCGTTGCAGAACACGACCAGCTTTGCCGCACCGATGCACTGGCGGTCGGCGGTCATCTCGGAAGCCTTGCGCACAGCTTTGCCCATCAGCTTGATGGCATCCATATTCAGGCCGGACTTGGTGGAGCCGATGTTCACCGAGCTGCACACGATGTCGGTCTGGGCCAGCGCACGGGGGATGGCCTCGATCAGGCGCAGATCACCGGCGGAAAAGCCTTTGTGAACCAGCGCCGTGAAGCCGCCCACAAAGTTGACGCCCACCTTTTTGCCTGCGGCATCCAGAGCCTTGGCAAAATCCACAGGGTCTGCGTCCGGGCAGGCGCCCAGCAGCATGGCAATGGGGGTGACGCTGATGCGTTTGTTGATGATGGGGATGCCGTATTCGGCGCTGATGTGCTCCACCGTCGGCACCAGATTGGCGGCGCGGGTGGTGATTTTGTTATAGATCTTCTCGCAGGCGCGTTTTGGATCCGGGTCGATGCAGTCCAGCAGGCTGATGCCCATAGTCACGGTGCGCACGTCCAGATTATCCTGGGTGAACATCTCGATGGTCTCGAGGATGTCCCCGGTATTAAACATACTCATAGCTGTCTTGCTCCTTTGCTGCGGCTCAGATGGTGTGCATGGCATCGAACACTTCCTGACGGGTCAGGTTGATCTGCATGCCCATCTCGCTGCCCAGGGCATCGATGCGCTGGTGCAGCTCCTCGTGGCTGACACTGCAGCGGGAGATATCCACCAGCATGATCATGGCGAACATGCCCTGCAGGATGCTCTGGGTCACGTCCTCGATGTTGATGCCCAGCTCGCTGCAAAGGCCGGATACTTTTGCGATAACGCCAACGGTGTCATGGCCGACCACGGTGATAAATGCTTTCATAATTCCCATCCCTCACTCTATGATTTTTCAAATACGATCCCGGCCAAACGGCGGAGACATACTCCCAGTATAGCAGATTTGACGAATTTTGAACACACCTTTTGGCAAAAAGAACCTGTCAATTCCGGAAAAAGGCATTCTGTCCAAAAAAGCGGGTGCAAAGCGGCGCAGACTGTGGTATACTGAAAACCAAATCCGGCCCAAGCGCGGCCAGACGAGGCAAAAAGGAGAAAATGAGCTATGGAAGACCTTTTGAAGATTCTTGAGGACAACGCGCGGATGTCCGTGGAAGATATTGCCACGATGCTGAATAAGTCCCCGGCCGAGATAGCGGCTATGATCGATCTGGCCCGTGCCCAGGGCATCATCAAGGGCTACAAGACCCTGGTCAACTGGGAAAAGGCCGGCATCAACCGGGTGGAGGCGGTCATCGAGCTGAACGTCAGCCCCAAAAAGAGCCGCGGCTTTGACGATATCGCGGCCACCATCGCCGCCTTTGATGAGGTGGAGAGCGTGCTGCTGATGAGCGGCGGCTACGACCTTCAGCTGATCATCAAGGGCCAGACCTTCCAGGAGATCGCGCTGTTTGTGGCAAAGCGGCTGTCCCCGCTGGACGATGTGCTGTCCACTGCCACCCATTTTGTGCTGCGCACCTATAAAAAGGAAGGCAAGTTCTATCAGGACGAAGAAATTGACGAAAGAGAGTGCACCGTGCTGTGATGGATTATGACAAGCTGCTTGCGCCCGCTGCTGTGGCCATGCGTCCCTCCGGCATCCGCAAGTTTTTCGATCTGGCCGCCGATATGCCCGAATGCATCAGCCTGGGCGTGGGCGAGCCGGACTTTAAGACCCCCTGGGCCGTGCGTGAAGCAGGCATCGAGAGCCTGGAGCATGGCCGTACCCGTTATACCTCCAACGCGGGCCTGAAAGAGCTGCGCGTGGAGATCAGCCGCTATCTGGAACGCCGCATGGGTCTGCGCTATGACCCCATGAGCCAGGTCCTGGTGACTGTGGGCGGCAGCGAAGCGATCGATATGTGCATCCGCACCCTGGTGCAGCCGGGGGACGAGGTGATCATTCCGGAGCCATGCTTTGTCTGCTACGAGCCTATCACCACCCTGTCCGGCGGTGTCCCGGTGCATGTGGCCTGCCGCCAGGAGGATGAGTTCCGCCTGCGTGCAGATGCGCTCAAGGCGGCCATCACGCCCCGCACCAAACTTTTGATCATGCCCTTCCCCAACAATCCCACCGGCGCGGTGATGGAGCGGGAAGACCTGGAGGCCATTGCCGAGGTGCTGCGCGGCACCGATATCATGGTGCTGTCGGATGAGATCTACGCGGAGCTGAACTACGGCCTGCGTCCGCATGTATCGATCGCCTCTCTGCCGGATATGGCAGAGCGCACCATTGTGGTCAATGGCTTTTCCAAGAGCTATGCCATGACCGGCTGGCGGCTGGGTTACGCCTGCGGCCCTGCGCCCATCATCCGCGTGATGACCAAGATCCACCAAAGCGCCATCATGAGCGCCCCTACCACCAGCCAGTATGCGGCGATCGTGGCGCTGCGGGACTGCGACGGGGAGATCGACCGCATGCGCAACGAATACAACATGCGCCGCCGCCTGGTGGTGCGCAGCTTCAACGCGATGGGTCTGACCTGTTTTGAGCCGCGCGGAGCCTTTTATGCGTTCCCCTGCATCAAGTCCACCGGCATGACCAGCCAGGAATTCTGCACCGCACTGCTGGAGAAAAAGCATGTGGCACTGGTTCCGGGCGATGCTTTTGGGGAGTCCGGCGAGGGCTACTGCCGCGTATCCTACGCCTACTCGGTGGAGCATCTGACCGAAGCGCTCCGAAGGATCCGGGAGTTTTTGCAGGAACGCGGCGAAGCACAAGTCTGACCGGAAAAGGAGGTGCCCAGGATGCACAAGCTGCAAAGCGTGATCGTGCTGGCCCCCGCCAAGCTGAACCTTGCGCTGGATGTGGCGGGCCTGCTTCCCAACGGATATCATGATCTGGATATGACCATGCAGGCCATCACTCTGTATGAGCGTGTGGTGCTGCGCCGCAGCGCCGGGCTGAGCCTTCGGCTGCCGGGCAGCCTGGTGTCCGCCGGAGAACATAACACAGCTTATAAGGCGGCGTTGGCTTTTTTCCATTACACATGCCTTTTGGCCGGGGCGGAGATCATCATTTATAAGCAGGTGCCGGTGCGTGCTGGGATGGCGGGCGGAAGCGCGGATGCCGCCGCCGTGCTGGTAGGCCTGAATGAGCTGTATGGCGCCCGCCTGTCCATGAGCGAGCTGTGTGCGCTGGGTGCGCAGATCGGCGCAGACGTGCCTTTTGCACTGATGGGCGGTACCTGCCGTGTGCAGGGGGTGGGAGATCTGATGAAAGCCCTGCCGCCATGCCCGGATTGCTGGTTCACTGTGGTCATGCCGGATTACGGCGTGTCCACCCCGCAGGCGTTTGCGGCTTATGATACGGTGGGCAGCAGCGTTCACCCGGACTGCACCGCGCAGGAAGCAGCGATCCGTGCCGGGGATCTGGCCGGGATGTGCGCGGCGGCGGGCAATGCATTGGAAGAATGCAGCGGGGCCAGGGACAACGACGCCATCAAAGCCGCTCTGCGGGAAAATGGCGCACTGGCCGCCCTGATGACGGGCAGCGGTGCGGCAGTGTTCGGCGTGTTTGAAACCGAGCAGGCGGCCCATGCTGCGGCACAGGCGCTTTCCGTCCGGTGGCCGCAGGTCTGGGTGGCCCAGCCCGACCGGGGCGGGGCCAGAGTGATCCGGCGCGAGCTGTCACGGTGAGCGGAGCTTTGCTTTTGAAGCGGCGATCCTGTTTGCTGCATTTTGTATAAGCCTTCTTCCCACGGGGCATACTGCCCAAAGGGAAGGAGGCCTTTTTGTGCAGACCTTTTATAAATTTTGCCTGATCCTGATCATCATTGGCGGGATCAACTGGGGGCTGATCGGCTTGTTCCAGTTCGATTTTGTCGGCTGGCTGCTGGGCGGCAGCACATCGGTATGGTCCCGCATTGTGTTCACGCTGGTGGGCGCAGGGGCGGTGTGCAGCATTCCGCTGCTGTTCACCGATGACGGAGCCGGCGGCACGACAGACGAAGTGTCCTGAAACACAAAAAGCTCCCGCACAGGGTTCTGGCCCGGTGCGGGAGCTTTGGCTCTACATAGAAATAAGGCTCAGGAAAGGGGAGACGAATAGCCATCCTCATCCCAGCTGCCCATCAGGTCGGGCAGGGTCAGCGTTTCGTCCGAACAGTGGGGATCCGCCGCGTTCTGCCCGGCGGAAGCCTGCTGCACCTGCTGCACGATCTCACGGATGGCACAGCAGTCCTCTGGCAGGTCGGTCTGGCTGCGGCCGGAGTGAGTGAACAGGATGCGTCCTTTTTTGCCTACTACCAGTGTCAGCGGCAGGATCTGCGGGGCGTTGCGGTCATAGGAAAAGCCTGCGTCCCGTGCGGCCTTGAAAATGCGCTGGGCGGCAAAGCTCCAGCTCAAAAGGCCTTTGGTCTGTTCCACGCCCAGATAGCTGTACAGCACGCCTGGCTCATCGCAGAGGACAGTGAAAGGGAAATCCTTGCCGCGGGTGGCTGCGGCAACCGTCTGCGGGGAGGAGCGCACCACACAGGCCAGGCGGATGTCTTTCAGTTCGGGCAGGGTCTTGAGATAGCGGGTCAGATATTCCCGGCTGATGGGATGATTGAAGCCTGGGAGAAAGATCATCACAAGCGGCTGCTCCCCCTCGCACAGGGCGTAAAAATCATTTTTTGGCACCGTGGGGGTGTCGTAGGTAAAACGCGGAATGGCAGTGCCTACCAGATGTTCAGACTTCATGGCGGGGGACACATCCTTTCGCTGCAAGCGCAGCCGTTTGTCACAAAAGAAAACCGCGTGCTGCGCCCTCAGGCTGTGAGGAAGCGGCACGCGGGATGCGGGCTTTGAAAAATCCCGCCCGGTCGTCTGCGGTCAATCAAACCTACCCTTACGGACAGGTGGGTGCCCTGCCGCCGGATTCACGCTTCCTCATCGAGCCTCCAGGGTCTAACCCCTGGCGGGGAGGTCTGCAATCGGCCGGCGGACGCCAGGCTCCCGTTGAATGATTAGTAGGATCATATAAACCGCAACAAATCGAGCCGGGCAGGAAGTCTGCCGGGTCATTTGCCAGGGAATCTGTGTGGAACACAGCTCAGCTGATCTCGTAGCTCTCGCTCAGGCGCTTTTCAAACAGCTTGCCTACTTCAAGCAGAGTTTCATCGTCCTCCACCACATCCAGATATTCACCTTCGTCGTCCTCGCCAACGCTCATGATCACAAGCTGGGCATCCTCGTCCAGCTGGGATTCATCTTCCACGTACTCGACAACGGCCAGATAGTGTACACCCTTGTGGTCCAGCGCATCGATCACCTCAAAGGTGACTTCGTTGCCGTTTTCATCTTCCAAGGTCATCAGATCGGGCTGATATTCCTCTTCGGTGTTCTCATTTTTGATCGTATCTGCCATCGTGATGTTCTCCTGATTTCTGCATGTGATCCGGGTGTGGTATATTTCAGCTTCCCGGTACGCCTATAGTGTAGCGTTTTTTGTCCCGCTCGTCAAGATGATTTTTCGCACAGAAAACGTCGACCAAATTTTCACGCCTTTCCCTCTCGCGCTTTGCACCCGGATGTGATATACTAAGCTCTGAATATCGTCACAGGAGCGGCTGCCCCATGCGGGCGGCTGTGGTATATCCTATGACGCGGAGGGAGAAACTATGCATAAAATATCTTTGGCTGCGCTGGCGCTGGCCTTTACCCTGGCGCTGGCGGGCTGCGGCGCAAAGGAAAAAGCCCCGTCCGCCCAGCCGGTCAGCCGGCCGGCAGTCCAGTCGGAGGAGCTGCAATATATCCATCCCGCTGCGGGGGACATCATCGCGGTGTTTGAAACATCGGCGGGGACCTTCCGGGCGGTGCTGTTTCCGGACGAGACCCCACAGGCCTGTGACAACTTTATCGGGCTGGCACAGGCGGGCTATTATGATGGCCTGACCTTCACTCTGGCGGACAGCGGCTTTGTCATCGAGGCGGGGCAGGGAACGGATGGCCGGGGGACTACCATCTGGAACGGAAACCGCTATCCGGTGGAGGCCGATGACCGGCTGCACCATTATTCGGGCGCGCTGTGCGCCGCAACGGATTCTTCCGGCCAGTGTGCCAGCGTTTTTTATGTGATGCAGACGCTGCCGGGCGACGCTTCGGTCACGCAGGAATTGGTGGATCAGATGAACGCTGCGGGCTATCGCGCTGAGGTGATCTCGGCATATCAGACTGCGGGCGGCGCGCCATATCTGGACTACACCGATACGGTGTTCGGCCAGGTCTATGACGGCATGGATGTGGTGGATGCCATTGCGCAGGCTGCGGTGGACGAGGCAAAAAAGCCGCTGGAGGATATCACGATCCACAGCGTGACGATCACGACGTATCCGGAACCGGGCAACAGCTGAACCGGCACAAACGATCACAGCCGCTGCGGAGCAAAACGCTCTGCGGCGGCTGTTCGTCTGCGGGGGTTATTCTTCGCCGGGATGGTTCCTTCGCCAGGCGAGATAGTTTTCCAGGATGACCGATGCGCTCACCGCGTCCAGAATGGCCTTGCGCTTTTTGCCAAAGGTGCCGTTCTCGCTCAGGATCCCTGCTGCGGTGATGGTGGTCTGCCGTTCGTCCCACATACGCACATGCAGGCCGCTCTGCTGTTCCACCAGCGCGGCCAGCTTGCGGCTTTTTTGTGCGCGGGCGCCCTCGGTGCCGTCCATGTTGCGGGGCAGGCCGATGACGATCAGCTGGGCGCGGTTGGCGGCGGCGGCTTCGCACACCTTGGCGGCTACCTTGGCCATCGCCTTTTCTTCGATCTGGGGCTTGAGCGGCGTTGCCAGCAGCTCGCTGGGATCGCACACAGCCAGACCGGTGCGGCTGTCGCCGTAATCTACTGCTAAAATCTTCATTGTAAAACCTCTTTCGTTGGGGATGTTGTCCCCAGTGTACCACAACATGGGCCGACATGCAAAGAAAACCGGTGGTCTTGCCCCGGTTTTGGTGGTACAATAAAACATCATCATGCCGGGAGGAACAACAGAATGCTCAAATTGATCTTGGGTGGTTCGGGCAGCGGAAAGACGACGCTGCTCTATCAGCGCCTGCGCGCGCGCGCCGAGGCGGGGCAGAACAGCATCCTTCTGGTGCCGGAGCAGTTCACCTCCAGCACCGAGGGCCGGATCTGCCGCGAACTGGGCGAGGAGCTGTCGGGCCGCGTGGAGAGCTTTTCCTTTACCAGTCTGGCAGAGCGCATCCTTTCCGCGGAGGGCGGCGCGGCGGTGCAGACCCTGTCCGATGCGGGCCGGGTGGTGCTGGTGCGCCGCGCATTGGAAGAATTGCAGGACGAGGTGCATTATTATTACCGCCATCGGCGCAGCGCGGCCTTCTGCAAGCTGGCATCGGAGACCATCGACGAGCTGAAGAGCGCAGGGCTTTCGGGCGAACAGCTGTACCGGCTGGCGCAGGGCTGCGGGCCGGAGAGCGGAAAGCTGTCTGAGCTGGCACTCATCCTGCAAGGCTATGAAACGCTGCTGGCCGGTACGGGCACCGATCCTGCCGACCGTCTGGAGCTGGCCGCGGACCGTCTGGAAGCAGCGCTGGCCCGGGGCGCTCTGCCGGAGTTTTTGCAGGGACGGGAGGTGTTCATTGACGAGTTCGATACCTTCAACGCCCCCAAAAAGCGATTGCTGGGGGCTATGCTGGGGGCTATGCCCGCTGTGACGGTGGCTCTGTGTGACGACGGCGCGCCGCTGGAGGAAGGGGATCTGGGCCTGTTTTCGGGTGCCAAACGGGTAGCCCTCCAACTGCGGCAGCTGGCCCGTAAAAATGGCGTGAAGGTTGCCGCACCGGAGCTGCTGCGCCAAGATCTGCGCCATAAGGAAGCGCCGGGCCTTGCCGCTGTGACCCGATTGCTGGAGACGGGAAGCTGTGATCTTCCCAAAACGCCTGTGCCGGGCCTGACCCTTTATGCCGCGTCCAGCCGGGAAGCGGAAGCCCAGGCTGCGGCCGCCGCCATCCGCCGTCTGATGCGGCAGGGGGTGCGCTGTGCGCGCATCGCGGTGGTCTGCCGTGATATTTCCCAGTATCGCGCGGCGGTGCGGTATGAATTTCGCATGGCGGATATCCCGCTGTATTGTGACGAGCCGACCACCCCGGAGTTCAGTGCCCCGGCTGCGGCGGTGCATGCCCTGCTGGAGCTGGCCCGGGGCGCGGATCTGACCGAAAACCTGACCACGCTGGCCAAGACTGGCCTGACCAGCCTGGACGAGCAGGAAGTATGCGCACTGGAAAACTATGCCTATACCTGGTCGCCGACAGCAGCGGCGTGGCGCCAGCCTTTTACCAAAAATCCCCGCGGGTTCGGCGCGGTCAGGCCCAGCGCCGAGGACGAGCAGGATCTTCAGGCCGCCGAAAAAGCCCGTCAGCTTCTGGTGGATGCTGCGGAAACGCTGCGCGGCAGGGTGCGCGGTGCAAATGCCGAGCAGATCAGCCGGGCGCTGTATTTCTGTCTGAAAGAGCTGGGCGCAGAGGAACAACAAGCTGCCCAGGTGGAAGCGCTGCGCACCTCCTGCGGCATTCCGGCGGCAGAGGAAGCCGCGCGGGAATGGAACGTGGTGATGGAGCTGCTGGATCAGATGGCCCGCCTGCTGGGAGAACAGACGGTCACGGCGGCGGAATATGAGGAGCTGTTCAGCCTTTTGCTGCGCTCGTGCGATCTGGGGCATATCCCGCAGACGCTGGATGCGGTAGTGCTGGCAGATGCGGGACGCATGCGTCTGGACGCGCCGGATTATGTGTTCGTGCTGGGGCTGGCGGAGGGGGTATTCCCCCGTGCTCCGGGCGAAACGGGCCTGCTGACCCATGCCGACCGGGACGCGCTGATGGCCCGGCAGATAGAGCTGCCGGACTGCTTTGAAAACCGCGTGGTGCGGGAGCAGGTTTGTTTTTATAAAGCACTCACCGCCCCGGCAAAGGGTTTGTGGATGAGCTGGCCGCAGGGCCAGGGCCTGCCGCTGTGCTCTGCGCTGGAACCCATTGTGGAGGCGCTGGAGCCTGCTGCGCCCCGACTGGAACTGCCTGACCTTGCATCCACTCCTGCGGAGGGACTGGACTGTCTGGGCGGCGGCTGGCCGCTGACCGAGACCGAGCGTGCCAGCCTGACGCAGGCGCTGGCATCCCCCGGCGGCATCGCGCCGGAACGTCTGGCGCTGCTGGGCCAGGCCGAAGCTGCCCCGCCCCGGCAGGTGCATGATCTGCCTGCACTGGCGCGGCTGCTGGGCCGGAGATTGTATCTTTCGCCCAGCCAGATGGAAAAATATTATACCTGCCGATACGGTTATTTTTTGCAATATGTGATCGGCCTGCGCCCCCGCCGCCGCGCCCAGCTGAGCGCAGACCAGAGCGGAAGCCTGATGCACTGGGTGCTGCAAATGGCGCTGGAACCAGACCCCGATCCGGACAATCCCTGTTCTGCGCTGGACAAACCTTTTGTAGAGCTGGAGGACGAGGTGCTGGAACAGCTGGCCTCCCGTCTGGTGGATGAATATGCAAGGCGGTATCTGCCGGAGGATACCGCCCGTTTCCGGTATCTGCTCTCCCGGCTGAAAAAGAGCATGGCGGGCCTTTTGTGTTATCTGCGGGATGAACAGCGTCAGTCCTGCTTCCGCCCGGTGGCCTGTGAGCTGAAGATCGGCTTTGGCGCGGGGGAGGTGCGGCCTCAGGTGTATCGTCTTTCCGATGGCCGCACCGTGCAGCTGATCGGTACGGTGGACCGTGCGGATGAGTGGATCGAAGAGGACGGCACCCGCTGGGTGCGTGTGGTGGATTATAAGACCGGAACGAAGCATTTTGACCTGCGGGAGGTCTATTGCGGGCTGGACTGCCAGATGCTGCTGTATCTGTTCAGCCTGACCCGGGACCAGAGCGGCCGCTTTACCGGTGCGGAGCCGGCAGGTGTGCTGTATCTGCTGGCCGATCCCGCACCGGAGTCCTCCACACGCGCCGAGGCCGCCCGCCCGATGGAGTACGAACTGGACGGTCTGGTGCGGGACGAGCACAAGGTATTTGCCGCGATGGATGCAGAGGAAACGGGACGTTATCTGCCGTTCCATTTCAACAAAAACGGCCTGCCCACCGACCGGGGCGGCAAACGTGCTGACACAGCCAAGCTTGCCCGGATCCAGCTGCACCTGGATGCCCTGGTCACTCAGATGGGAGAGCAGCTTTACGGCGGATGCATTGCGGCAGAACCGCTGGTCACAGGCAAAAGCTGCCCTTGTGTCTGGTGTGATTTTGGCTCAGTGTGCTGCCATGAGGATGGCATCCGGGAGCGTATTCTGGAGGCTCCCGCAAAACCCTTTGAAGCGGAATCCGAACAGGAAGAAAAGGAGGCGCAGCCATGAGCGAACCCAAATGGACCCCGGCCCAGCGCACAGCCATCGCAGACCGGGGCGGTGCGCTGCTGGTCAGCGCGGCGGCCGGAAGCGGCAAAACGGCTGTCCTGACCGAGCGGGCGGTGCAGCTGATCACCGACCCGGAGCATCCGGTGGACGCAGACCGGCTGCTGATCGTCACGTTTACGAATGCGGCGGCGGCCGAGCTGCGGGCACGCATCGGCCAGGCTTTGCTGCGCCGCAGCCAGCAAGAGCCGGGCAATGCGGCATTGCGCCGCCAGCGCATGCTGCTGCAGCGCGCGCCGATCTGCACCATCGATGCCTTTTGTCTGGATCTGCTGCACAAGCATTTTCCGGCGCTGGAGATCCCGCCGGATTTTTCCCCGGCAGACCCCGGCACCGTGGCCCAGCTGCGGGCCGCTGCGCTGGCGGAAACGCTGGAAAAGGCTTATGAGGATCCGGATTTCTGTGCTTTTGCGGATCTTTATGGCAAAGGCCGTACCGACCGGATGGCGGGAGAATCCATTCTTCAGGTCTACGATTTTCTGCGGGCGCTGCCGGATTACGGCCGCAGGCTGGATCAGATGCTGGATCCCTGGCAGGAGGAAGACGGCTTTATCCACACCTGCTGGCATGAGATGCTGCTGGCCGAAACAGAGCGCTTGGCCCGCGCGGGGCAGAGCCTGTTCTCTGCTGCGCTGACCGACTGCCAGGAGGACTGGCGGCAGGAACAGAGCATAGCCGAGGAAAGCAAAAAGACTGCCGCCGCCAAAGCAAAGGCGGTGGCTGCCGTCAACGACCGGTATGCCGTTTATCTGGAAAAGCTTTCCGGTGCGGCCGAGCAGCTGCGCGCCATCGAACAGCTGGCGGCGGCACGGCAATGGTCTTTGCTGTACGACCGCCTTACGCCGTATGTGCTGGGGATGCAGGAGCTTCCGGGCCTGACCGGACGCGGCCCCCAGCTGAAAGGGGAACATAAAGAGTCCATCCGCACCCGCGCCAAAGAGGGGACAGCGCTGTTGGAACGCATCCTGGAACTGATCTGTTGCAGTCTGGAAGAAGCGGAAGCCGACCGCCAGGCCGCCCTGCCCCGGCTGCGTGCGCTGTTTGCGGCTGTGCGGGATTTTGACCGGCGCTTTTCGGAAAAAAAGCAGGAGCGCAGACAACTGGAATTCAGCGATTTTGAGCATCTTGCCCTGCGCCTGCTGCGGGGGGCAGATGGCCGCCCCACTCCTTTGTGTGAAAGTATCCGGCAGGGATACGCTGCCGTGATGGTGGACGAATATCAGGATACCAATGCTTTGCAGGATGCACTGTACCGCTGCCTGGCCCAGCCTGCGGGAGACAACCTGTTTCTGGTGGGAGACCTCAAGCAGAGCATCTACCGCTTCCGTCAGGCAGACCCAAGCATTTTTCGAGCAAAGCTGGATCGCTGGCAGGAGCTGCGCGAAGATGCGGCTCGTCCCAGGCCGGAGGAAGGAGCCTGTGGCTTTGACGCCCGCTTGTCGCTGGACGCGAACTTCCGCTCTGCGCCGCAGGTGGTAGAGGGGATCAATTTTCTGTTCGAGAGGCTCATGACCCCGGAACTGGGCGACACAGTCTATGGCGAGGGTCAGCGGCTGGTGTGCGGGGCACCCGGTGCCTATCAGGGCGGGATGGAGGTCTGTTTCCAGCCCGACAGCACCGCTGAAACGGATGCGGATTGGATCGCCCAGCGCATTGCCGAGATGGTCCGGATGGGCTTTCCGGTACGGGACGGCGCAGATACCCGGGCGATGGGTTACGGGGACTGCTGCATCCTGCTGGCGGCCCGAAACGGGTTTTCGGCCTACACAGGGGCGCTGACAGCCCGGGGCATCCCGGTGTATGCAGATGCAAGAGAGAATCTGTTTGAGGCACCCCACATCCGCCCATTGGTGGCTTTGCTGCAAGTGCTGGATAACCCGGCTCAGGATGTCAGCCTGGCCGCTGCGATGCTTGGCCCGCTGTTCGGATTCACGGATGATGACCTTGTCCGGCTGCGGGAACAGCAGAACGGGATCAGCCTTTATGGGGCGGTGGCCGCTGTTGCGGCGCAGGACGGCGCAGATACACCTTTCCGCGCAAAGGTGCGGGCGTTTTATGACCGTCTGGCAGCTCTGCGCCGTCTGGCCCGCAGCGTTCCGGCAGAACAGCTGATAGAAGAGATCTTTGCCTCCACCGGCTATCTGGCGGTGCTGGGTGCAATGGAGAATGGCGCCCGCCGCCGCGAGGATGCCCGCCGGTTCGCTTCCTTCTGCGCAAGCTCTGGTTCGGGCGGCATCTCGGCTCTGGTCCGGGCGGTCGAGGCGGCTCGACAGGCGGGTTCTGCGGGCCAGGATACCGTTCCCGGCGGTTCCCGTCCCGGCTGCGTGACGATCATGACCATCCACCGCTCCAAAGGCCTGCAGTTCCCGGTGGTATTCCTGGCCAACACGGGAAGGCGCTTCAATGTTTCGGATGTCCGCCAGCCGGTGCTGCTGCACCGGGAATACGGCGTGGGCCTGCGTCTGCGTCCGGAGGAAGGGGAGGGTGTCTACAAGACAGCGGCCTATGTCGCCCTTTCGGAAGCGCATGCGCGGGAGCTGCGCAGCGAGCAGATGCGCCTTTTGTATGTGGCCCTCACCCGTGCGCAGGATCATCTTGTTTTGAGCGTGCCGCTTGGCGTGGGAAAGGCCTCCAATCCGCTGGCGCGGGCCGCGGCATTTCTGGCGGCAGGAGCGCAAGCGACTCTCAACGAGCAGGCGAACAGCTTTGCCGACTGGCTGCGCACCGCACTGCTGGTGCACCCGGACGGCGGGCCGCTGCGCCGCTGTGCCGGAAATCTGGAACTGCCCTTTGTGGATACCCCCAGCCGCATCGATCTGACGGTGCGGGAGGCTTCTCCGGAGCAAACGCAGCCCCCGGAACCCGAACGGCCGGAGCCGCAGCCCGACCCTGCGCTGGTCGAAACGCTGCGGAAAGGATTTATATGGCAGTACCCGGCGGCGGATCTGGCGGCGGTGCCTGCCAAGGTCAGCGTGACCAGCCTTGTCCATGCGGCGGCCGGGCCTGTACTGGAGCGCCCGGCCTTCCTTTCCAAAGACGGCCTGACTGCTGCCGAGATGGGCACAGCTCTGCATGCTTTTCTGGAACACGCAGACTTTGCGGCACTGGCCAAAGCCCGTGCACAGGGGAGCGCCGCTCTGGACGAGGCCATCTGCGCCGAGCGGGATCGTCAGGTGGAAGTCCGGCTCACGGCTCCGGAAATTGCGGAAAAGCTGGATACGGGGCGGATAAGGCGTTTTGTGAAAAGCGAAGCGTTCGACCGCATTTGTGCGGCGGACAAAGTGCTGCGGGAACAGGCGTTTATTACGGTTCTGCCTGCGGCCGAGGTGCTGGCCGCCCAGGGCGGCGCAGCGGAGGATGCCCCGGACGCTCCGGTTCTGGTGCAGGGCATTGCGGATCTTTTGCTGGTTTATCCGGATCATCTGGAGCTGCTGGACTATAAGACCGACCGCGGCAGGGCTCCGGCGGATCTTGTGCGGATCTACCGCGCCCAGCTGGATCTTTACGCGCAGGCGTTCGACCGCCGCTTTGCGCCCCGGCGGGTCACTTACAAAGGGATCTATTCCTTTGCGCTGGGACGGCTCATCAAAGTGGACTAAAAATTTGCTCTGTGGCATAAAAATGCTTGACAGAGCTGACGCGGTATGATAAAATAGCCCGGTAAAGAAAGCAGCTACGGCCTGTGCCGCGCTCGCCTTGCGGGGAATTTTCCTCCGGGCTATACCCAGAAATGCAGCGGCTCGTGTGGGCCTGCTGCGGCTCTTGTGTGAAATTTGCGCGGCTGCCCTTGCGGGCGGCCGCGTTTTCTGTGCCAAAACAGCATTGCATTGGATTATTGTTTGGAGGTGCATTCATCATCGCTACCGCTGGAAAGTCGAAGGAACTGGAGATCAACGGCCAGATCCGGGATCGTGAAGTACGCCTGATCGGAGCCGACGGCGAGCAGAAGGGCGTGGTCAGCATTCAGGCTGCCATGCGCGCTGCAGAGGAAGCCGGGCTGGATCTGGTCAAGATCGCACCGCAGGCCACCCCGCCTGTGTGCAAGGTGCTGGATTACGGCAAGTACCGTTTTGCCCAGCAGAAGAAGGAGAAGGAAGCCAAGAAGAACCAGAAGGTGGTCGAAGTCAAGGAGACCCGCCTCTCGCTCAACATTGACACCAACGACTTCAACACCAAGGTGAACCAGACGGCCAAGTTCCTGGCCGCAGGACACAAGGTTAAGGCATCGATCCGCTTCCGCGGCCGTGAGATGGCGCACAGCGCTTTGGGCGCAGATGTGCTGAAACGCTTTGCCGAGGCACTGCCTCAGGCAAGCATGGATAAGGCGCCTGTGCTGGAAGGCCGCACGATGTCCATCCTGCTGATCCCAAAACCCAATAAGGACTAATTTTAGGAGGAAACTAAAATGGCTAAGATGAAACTCAAAACGCACTCCGGCGCAAAAAAGCGCTTTAAGCTCACCAAGAACGGCAAGATCAAGCGCGGCCATGCTTTCCGCAGCCACATCCTGACCAAAAAGACCACCAAGCTGACCCGCGGCTACCGTCAGCCCTGCTATGTGGACGATACCAACGCCGCCACCATCAAGAAGATGCTGCCCTACGCCTGAGCGCCGGCCGCACCTGAACAACGACATTTTTCCAGGATACTAAAGGAGATAGATTACAATGGCACGTATTAAAGGCGCTACGATGACCCACAAACGTCGCAAGAAGATGCTGAAGCTGGCCAAGGGCTTCTACGGCTGCAAGAGCAAGCATTTTAAGATGGCCAAGCAGCAGGTCATGAAGAGCGGCAACTACGCTCTGGCTGGCCGCCGCATGAAGAAGCGTCAGTTCCGCAACCTGTGGATCTGCCGCATCAACAATGCAGTTCGTCCTCTGGGCATGAACTACTCCACCTTTATGGCTGGCCTGAAGAAGGCCGGCATCGAGCTGAACCGCAAGATGCTCAGCGAGATGGCCATCAACGATCCCAAGAGCTTTGCCGCTCTGGTCGAGACCGTGAAGAACGCCTGATCCAGGACTCAGATGTGACGCCCGCGCGTATACGCGGGCGTCCATTTTGTATCCGGATGTATCCCGTTGCAAGGCTCCGGCAGGCAGCAGCAACTTTCAGGGCAGCGCCCTGCCGCAAGCGCAACCAGTGGCAGAACGCGGCCCTTTTTGGGTTTTTCAGGGAGGACACTATGGACGAACAGATCACCAGCCGGGAAAACGCAAAGATCAAATACGCCTGCCGACTGGGGGGCAGCGCGGCTTTTCGCCGCAGCGAGGGCCGCTTTCTGGCCGAAGGGCGTAAATTGTGCCCGGAGCTGTGCCGCGGCGCACAGCTGGAGCAGCTGTTTTATACCCGGTCGGCAATGGACAAATGCCCGGAGCTGGCCGATCTGCCCGGTGAACATTACCAGGTGGAGGATCATGTGGCGGACAAGCTTGCTGATGTGGGCACTCACCAGGGAGTGTTTGGCGTATTCCGCACCCCGCAGCATATGCTGGAGGAGGTGCGCGCCGGCGGGCGGTATCTGGCCCTGGAACGGGTACAGGATCCCGGCAACGTGGGCACCCTGCTGCGCAGTGCGGCAGCCTTTGGCTTTGACGGCGTGATCCTCTCGGACGGGTGCGCCTCGCCCTTTGCGCCCAAGACCCTGCGGGCCTCGATGGGCGCGGCCGTGCGTATCCCCGTGATCGAAGCGGGGGAGATGCCGGCGGCCATTGCGCAGCTGCGGGAAAAGGGCATCGTCTGCCTTGCGGCGGCGCTGTACCGTTCCCAGCCGCTGAGCGCCGCCCGGAGCAGCTATCCGGGCGGTGTGTGTGTGGTCATCGGCAGCGAGGGCCAGGGCCTGACGCAGGCAACGATCGATGCCTGTGACAGCACGGTGCGCATCCCCATGACCGACCGGGTCGAAAGCCTGAACGCCGGTATTGCGGGCAGCATCCTTCTGTGGCACTTCCGGGAGGAGAGCCTGTGAACGCCCCGGCTTTGCAGCAGTCAGGCCCGGATCCGCTGCTGTGCTGGCTCTGGCTGGCCCATACGCTGGGTCCGGGCAATTCCCATGCAGGCAGGGTGCTGGATGTCTTTGGCGGAGCGCAGCAGGCCTGGGAAGCGCGGGATACCGATGCCTTCCGGCAGGCGGCGGGAGCTGCTGCCGCCCGCCGCGTTCAGAAGCCGGGCAACACCCCCGATGATTACGCGGAGCTGGTGATGACCTGTGATGCGCTGGGGGTGGAGATCATCTCCTTTGAAAGCTGGAAGTATCCGCTTGCCCTGACGCGTATCCCGGATATGCCGCTGGTGCTTTATTGTACCGGTGACTCCTCCTGGCTCAATGTGCCGGGATGCATCGGGATCGTGGGCAGCCGAAAGCCTACTGGATATGGGGTGCAGGCGGCCGAGGATCTTGGCCGCGCGATGGCCCGCGCCGGTGCGGTGATCGTCAGCGGCCTGGCCGATGGCCTGGACAGTGTAGGCCACCGAGCGGCCATAGAAGAGCAGCGCCCCACCATCGCGGTGCTGGGAAATCCCATCGACCATACCTATCCGGCGTCCAATCTGCAGCTTCGGAGCCAGATCGAGCAGAACGGCTGTGTGATCAGCGAGTATGCGCCCTATACCGGAAAGATGAGTGCAAACTGTTTTTTGCAGCGCAACCGTCTGATCGCGGCACTGTCCTCTGCGCTGTTGGTGGTGGAAGCCCAGGAGAAAAGCGGCACGATGTCCACCGTTGACTATGCGCAGAGCTATGGCAGGCCGGTGTTCGCGGTGCCGGGCAGTATCTACTCGCCAAGTTCCATGGGAACCAACCGCTTGCTGTCCGAAGGCCGGGCCAGAGCTGCTTTCCGGGCAAAGGAACTTTTGGCCGCGCTGGGCCTGCAGGAACCGTCCGGCGCAGAACGGCCTGCCGCGCCGCGCGTTCCGCCCCCGCTGAGCGAGAACGAACGCCGGGTGCTTTCCTGCATCGGGCCGCAGCCCCGCGGCATCGAGGAACTGGGCCTGCGCAGTGGTCTGCCCACCCCGGTGCTCATGAGCATCCTGACAAAGCTGGAGCTGTCCGGGCAGGTGGAACGCCGGCCGGGTGCACAGTATATTCTGCGCTGATCCGGCGCAAACCAACTCCGGGATCAGCACTGCGCGGGACCCTGCCGCGCGGACAAAATCACAAACGAGGGAGTAACACAAAGCATGGCAAAACTGGTTATCGTGGAGTCGCCTGCCAAGGCGAAGACCATCGGCAAATATCTGGGCAAGGACTATGATGTTACGGCCAGCATGGGCCACATCCGCGACCTGCCCGCCTCTCAGCTGGGCATCGACGTGGAGCACGGCTACACGCCGCAATACATCAGCATCAAGGGCAAGGAAAAACTTATCAAGGAACTGAAAAGCAAGGCAAAGCAGGCAGACGGCGTTCTGCTGGCGACCGACCCGGACCGCGAAGGCGAAGCCATCAGCTGGCATCTGGCCAATATCCTGGGCCTGGATCCCAAGGCCCCCAACCGGGTCACTTTTGACGAGATCACCAAAAAAGGCGTGCAGGAAGGCATGTCCCATCCCCGTACGATCGATGAAGATCTGTTCAATGCCCAGCAAGCCCGCCGGGTGCTGGATCGTCTGGTGGGCTATAAGCTCAGCCCCTTCCTCTGGCGCAAGGTGCGCCGGGGCCTGTCGGCGGGCCGCGTCCAGAGCGTGGCGGTGCGCCTGATCGACGACCGTGAAAAGGAGATCGAAGGCTTCAAGCCGGAAGAATACTGGAACGTGGACGTCACTTTGGGCGCAGGGCACAAAAGCTTTACCGCACGGCTGGCCTCCGATGCCTCCGGCAAAAAGCTGCTGCCCCACACCGAAGCCGAAGCCAAAGCGATCGAAGCCGGCCTGAACGGTGTCCAGTATGTGGTGGGCGAACTGAAAAAGGGCAAGCGGGCCAAGCAGCCTACCCCGGCGTTTATCACCAGCACCTTGCAGCAGGAGGCTTCCCGTCGGCTGGGCTTTACGGCTACCCGCACCATGCGCGCGGCCCAGACCCTGTACGAAGGCGTGGACATTGCCGGACACGGCACGCTGGGCCTGATCACCTATATGCGTACAGACAGCCTGCGCATCTCCGACGAGGCGGTGGCTGCGGCCAAAGAATATATCGCCGGGGCCTATGGCGAGCAGTATATCTGTCCCTACAAGCGTACCTGGAAGACCAAGAGCGCAGCGAATGCGCAGGATGCCCACGAAGCGATCCGCCCGTCGGTGCCCTCTCTGACCCCGGACGAGGTGGACAAGAGCATCAGCGGCGATACCGCCAAGCTCTACCGCATGATCTGGAGCCGCTTTATGGCCAGCCAGATGGCGGATTGCCAGCAGGATACCGTGTCGGTCACGGTTTATGCGGGAGATTACCGCTTCAAGGCCAGCGGCTATACAGTCACCTTTGACGGTTTTACCACCCTGTATGAGGAAGCCACCGACGAAAAGGAAAAGAAAGAGACCAGCCTGCCCCCGCTGGAGCAGGGCCAGGTGCTGAAGCTGCGAGAGCTGAAAAGTGAACAGAAATTCACCCAGCCCCCTCCGCGCTATACCGAGGCTACCCTGATCAAGGCGCTGGAGGAAAACGGCATCGGTCGTCCCTCTACCTATGCGCCCATCATCACGACCATCATCGACCGCGGTTATGTGGAGCGGGATCAGAAAAAGCTCAAGCCCACTCTGCTGGGCCGCACGGTGGACAGCCTGATGCTGGAACAGTTCCCCCATATCGTGGACGTGGACTTTTCCGCCCAGATGGAAAAGAATCTGGATAAGATCGAAAGCGGAAAAGCGGACTGGCGAAAGACGGTGGATGATTTCTATAAGGGTTTTGATGCCAGCCTTCAGGCGGCGGAAAAAAACATGGAGGGCAAAAAGGTCAAGGTGCCGGATGAGCCTTCCAATGAGATCTGCGACCTGTGCGGCCGACCGATGGTCATCAAAGTGGGCAAGTACGGCAAGTTCCTGGCGTGCAGCGGCTTTCCGGAGTGCCGGGGCACCAAGCGCCTGGTCAAGGACACCGGCGGCGTATGCCCCAAGTGTGGTCAGGGGCGCATGCTGGAGCGTAAGAGCACCAAGGGCCGCATCTATTATGGCTGCGAGCGCTACCCCGAATGTGATTTTATGACCTGGGATACACCGGTAGCCACCAAATGCGAAAAGTGCGGCTCCACGCTGTTCCGCAAAGGCTCCAAGCTGTATTGCGCAAAAGAGGGCTGCGGCTTTGAGACCACGGTGTCCAGGAACAACGAAAAGTGAGGGCCATACCGATGGAACGATTTCGTGTTTCTGTGCTGGGCGCGGGCCTTGCCGGGTGCGAGGCCGCACTTTGGCTGGCGGGCAAGGGCGTGCAGGTGGATCTGTATGAGCAGAAGCCCCTCCATTTTTCCCCCGCGCACAAAAGCGAAGGCTTTGCGGAGCTGATCTGCTCCAACAGCCTCAAGGCCGAGCGTCTGGACTCCGCTTCCGGTCTGCTGAAAGAAGAGATGCGGCGCATGGGCAGTCAGCTGCTGTCTGCGGCAGAGGTGGCCCGCGTAGCCGCGGGCGGCGCACTGGCCGTGGATCGCGATGCATTCAGCGCCGAAGTCACCCGCCGGGTAGAAGCATGCCCGAACATCACCATCCACCGCGAACAGGTGAACAGCCTGGACGAAAGCAGCCCTGTGCTGGTGGCCACCGGCCCCCTGACCGATGGGGCGCTGGCCGATGAGATCGGCCGGCTGACGGGGGATGAGCGACTGCATTTTTATGATGCCGTCGCGCCCATCGTCACGGCGGAAAGCCTGGACTACGAAAAAGTCTTTGCGGCTTCCCGTTACGGCCGCGGCGAGGCGGATTATCTGAACTGTCCTTTCAACAAGGCGGAGTATGAAAGCTTCCATGCGGCGCTGGCCTCTGCCGAGCGCGCTCCGCTGCATGAGTTTGATCAGAACGCGCAGCAGACCGCTGTGCCCGGCCCGGATGCCCACGGCAAAAAGGCGGACACGGTCACGGTCTATGAGGGCTGCATGCCCATCGAGATCATGGCTGCCCGTGGTGCGGATACCATGCGGTTCGGTCCGCTGCGCCCGGTGGGTCTTGTCGATCCCCGCACCGGCCATCGCCCCTGGGCAAATGTCCAGCTTCGGGCAGAGAACAAGGAGCGCACCCTGTACAACATCGTAGGCTTCCAGACCAACCTCAAATGGGGCGAACAGAAACGGGTGTTTTCCATGATCCCGGGCCTGGAACATGCAGAGTTCGTGCGCTACGGCGTCATGCACCGCAACACTTTCCTGGACGCGCCGCGTGTTCTGACGGCGCAGCTGTGCCTGAAAGAGCATCCGAATGTGTTTTTTGCCGGCCAGATCACCGGCTTTGAGGGGTATATGGAGAGTGCGGCCTGCGGCCTTCTGGCTGCCCGCAGCCTTTACGCCCGTTTTAAGGGCCAGACGCTGCCCCCGCCGCCTGCTGATACCATGTGCGGTGCGCTGGTGCAGTATCTGACGACCGAAAACAAGAATTTCCAGCCGATGGGAGCCAATATGGGCATCCTGCCCCCGCTTCCCGCCCAAAGCCGTCCCCGGGACAAGCGCCTGCGTTATATGGCCCAGGCCGAGCGTGCGGTGGCCAGCTTCCAGCGCTGGCTGGACGAAACAGCCGCGCTGGAAGAATAAACCGCCCCGGAAAGTTCTGGGATATGCTTTTGCTCCGGGCGAAGTGTGATATCGTCTAAAGGACGCGGCCGTCTGGCCGCAGTCGAAAACAATTTCGGAGGAAATAGAAATGAAGATCATTCTGGATATGATGGGCGGAGACAACGCGCCTCTGGCTCCGCTGGAAGGTGCGGCGCAGGCCGTCAAGGAATATGGCGTGACCATCCTCGGTGTGGGCAATGAGGAGCTGGTGCGCAGGACTGCCGCCGAGCACGATATCCCGCTGGATGGCATCGAGCTGGTGAACTGCACCGAAACGATCGAGATGTGCGACGAGCCGGCCCGTGCGATCCGCAGCAAAAAGGATTCCTCCATTGTGGTGGGCCTGAACCTGCTCAAGGATGGCAAGGGCGATGCCTTTGTTTCGGCGGGCAGCACCGGTGCGCTGCATGTGGGCGCAAGCCTGATCGTGCGCACCCTGCGCGGGGTCAAGCGCCCGGCTCTGGCCACGATGATCCCGGCCAAAAAGCAGGCGTATCTGCTTTTGGACTGCGGCGCAAATGTGGAGTGCCGCCCCGATATGCTGTCCACCTTTGCGGTCATGGGCAGCTGCTATATGAACCGCGTGGAGGGCCGCACGGATCCGTCGGTGGCGCTGGCCAACAACGGCGCCGAGGAGAGCAAGGGCACGCCGATCCTGCGCGAGGCACATCAGCTGCTCAAAGCGACCCCCGGCATCCGCTTTGTGGGCAACATCGAACCGCGCGATGTGCCCAATGGCGAAGTGGATGTGGTGGTCTGCGATGGCTTTACCGGCAACGTGATCCTCAAGCTGACCGAGGGCGTGGCCAAGATGCTGCTGGGGATGCTCAAGGATATGTTCCTCAAGAATCTGGGCGGCAAGATGGCCTATCTGCTGCTCAAGGGCAGCATGGTGGATCTGAAGCACCAGATGGATAGCGAGGAGTACGGCGGCGCACCCTTCCTGGGCGCAAAGCAGCCGGTCATCAAGGCTCACGGCTCCTCCAAGCCCAAGGGGATCAAGAACGCCATCCGCCAGGCCAAGACCTGTGTGGAAAATGATCTGTGCGGCACCATGCAGTCCGCTCTGGATGAGCTGGCTGCTCAGAGTGTCCCGCAGGCATAAATACCGGAAAGGGAGCATCGTCCATGAGCCATCAATTGGAAACAATCATTGGATATCATTTTAAAGATCCGGCTCTGCTGGAAACAGCCCTGACGCATACCAGCTATGCCAACGAGAGCCGTGTTCCTGTGCAGCACAACGAGCGGCTGGAATTTTTGGGCGACAGCGTTTTGCAGATCGTCTCGGCAGATTATCTGTTCCATGCCTACGCCGACCGTCCGGAGGGGGATCTGACCCGCACCCGCGCCAGCCTGGTCAGCGAAGGTGCGCTGTTCCAGTTCGCGCAGGAGATCCGCCTGGGCGAATATCTGCGCCTGGGCAAGGGCGAGGAGCGCTGCGGCGGCCGTACCCGGCCCAGCGTGGTGTCGGATGCTTTTGAGGCACTGATCGCCGCGCTGTATCTGGACGGCGGCATGGATGTGGCAAAACGGTTCATCCTGCCTTTTATTACCGAGGGCAAGCACGCCGAGGCGGATTACAAGACCTGCCTGCAGGAGATCGTGCAGCAGAACCCGGAGGAACGCCTGAGCTATGTGGTGGAGCAGGAGACCGGCCCCGACCACGACAAGCATTTTGTCGTGGCGGTGCGGTTCAACTCCGACAGCGTGGCCCGGGGCGAGGGCCGCAGCAAAAAGGCTGCCGAACAGTGTGCGGCTCGAGAGGCGCTCAAGCTTTTGGGCGTTTTCAAGGATTGAGGACAATACGGCATGTCCGCGGACGGTGAAAGAGAATGGTGCTGAAAAAGCTGGAAATACAGGGCTTTAAAAGCTTCCCTGACCGGATCACAGTCCGTTTTGACGCGGGCGTCACCGCAGTGGTGGGGCCTAACGGTTCGGGGAAAAGCAATCTGTCCGACGCGGTGCGGTGGGTGCTGGGCGAGACCAGCAGCCGCCAGCTGCGCGGTTCGGGAAAAATGGAGGATGTGATCTTCGGCGGTGCGCGGGGCCGCGGTGCAATGGGGTTTGCGATGGTGCGCCTTACACTGGACAACAGCACCCATGCCCTGGATCTGGATGCGGAGGAAGCGGTCATTGGCCGCAAATATTACCGCTCGGGCGAGAGCGAATACACCATCAACGGCCAGTCCTGCCGGCTGCGGGACATCTATGAGCTGCTGCTGGATACCGGCATTGGACGGGATGGCTATTCGATCATCGGCCAGGGACGCATTGCGGAGATCGTGGCGGCCAAAAGCGATGAACGGCGGGAGATCTTTGAGGAAGCCTGCGGCATTGCCAAATACCGCTACCGCAAAAATGAGGCCGAGCGCCGGCTTGCTGCCGCGGGGGAAAATCTGGAGCGGCTGCGGGATATCCTGGACGAATTGGAAAGCCGGGTGGGGCCGCTGGAAAAGGAGAGCGAAAAGGCACAGCGGTTCCTTGCGCTCAGCCAGCAGCGCAGAACGCTGGAGGTCACACTGTGGACCGACAGCGTGCACCGGGCCAGAGAAGCCGTGCGCCGCCAGCAGCGGGATCATGAAGCAGCACAGGCGGACTATGAACGTTTTGACGCGGCGGCAAAGGCCGCCGGGCAGGAGGCTGAGGAGATCCGGATGCAGGCACAGCGGCTGACCATCATGGTCGAGCGCCTGAATGGGGATATCCGCAGCATTACCGACCGCATCAGCGGCAGCGAAAGCCGCATCGCGGTGCTGGAAAATGATATCGCCCGCAACGATGAGAGCATCGTGGATCTGCGTGCGCAGATCGCCGCCGGACAGCGGAGCGATGCTGAAACTGCCGCTTTGCTTCAGGAGCAGCGCGCTGCGGCAGAGCGGCTGGAAGCCGAAGGCCGGGCGCTGGCGGAGGAGCTTCGGCAGCTGGATCAGGAGCTGGAGCGCCTCAGCGCCGAAAGCAGCGCCAGTGATGCGCGGCAGGATATCCTCCGCGCGCAGCTGACCGATCTGACCGCCCGCCGCACCGAAGCGCAGGTGGAAGAAGCCGCAGCCCATGCGGAGGAGGAAGCGGCCGGCCGCCGTCTGCCCGCGCTGGAACAGGCCGCACAGGACAGTGCGCTCCAGCTGGCAGACCTTCGGGGAGATATGGCGGACACAGTGCGTTATTTGGACGTGCTGGCACAGGATGAGACCCGGCTGGCGAATGTTTGTTCGGGACTGGAGCTGAAGCGAAAAGGCCGCCGTACCGCGCTGGACAAGGCAGACGCGGAGGAACAGAGACTGAGCCGGGAGCTGGATGCAGCGCAGCAGCGTCTTTCGGTGCTGCGGGAGCTGGAAAAGAATATGGACGGCTACCAGAATTCGGTCAAGACGGTCATGCGTGCGGCATCTGCGCGCCGTCTGCGGGGCGTCATCGGGCCGGTATCCGCGATCTTAAAGGTTGTGCCCGGCTGTGAGGTGGCGGTGGAAACCGCCCTGGGCGGGGCGCTGCAAAACATCGTTGTGGAAAACGAGAGAGCCGCCAAAGCCGCTATCGCTCTCCTGCGGGCGGAGAATGCGGGCCGCGCTACCTTTCTGCCGCTGGACACGGTGCAGCCCGGTGTGTTCCGGGGCACGCTGTCTGGCTCGGCTCGTCTGGCCAGCAGCCTGGTGCAGGCAGACATTCGTTATGCCAACATTGTATCCAACCTGCTGGGCCGGATCGTGGTGGTGGATGAGATCGACGAGGCTGCCCGCGTTGCCCGGGAGCTGGGCTACCGGAACCGGGTCGTTACGATGGACGGACAGGTGGTAAACGCGGGCGGCAGCTTTACCGGCGGCAGCGTCCAGCGCTCGGCGGGGCTTTTTACCCGCCGTCAGGAGCTGGAAGAACTGAGGGATCGCACATCCAGACTGCAAAAGGACTGCATTTCCGCGCAGGAGCGCACCGACCAGTGCAAGGCGCAGGTGGATGCGATCGATGCCGAGCTGACCGCCGCCAAAAGCGAACAGCTCACCGCCGCCAACGACCGTGTGCGTGCGCAGGCGGAGCAAAAACGTCTGGAGGATGCGCTCCGGCAGATGGAAACGCTTCTGCAGCAGCAGGCGCAGGAACGTCAGGCTCTGGAAGCGCAGCGCCGGGAAAGCGCTGCCCGTGCCGCAGCTGCCGCAAGCCGTCAGGAAGAGCTTGGCCGCTGCATCGCAGAACGCTCGGAGGAGCTGGAAGCGCTGGCGCAGGGCGGCGATACCTTCCTTGCCCGGCGCAGCCGGCTGGCAGATAAGCTCAGCGGAAAGCGGCTGCAGCAGCTGACGGTCCAGAAGGACGCCGAGCTTGCACACAGCCGGATCGCCGCGCTGGAGCAGCAGACAGAGGCTGCCGCGGGCCGCCGTGCCGCGCTGGAAGAAAGCATCCGCGCGCTGGAAGCCCGCAGCGAGGCTTGTCGGGCGCAGATCGCCGCGATCCGGCAGGAAAAAGCGGACAGCCGGGAAGAGATCCGGCAGAAGGAACAGGCCATCCGCCGGGCGGCCGAAGAACGCATGGAGCGCCAGCAGGCAGAAACTGCGGCTCTGGCACGGGAACGCACCGCGGCGGACGGCAGGGAAGAGATGGGCCGGGAGATGGCACGCCTGGCCGAGCGCAAGGCTGCGGCCGAAGGCGAATATGACCAGACGGTGGCAAAGCTTTGGGATGAGTATCAGCTCACCCTGAGCCAGGCTGAAGCGGTCTGTGTGGAATTTGATAGTCTGCCTGTCCTGCGGGCGCAGGTGGCCGAGCTTCGGGCAAAGCTGCGCGCTCTGGGCAATGTGAACGTGGGCGCGATCGAGGAATACCGCGAGGTGAAGCAGCGTTATGATGCGCTGCTGACGCAGGTGAACGATGTGGAGCGCAGCCGCGACGAGCTGACCCGGATGATCACCGGGCTGTGCCGCCAGATGCGGGAGATCTTTTCGGACAGCTTCCGTGCCATCAACGAAAACTTTGGCCGGGTGTTCACCGAGCTGTTTGGCGGCGGCCAGGCCAGCCTTGTGCTGGAAGATGAAAACGATGTGCTTTCCAGCGGCATCGGGATCCGGGTGGCACCGCCGGGCAAGGTCATCAAAAATCTGGAAGCCCTCTCCGGCGGCGAACAGGCGCTGGTGGCTATCAGCATTTATTTTGCGATCCTGGCCGTCAACCCCGCGCCCTTTTGCATCCTGGATGAGATCGAGGCTGCGCTGGATGATGCCAACGTCACCCGTTTTGCACAGTATCTGCGCCGTATCAGCGATAAGACGCAGTTCATCGTCATCACCCACCGCCGGGGCACCATGGAGGCTGCAAACGTCCTTTATGGCGTGACCATGCAGGAGGACGGCGTGTCAAAACTTCTGCGTCTGGATCTGGAACAGGTTGACGCGGCGCTGGTTTCCTGATACCATATCAAAGGAGAAATTTGCGGGCGTTCCCATCCGGGGAGAATCCCGCTCCACCGTCAAGAAAGGAAGGCCGCTATGGGGCTGTTTGGACATAAGGATAAACAGAAAGAAAAAATGAAGGACGGCCTGCAAAAGACCCGCACGGGCTTTTGGGGCAATATCATCAATACGCTGATCGGCCGCAAGATCAACGACGAGCTTTATGACGAGCTGGAAGAAGACCTGATCCTTGCGGACGTAGGCGGCGAGGTGGCCATCCGTCTGGTGGACGAGCTGCAGCAAAAGGTCAAGGCCGATGGCCTCAAGACGGGAGAACAGGCGATGGACGCCCTGCGGGAGATCATCGCAAAGGAAATGACCCCGGAGTATCTGATGGATCTGAGCGGAAAGCCGGCTGTCATTCTGGTCATCGGCGTCAACGGCGTGGGCAAGACCACCAGCATTGCGAAGATGGCCAACTACTACAAAAGCCAGGGCCGCCGCGTGATGCTGGCGGCAGGCGATACCTTCCGCGCGGCGGCCAGCGAACAGCTGGAGATCTGGGCGGAGCGCGCCAATGTCCCGCTGGTCAGGGCAGGAGAGGGTGCGGACCCGGCCGCCGTCATTTTTGATACGGTCAAGTCTGCTGCTGCGCGGGGCTATGATCTGGTCATCGCGGATACCGCGGGCCGCCTGCACAACAAGGCCAACCTGATGAGCGAGCTGTCCAAGATCAGCCGCAGTGTGCGCAAGGCCGCGCCGGATGCCAGCGTGGAAACGCTGCTGGTGCTGGATGCCATCACCGGCCAGAATGCCATCAGCCAGGCGCGGGAATTCTGCAAGGCAGCAGATGCCACCGGCGTGATCCTGACCAAGCTGGACGGCACCGCCAAGGGCGGCTGCGTAATCGCGGTCAAGCAGCGTCTGGGTCTGCCGGTGCGCTTTATCGGCGTGGGCGAGGGCATCGACGATCTGATCCCCTTTGATCCGCACGGCTTTGCCGAGGAACTGCTGCCCCGCAAGTGAGCGCGGGAACAGCCGCTGGAGGGAAGGAACAGCCCGCATGGAAAGGGGCTGCTCCGGGAAGTATGGAAAGAGAAAAAGGAGAACCGCTATGAAAATTTGTGCGGCCACCGGCAACGCGGGCAAGCTTCGGGAGCTGCGCCGCATTCTGGAGGCGCTGGGCCATGAGGTGGTCAGCCAGAAGGAGCTGGACATCGACCTGGAGCCGGAGGAAACAGGCACGACCTTTGTGGAGAACGCCCGTATCAAAGCGGACGCAGTCTGCGCGGCCAGCGGCCTGCCCACGATCGCGGATGATTCCGGCCTGTGCGTGGAAGCACTGGGCGGAGCGCCGGGGGTGTACAGCGCCCGTTACTGCGGACGCCACGGTGATGACGAGGCCAACAACGACAAGCTGCTGGAGGCTTTGCGGGAGATCCCCGCAGAGCAGCGGCACGCAAAATTCGTTTCCGCTGTCTGCCTGACTCTGCCCTCTGGCCAGCACCTGACCTGTACCGGCGAATGCCCGGGCCGCATTGCGGAGCAGCGGATGCCCGGTGATCACGGATTTGGGTACGATCCGCTGTTCATTCCGGACGAATGCGGTGTGGGCCGCACCAGCAAACGCCTCAACAGCGAAGGACGCAGCTATGCGCAGCTGACCCCGGAGGAAAAGGATGCCATCAGTCACCGCGGCCGTGCGCTGGCGGTGCTGGAAGATGCGCTGGACGCTTTCCTTTCCCAGATCAGGACCGGGGCGGTGGAGGATATCCCGGTAGAAGAAGTATGACCACAAGGACACAATAAAGGAGAAATGATTATGCTGACGAGCAAGCAGCGCGCGATCCTGCGCGGCAAGGCAAACACGATGGATCCTGTTTTTATCGTGGGCAAGGGTGAGATCGACGAGGCCATGATCCAGGGCGTAAAGGATTGTCTGGATGCCCGCGAGCTTATCAAGGTCAAGGTTCTGGAAAATAGCATGTACAATGCCCGCGAAGCTTCGGTCAGGCTGGCGGAAGCCACGGGTGCCGATTGTGTGCAGGTGATCGGTTCCAAGTTCGTGCTCTATCTGCAAAAGAAGAAGGACAGCGCTTATGCCGACCTGCTGAAATGAAGCTGCTTTTGTATGGCGGAACCTTTGACCCGCCCCACAACGGCCATCTGAACAATCTGCGTGCGGCCGCCTCCCGCGTCCATCCGGACTGTGTGGTGGTGATGCCGGCAGGCGTACCGCCCCACAAGCATGCCAGTGCCACGCCCGGTGCGCTGCGCCTGGAAATGTGCCAATGCTTCCGCGCACTGGCCAAGGGGCCGGATGCGGTGGCGCCCCGGCTGGAGGTGTCTGGCTGGGAGATCGCCCAGGCAGAGCAGGGCAGGCGGAACTATACGGTGCTCACGCTGGAAATGCTGGCCCGCCGCATCCCCCATGCGGAGCTGTACCTGGCCATCGGCAGCGATATGCTGCTCAGCTTTGACGCATGGTTCCGCTGGCAGGATATCCTGCATCTGGCGCGGCTTGTGGTGGTCAGCCGCAGCATTGGGGATGACGTGCAGCTGCACGAAAAGGCAAAGCGGCTGGATCCGGCCGGCGCGCGCATCCTGTTTGCGCCGGTCCAGGCTCTGCCGATGGCCAGCAGCCAGCTGCGCGCCCGGCTGACAGCAGGCGATGAATGTGAAACAGAGCTTCCGGCACAGGTGCGCGGTGTGATCCGGCGCGAAGCCCTCTACCGGGACGGGAGGATAGAAACAGACGATGAACGTGAAAGAGGCAAAGGCTCTTGCGCGCAGCCGGATGGGTGACAAGCGCTTTGAGCATACTTTAAATGTGAAGAAAATGGCCGTCAAGATGGCAAAGCACTATGGCGCGGACGAACAGCAGGCGGCCCTGGCCGCGCTGCTGCACGATACGGCCAAGGAGATGCCCAAAGACCAGCAGCTGGAGCTGCTGCGCCGCTGGCCCCAGTACGCGCAGGGCGCACAGATGCGTCCGGCCTCGGTGTGGCACGGCGTGTGCGCGGCGATCCTGGCCCGCACCGAATGGGGCGTGGAGGACGAAGCCGTTCTGTCCGCCATTGCCTGCCATACGGCGGGCAAGCCGGGCATGAGCCAGCTGGATAAGATCCTGTACCTGGCCGATATGACCAGCGCCGAACGGGACTGGAAAGGCGTGGAAGCGCTGCGCAAGCTGGCGATGAAGGATCTGGACGAGGCGATGCTGGCCGCGCTGGAGCAGACCCAGCGCTTTGTGCTGAAAAACGGCAAGGCGCTGGATCCCATGTCGGAGGCTGCCTATCAGGATATCAAAGCCGTCCGCGCCGCCTGCGCATCGCTGTGAGCCGCAGGAAAAGCAATTGCAGATTTTGCTGCGGAATGTTATACTATCAGATATGGCATCCTATGGCAGGGACTGCCGACGCAAAAAGCCTGCGGCCGGGCCGCTGGGTGCAGTGAAAACTGGAGGATACGAAAAGATGGGTTCAACGCCGCGTCATATCAATACGAACCGTTCGCTCAAGCATCAGGCGTCATCCGGACAGCCGGCGGGCAGCGGAAAAACGCCGCCTTCCCCGCCGCAGCGTCCGGCTCCACAGCAGGAACCGCCCCGCCGCCGCAAAAAAAAGAAGAAAACTCCGATCTGGCTGCCCACGGTGATCGTGCTGGCGGCCATTGCAGTGGTAAGCGGAGTCGTGGTCTATGCAACAAGCCTGATCAACCGGGTGGAAGAAAGCATCCGTCCGGAGTCCAGCGCGCCCTCCATCGTGCAGGAGATCCAGACCGTGGAAGAATATAAGGGCGATGTGGTCAATATTCTGGTCTGCGGCATCGACTTTGAGGAGGGCCGGAATTACTCCGCAGATCCCTCCAGCAACGATGGCATGACGGATATGATCCTGTATGTCCAATTCGACATCAAGGGCAGTGCCCTGCGCATGCTTCAGATCCCCCGCAACACGCTGGTGACGACCCAGAACCGTACCATCACCCTGTCCAACGGCAAAAAGTATTCCGCATCCAACTATCAGATCAACTCGGTGGCCCTTTCCAATGGCGGCAGCATCGCTGCGCTGGCAGAGGTCATCTATGACCAGTACAAGCTGCCCATCGACTATTATGTTACCGTGGACATGCAGGCTCTGGTCGAAATGGTCGATAACTTTGGCGGCATCGAGGTCTATATCCCGCACGATATGTCCTTTGGCGGCAGCACCCTGCTGCAGGGCTACCGCAACCTGGATGGCGCATCGGCAGAGTTCTTTGTGCGCTGCCGCCACGGTGAGGGCTACGCCAACGCCGACATCGACCGCCTGAACATGCAGCGCTATTTCTACGCCGGCCTGTTCAAACGTGCCCGCGCGATGGGTGTGACCGATATCATCAACCAGCTGCCGCTGGTATTCAACAACTATATCCGCACCGATATGGATCTGGTCACGCTGGGCAGGCTGGTGGCCTCTTTCCTCAAGATCGACAGCGCCAACATCATGCTGGCGCAGACGCCGGTATTTATGGGCGTGCCCAATGTGGGCAAGACCGATACTTTTGATGGCTATTCCTGCGTGGTGCCGGATGCCGGTTCCATCGCGGAGCTGCTGAACACCTATTTCCGCAGCTATACCGGCCCGGTGAGCGCGGAGGAAATGAACCTTGTCACCAATGACTGGCCCCACGGCAGTGTATCTACCAATGCCAATGTGCAGTTTGTGGGCCAGCTGGACAAGGAATCGGACGATGCCATTCTGCACGGCGATACCGATGTCAAGGACGCCATGACCACCGATGGTCAGGTCGTCAACAACGGCCAGTAAAAACATCCCATCCCTGCGGGGATCAAAGACAGGAGATATCAATGGAAAATCTGAAAGACAGCAAGACCCTTGCCATCGAGATCGCGAAGATCCTGGACAAGAAAAAGGCGCAGGACGTGCGGGTGCTCAAGGTGGAAAGCCTGACCGTTCTGACCGATTATTTTGTGATCGCTTCCGGCACCTCCACCACGCAGGTGGCGGCGCTGGCAGACGAAGTGGAGTTCCAGCTCTCCCAGCAGGGCGAGGAGCCTTATCACACCGAAGGCTTTGACTCCAAGAACTGGGTGCTGCTGGATTATTCCAGCGTCATCGTGCATGTGTTTGTGCCCAACACCCGCACCTACTATGATCTGGAACACCTTTGGGCAGACGGTGAGCCGGTGGACATTTCAGCCTACCTGACCCCTGATCCCGAGTCCTGAGCCGCAGACCCTGGCCAAGGCGCAATACTCTGCCGTGCTGTCACGGCGGGTTTGTTATAGCATTCAATACGCTGAGAAATAAGTCTGGAGCTGATACAAACAATGAAGTATGATTTCAAAACCGTTGAGGCCAAGTGGCAGAAGGTGTGGGAGGATGAAAAGACCTTCCACGCACAGATCGACCACTCCAAGCCCAAGTTCTACGCACTGGTAGAGTTTCCGTATCCCTCCGGCGCGGGCCTGCATGTGGGCCATCCCCGCAGCTACACCGCGCTGGACGTAGTCAGCCGCAAGCGCCGTCAGTGCGGCTATAATGTGCTGTATCCCATGGGCTGGGACGCTTTCGGCCTGCCCACTGAGAACTTCGCGATGAAGAACCACATCCACCCCGCTATCGTCACCAAGAGCAATGTGGATCATTTCCGCAGCCAGCTCAAGGCGCTGGGATTTTCCTTTGACTGGGATCGTGAGGTCAACACCACCGATCCCGAATATTACAAATGGACCCAGTGGATCTTCATCCAGCTGTACAAGCACGGCCTGGCCTACAAGAAGGAAATGAACGTCAACTGGTGCACCGGCTGCAAGTGCGTTCTGGCCAACGAGGAAGTTGTCAACGGCGTATGCGAGCGCTGCGGCAGCGAAGTGGTCCACCGCGTCAAGAGCCAGTGGATGCTCCGGATCACCGCCTATGCGGATAAGCTGATCGACGGCCTGGACGATGTGGATTACATCGAGCGCGTCGCCACCCAGCAGAAGAACTGGATCGGCCGCAGCCACGGCGCAGAAGTGAACTTTGGCACCACCGCGGGCGAGACCCTGACTGTCTACACCACCCGCTGCGACACGTTGTTCGGCGCGACCTACATGGTCGTCTCCCCTGAGCATGCGCTGGTCAAAAAGTGGCTGGAGGACGGCACGATCCAAAACCCGGATGCTGTCAAGGCATATCAGGCCGAAGCCGCCCGCAAGAGCGACTTTGAGCGCACCGAGCTGAACAAGGAAAAGACCGGCGTAAAGCTGGAAGGCGTCATGGGCATCAACCCGGTCAACGATCAGGAGATCCCCATCTTCATCTCGGACTATGTTCTGGCCACCTATGGCACCGGCGCGATCATGGCTGTGCCTGCTCACGATACCCGCGACTGGGAGTTCGCCAAAAAGTTCGGCCTGCCCATCATCGAGGTCGTCAAGGGCAGCACTCCCTCCAATCTGGACGAGGCCGCCTTTACGGACGTGGCCACCGGTATCCTGGTCAACTCCGGCTTCCTGAACGGCCTGTCTGTCACCGATGCAAAAAAGAAGATGACCGAGTGGCTCGAGTCCGCCGGCAAGGGCCGCGATAAGGTCAACTATAAGCTGCGCGACTGGGTGTTCAGCCGTCAGCGCTACTGGGGCGAGCCGATCCCGATGGTCAAGTGCGAGAAGTGCGGCTGGCAGCCCCTGCCCGAAAGCAGTCTGCCCCTGACGCTGCCGGATATCACCGATTTTGAGCCGGGTCCGGACGGCGAAAGCCCGCTGGCCCGCCACACCGACTGGGTGCGCACCACCTGCCCCTGCTGCGGCGGCCCTGCGATGCGTGAAACGGACACCATGCCCCAGTGGGCAGGCTCCTCCTGGTACTTCCTGCGTTACATGGATCCCGACTGCAAGGATGCCATCGCCAGCAAGGAAGCGCTGGAATACTGGTCCCCGGTGGACTGGTACAACGGCGGCATGGAGCACACCACCCTGCACCTGCTGTACAGCCGTTTCTGGCATAAGTTCCTGTACGATATCGGCGTGGTTCCCACGGCCGAGCCGTATCAGAAACGCACCGCTCACGGCATGATCCTGGGCCTGAACCCCCACAGCTTTGTCAACCTGTCCTCCGAGGAGCAGGACAAGCTGCTGAAGGAGTATGGAAGCCAGAAGGCCGCTGAAAAGGCTTTGGAAGAGAAGTACGGCGAGATGGTCCGCCATCCCATCGTCAAGATGTCCAAGAGCCTGGGCAATGTCATCAACCCGGACGAAGTTGTGGATACCTATGGTGCGGACACCATGCGTCTATATGAGATGTTCATGGGCGACTTTGAGCAGGCCGCTCCCTGGCAGACCTCTGCCATTGCGGGCTGCAACCGCTTCCTGGATCGTGTTTGGGCGCTGTCTGATAAGCTTGTAGAAGGCGAGGGCTACCGCCCTGCCATCGAAACGCTGATGCACCAGACTATTAAAAAGGTGGGCGCGGACATCGAGGGCCTGAAGATGAACACCGCCATCGCACAGCTGATGACCCTGGTGAATGCCCTGTACGACAACGGCGGCGCGACGAAGGACGAGTTTGCGGCCGTGGTGCAGATGCTGAACCCGTTTGCTCCGCATATGACCGAAGAACTGTGGGAGAAGCTGGGCCACACCCATGACGAGCAGCTGGCCTACTATCCCTGGCCCAGCTACGAAGAGGCCAAGTGTGTGGAAGCGACTGTGGAGATCGCGGTGCAGGTCAACGGCAAGGTCAAGGCCCGCCTGAAGGTTGCCGCCGATATCTCCCAGCAGGATGCCATTGCAGCGGCCAAGGCGGATCCGGCAGTCGCTGCGGCTATCGAGGGCAAGCAGATCGCCAAGGAGATCTACGTCAAGGGCCGCCTGGTCAACATTGCCGTCAAAGGCTGAGAACAGCTTCCGCCTTTCCGCCGCTGACGCTTGCGTGCGTTAAGGACTGAAAAAAATTCCGGCGGGACAGGATCCTTTTGGCAAGAGCATCCGGCTCGTTCACTCTTTTTTCAAAAAGATTTCTCTAAAAATCTTTCCCAAAAAGGTTGACGAACAGAAGAAAATGCGTTATACTGTCTACTGTTAGTTACCATGTAACAACGAAATTCCTGCCTCACGGTCCAAGGGAGGGAATAAGATGTCGGAAATTCGTGTTAAAGAGGGCGAGTCGCTGGAAAGCGCACTGCGTCGCTTCAAGCGGAGCACTGCTCGCAGCGGTGTGCTCGCGGAGGTTCGTAAGCGCGAGGCTTACGAAAAGCCGTCTGTTCGCCGCAAGAAGAAGTCCGAAGCAGCCCGCAAGCGCAAGTTCAAGTAATCCTTGAGCCGACTGGTTGCTTTGAGATCATTCGCGTTGCTAACGCCGATGTGGGAGAGCCTGAATGGGTTCTCCCACTTTTTCGTTTATAGGATCGCTCGCTCGGTACAAAAGAGTCCGCGTTTATAAAAACAGCTCCCATCGGCTGGAGCCGGCAGGGAGCGGACGGATACGACCGGCGGGATATCGAAACGATCTGTGACCATTGGCACGGGTAAAAAGCAAGCTTTTGAAAGAGGTGCTCTTATGCTTATCACACCGGAATATGTTTTCAAGGATGTGACCCATATCACACCGGATTATCTGGCATCCAAAGGGATCACCGCGCTGGTGCTGGATGTGGACAACACCCTTACGGCAGACCGCAGCCAGGAGCTTCCGCCGGAGGTGGCAGACTGGCTGGAACAGATGAAAGCTGCGGGCATCAGCCTGACCATCCTTTCCAACGGCGCTGCCAAACGGGTGCGTCCTTTTGCGGAAAAACTGGGTCTTGGCTGGGTCAGCCGTTCCGCCAAGCCTCTGCCGCTGGGCATGCTGGTAGCCCGCCATCGTCTGGGCGTGGGCCGAAAGCAGATGGCAATGGTGGGCGACCAGCTTTATACCGACCGTATGGCGGCGGCGCTGTATGGGATCCCGGCCTTTATGGTGGTGCCCCGCGGGGGCGATCTGAACGTCACTGTGCGGCTCAAACGCAAATTGGAAAAAAGACACTGGCAGAAATACTATGACCGGGGAGGGAAGCTGCTGTGAGCAAGGATGCCTGGCATATCCGTTTTGGCACCGCGGGCGAAAGCGACAGCTTTTCGGCCCAGGGCTATCGATCCAGCCTGGATATCCCCGCATATACGGCGGGCATGGGGCTGGATGCTTTTGAGTACCAGTGCGGGCGCGGGGTGCGTCTGGGGCAGGAAAAGGCGCAGAAGATGGCCTGTGGCGCCGCAGAACGCGGCATCCTGTTCAGCGTACACGCGCCATATTATATCAGCATGTCCAGCCTGGAAGAGGACAAGCGCCTGAAAAGCATCGACTATCTTTTGCAAAGCTGCGCAGCGTGCAAGGCGCTGGGCGGCCGCCGGGTCATCTTCCACTCCGGCAGCTGCGGCAAGCAGAGCCGGGAGGCTGCCCTGGAAAAGGCTCTGGATACCCTGCGCCGCGCTGTAGCCGCGCTGGACGAGGCCGGCTTTGGAGATATGACCCTTTGCCCGGAAACGATGGGCAAGATCGGCCAGCTGGGTACGCTGGACGAGGTGCTGGAGCTGTGCCGGGTGGATCCGCGCATCACCCCCTGCATCGACTTTGGCCACCTGAACGCCCGCACACTGGGCGGCATCGCTTCCAAAGCGGACTATGCCGCCATTCTGGACCGCATGGCCGAGGCGCTGGGGGACGAGCGGGCGGAACGTTTTCATGTCCACTTCTCCCGCATCGAGTTTTCGGCCGGCGGAGAAAAACGTCACTGGACCTTTGCCGAAACACAGTTTGGCCCGGAGCCTCAGCCTTTGATGGAGCTGCTGGCCGAGCGGCAGCTTTCGCCGGTGATCATCTGCGAGAGCGCGGGCACGCAGGCAGAGGACGCACAGGCCATGCAGCGGATGTACCACGCCGCTGCACAGATGTTTTGAATCCAAAACAAGGGCGAAAGTGCGCCTTTGGGATGTTTTCGTCGTCTTTTTTGTCCAAACCCCTTGCCAAACCGCATAGGATTGGGTAAAATAAAAACCAGATATGCGTTAAGCATTTGAGATTAAACTAATGGAGGAATTCCTATGATTTCTGCAGGCGAGTTTCGCAACGGCGTGACCTTTGAGCAGGACGGCCAGGTTCTTCAGGTCGTCGAGTTCCAGCACGTCAAGCCCGGTAAGGGCGCTGCCTTTGTCCGTACCAAGACCAAGAACGTCATCACCGGCTCTGTGGTCGAGACCAGCTATAACCCCACCGCAAAGTTCCCCCAGGCGTTCATCGAGCGCAAGGACGTGACCTACAGCTACGCCGACGAAGATCTGTATCACTTCATGGACAACGAGACCTATGATGATATCCCGGTCAACGCCAGCGATGTGCCCGATAACTTCAAGTTCTGCAAGGAGAACGAGCCGTGCAAGCTGCTGAGCTACAAGGGCAAGGTGTTCAGCGTTGAGATCCCCAACTTCATCGAGCTGGAAGTTACCCAGACCGAGCCGGGCGTTCGCGGCAACACTGCTACCAACACCCTGAAGCCCGCTACCGTCGAGACCGGCGCGGAGATCCGTGTGCCTCTGTTCATCAACGAGGGCGACCACATCCGCATCGATACCCGCACGGGCGAGTATATGGAGCGCGTCTGATTTTATCGTATCCGGACCGGGCTGCGGGCGACCGTCTGCCCGGTCTTTTTGGATGGAACACAACACTGTTTGGAGGACAAAAGCATGGAACTGACCGAAAAGGCAGCCTACCTCAAGGGCCTGATCGATGGCCTGGGCGTGGATGAGAGCACCAAAGAAGGCAAGATCATCCGGGCAATGAGCGAGCTGCTGTGCGAACTGACTGTCTCTGTGCATGAGATCGACGAGGATGTGACCCAGGCCTTTGACCAGATCAACGATATCAGCGAGGAGCTGGAGGATCTGGAAGCAGATCTCTACGACGCTGATGCCGATGATGAGGAAGAGACAGAGGACGACTTCCATGAGGACGAAGACGACTCCAACGACCCCTATTATGAGGTGGCATGCCCCCACTGCGGCGGTACAGTCTACGTCAGCGAGGGTGATCTGGAGGCTGGCGAGGCGATCTGCCCGGAGTGCGGCGTGACCTTTGAGGTGGCGCTGGCGGACGATGAGGACGAGGCAGAGGAGGCAGACGACGCGATCCAGTACGAAGTGACCTGCCCGGACTGCGGTACCACCGCTGTGTTTGAGGAGGAAGAACTGCTGGAGGGGGCGCCCAAGTGCCCTGGCTGCGGCCGTCCACTGGACTTTGAGATCACTGAGGAAAAGTGATCCTCTCCGCTGAAACGGTAAAAACAGCATAAAAAGGGACCGCCCATCGGACGGTCCCTTTTGGATTGTGCAAAAATGCAAAAAGCAAAGGATCTATCAGCGCGTCTCGTTTGCTTTTTGCAGCCAGATGCTGCCGATATCCAGCGCATTGTACAGGCCGTGCTTGGTGGTCTGGCGGGCAACGCGCTCCTGCGGGGATTTGGTAGTGTCGGTAGAAAGCAGCATCAGGTGCACCTTGTCTGCAACCTGTTCATTGCCAACAGAAGTCGTGGTCAGGATCTGCAGATAGAGCACATACGGATCGGTCATACGGCCGTAATACAGCTCGTTGTCCTTGCGGACGAGGGGCTTGCCTTTGTAAGTCAGTTTGGGTGTAAATGGCATCGTGAAAGCCTCCCTATCAGATTGGATTCTTATCTAGTATAGCACATCTCGCAGGGCAGATGCAAGCAATTCGGCCGGTGCGCGGGCAGGAATTTGCAGCCCGCGTCCTGTCAGCCGGGATTTTTTGGATGCCGGGTTGCAGGGGACGTTTTGGCGCAGTATAATAGAAACAGACCAGGCCCCGGAAAAGGCACAGGATCTTGCCCTGTGCACTGGCCGGGCAAAAAGAAACAGGAGAGAAACCGTATGGCAGATTATCAGGAATACCGCCGCAGAGTTTTGCACAGGCGCTGGCGCAAGGTGTTCATCACGGCAACGCTGCTTGTGCTTCTTGTGCTGCTGGCGATGGTCAGCGTACTGTGGAAAAGCCTGCGCCGTGCGCCCAGCCAGTCTGGGGTGCAGACTGCTACCATCCTGCAAAAGGAGCAGAAGGGGACAGACTGGAACACGCTCAGCTACGTCCCGGCCCGGCATATCAAGGTGCACACGCTGGAAAACAGGCAGACAGCGGCGGATTTCCGAATGATCTCAGTTCCGGCTTCTGCCGCGGTAGAGAAAAGCTTTTTTTCCCAGGCGTGCTTTTTGGGCGACAGCCTGACCCAGGGGATGCAGCTGTATGATACCGGCCTGCCCAATGCCCGCTTCTGTGCTTATAAGGGCATCGGGCCAAATGCAGTGGTCAACGGTACGCTGTGCCGCCGTGCGGATGGGGAACAGGAAGTGCCGCTGGATGTTTTGCGTGTCCAGCAGCCCAAGGTGCTGTATGTCCTGCTGGGCACGAACGTGCTGGGCCGGGATGCGGATTACAGTGGCTTTTTGACCTATTACCGCCTGATGCTGGATATGCTTGCGCAGGAGCTGCCCAAAACAACGATCTATGTGCAGTCCATCACGCCGGTGCGTCCGAAGGTCAGCGAGGAGGAAAACCACGCCGGATTGAACCGGGATCGTCTGTGCAGCATCAACAATGAGCTTGCAGCGGTTGCGCTGGAAAAGAATTGCTGCTTTTTGAATCTGTGGGAAGCGCTGGCCGATGAAAACGGCGATCTGAAAGCGGAATATGCCCAGCCGGACGGCTATCATCTGACGCCTGAGGGCTATGCCGCCTGGGTGGAATATCTCCGGACCCATATCGCATCCTGAACCGATGCCAAAACAAATCCCGCCGCCGGGAGAGCTGAACGCTCATGCCCGGCGGCGGGATTCTTTGTTTCTGCTTTTAAAATCTGTTTTCATCCCCATTGCACGCCGTCCGAACAGCCTTTTGCCTTCGTCCATCCGACCTACTGGCGATGAAACAAGTGCTCAGAACAGGCCGCTGATCTTGCCGTTGGCGTCTACGTCAATGTTGACGGCGGCGGGCTTCTTGGGCAGACCGGGCATGGTCATGATGCTGCCGCAGATGACCACCACAAAGCCTGCGCCGGCAGACAAGCGAACCTCGCGGACCTCCATCGTAAAGCCGGTGGGGGCGGCCAGCAGCTTGGCGTTGTCGCTGAAGCTGTACTGGGTCTTGGCGATGCAGATGGGCAGGCTGCCATAGCCCATATCGGTCAGTTCGGCCAAAGTTTTGCTGGCGGCGGCGCTGAAGTTGACGCCATCGGCACGGTAGATCTTTTTGGCAACCGCCTCGATCTTCTCCTTCAGAGACATCTCCAGCGGGTAGGTGTACTGGATGGGACGATCCTCCATGATCTCCAGCACTTTTTCAGCCAGAGCCTTGCCGCCCTCGCCGCCCTTGGCGAACACTTCGCTCAGCACACAGGGCACACCCTGCTCGGCGCAGACCTGCTCCACATAGGCCTGCTCCTCGGCGGTGTCGGTGGGGAAGGCATTGATCGCCACCACTACGGGCAGGCCAAAGCCGTTCTTCAGGTTGTCGATATGACGCACCAGGTTGGCGGAGCCTTTCTTGACGGCCTCCAGGTTGGGCTGGTTCAGGTCAGCCTTGGCAACGCCGCCATGACTCTTCAGCGCACGGATGGTAGCCACCAGAACGACGGCGCTGGGAGCAATGTCTGCATAGCGGCACTTGATGTCCAGGAACTTCTCTGCGCCCAGATCTGCGCCAAAGCCTGCCTCGGTGATCACGTAGTCAGCCAGAGACAGGCTGAGCTTGGTGGCCATAACGCTGTTGCAGCCGTGAGCGATATTAGCAAAGGGGCCGCCGTGGATGATGGCCGGGTTGTTCTCCAGGGTCTGGACCAGGTTGGGATCCAGCGCGTCCTTCAGCAGGGCGGTCATGGCACCGGCCGCGCCGATCTCACCGGCCGTGACCGGCTTGCCATCGTAGGTATAGGCACAGACAATGCGGGAAAGACGCTCTTTCAGGTCGGTGATGCTGGTGGCCAGGCAGAAGATCGCCATGATCTCGCTGGCGACCGTGATGTCAAATCCATCCTCACGGGGGGTGCCGTTGACTTTTCCGCCCAGGCCATCCACGATAAAGCGCAGCTGACGGTCATTCATGTCCATGCAGCGCTTCCAGGTGATGCGGCGGGGGTCGATGTTCAGCGGGTTGCCCTGCTGGATGCTGTTGTCGATCATGGCGGCCAGCAGGTTGTTGGCGGTGCCGATGGCGTGCAGGTCACCGGTAAAATGCAGGTTGATGTCCTCCATGGGCACCACCTGGGCATAGCCGCCGCCGGCGGCGCCGC
>JBJERU010000069.1:0-34049 GCA_051882415.1 Faecalibacterium sp. | reverse complement strand
TCCGGCGGGGAACGGCAGAAGCTTTCTGTTGTTCTGGCGCTGATCGGCAACCCGGAGATCGTGTTCCTGGACGAGCTGACCACCGGATTGGATGTAGTGGCAAGGCGTGAGGTATGGCGGACCCTGAAGCAGTTGAAAAAGCAGGGACTTACCATTGTCCTGACCACCCATTACATGGAAGAGGCGGAAGCCCTCTGCGACCGGGTGTGCATCATCAAGTCCGGAAAAAAGGTCGCGGAAGGTGCCATCGGGGAAGTGATCGCGGCTTCGGGTCAAAAGGATCTGGAGGAAGCGTATCTGTTTTTTATGGGAGAGGAGGAACTGTTATGAAGCGTTTTTTGAACATGTATCGGGTGGAGCAGAAGATCTTTTTCCGCTCCCCGGATGTGATCCTGTTCAACCTTGTAATGCCGCTGGTCACGCTGATTTTGATCACGATCATTGCAGGAAATAAGGATGCGGCGGATTCGGGATTGACCTATCTTCAAAGCTCCTATGTGGCACTTTCCACAGTGGGGATCTGCTGCAGCGCATTTATGAGCATCCCCATCACCGTTGTGGAGTGCCGCTCTCAGGGGATCCTGCGGCGAATGTATTGCAGCCCCTGTTCTCCTGCCAGGCTTCTGGCCTGCGATACCCTTTGCAGCGGTGTGATGGCCGTCCTCTCAACGCTGATCCTGACCGTTGCTGCGGTGGTGGTTTTTGGCTACCGGATGCCGGGCAGCGTATTTGCGTATATCGCTGTCTGGCTGCTGACCATGATCTCGATGTTTTCCATCGGCCTCATGGTGGCCAGCTTGTGCCGAACCACAAAATCGATGAATGTGGCCACGAGCCTGCTCTATTTCCCTATGTTGTTGTTCTCCGGCGCCACGATTCCGGCGGAGGTGTTTCCGGAATGGTTCCAGACCGTGGCAAAGCTGATGCCGCTGGGCGTGGGGATCGATCTGTTGAAATCCGTGTCTATGGGGTGCTATGATAATATCATGATGCCAGTAGTTACCCTGACCGTCATTGCGGCCGTTTGCGGTACTGTCGCCGTCAAAACATTCAGATGGGAGTAATACTATGGAGATGAAGCAAGAGCACAAGCCCTGTGAACAAAAGATATGCGATACACTCTATAAGATCGGCATCTTTGCGGCCATGAATCATGTGACGGTAAAGACCCTGCGCTTTTATGAGGAGCAGGGACTGCTGATGCCGGCGCTGATCCATCCGGAGACGGGATACCGGTACTATACTCTCTCCCAAATGGCGGTGCTCCACCAGATCACCGCTTTAAAGCAGGCAGGATTCACTTTGGAGGAGATCACCCGTATCAACTCCGGAGCCAATGAAGAAGCGGTACTGTTGAAGAAAAAGTCAGAGCTGCTGGAAAGAATCGCGGAGCTTACAAGACAGATCGCCGTGGTGGACGGTTATCTGTCAAAAAAGAAAACCGGGCTTTCTGCTCCGGTCCTGATCAAAACCATCCCGGAAACCACCGTGGCCTGTATGCGCATCCGGCTGGAATCCTATGATTGTCTGTTTGAGAGGATGCCGGAAATGGGCGCGCTGATGGAGAAGGCGGGCTGTGAATGTGCTCTTCCAGAATACTGCTTCACGGCCTATCTGGAGCCGGGCTACAAGGCCGAGGACATTCTGGTGGAGATCTGTGAGTCGGTTGTGGAGGCCAAAAAGGAGATCGGCAATCTGTGCTTCAAGACCCTTCCCGAAATCCAGGCGGCCTGTATTTTTCACAAAGGCTCCTACCGCACTTTTTCGGAATCCTATGAAACGGTGCTGCGGTATATCGAGGAAAACGGGTATGAGATCGCCGGAGAGATCCGGGAAAGCTATATTGACGGGGTTTGGAACAAGGAGGATGAAAGCCAATGGCTGTCCGAGATCCAGGTGCCGGTCAGAAAAAAGACTGTATGATCTCTTTTGATGTGCTGTTTACCTTCCGGCCCGGTGGAATCATCCAACTGGAGCGCCAACAGAAGCTGCTCCTTCGACGGGACAGTATGGCAGCAGCGATCACAGCACAGCACCGCCTTGCGGACGGATGGACAGGACGTGGCAGCGGCCCTTGCCCAGAATGGCCTCCATGCCTGCCTTGAAGCTGTCCAGCAGATCCAGCAGGACAAAGGTCTGCACGGTGCCCGCAAAGCCGCCGCCGTGGACGCGCACAGCGCCCCGACCGCCCAGGAAATGTTTGGCTGCGGCGAGGACAACCAATGGAATAAGAGCGATAAGAAAAATGTGCGTAAACGAAAACCGCCGCAGCGGGAACTTTCGTTCCGCTGCGGCGGCAGAATGTGGGCCACAGAAAGCGTTTACTTCTTGCTGTTGTACTCCTTGCGGTAGCCTTCCAGCTCCTTCTGGTTGCCATAAACGAAATGTCCGTTGGCGATTTCTTCCCAGATGGGCTTATCCTGACTATAATCGTGCATGGACGGATCATAGACCAGCAGCTTCTTCTGCTTTTCCATGCCCGGATCCGGGATGGGTACAGCGCTCAGCAGGGCTTTGGTGTAGGGGTGCAGGGGATGGAGGAACAGCTCCTCGGCCTCGGCCAGCTCCACGATACGGCCCTTGCTGATAACAGCGATACGATCCGAGATGAACCGGACGACCGACAGGTCATGCGCGATGAACAGATAGGTCAGGCCGCGGGACTTTTTCATGGTGTTGAGCAGGTTCAGCACCTGCGCACGGATGGAAACGTCCAGCGCGGAGATCGGCTCGTCCGCAACGATGAACTCCGGCTCCATGATCAGAGCGCGGGCAATGCCGATGCGCTGGCGCTGTCCGCCCGAAAACTCGTGCGGGAAGCGGGAAGCAAACTCCGGCAGCAGGCCGACCTCGGTCAGAGCATGCATGACCTTGTTGTGCAGATCCTCCTGGTCTTTGTACAGGTGGTGGTTCAAAAGACCTTCGGCCACGATATACTCGACCTTGGCGCGCTCGTTCAGCGAAGCCATCGGATCCTGAAAGATCATCTGGCATTTGCGGATCACTTCCTTGTCCAGCTCCTTGGGGATACGGCCGTTGATCTTCTGGCCGCGGAACAGGATATCGCCGGCGGAAGTGGGATTGATGCGGCAGATGGCGCGGCCGATGGTGGTCTTGCCGGAGCCGGATTCACCGACCAGGGAGAAGGTCTCGCCCTTGTAAATGTCAAAATTGACATGATCCACGGCAACAAACTTCTTGCGGCCGGAGCCGAAGCTGATCTGGAGATCTTTGACTTCAATGAGCTTTTCACGTTCAGCCATTCGTCTTGGAACCTCCCATCTTCATCATCTTCTCGCGCAGGTTCTGGATGGAGCGCGGGCGCTCGATTTTGGGTGCGCGCGGATCCAGATACCAGGTTTTGGCGGCATGCGTTTCAGAGATCTGGAAGAACGGCGGCTCCTGCACAAAGTCGATGGCAAGCGCACGCTTGTTGCGGGGTGCAAAAGCATCGCCCTGGATCTTATTGAACAGGTTCGGCGGGGTGCCGTCGATGGTAGGCAGCTCTTCGCCCTTGATGCCCAGCTGCGGCAGAGCCTGCAACAGCGCCCAGGTGTAGGGATGCCAGGCGTCGTAAAAGATCTCCTCTACCGTGCCGTACTCGACGATCTGGCCCGCGTACATAACAGCCACGCGGTCGGCAACGTTGGCCACAACACCCAGGTCGTGGGTGATGTAGATGACCGACATGCCCAGTTCTTTCTGGAGATCGCGGATCAGCTGAAGGATCTGCGCCTGGATGGTCACGTCCAGCGCGGTGGTCGGCTCGTCGCAGATCAGCACCTGCGGTTTGCAGGCGGCGGCGATGGCGATCACGACACGCTGACGCATACCACCCGAAAACTCATGCGGATACTGGTCATAGCGGCGCTCCGGGTCGGGGATGCCGACCTTGGCCAGCATCTCGATGGCAGCCTTTTTTGCGGCCTCACCCTTCAGGCCCTGGTGGTGCTCGATGCTTTCCTGAATCTGTTTGCCGATCTTCTTCAGCGGGTTCAGGCTGGTCATGGGATCCTGCATGACCATAGCGATCTTCTTGCCGCGCACGCCCAGCCAGTCCTTTTCGGTGAACTTGGTCATGTCGCGGTCTTCAAACATGATGGAGCCGCCGGTGATTTTGCCGTTCACGTCCAGCATGCCCACAAAGGTCTTGGTGAATACACTTTTGCCCGAACCGGACTCGCCCACGATGGCGAGGGTCTCGCCATCGTAGAGGTCCAGAGAGCACTTGCGGATCGCGTTCAGCTTTTTACCGCGCAGGCTGAAGGTGATCTCCACATCTTTGGCAGAGATAATCGGTTTTCTATCCATTGTCTGTTATCTCTCCCATCTTTTAAACGTGATTGCGCGGGTCGGCTGCGTCGGAGAAAGCGTTGCCCATGATATAGAAGGAAATGGACACGATGGACACGATCGCAGCAGGGAACACCAGCAGGTACGGGTAATCCAGGAAGAAGCCGCGCACCTTGCTCAGGATCAGACCCAGAGAAGGCGTCTCGACGCCCAGGCCCAGGCCCAGGTAAGACAGCGTAGACTCCAGGTTGATGGTGGCAGGGATGGACATGGCCATTCGCAGGATGATGACCGACACCAGATACGGCAGGATGTTCTTGGTCAGCACGCGCCACAGCGGGGTGCCCAGGCACCGGGAAGCGAGGTTGTACTCGCGGTCACGATACATCAGCACCATGTTGCGCACGCGGCGGGCCATGTTCAGCCAGCCCAGAGCGATCATAGCGATGGCCATGATGGTAAAGCTCTGGCCCACGATCAGGGCGATCAGGGTCATATAGATGATATAGGGCACGTTGTCGATCAGGTTGTACAGCTCCGTAAAGAAGCTGTCCAGCTGACGCACATAGCCCCAGATCAGGCCCACGATGACGCCCAGGATGCTTTCGCCCACGGCGACGATCAGGGCCAAACGGATGGAGACCTGGGTGGCATACCACACCTGGCACCAGTAGTCGCGGCCAAGGTTATCGGTACCGAACCAGTATTCGCTGTTTGGCCGCACAAAGGCCTTGCTGGAATCCGGGATCAGGGTCTGGTAGTCATACTTGCCGATGACCAGCGCAATGAACGAGAAGATCACCAGCGCCAGAAAGGCCACCAGGCAGACCACGGCGGTCTTGTGCTTGAGGAAGTTCTGCACCACAGAGCCCCAGTAGGAATAGTTGGAGTAGCCGACACGCTCGGCTTCCTCCGGGGAGTAGTCCACATAGTAGAACAGCTCGTCCGGGTTCTTGCCCTCGAAATCCGAAGCTTTTGCCATCAGCGCGAGGCCTCCTTTCCTGCCAGTTTGATGCGCGGATCAACCAGCATCATCAGCACGTCGCCCAGGAACACGCCCAGGATACCCAGCGCTGCATACAGAATGACCAGCGTCTGCACCACATCCAGGTCATAGCGCTGGATGGCATCGGTCAGCAACGGACCCATGCCGGGAACGGAGAAGAACCGCTCCGCCAGCAGCGAGCCGCCCACCGTCAGCAGGACGGACTGGGGGATATACTGTACCATGGGGACCATGGCGTTGCGCATGACGTGCTTGATCATGATCTCGCGGGTGCTCAGACCCTTGACCCGGGCCAGTTTGATATAGTCGCGGGTCAGCTCATCCACCATATACCGCCGCATCCACAGCGCGTAGCTGGCAATGGAGGCCAGCGACAGGCAGGCGATGGGCAGAATGCTGGACATCGTCACGTTGCGGGTGGAATACAGGGTTGGCAGACCCAGAACCTTGGCGCCGAACACCAGCACCAGAGAATAGGACACCAGCGACGGCACCGCGTTGACGAACACGGTGTAGCCCGTGCCGATCCAGTCCACCACTTTGTCTTTGAAAGCCGTCTGCAGGATGCCCATGGTCACGCCCAGCAGCAGCGAGATGCCGACCGCGGTCAGACCAATGCGCATCGAAACGCCGAATTTTTTGCCGATCACCTTGACCACAGGGACGCCGTTCTGAATTCTCCGCGAGGTGCCGAAGTCCAGGCGGAGAATCTGCCCATAAAAGCGGACGAGCTGTGTGCCAATGGGATCAAGCAGGCCGGCGGCATCCAGTGCTGCGTTTTTCTGCTCATCCGTAAACTTCATCTGCTGCTCTTCGGTGAAGTAGTAATCGGTGGGCAGGCAGCGCATCATCAGGAAGACGACGGTCGCGACAAGAAGGATCGTTACAAGCGAGTGCAGCAGCCGCTTGACCGTATACTTAAACATTAACCCTTCGTAGCTGCTTTATAAGCCGCAGCAAAGGCTTCGTACTGCTCCGTGGTATAGGCGTCCTCGGAAGTTTCCCAGTTGACGTACTTGTAGTTGCAGATGCCGTACATGGCGTTGATCTTGCTGTACTCGTTGGCGTGGGTCAGCGTCCAGGACACATCGAAGTAGCAGGGGCAGACCAGAGCCTTCTCCAGCATATCGGCTTCCGCCTTGGCAAAGGCGTCGTAACGTGCGTCAATGTCGTCCACGATGGCAGCGGCCTCGTTGGCCAGAGCGGTGAAGCCCTCGTAATCCTCCACCAGGTCGGCCTGCCAGTCAGCGGGCTTGGTCCAGTTGGCGTCGTTCTTGACGTTGTCGATCACCTTGGCGATGTTGGAGTAGTACACAGAATAGTAAGCGTTGGCGTCGTGTACGGTCTCCTGGCAGACGAAGTTGATGGGGTCACCGAAGTCTGCGCCCCAGCCGTTGATGAAGAAGCTCTGGAGCTGCGGGTTGCGGACCTCCTGGTTCTGGCTGGAGACGAAGGTGCGGATCTCCAGCTGGATGAAGTCATCGCCAAAGCTGTCGGTGAAGCACTGCTTCAGCACGGTGGCGTTGTCCAAGGCGGTGGTGCTGCCGGAAATGATATAGTAGGCAGCCTTCACGGGGAAGGTGACGCCGATGGCGCTCAGCTCCTCCATGGCCTGCTTCTTCAGCGCAGAGATATCCTGGCCGCGCAGACGGATCATGGTCTGGCCGTCATAGGCTTCCTTGTCGAAGCCCAGGTTCTTGGCAACCAGGGTGGTGTACTCCACGCCCTGGGTGTTGTAGCAGACGCCCGGCATGGTGTAGTAGTCGTTCTCGCACTTCAGGGGGTTGATCTTGTTGGTGCGGGCATACCAGTTGACCAGGTTCAGGCCGCGGTAGAAGCACTGACGGAAGGCTTTGTTGGCAACAGCCTTGTTCCAGTTGTCGTCGCGGGTGCCGTCCTCGTTGTTCTTCTGGTAGTTGAAGTGCATCTGATAGCTGTACTTTTTGGGGCGCTTTTCGCACAGCTGGTTCTTGTACTCGGCGTAGTCGGCGTTCTCCAGGATGGTGGTCAGGTTGCTCTCGCCCAGATCCATCTCGTCCAGCTCACGGTTCTGGTACAGCTGGAAGGTGACGGTGCCGTCCGAGATGATGGTGATGGTCATGCGCTCAAAGCGAGTGACCTCGTTTGCAGCGTAGTAGTTGGGGTTGGGGATATAGCTCTTGCTGTTGCCGGAGATGAACTCCTCCATCACATACGGGCCGCAGTACCACATGTTCAGGTAGTCGCAGGCGCGGAAGCCCTCGATGCCCAGCTCGGCGATCAGATCCTCTGCAGCGGGGTAGAAGCAGACGTAGCTGGCCACGGTATCAAAGTACGGGCAGGGATCCTTGCAGGTAAAGACCAGGGTGTAGTCGTCCGGAGCTTCGATGCCCACGCCGGCAGCCAGCATATCCTGATAGGTCAGGCTGGCGGCAGCGTCGCCCATCTCGGCGGTCTTTTTGTAGTAATCGGAAGCGCCCACAAGGGTGGAGGTGGGCATGGAGGTGTTGTTGGCCTCGTTCTTGTACGCGTTCAGGACCCACTCGGCACCCACCAAAAAGTCCTTGGAGGTGAGGTGGCTCTTGATCTCGCCGTTCACATCGACCCAATCCACGTCATCACGCAGGTGGAAGGTCCAGACGGAGGAATCCTCGTTGTGCTCCCAGCTGGATGCGATGGCGGGCACCGGCTTGCCGTAGCAGTCAAAGCTGATCAGGCCGTCGATGCAGTTGGTCGTCACGTTGAAGTCGGCAGCATTCTGGCTGTACAGGATATTCCAGCTTTCGATCTCACGGTTGGAAGACTCCCAGGAGATATACTCGGTCAGGGGCTTGCCGCCGTTGGAGCTGGTGCCGGCGCTGCCGGAAGCAGTGGTGCTGCCGGCAGAGGAGCTGCTTTTGCTACCACCGCAAGCGGCCAGCAGGCCGGCGGCGCCGACAACGCCGGCAGCCTTCAGAAAGCTGCGGCGGTTGAAGGTGGTAGACTCATAATTCATGTTCATGTGTGTGTCCTCCCTATAAAATGATACAGTGTGCCACCGTGCAAAAGATGCCAGAATTTTTTTGCGCGGATCGCTGTTTTCTGCAAAGAGACCTTCTTTTGTACTGCCAGAGAATACAAAAAAGCGCAGAACAGACGGCTTTGTCTGTTTCTGCGCTCCCTCGCAGAATCCTTAACACGTCAATTATTTTACCATCTGACGAGAAACTTGTCAATGGAAACCGACTCCTTTTTCCGAAAAAAAGCACCTTTGGGCCAATGTCTGAAAATGAAAAATATTTGACTGAGGATGAATAAAGATGCAAAATATCGTATATAAAACACAGCCGCCGGGGGCAAAAGTTGTTCTCTGACCGCGGACGGATACGAAGAAACGTGCAAAAGGAGCCGCGGACTATCTTTTTAAAGCAAAACGTGATACAATACATTTCAAAAGCCGGGGGACTGGCCCGGCGCTGATCTTGTGTAAAGGAGAGCTGTCCATGAAACCGAAACGCCTGTGCCCCTATTGTATGGGAGAACTGTCGGACGATGCAGACAGCTGCCCCGGCTGCGGGCGCACGCTGGCGGGGCGCAACCCTGTGGGCACGCTGCCGGTGGGCGCTGTGCTGGCGGGGCGGTACACGGTGGGGGAGATCGAAAGCGTGGACGGCGAGGGTGTGCTTTACCGCGGCGTGGAGAACACCGGCCGGTTCCGCGTGACCATCAAGGAATATCTGCCGCTGACGCTGGCGGCGGAACGCGGGTCTGATCGGATGCTTGGGCCAAAACCGGGCAGCGAAGTGCTGTTCAAGACTACCCGCATGGATTTTGCAGACCTGTACCGTTCCATCCAGCGCATCACCCCGGCCAATGGCCTGGAAGCGGTGCTGGACGTTGTGGAAGAAAATAACACCGTTTACGCCGTGATGGAAAATCCCGGCGGAAAGCCTTTGCAGAAGTGGCTGGAGGCACGGCCCGGGCCGGTGCCGCCGGCCGAGGCCTGCCGGATGCTCCAGCCGGTTTTTGACGGCGTGGCGGCGATGCATCAGGTCGGTCTGGTACACCGGGGCATCTGCCCGGAGAATATCCGTGTGCTGGAAAATGGCCGTGCCCGCCTGACCGGTTATGCCACGGTGGGGCTGCGCACGGCGGGCAGCGGCCTGCACGAACAGCTGTATGAAGGATATTCCGCACCGGAACAGTACTCTACTTCTGAATTTGAAGGCCGCTATACCGACGAATACAGCCTGGCCGCTGTTTTTTACCGCATGGTCTGCGGCCAAAGCCCGGTGCCGGCGGCCCAGCGGCTGGTGTCGGACTCCAATCCCCGCGCAAAAACGGTGAACCCAACGCTTGCGCAGTATCTTTCGGATGTGTTGCAGCTGGGCCTGCGCCTGAAACCGGTGGAGCGCATCCAGACAGTGCCGCAGCTGTTTGGCGCGCTTTCCAGCCCGGATGCCGCGGCGGAATTGTCCCGCAGCATGGCACAGCGCAACAGCGCGAATAAGCGGGCCGCCCAGGAAGAAAGCGAAAAAAACCATGTCAGCCTGCAAAGCCTTCTCACCGGGATCCTGGTGCTGCTGGCGGTGCTGATCGCTCTGACCCTTTGGGGGCTTTTGGATGTGGCGCGGCGGCCGGCCCAGCAGGATCCGGCATCCGAGCCGGTATCCGAGGCTTTGCCGGAGAGCAGGCCGGAAGAAACGCGTGTGCCCGATTTTGTGGGCTGGGATTATGATTCCCAAATCAAAAATAACCGCGACTATCTGGGCAGCTATCTCTTTTATGTCACGCTGGAATATAACAATACCATCGAAAAGGGCCGCGTGATCCGCCAGGAACCGGCGGCCAATACCGTTCTGCCCAAAGGGGAAACGATCAGTCTGGTGGTCAGCAAGGGGCCGCAGATGGTGGAGATGCCGCAGCTGTTTGGGTTCACGGTGGACGGCGTCAACCGCCAGCTGGAGAGCCTGGGTCTGGAACCCAGCTTTTATAAGGTATATAACGACGGCTCCTATGTGGATGGCTGTGTGGTGGCATGCAGCGCCGAGGCGGGAAGCATGGTGGAGGTGGGCAGCACCATCATCGTGTATATTGCCGCAGACCCGGATGCACCAGTGACGGCCGAAGTTCCGGCTCCGTCCTCCTCTTTGGACGGAGCCCCGGCGGAATAGAAGCCTGTAGCCCGCCCGGGCGCTGCAAACAGGACAGGACCTGCCCTATGCGAACAAAAAATCTTTGTCCGCGCGTATGCGCGGACAGATCGAAAAGTTTTTTCGGTTCCTTTTTTTCAAAAAAGGAACAAAAACAAAAGCAACAAAACACATTTTAAAACAAGCAGAAGCGGGAGCCTCAAGTGAGGCTCCCGCTTCTGCTTGTTTAGGATAGGAAAGAGAATGGCATTTTAAAGGTGGCAAAGGGCAAGCGTTTACAGGTTGGTATAACCCATCAGGTAGCGGTCCACAGCGGCGGCGCAGTCGCGGCCCTCGCGCAGGCCCCAGACAACAAGGCTCTGACCACGGCGCATATCGCCGCAGGTGAACACCTTATCCACATTGGTGCGGAAACCATTGTCTGCAACATTCCCGCGGGCATTCAGCTGCACGCCAAAGGCATCCGCCACATAATTCTCACAGCCCGTGAAGCCTGCGGCGATAAACGCCAGCTGGCACTCATAGGTAAACGTTTCGCCCGTGGGCACCATGTTGGTCCGTCCGGTTTCGGGATCACGCTCCGGGCGCAGGGCCGCGATGACCGCGCCGGTCAGGTTTCCAGCCTCATCCTTCAGGAACTCCTGCACGGTGGTCTGATACACACGCGGATCCTTGCCAAACCTGGCCATGCACTCGGTCTGACCATAATCGACCTTGAGCACGCGGGGCCATTCGGGCCACGGATTGGAAGCCGCGCGCTCCTTGGGGGGCTGAGGCATCATCTCCAGCGCCATCAGGTCGGTGCAGCCCTGCCGCAGGGCAGTGCCCTGGCAGTCGTTGCCGGTATCACCGCCGCCGATCACCAGAACGTTTTTGCCCTCGGCGCTGATGGCTCTGCCATCGGAGAGCTGGGAGTCCAGCAGGCTCCTGGTCACGCTGGTGAGGTAGTCCACCGCAAAATACACGCCGTTTGCGTCCCGGCCGGGAACATTCAGATCGCGGGCCTTTTTTGCGCCGCAGCACAAAACCACGGCATCGTAGCTGTTCAGCAGCTCCTCGGCGGCCACGGCTCCGCCCACATCCATGTTGGTGCGGAACTCCACGCCCTCGGCCTGCATGACCTTGATACGGCGCTCGATCACCGATTTGTCCAGCTTCATGTTAGGGATGCCATACATCAGCAGTCCGCCCACACGGTCGGCCCGCTCAAACACCGTGACGGCGTGACCGCGCTTGTTCAGATATTCGGCCACCGCCAGACCTGCCGGGCCGCTGCCCACAACCGCCACGCATTTGCCGGTGCGGGCCGGGGGCGGGGCAGCATGCATCCAGCCTTTGGCGTATGCTGTTTCGATGATGGCATGTTCATTTTCCCGCACAGTCACCGGCTCGCCGGTGACATCGCCGCAGGTGCAGGCCGCCTCGCACAGGGCGGGGCAGACCCGGCTGGTAAACTCCGGGAAGCGGTTGGTGGCCATCAGGCGATGCCATGCCAGTTCCCACTTGCCCTGGTAGACCAGCTCGTTCCACTCCGGGATCAGGTTGTTCAGCGGACAGCCGGAGGCCATGCCGCCGATCATCATGCCCGCCTGACAGAAGGGTACGCCGCAGTCCATGCAACGGGCTGCCTGGGTCTGCTGCTCTTCGCGGGAGAGCCAGATGTGAAATTCGTCAAAGTTTTCAATGCGCTCCAGCGGCGGAACATCCGTGCTGGTCTTGCGCGTATAATCCATAAATCCAGTGGTTTTCCCCATGATGTTCCCCTCCTTACTTTACTTTCTTCTGGGCGTAGAACGCTTCGATCTGCGCCTGCTCACCGTCCAGGCCGCGTTCTTCCATCGAAGCGATCACCCGCAGCATCCGGTCATAATCATAAGGAAGGACTTTTTTGAACTTGGGCAGGAACTCGCTGAAATTGTCCAGGATCTCCTTGCCGCGGGGACTGCCGGTGGCCTCCACGTGCTCGCGGATCAGCTCCTTGAGGGTGGCCACATCGTACTTGTGCTCCACCGGCTCCAGGCTGACCGTTTCTTTGTTGACGCGCTGGTAGAAATCCCAATTTTCATCCAGCACATAGGCGATGCCGCCGGTCATGCCGGCCGCAAAGTTCTTGCCGGTCTGTCCCAAAACGACCACCGTGCCGCCTGTCATATACTCACAGCCATGGTCGCCCACACCTTCCACAACAGCGGTTGCGCCGGAGTTGCGCACACAGAAGCGCTCGCCGGCTACGCCGGAAATGAAGGCCTTGCCGCCGGTGGCGCCATACAGGGAGACGTTGCCGGTGATGATGTTCTGCTCGGGACGGTAAGTGATGCCCTCCGGCGGGCGGACCACGATCTTGCCGCCGGACAGACCCTTGCCCATATAGTCGTTGCAGTCGCCCACCAGACGCAGGGTCAGGCCGTTGGGAATGAATGCGCCAAAGCTCTGGCCGCCTGCGCCGGTGCAGTTGACCGTGAACACATCATCCGGCAGACCGTTGCCATACCTGCGGGTGATCTCGCTGCCAAAGATGGTGCCAAAAGCACGGTCGGTGTTGCTTACCTCCAGCGCGACGCTCTGGGGAGCCTTGCTGCCCAGCTTGAACTTCTTCATCAGTACGCGCATGTCGGGGGTGTTTTCCAACTGGAAGTCATAGGTATCCTCCGGCTGGAAGTGAACGTTGCTGTTGGCGATGGCGGGGTTGTGCAGGATGCAGTCCAGATTCATCTTGGCGGCACGGCTGCCCGGTGCGCTGGGCTTGACATGCAGCAAATCGGTGCGGCCGACCATCTCATCGATGGTGCGCACGCCCAACTTGGCCATGTATTCGCGCAGCTCCTGCGCCACAAAGGTCAGATAATTGATGATGTATTCCGGCTTGCCGCGGAACTTTTTGCGCAGATCGGGGTTCTGGGTGCAGATACCCATCGGGCAGGTATCCAGATTGCACACGCGCATCATGACACAACCTTCGGCCATCAGCAGGGTGGTGCCAAAGCCAAATTCTTCTGCGCCCAGCATGCAGCTGATCGCCACATCACGGCCGCTCAGCAGCTTGGAGTCGCTCTCGATGCGCACACGGCTGCGCAGACCGTTCAGGATCAGGGTCTGGTGGGTCTCGGCGATGCCCAGTTCCCAGGGCAGACCCGCATTCTTGATGGAGGTGCGGGGCGCCGCGCCGGTGCCGCCGTCGTAGCCGGACACCAGGATCACCTGTGCGCCGCCCTTGGCAACGCCGGCTGCGATGGTGCCAACGCCGGCCTCGCTGACCAGCTTGACGTTGATGTTGGCATTGCGGTTGGCGTTCTTCAGGTCATAGATCAGCTCGGCCAGATCCTCGATGGAATAGATATCGTGGTGGGGCGGGGGAGAGATCAAGCCCACGCCGGTGGTGCTGTGGCGGGTCTTGGCGATCCAGGGATACACCTTTGCGCCGGGCAGATTGCCGCCCTCGCCGGGCTTTGCGCCCTGGGCCAGCTTGATCTGGATCTCTTCGGCGGAAACCAGGTACTTGCTGGTGACGCCGAAGCGGGCAGAAGCCACCTGCTTGATCTTGGAATTGCTTTCGCTGTGATAGCGCTCCTCCGGCTCGCCGCCCTCGCCGGTGTTGCTGCGGCTGCCCAGACGGTTGAAGGCGATGGCGATGGTCTCATGTGCTTCGCTGCTCAGTGCGCCGTAGCTCATGGCTGCACCCTTGAACCGTTTGACGATGGAATCCACCGGCTCGACCTCCTCCAGCGGGATGCCGCCGTTGGGGTCATAGTTGAAGTCCAGCAGGCTGCGCAGATGCACGCCCTCGGTGCCCATGCTGTCCACCGCGCTGGTGAACTGCTTGAAAGCGCCATAATCGCCATTGAAGCAGGCTTTCTGGAACAGATGGATGGTCTGAGGATTGAACAGATGCTCTTCCTTGCCGCTGCGGAACTTGTGCGCGCCGCCGTCGGTCAGCTCCATGTTGATATCCAGGCCCAGCGGGTCAAAGGCTGCGTTGTGCTGGGCCTCCACATCGGCCTGGATCTCTGCCAGACCGATGCCGCCCACGCGACTGACCGTGCCGGTAAAGTATTTGTCGATCACTTCCTTCGAGATACCGACCGCTTCAAAGATCTGGCTGCTCTGGTAGCTCTGGATGGTGGAAATGCCCATCTTGGAGGAGATCTTGACGATGCCGTTCAGGATGGCATTGTTATAGTCATCCACAGCGGCGTAATAATCCTTGTCCAGCAGGCCCTGGTCGATCAGCTGGCCGATGGTCTCATGCGCCAGATAGGGGTTGACGGCGCAGGCACCGTAGCCCAGCAGGGTGGCAAAGTGATGCACCTCGCGCGGCTCGGCACTTTCCAGGATCAGAGCCAGCGCGGTGCTCTTTTTGGTGCGGATCAGATACTGGGACACGGCCGAGACCGCCAGCAGGCTGGGGATGGCGACATGGTATTCGTCGATCTCGCGGTCGGACAGGATGATGATGTTGGCGCCGTCCTTGTAAGCGCGGTCGACCTCCAGGAACACGCGGTCGATGGCCTTTTCCAGGCTGGTGTTCTTATAATAGTTGATGGAAACAGTAGCCACCTTGAAGCCGGGCACGTTCATGTGGCGGATCTTCAGCAGGTCGGTGGAGGTCAGAATGGGATTTTTGACCTTGAGCACTTTGCAGTTTTCGGGTCTGTCCTCCAGCAGATTGCCGTGTGCACCGATGTAGACGCTGGTGGAGGTGACTACCTTTTCGCGGATAGCATCGATGGGGGGATTAGTGACCTGGGCAAAGCGCTGCTTGAAGTAATTGAACAGCGCGGGATGCTGGTCGCTGAGGACAGCCAGCGGGGTGTCGGTGCCCATCGCACCGGAAGGCTCCGCGCCCAGCCGTGCCATGGACAGCACCATCGTGTTCACGTCCTCATATTTGTAGCCGAACACCTTTTGCAGGCGGGTCAGTTCTTCGCCGGTATAGGCAGGGACCTTGACGTTGGGGATCTTGAGATCCTTCAGCTGCACAAGGTTGCGGTCGATCCACTCGCCGTAGGGCTCGCGGCTGGCGTAGTATTCCTTCAGCTTCTCGTCGTCCACGACCTCGCCCTTGACGGTGTCCACCAGCAGCATCTTGCCGGGGCGCAGGCGATCCTTGACCAGAACATTTTCCGGCTCGCAGTCCAGCACGCCCACCTCCGAGGACAGGATCATCCGTCCGTCCTTGGTGATGTAATAGCGGCTGGGGCGCAGACCGTTGCGGTCCAGCACGGCGCCCATGATATCGCCGTCCGAGAACAGGATGGCGGCGGGGCCGTCCCACGGCTCCAGCATGGTGGCATAATACTGGTAGAAATCGCGCTTTTTCTGGCTGATGTTCTTATTGTTCTCCCACGGCTCCGGGATGGTGATCATCACGGCCAGGGGCAGATCCATGCCGTTCATCACCATAAATTCCAGCGCGTTGTCCAGCATGGCGGAGTCGGAGCCGGAGGTATTGATGATGGGCAGGATCTTGTTCATATCCTCCTGCATGATGGGGCTGGAGATGGATTCCTCACGGGCAAGCATCGCGTCGGTGTTGCCCTTGATGGTGTTGATCTCGCCGTTGTGCAGGATAAACCGGTTGGGATGCGCACGCATCCAGCTGGGATTGGTGTTGGTAGAAAAGCGGCTGTGCACCATGCCGATGGCAGATTCATAATCCGGATCCTGTAGATCGGCATAGAACATGCGCAGGTCATGCACCAGGAACATGCCCTTGTACACGATGGTGCGGCTGGACAGGCTGGGCACATAGGTGCCGTTGCTGGCCTGCTCGAACACGCGGCGCGCGATATACAGCTTGCGGTCAAAATCGATGCCCTTGCTCACCTTGGCGGGCTTTTTGATAAAGCACTGCCAGATGGAAGGCATGCAGTCGCGGGCCTTCTGGCCCACGGCATCCGGATCGACGGGCACCTTGCGCCAGGCCAAAAACTCCAGGCCCTCCTTGCGAGTGACCAGCTCGAACAGCTTCATCGCCTGGGCGCGTAGATGCTCGCTTTGGGGGAAGAAGAACATGCCCACGCCGTATTCCCGCTCGTTGCCGATGCGGATATTCATCTCATCGGCGACCTTGGAGAAAAACTTGTGGCTGATCTGCAGCAGGATGCCCACGCCGTCGCCGGTCTTGCCCTCGGCGTCCTTACCAGCGCGGTGCTCCAGCCGCTCGACGATGGACAGCGCATCGCTGACCGTCTGATGGCTCTTGCGGCCCTTGATATCCACCACAGCACCGATGCCGCAGGCGTCGTGCTCAAACTGGGGATCATACAGGCCAAGGGGCGTTGCTCGCTCGGTGAAATTTTCCATTGCCTTTCCCATCCTTCTACAAAAAATCCTCGCCGCGCTGCGGCACATTCCGCAGCGTTGTGCGGCGAAAAAACGAAAAAGACGCTCCGGAAGGGCGCAAAAGACCCTTCCGGAACGCCTTTGTTCCGGTAAGCTATATTATAATAGGAGGCTGAAAAAAATTCAAGTGACGGATGCACCAAACACAACACCAAAAAGTCCCCGCTTCTTGTGCGAAACGCGCCCGCTCTGGGGATGCTGCCCAAAAAAGGCCGCGCCCTGTGTGGAGCGCGGCCCTGTATGCAGCAGATACAGCGAGAAAAGAGTTTAGTAAGTGATGCCCTGAGCCATCATTGCGGTAGCGACCTTCAGGAAGCCGGCGCAGTTTGCACCCACCATCAGGTTGCCCTCGGCACCAGCAGCAACGGAAGCGTCGAAGCTGGCGTGGAAGATGCCCTCCATGATGCCCTTCAGCTTGGCGTCCACTTCTTCAAAGGTCCAGCTCAGACGCTCGGAGTTCTGGCTCATCTCCAGGCCGGAGGTGGCTACGCCGCCGGCGTTGGCAGCCTTTGCGGGGCCATACAGCACGTTGTTGGCCAAAAAGACCTCGATGGCCTCCGGGGTGCTGGGCATATTTGCGCCCTCGCAGACCACGGTGCAGCCGTTCTTGACCAGGATCTCAGCAGATTCCTTGCTGATCTCGTTCTGGGTGGCGCAGGGCAGGGCGATGTCGCAGGGGACCTCCCAGACCTTGCTGCAATCGGCAACATAGGTCGCGCCCTCGTGGGTATCGGCATACTCCTTGATGCGGCCGCGGCGGACCTCCTTCAGATCCTTGACATAAGCCAGATCAATGCCGTTGGGATCGTAGATATAGCCGTTGGAGTCGCTCAGAGTAACGACCTTGCCGCCCAGCTGGGTAGCCTTTTCGCAGGCATAGATCGCCACGTTGCCGGAGCCGGAGATGGCCACGGTCTTGCCCTCAAAGCTGTCGTTGCGCATGCACTTCAGCGCCTCGGCGGTAAAGTAGCACAGGCCGTAGCCGGTCGCCTCGGTGCGGGCCAGAGAGCCGCCGAAGGTCAGGCCCTTGCCGGTGATCATGCCGCCCTGGAAGCTGTTGGTCAGGCGCTTGTACTGGCCGAACATATAGCCCACCTCGCGGCCGCCAACGCCGATGTCACCGGCGGGGCAGTCTACGAACTGGCCGATGTGACGGTACAGCTCGGTCATAAAGCTCTGGCAGAAGCGCATCACTTCCATGTCGCTCTTGCCCTTGGGGTCAAAGTCAGAGCCGCCCTTGCCGCCGCCCATGGGCAGGGTGGTCAGGCTGTTTTTGAAGATCTGCTCAAAGCCCAGGAACTTCAGGATGCCCTGGTTGACAGAGGGGTGGAAGCGCAGGCCGCCCTTGTAGGGGCCGATGGCGCTGTTGAACTGCACGCGGTAGCCGCGGTTGACCTGAACATTGCCCTGATCGTCCACCCAGGGCACACGGAAGGTGATGATGCGCTCCGGCTCGACCATGCGCTCGATCAGACCGGCCTTTTCATACTCGGGGTGCTTTTCCACCACGGGCTGGATGCTCTCCAGGACCTCGCGGACAGCCTGCAAAAACTCCGGCTCGTTGGCATTGCGCTGCGCCAGGCCCTCGTAAACGCGCTTCAGATATTCATTCGTCAGCATAATGAGTTACTCCTTTTCCCATTGATCCCTGTTTTTTGTTTGCTGCATGAAAATGCGGGAGCGACGGGCTGCCTCCCACAGAGGGAACGGTCCGCGCGGCGGCGTATGGCCGCTGTCCGTGGAGCAGTCCGCTGCTCCCGGATCTTCTTACACCAGCCCCTGCCTCATTTGCAGGGCGCTTTATTATTATAAAGCCTTGGGGGGCATTTGACAATACACCAATCGCATAATTTTCTTAAAAAAACAGAAAATAAGGCGGCGTGGCTTTCAAAAACGAAATGGAAAACAAAAAACCGCACAGAAACTTTCCAAAAGAAAGCGTGTGCGGCGCATCGAAAAAACAGAAAAAGTGTGCCTTTTGCCCCGGCGGGCTGTTGCGCGGCGGCGGGCAGATGTTTTTGAAGCTCAGACAGAGTCTGACGGCTCTGCTGTGCGCTGTGCGGTCAGCCAGCCCAGCAGATCGAGTTCCGGGTCAAGATAGACCGCAGGGACCGAAAAATGATCCGCATCCGGCAGGATCGTGACGCGGCAGTTCCGATTGACACGGCCAAGCGCATCGATCAGCTGAACCGAGCTTTCCGGCGGAACGATGCTGTCCTGCGCCCCGACGATGGCCCAGATGGGAAGCTGCCGCAGGCTCCGCAGCGTATCGGCATCCCGGTGCGGGCTGCCGCTCAAAGGGGCAACGGCAGAAAAAAAGCCGGGTTCCGCCTGAGCCAAAGCCCACGCCCCCGTGCCGCCCATGCTGTGCCCGGTCAGGCTGACCCGCGCGGGATCCAGGTGGAAGGTCTGCACCACCTGACCGATCAGCTCCAAAAGGGGAGAGCTGATATCCGACCAGCCCTTGCAGGATCCGGGCAGCTGTGGGATGAGGACACAGGCCTGCGGTGCAAGCAGGCCCTGCTCCAGATAAAAGGGCAGGCTTTCCGCCTGAAAGACGAGCGAAAAATCCTCTCCCTTTCCGCTGCCTCCGTGCAGATAGACGATCAGAGGCAGATCGTCAGAAAAAGTTTCGGGAAGATATAGTCCATATTGGAGGGTCTTCCCCTCGTCAAGCGGCGCGCTCTGCAACAGAAACGCCGCATCTGCGGGCGGAGCTGCGGCCGCGGACAGACAGATCAAACAGAACATGGAACATAGAAAAAGGAATGCTTTCTTCATCGCCAGATCCCCCAAGCATGATTCGATAGGGTGTAGTTCAAAAAAAGAAAAAATATCCTCATTATGGCCGTTTGCCGTGCTTGTCCCGCCGCGCGCCGCGCCGCGTGGAAAAGATCCGCAGCGTGCAGAATACGAATACCGGCAGGGCGATCAGCTCCGCGATGCCGATCGTCCGCACGGCCCAGCGGGGCAGGACGCCGCCCGCAAGACTGGAACCCGCCAGCAGCAGCGTGGCAAGCCCGATCACGAGCAGACAAACGGCCCAGAGCTTTTGGTAACGCTTCATGGTTCCTCCTTTGCGCCTGTGGTCTTTGAACCTGTTTTCCTCAGTATACCGCAGCCCAGAGCGGGACGCAATGAGGCGGTTCGGGAAAAAAACACAAATTCCCCTGCCGGAGGATGCACCGCGGGCAGGGGAACGGAGATCATTTCAGCAGCTTCTCGCAGGCGTCCGCCGCGCCTTCCAGGAACTGCCCGCCGTAGGTCTCGATGGCGCCTGCGTCGGCACAGGCGGCCAGAGCAGGGTCGATGGGCATCTTGGCCAGCACCGGCAGATGGTGCTTTGCGGCCACTTCGTCCACATGGCTGTCGCCGAACACCTGGATGTGCTTGCCGCAGTCCGGGCAGACGATATAGCTCATGTTTTCCACGATGCCCAGCATGGGCACCTTCATCATCTCGGCCATGTTCACGGCCTTGGCAACGATCATGCTCACCAGCTCCTGGGGGCTGGCAACGACAACGATGCCGTCCACCGGCAGGCTCTGGAACACGGTCAGCGGCACATCGCCGGTGCCCGGGGGCATGTCCACAAACAGGAAATCGACGTCCTTCCAGACCACATCGGTCCAGAACTGCTTGACGGCTCCGGCAATGACCGGGCCGCGCCAGACAACGGGATCCTCTTCGTTCTCCACCAGAAGGTTGATGCTCATCACATCGATCCCCATGCGGCTCTGGATGGGCCAGCAGCCCATCTCATCGGCCATTGCACGGCCATGGATGCCAAACAGCTTGGGGATGGACGGGCCGGTGATGTCCGCATCCAGCACGCCGCAGTGATAGCCGCGGCGTGCCATGGCACAGGCCAGCAGCGCGCTGGTCATGCTTTTGCCAACGCCGCCTTTGCCGGATACCACGCCGATCACTTTTTTTACACTGCTGTGGGGGTTGGGGGCCTCGTGCTGCGGCCCTGCCTGCCGGGAAGAACATGCCTGCCCGCAGGTGGAACAGTCATGGGTGCATTCTTCGCTCATGTTTTCCTTGCGCGCGGCTGGGCCGTGCGCATTCCCTCCTTGCTTTTCTCGCTGGGGCAGGGCATATCCCCGCCCGTGTACCTGCCTATCTTACCATAAAACCGAAGCGGAAACAAGCCGCCCGCTCTCTCAGCTTCTGCACAGCGGGCATATTTTATGCGCTCTGGCGCATAGGCTGAACAGAAAATGCCCATGCAGCAAGGGAGGGGTGCGCTGTGCGGCAAAGCTATTTCAAAAACGCGGCTCTGCTCACCGGGTCAGATGTTCTGCTCCGGCTGGCGGGCATGGGGCTGCGTATCTATCTGGCCAATGTTTTGGGCGGGGAAGGAATGGGCCTGTACCAGCTGGTGCTGGCGGTCTATTCACTGTTTGTCACGCTGGCCACAGCGGGGGTGTCGGTGGCGGCCACCCGCCTGATGACCGAGGAGCTGAGCCGGGGCCGCAGCACGGCGCGGGGGATGCTGACGCGGCTGATCGCGGCAGCGCTGGGGCTGGGCACGCTTGCGCTGGCGGGGCAGTTTGGTCTGGCGGGCCTTGCGGCAAAATGGTGGCTGGGGGACGAGCGGGCAGCCGCAGCCCTGCGGGTATCGGCGCTGGGCCTGCCCTGGATGGCGGTCTCGGCAGTATTACGGGGCTTTTTTCTGGCGCGGCGGCGGGTGGAGCCGAATGTAGTCAGCCAGCTGGTGGAGCAGGGGTTTCGCGCTGCGGTCATGGTGGCCGCTCTGGAGCGCACCGAAAGCTGGGATGTGAGCGCCCGGTGTGCCGTTGTGCTGGCGGCTACGGCGGCCAGCGAGATGCTTTCCACCTGCATGATGCTGCTGTTTGCCCGGGCGGAAACGCGGCGCTGCTTTGGCGCAGAACCCGCCCGCAGCCCGCAGGATCCTGCCCGGCGGCTGTGGGAGATCCTGTGGCCGGTGGAGGGTGGACGCTGCCTTTCCAGTGCGCTGCACACGGCGGAAAACATGCTGGTGCCCGCATGCCTGGCGGTGTATCTTGCGGATGCGGGCGGACGCAGCGAGGCCGTGACCCAGTACGGCAACCTCAAGGGCATGGCCCTGCCGCTGCTCACCTTTCCGTTTGGGCTGCTGGGCAGCCTGTCGGTGCTGCTGATGCCGGAGATCACCCAGGCCCATATCAGCGGCCAGACCGACCGCCTGCGCGCTCTGCTGGATCGGATGCTGCGGCTGACCGGCTATGTTTCGGCGCTGGTGGGGGCGCTGTTCTGCGTATGGGGCAGGCCGCTTGCGCTGGCGCTATACGACAGCGCGGAAGCGGGCTTTTATTTGCAGGTCCTTGGCCCTGCCATGCCGCTGATGTATCTGGAAAGCATGGTGGATGGCGCAATGAAGGGCATCGGTGAGCAGAAGGCCATCTTCCGCTACAGCGTGTGGGATTCCATCCTGCGCATTTCAGGCGTGATCCTGCTGCTGCCCCGGTTTGGGATGAAGGGCTTTTTGTTTGTGATCCTGATTTCCAGCCTGTATACCTGCTGTGCCAATACCCGCCGCCTGCTGGAATCCTGCGGCATGAAAACGGCTCTGATGCGCTGGATGGGTGCTCCGGCGCTGGCGGCGGCGATCGCCGCCGCAGCAGGACTCGTGCTGCGGCAGGCACTGGGCGGGCTTTTGTCCGGCGGGCGCTGGATGCAGCTGGCTGCGCTGGCCCTGGGCGGGACGGGCACGGCAGCAGTGTGCGCTGCGGTTGCCTGGCCGATGGGGATGGGCCGGGAGGTGCGGGCCATTTTGGATGCACAGCGCGGCAGAAACGCGGGATCTGACCGCAGAAAGGCGACTTCTGCTGGAAAGTCTGGACAGCAGGGAACCGAGTGAGTATAATATATAGGATATCAGCATCCGGGCATCGTGGTTTTGCCGCGCCCGCCGATGCAGGAAGGTGTTGCAGACGGACAGGCTCTGTCTGCGTACAAAAGAGGCGTATTCGTGAAAGAAAACAAAAAGATCGTGCCGCAGCTTTTGCTCCGCCGTACCATTTTGGTCGTGATGGATGCACTGATCGTGGCATTCAGCTTTTATGCTGCGCTGCTGCTGCGTGCGGACGGCGCGGTGGAAGCCGGCTGGTGGCCCCACAATCTGGCGCTGCTTTACCGCAATCTGCCCTGGATCGTGGCGGTGTATCTGGCCAGCTTTCTGCTGGGCGGACTATACTCTATCTTGTGGAAGTATGCGGGCGAACGGGATCTGGCTCGTCTGGCGGCAATGGTTCTGATCCCCAATGGCATCGTGTTTCTGGTCAACCGCTATCTGATCCACGGCGTGCTGTTCAACTCTGCCAACTGCATCGCGGCCGTGCTCATCCTGTTGATGATCGGCGGCAGCCGCCTGGCGTGGAGGCTGTTTCTGAACCATCCGCTGGGTTCCCGGCTGCGGGGCAGCGACAACAAAGACCCCAACCGTCCGGTGCTGATCGTGGGCGCGGGCGAGGCCGGCGCCTGGGCCATCAATGTGTGCAAGACCAACTGTCAGTATGGCCATCCGGTGGTGGCGGTAGATGACAACCCTGCCAAGCTCCACCAGACCATCCACGGCGTACCCGTCAAAGGAACACTGGAGGAGATCCCTGTTCTGTGCGAACGGTACAATATCCACACCATCATCATCGCCATCCCCACCTTGCGGGGCAGCCGCCTGAATCATGTGATCGACCTGTGCATGTCCACCCACTGCCCGGTGCAGATCCTCAGCGATCCGCAGCTTGTGGGGACCAGCGTTCCGCAGCAGGCAGCCTTTCGCGAGCTGAACCCGGCGGATTTTCTTTCCCGGGACGAGGTGCGGCTGGATACGGCCCGGATCGAAGGCTACCTGAAGGGCAAAGTGGTGCTGGTGACGGGCGGCGGCGGCAGCATCGGCAGCGAGCTGTGCCGCCAGGTGATGCGGTTTTCCCCCGCAAAGCTTTTGATCTTTGATATCTACGAAAACTGTGCCTATGAGCTTTTGATGGAGCTTCAGCAGAAATATGGCCGCGAAGCGCCCATCGAGGTGCTGGTCGGTTCCATCCGGGACAAAAAGCGGCTGGATGAAGTGTTTGAGACCTATCATCCCACGGTGGTGTTCCACGCGGCGGCGCACAAGCATGTGCCGCTGATGGAGGTCAGCCCGGCGGAGGCAGTCAAAAACAATGTGTTCGGCACCAAAAATCTGCTGGTCAGTGCCAGCGAGCATGGCGTGGAGCGGCTGGTGCAGCTTTCCACCGATAAGGCGGTCAACCCCACCAGCGTGATGGGATGCACCAAGCGGCTGTGCGAGATGCTGATCCAGACCTTTGCGGGCAACACCGAGATGAAATGTGTGGCCGTGCGCTTTGGCAATGTGCTGGGCAGCCACGGCAGCGTGATCCCGCTGTTTGAGGCCCAGATCAAAAAGGGCGGCCCGGTCACGCTGACCGATCCCAATATCGAGCGCTATTTTATGACCATTCCGGAGGCGGCCCAGCTGGTGCTGCAAGCCGGTTCCCAGGCGGAAAGCGGCAGCATCTATGTGCTGGACATGGGCGAGCCGGTCAAGATCATGGATCTGGCCCGCCAGCTCATCCGCTTTTATGGCTATGAGCCGGGCGTGAACATGGAGATCCGGATCGTCGGCCTGCGCCCGGGCGAAAAGCTCTATGAGGAGCTAATGATGGACGAGGAGCAGGACAAGATGAAGCGCACCGTCCATAACAAGATCTTTGTTGCCCCGCCGCGCCAGATCGATCTGGCGGCGTTTTACCAGCAGCTCCAGCAGCTGGGCGAGGCGGCCGAGCGCAACGACGAGGGCGTTGTGGAACAGCTGCAGCGGATGATCCCCACCTTTACCCCGGTGCGGGATCAGCTGAAGCATTAAGGATCCGTTTTCGCCATCCATCCGGATATAGCTGGCGGCGAAAGCAGGCTCTGAAAAACAGGAACATGCGGCAATGGGCCGCGTGGCGATAAAAGAGAGGGATGTATTATGGAAAAAAGACCGTTCCTGACCGAAGAACAGGCCCAGGAGATCATTCAGGATGTGCCCACCCCCTTCCACGTCTATGACGAAAAGGGCATCCGCGAGAATGTCCGCCGCATCAACAAGGCATTCAGCTGGAATAAGGGCTTCAAAGAATATTTTGCTGTCAAGGCGCTGCCCAACCCTGTGATCCTTCAGATCCTGAAGGAGGAAGGCTGCGGTGTGGACTGCTCGTCCCTGACAGAGCTGATGCTCAGCGAGGCATGCGGCTTTACCGGCGAGGAGATCATGTTCTCCTCCAACCAGACCCCCGTGGAAGATATGAAAAAAGCCTGCGAGCTGGGCGCCTACGTCAATCTGGACGACGCCACCATGGTGGAATTTCTGGATCGCGTGGCGGGTATCCCGCAGAATATGTTCTGCCGCTATAACCCGGGCGGGACCTTCCAGCTGGGCGAGAGCGAGGAGGGCTTCCAGGTGATGGACAAGCCCGGCGATGCCAAGTATGGCATGACCGAACAGCAGATGATCGACAGCTACAAAAAGCTGATGCAGAAGGGCGCAAAGAACTTTGGCATTCATGCGTTCCTGGCTTCCAATACCATCTCGGATTCCTATTATCCGGAGCTGGCGGGCATCCTGTTCCGCCTGGCCGTGCGGGTGCATGAGGCCACCGGCGCGCATATCGGCTATATCAATCTGTCCGGCGGTGTGGGCATCCCGTACCGCCCGGAGCAGACCGAAAACGATATCCTTGCCATCGGCGAGGGCGTGCGCCAGAAGTTTGAGGAGATCCTGGTGCCCGCAGGCATGGGGGATGTGGCGATCTTTACCGAGATGGGCCGCTTTACCACCGGCCCCTATGGTGCGCTGGTGGCTACCGCTATCCACGAAAAGCATATCTATAAAGAGTACATCGGCCTGGATGCCTGCGCAGCCAACCTGATGCGCCCGGCCATGTACGGTGCATACCATCACATCACCGTTTTGGGCAAAGAGGACGCTGTCTGTGACCACAAGTACGATGTGGTGGGCGGCCTGTGCGAAAACAACGATAAGTTTGCCATTGACCGCATGCTGCCCAAAATCGATATCGGCGATGTGCTGTATATCCACGATACCGGTGCGCACGGCTTTGCCATGGGCTATAACTATAACGGCAAGCTGCGCTCGGCCGAAGTGCTGCTGTGCGAGGATGGCTCCCACCGGCTGATCCGCCGCGCCGAGACCCCCCGCGACTATTTTGCGACCCTGGATTTCCTGCCCATGATGAAGGAACTGGTGGAGTGAGCTGCCGGTTTCCCTGTCCGAAAATTCACCTGTGATATGATAGGATGAGGCAAAGCCATGTTTTTTGGATTTCAACTGACCTGTGGTCTGATGCTGGTCTTTTATGGATACTCTGTGATGAAGAATCCCCGCAGCTGGGGCGATCAGGGGCGCGGCGCGGTCAAGCCGGAACATTTTGATGAATACTGCCGCCAGAACGGGATGTTTTTCCTCAAGGCCGGCGTGATCATTGCGGCGATCGGTGCGATCGATGCGCTGGCCACGCTGGATGGCCTGCTGTATATCCTGCTGTATGTGTTCGGGCTGGTCTTTGCCTTCTATCCTCTGTCCCGCTGGTGCAAGGAAAACGAGGGCTTCTCCTGGCCGTGGCCCCGCGTGGAAAGCGAGAAAAAGCGCATCAAGAAGCTGCGCAAGGAGCTGGAGCAGGAGGGGACTGCCTCGGATCCCAAGGAGGAACAGAAGTAAGACTTTTTTGATAAAAGAAAAATCCTGCGTGGAGCCAAAAGGCTCTGTGCAGGATTTTTTGTGTTATGGGGGGAGTTCGGGCTTTTGCGCCGCGGCAGGCGCTGAGAGCAGGACGGATTCAGGTCAGCTCGTAGGGGGCGCGGGTCTCCGGAGTGCGGTATTCGTGCTTTTCGTAGTAGCCGATCAGACGTCCCGCATCGTCCCGCAGGGCTACCATGTAGACGTCCTTGTTCTGCTTTGGGTTGTGATAGGTGAAAACAAGATCGTGCTCCGGGCTTTGGGCAAACCAGTCCACCACCCGGCGGATCTTTTCTCCGGAGGCCGGAGAGTGACAATCCAGCAGGCTGCGGCCTACCAGTGCTCTGCCGCCGCGCTTTGCGTAGCTGCGCTGTGCGGCGGGGTTCATATAGACGATGGTGTGATCCGGCGCGCAGAGCACCACGGCGGCGGTGTCCTGCTCCAGAACGCTCTTAAACAGTGGATTCAGATCCATGGTCGGAGTCTCCTTTCGACTTGTCCAGTGCATCGAACTGCCGCAGGATCTGCGGCTCCTTCAGCTTGATGACCTTTCCGGAAAGGCGGTGCAGGGTGTTTTCCTCTGGGATGTCCAAAAAGCTTACCCGCACCGCACACAGGGCCTGGGTTTTGGTGCCGGTGCGCTCGTTCATCTTGCGGTTGCCATATTTGATGTCGCCCAGCACTGGCCGGCCCAGAAAAGCCAGGTGTGCCCGGATCTGATGGGTGCGTCCCGTCACCAGCCCGATGCGGCACAGTGCAAACGGCCCGGCGGTGCGCAGCACATCCACATCCGTGATGATCTGCTTGCGGTGCTCGTCCTGGCTCTGGCGGGCGTGGATGCTCACCTTGTTGTTCGTTTCGTCGTGCTCCCACCAGGCCGTGAAGCGCCCGCTCTGCGGGATGCCTACCGTAATGGTGTAATATTCCTTTTTCAGCCGGTCGGTGCGGATGATCTCGTTCATATCCCGCAGGGCTGCGTAGTTTTTGGCGGCGATCACAAGTCCTTCGGTGCCGCGGTCCAGTCGGTTGCACAGCGCGGGCTTGAAGCGATTTTCCCCGTGGGGGTCATATTCGCCCTTTTGGGTCAGATACTGAATAAAGGCATCCACAAGGTTGGCATCGCCGGTGCGGTCGCTGTGGCACAGCAGGTGGGCGGGCTTGTACAGCACCGCGATGTCCGCATCCTCATAGATCACCGTGACCTTGGGCTGGCCGGGCTGCTTTTTTGCGGCTTTGGGGACTGCTGCACGGACAGGGGCGGCGGACTGTGCCGGAAAAAACTCATCGTTGATATACAGCTCGATCAGGTCGCCCTCCCGCAGGCGATCCTCCGGTGCACCCTTTTTGCCGTTGACCTTGACGCGCTTGTTGCGGAAGCTTTTATACAGCAGACTGGTGGGCAGCCCGCTTGTCACGCTTTGGACAAAGCGGGACAGGCGCACGCCGTCATCGTTGGCGGTGGCGGTGAATTGTTTCATGGTTTCCTCCCTTTTGTCCGCCCTGTCAGGGCTGGACAGCGCAAGAATCTACCCTATGATAATACACTCTTCTGGGGAAGTCAACGCGCCAGGCCCCGTAAAAACCGCAGTTTTTGTTTGGCAAGCCTTGTGTTTTGCAAAAAAAGGGATACTATTAAAGAAAGGACGTAAAAAGGGGAACATTATGGAAGAACAAAAGAAAAACCACTCCGGCCATCGCCAGCGTATGCACAAACGGGTGCAAAGCTATGGTCTGGAGAGCCTGGCTCCGCATGAAGCGCTGGAATATATCCTCTATTTCACCAATGCCCGGAAAAATACCAACGATATTGCGCATGCGCTGATCGACCGGTTCGGGGATTTTGCCGGTGTGCTGGAGGCCAGCGAGGAGGATCTGTGCACAGTAGAGGGGGTAGGCCCTGCCACGGCGCGGCTGCTGCACCTTTTGCCCGAGATCGGCCGCTACTATGGCCTCAGCCGGGCCAACGATATGCGCTGTATGAAGGATACCAGGCAGCTGGTCGATTTTCTGATGGCCAGGTTCTCCTGTTCTCATTTCGAGCGTGTCATGCTGGTTTCGCTGGACGTCCGCCAGAGGGTGCGCAGCGCTGTCTGGCTGTGTGAAGGCTCCGACGAAAACGTTCATCTGGAGGTCAAGGACGTGGTGGCCGCGGCTCTTCGGGGCGGCACCAATCAGGTGGTGCTCTGCCATAACCATCCCAACGGTCTGCCGATCCCTTCGTCAGATGATGTGTATACGACCGGTGAGATCGCCCGTGCGCTGGGCATGATCAATGTGTTCCTGATGGATCATATCATCCTGACCGACACCGACTATTTTTCCATGCGGGACGAAAACCGTCTGCCGCTGTTCGATGCCAGAAGCGGGACGCTGATCTGGCCTCGCTGAACCGAAAACCTGTTTACATTATAAAACGATTGTGCTATAATCGATGCATAAAGCACAACTGTTTGTGGTCTTTTGCCTGCGGCGGAGGACCCGAAAGGAGGAACTCCCATGCCCGGCGAAACATTCCATCTGGTATCACCCTATGCGCCCACCGGCGATCAGCCCCAGGCGATCGAACAGCTGGCGGAAGGCGTGCGGCGGGGCGACCGCTGCCAGACCCTTTTGGGCGTGACCGGAAGCGGCAAGACCTTTACGATGGCCAATGTGATCGCCCGATGCAACCGGCCCACGCTGGTGCTGGCCCACAACAAAACGCTGGCTGCCCAGCTGTGCACCGAGTTCCGGGCCTTTTTCCCGGACAATGCGGTGGAATATTTTGTCAGCTACTACGACTACTACCAGCCGGAAGCCTATATCCCCAGCACCGACACCTATATCGAAAAGGACAGTGCTATCAACGACGAAATCGACCGCCTGCGCCACTCGGCCACGGCAGCGCTGTCCGAGCGGCGGGACGTTATCATTGTGGCATCGGTGTCCTGCATCTACTCTCTGGGCGATCCCATCGACTACCGCAGCATGGTCATCAGCCTGCGGCCGGGCATGGAGATGAGCAGAGAAGAACTGTGCGCCAGGCTGGTCGGCTTGCAGTATGAGCGCAACGACGTGAATTTTGTGCGAAACAAGTTCCGCGTGCACGGCGATATCGTGGACATCTATCTGGCTTATATGAGCGAAATGGCCATCCGGGTGGAGTTTTTTGGGGACGAGATCGACCGCATCACCGAGTTCAACCCCCTGACCGGCGCGCGGCAGAACGTGGTCAAGCATGTAGCCATCTTCCCGGCCAGCCACTATATCGTCAGCGCTGAAAAAAAGGCCGCCGCCATCGAAAAAATACGCGCCGAGTGCGATGCGCAGGTCCGGCAGTTCACGGCGGAAGGCAAGCTGATCGAAGCCCAGCGCATCGCTCAGCGCACCAACTATGATATCGAGATGCTGACCGAGGTGGGCATCTGCAAGGGCATCGAGAACTATTCGGCGGTGCTGTCCGGCCGTACGCCGGGCACGATGCCCACCACGCTGCTGGATTATTTTCCAAAAGATTTTCTGCTGTTTGTAGACGAGAGCCACGTCACCCTGCCCCAGGTGCGGGCGATGTACGGCGGCGACTATGCCCGAAAAAAAACGCTGGTGGAATATGGTTTCCGCCTGCCTTCCGCCTTCGATAACCGCCCGCTGAAGTTTGAGGAAGTGGAATCCAAGCTGAATCAGATGATCTTTGTGTCCGCCACCCCCGGCGAATACGAGCACAAAAACAGTACACAGATGGCTCAGCAGGTGATCCGTCCCACCGGCCTGCTGGATCCCCGCATCGAGGTGCGCCCGGTGGAAGGGCAGGTGGTGGATCTTTTGGGCGAGATCAACATCCGCACCCAGCGGGGCGAGCGGGTGCTGGTGACTACTCTGACCAAGCGGATGGCCGAGGATCTGACCGACTATCTCACCGAACAGGGGGTCAAGGTCAAGTATATGCACCATGAGGTGGATACCTTTGAACGCATGGAGCTGATCAAGGATCTGCGCCTGGGCTCCATTGACGTGATCGTGGGCATCAACCTGCTGCGAGAGGGCCTTGACCTGCCGGAGGTGAGCCTGGTTGCCATTCTGGACGCGGATAAGGAGGGCTTTCTGCGCAGCGAGACCAGCCTGATCCAGACCATCGGCCGTGCCGCCCGCAATGCCGACGGCATGGTCATCATGTATGCGGATACGGTCACGGACAGCATGGAGTGTGCCATCACCGAGACCGAGCGCCGCCGCGCCATCCAGATGGACTACAACGCGCAGCATGGCATCGTGCCCAGAACCATTGTCAAGGAGATCCGGGATTCCATCGAAATTTCGGACAAGGCCGAAAACGCCAGGCTGAATACCCGCCGCATGGGGAAAGCGGAGCGGGAAGCCGCCATCGACCGCCTGACCCGCGAGATGAAGGAAGCCGCAAAGCTGTTGGAATTTGAGCATGCAGCCTTCCTGCGGGATCAGATCGACCGCCTGCGCCGGGGCGAAAATCCCACCGTGGATTCCCAGGCGGAGCAGGAGCGCAGACAAAACCACGCACAGACGCAGCGAAAAGGGAGAAAATATTTTGGCAAACGATAAGATCATCATCAAGGGTGCGCGGGAGCATAACCTGAAAAATATCAGCCTGACCCTCCCGCGGGACAAGCTGATCGTCATGACCGGACTATCCGGTTCGGGCAAGTCCAGCCTGGCATTTGACACGATTTATGCCGACGGACAGCGCCGCTATGTGGAAAGCCTGTCCAGCTATGCCCGCATGTTTCTGGGCCGGATGGACAAGCCCGATGTGGACGAGATCACCGGGCTTTCGCCGGCCATCTCCATCGACCAGAAGACCACCAGCCACAACCCCCGTTCCACTGTGGGCACGGTGACGGAGATCTACGATTATCTGCGCCTGCTTTACGCCCGTGTGGGCGTGCCGCACTGTCCGGTGTGCGGCCGGGTGATCCGCCAGCAGAGCGTGGACGAGATGGTGGACGCAGTGCTGAAGCTGGAAGAGGGAACCAGGTTCCAGATCCTGGCCCCGGTGGTCCGCCAGCGCAAGGGCACCCAGCAAAAGGAGCTGGACGCCGCGCGGCGGGCCGGATATGCCCGCGTAAAAGTGGACGGCGATCTCTATGATCTGGATGAGGAGATCACGCTGGAAAAGAACATCAAGCACACAGTGGAGATCGTAGTGGATCGTCTGGCCCTGCGCAAGGGCATCCGGGGGCGTCTGGCAGACTCGCTGGAAACGGCGCTGTCCCTGACCGGCGGCATCGCGGAGGTGGAGGTCATCGACGGCGAGTGCATGACCTTCAGCCAGAATTTTGCCTGCCCGGAGCATGGTGTGTCCATCGGCGAGCTGACCCCGCGGCTGTTCTCCTTCAACAACCCGCAGGGCGCGTGTGAAAAATGCACCGGCCTTGGTACCTTTATGCGCATCGATGAGGACCGCATCCTGCCCGACCGCAGCCTGTCCATCCGGCAGGGGGCAGTCAAGGCCAGCGGCTGGTACTACGCCGAGGGCAGCATGAGCGAGATGTACTATCTGGGTCTGGGAAAAAAATACGGTTTTACGCTGGATACGCCTATCAACGAGATGAGCACCGAGGCGGTGAACGCGCTGCTTTACGGTACCAACGGCGAAAAGCTGGAGATGCACCGCACCAACGAATTTGGCAGCGGTGTGTATTACAATTCCTTTGAAGGCATTGTGGAAAACCTGGAGCGCCGCTTCCGGGAGACCAACAGTGAATGGATGAAGGAGGAGATCGGCAGCTGTATGTCCGGCGTGGAATGCCCGGACTGCCATGGTAAGCGCCTGAAGCCGGTGGTGCTGGCGGTGCGGATCGGGGACAAAAACATCAGCGATTTCTGCGAGATGTCCATCCGGGAGGAGCTGGAGTTCATCGCCCGGAACGAGCCGAACCTGACCGAAAAGCAAAAGCAGATCGGCGGACAGATCATGAAGGAGATCAAGAACCGGCTGCGATTTTTGCAAAGCGTCGGATTGGATTATCTGACTCTGGCGCGGGCAGCGGGTACGCTTTCGGGCGGCGAGAGCCAGCGCATCCGTCTGACCACCCAGATCGGCAGTGCGCTGTCCGGCGTGCTGTATGTGCTGGATGAACCGAGCATCGGCCTGCACCAGCGGGACAACAACAAGCTGATCGGGACTCTGAAAGATCTGCGCGACCTGGGAAACACGGTGATCGTTGTAGAGCACGATGAGGATACCATGCGGGCGGCAGATTATCTGGTGGACGTTGGGCCTGGCGCAGGTGTGCATGGCGGCGAGATCGTGGCCGCCGGCAGCGTGAAGGATATCTGCAAAGCGAAGCGCAGCATCACGGGAGATTATTTGTCCGGCCGCAAGCGCATCGAGGTGCCCCAGACCCGGCGCTCCGGCAATGGTCACAGCCTGCGGGTAGTGGGCGCACGGGAGAATAACCTGCAAAATATCACGGTGGACTTTCCGCTGGGCAGATTCATCTGTGTCACCGGCATCTCCGGCAGCGGAAAGTCCAGCCTGATCAACGAGATCCTTTATAAAACACTGGCCGCAGAGCTGAATGGTGCCCGCACCCGTCCGGGCAAGTGCAAAGGTGTGGAAGGGCTGGAATATGTGGATAAGGTGATCGGCATCGATCAGCAGCCCATTGGCCGCACGCCGCGTTCCAATCCGGCCACCTATACGGGCGTGTTCAACGATATCCGCACTGTCTTTTCCCAAACGCAGGATGCCAAAATGCGGGGCTATGGGCCGGGACGCTTCAGCTTTAACGTCAAGGGCGGCCGCTGTGAGGCCTGCGAAGGCAACGGCATTTTGCAGATCGAAATGCATTTTCTGCCGGATGTGTACGTTCCCTGCGAGGTGTGCAAGGGCGCACGGTACAACCGGGAAACGCTGGAAGTCAAGTATAAGGAAAAGACCATTGCGGATGTGCTGAACATGACGGTGGAAGAAGCGGTGGTCTTTTTTGCCAATCAGCCCAAGATCGCCCGAAAGCTCCAGACACTGCTGGATGTGGGCCTGGGCTATGTGACTTTGGGCCAGAGCGCTACGACGCTTTCGGGCGGCGAGGCTCAGCGGGTCAAGCTGGCCAACGAGCTGGCCCGCCGCGGAACCGGCAAGACCGTGTATATTCTGGATGAGCCGACCACTGGCCTGCACATCGCAGACGTGCACCGACTGATCGAAGTGCTGCAAAAGCTGGTGGATGCGGGCAACACGGTGATCGTGATCGAGCATAATCTGGATCTGATCAAGTGTGCCGACCACATTATTGATCTTGGCCCCGAGGGAGGCAGCGCGGGCGGCTTGATCGTTGCCGAAGGTACGCCCGAGCAGGTGGCCGCCGTGCCAGCCAGCTTTACCGGCCAGTATCTGCGCCCGCTGCTGGAAAAGGATTCTCTGCTGGGAGAAGAAGCAGGAAATTTGCAGAAAAATTAAAAAAGTGGTTGACAAACGCGCCCAGGATGCGTATAATATAGCATGTCGCCACGCTCTGGTAGGAGAGCGGAGCGCGATATCCGGGTGTAGCGCAGTTTTGGTAGCGCGCTTGAATGGGGTTCAAGAGGCCGT
>JBJERU010000068.1:0-7273 GCA_051882415.1 Faecalibacterium sp. | reverse complement strand
CGCTATGGACCTTTTTGTTTGTCTAAATGCGCAACTTCATTTTACAATGCGCGAAAGAAAATATTTGCAGGATTTTATTATAATAGGATCCCGTTCAGCAAAGGCTTCCGATCCCTGGTCTGGGAGCGCGACTGGGGCAAGCAGAATAGGACGGTCGGCCACATTCGGCTGAAAATTGAGGACGACCGGAATACTCTTCAATGCATCCGTATAATTTCTAACCTTGGATAACAGTTTATGCCCCAAATTTCGCGGGATGAAATTCTTTGTTCGTGATTTTCACATCAAAGCACCCATACCAGAAATCCCCCAACGGATTTTCAGTATGGGTGTTTTTTGCATGGCTTTTGAAGCGAAACAGAAGATATCATGCTTGTATGGGTGTCAGCTTTTATTGTTCTGCATCCGTTGATCCTGGCTTTGCATTTTCTGTTTTGCTTGCTTTTTTCTTCTGCTCCCCATCCAGTTCAAAGTAGTGGGTAAGGCGGTATTCCCGCGGAGAAACGCCGTGGACATTTTTGAACGCCCGAGAAAAATGGAGCTGATTCGGGTATTACGACTGCCGCACCCACCGCGGCGTTTCGCCCGATCTGCTCCCGCAGGAGTATACGACCTGCAATGTCGGCGATTTCCGCCTGCCCTGCCTGATCGCATCGGATGCGCAGGGAGCGTATGGGGCGGACTTCGTGTATGTCAGCCACAGCGTTTCCCCGGGGAAATACGCGCTGGACGGTCTGCCCTGCGCCCACGAGGAGGACGGCGATGCCGAGACGCTGACCGTCCGCCTGAAAGACCCCGTGACCGGGCTGACGCTGGAGCTGCTGTATGGTGTGTTCGCCGAACGGGACATCATTACCCGTGCTGCCCGGCTCATCAACGAAGGCCCGGCCCCGCTTCGGCTGGAAAAAGCGGCCTCCGCCTGTCTGGATCTGCCCTTCGGGGAGTGGGATCTGCTGCACTTCCATGGCCGCCACGCGATGGAGCGCCAGATGCAGCGCGTCCCGGTGGGGGATTTCATCCAGACCGTTTCCTCCACGCGAGGGCATTCCAGCCACCACCACAATCCATTCTTCATCCTCTGCGACCGCTCTGCCACAGAGACGGCGGGCCTGTGTTATGGCGTGATGCTGGTCTACTCCGGCAGCTTCCGCATGGATGTGGAGCGCTCCCAGACCGGAGCGGTGCGGGTGGTGAGCGGCATCCATGAGGAGCGTTTCTGCTGGATCCTCCAGCCCGGGGAGCGCTTCGATGCCCCGGAGGTGCTGCTCTCCTGCGCAGCAGATGGACTGACAGCACTCTCGCAGCAGTATCACCGGTTCCTGCGCAAAAATATCTGCCGCGGCCCGTGGCGGGACCGCCGCCGTCCGGTGCTGATCAACAACTGGGAGGCGACCTATTTCGACTTCAATACCGAAAAGATCGTTCAGATCGCCGAAAAAGCCGCCTCTCTCGGCGTGGAGATGATGGTGCTGGACGATGGCTGGTTCGGCGCACGCAGCGACGACAACCGCGGCCTGGGAGACTGGACGGTCAACTGTGAAAAGCTGCCCGGCGGTCTGGATCCACTGATTGAGCGCATTCACGGACTGGGCATGAAGTTCGGTTTGTGGATCGAGCCGGAAATGGTCAACGAGGACTCCGACCTCTACCGTGCGCACCCAGACTGGGCGCTGACACTGCCCGGCCGCAGCCCCGCCATGGGCCGCAACCAGCTTGTGCTGGACTTCTCCCGCCCGGAGGTGGTGGACCATCTGACCGAAGTCCTCAGCAGGCTGCTGCGGGAGCACCAGATCGAGTATATCAAGTGGGATATGAACCGCAGTATGTCCGATGTGTTCAGCCGTGCGCTGCCGCCCCAGCAGCAGGGCGAGGTGATGCACCGCTCTATGCTGGGGGTATACCGTCTGGCCGAACGGTTGACACAGGGGTTCCCGGAGGTACTGTTCGAGGGCTGCGCAGGCGGCGGCGGACGGTTCGACGCGGGAATGCTCTGCTATTTCCCGCAGATCTGGTGCAGCGACGACACCGACGCCATCGAGCGGCTGACCATCCAGCACGGGACCTCCTTCGGCTACCCGGTCTGCACCATGGGGGCACACGTCTCCGCCTGCCCTAACCACCAGACCGGCCGGACCACTCCCATCGACACCCGCGCTGTCGTGGCGATGTCCGGCACCTTTGGCTACGAGCTGGATCTTGGACGGCTGAGCCGCAGCGAGTGCGCCGCCGTGAAGCGGCAGATCAAACGCTTCCAGAAGTGGAGCGAGCTGATCCGCAGCGGTGATTACTTCCGCCTGTCTGACCCGACGTCCGACCTCTATTTTACGGCGTGGCAGTTCACCGCACCGGATCGCAGCGAGGCACTGCTGAATCTGGTGGTGTCCCACCCGCAGGCCAACGCCCTGCCCATTCATGTCTGTTTCCGCGGGCTGGAGGACGACGCGATTTATCAGATCGATGCGCTCCACTATTTTGGCGCGCAGAACGTTCATGACGGCGGCAGCGCAGCCGGAGAAGGGCTTCACGCCGGGATGCGGTTCTCCGGCAGTATGCTGCGGTATGCAGGCCTGACGCTGCCGCAGCTCTTTGGGGATTTCCCCAGTGTGCAGATCCATCTGACCCGAAAGGAGAAATGAGCGATGAACACAGCCACCGAGTTTTCCACCGTTCTGTCCCGCCACCGCGATGAGCTGGAATGGCTCTTTATGGAGCTGTACGACGACCGTGCCGCGCTGGGCCGTCTGGAATCCGAGATGGAACAGGCGTGGAATGCCCGCAGCCCGGAGCTGAAAGCGCTGGACGCTGCCCGCACCGCCGACCCGGAGTGGTACAGGCGGGGCAATATGTTCGGCATGACCATGTACACCGATCTCTTTGCGGGCAGCCTGAAAGCGCTGAAAGAGAAGCTGCCCTATTTGAAGGAGCAGAAACTGACCTATCTGCATCTGATGCCCCTGCTGCGGATGCCCCACCCCCACAACGACGGCGGCTATGCGGTGGAGGACTTCGATACCGTGGATCCTGTCCTCGGCACCAATCAGGATCTTGCAGATCTGACCGCCGAACTGCGCAAAGCTGGTATCAGCCTGTGTCTGGATGTGGTCATGAACCATACAGCCAGCACGCACCGCTGGGCCGAAGCTGCCAAAGCGGGCGACCCGGTCTATCAGGCATACTATCACTGCTATGACGATCGTACCATCCCCGACCAGTATGAGCGTACAGTGCCGCAGGTGTTCCCCAACACCGCGCCGGGCAATTTCAGCTGGTGTGAGGAGATGCACAAGTGGGTTCTGACCACCTTCCACACCTACCAGTGGGACCTGAACTATGCGAACCCCGCGGTGTTCGTGGAGATGATGAAGAGCATCCTGCATCTGGCGAATCTGGGCGTGGAGGTATTCCGCATCGACGCGGTGCCCTATATCTGGAAACAGCTCGGCACGAACTGCCACAATCTGCCGCAGGTACATACCATCGTGCGGATGCTGCGCATGGTGCTGGAGGTGGTCTGCCCGGCGGTGGTGCTCAAAGGCGAGGTGGTCATGGCTCCTAAAGAGCTGGCCGCTTACTTCGGCACCCCTGAAAAGCCGGAGTGTCATATGCTCTACAATGTGTCCACTATGGTCAACCTGTGGAGCGCTCTGGCCAGCCGGGACACCCGCCTGCTGAAGGCCCAACTGGATGCCCTGCACGCGCTGCCGAAAAACTGCTGGTTCGTCAACTATCTGCGATGCCACGATGATATCGGCTGGGGTCTGGACGAGGCGGAAGAACGCCGCATCGGGATCGACCCGCAGGCGCACAAGGAATATCTCTATCATTTCTATGAGGGCCAGTTCCCCGGCAGCTGGGCCAAGGGGGAGCTGTACAACTATGACCCCGCCACCCGCGACGCCCGGAGCTGCGGCACCGCCGCCAGTCTGTGCGGTGTGGAGCAGGCACTGGACAAAGGAGATAATTTCGCTCTGGAGCTTGCCCTGCGGCGTGATCTGCTGCTTCACAGCGCCATGGCCTTTTTGCAGGGCTTCCCCATGCTGAACTGCGGCGATGAGATCGGCCAGCTCAATGGCTGGGGCTACAAGTCCGACCCCGCTCTGGCAGAGGACAGCCGCAACCTGCACCGCAGCCGCTTCGACTGGGACAAGGCCGCCCGGCGCACTGCCCCCGGCACGGTGCAGAATGTTCTCTGGCAGGGGCTGGAACAGCTCCGCGTCCTGCGGGCAGACGAGTGCTTTGCCCCGGACGCCTGGGTCACGACATGGGACAGCCACGACCCCGGTGTACTGGCGCTGGTGCGCAGGCATGGGACGAAAACGCTGGTGGGACTGTTCAATTTCACCGAGCGTTCTGCCGCTGTTCGGCTGGATGCGCTGGACATTCCGATGAAGGAGTTTTCTCTGGCTCCCTACGAGGTGCGCTTTATGCGCAGATAAAATAAAGGAGGAGAATCATGGATATCCTGACCATTGGCGAGGTCTTGATCGACCTGACCCAGACCGGCTGCGACGAACGCGGTATCCCGCAGTTTGCGGCAAATCCCGGCGGCGCACCCGCGAATCTGGCCGTTGCCGCCGCAAGGCTCGGCGCACAGACCGCCTTTATCGGCAAGGTAGGCGCGGATGCCTTTGGCCGCTATCTGGTCGAAGTGTTGCAGGAAAACAAGGTGGATATCTCAGGCGTAGCGGTAGACCGTGAGCACCCCACCACCATGGCGGTGGTCTCAGTGGATGCTTCCGGCGAGCGGGATTTCAGCTTTTACCGCAGCGCCAACGCGGATGTGATGCTGTGCAGGGAGGACATCCCGGACGAAGCGTTGGAGCAGGCGGCGCTGGTGCATTTCGGCTCCGTGAGCCTGACCGCCGACCCTTCCCGCACCGCTACACTGGACGCGGTGCGCCGCGCAAAAGCCATGGGAGCAGTCATTACCTATGACCCCAACTACCGCGCCAATCTCTGGCCGGACGCGGATACGGCTGTTGCACAAATGAAAGAGCCGCTGTCTCTGGTGGATATCCTCAAGGTATCGGACGAGGAGCTGCCCCTGCTGACCGGCACGGACGACTGCGAAGCAGGCACCGCGCAGCTTGCGCAATATGGCATCCGGCTGATTTTTGTCACTCTCGGCCCGGACGGTGTGTTCTATCGGTTCGGCGATCAGACCGGCCATGTAGCGGGTGTCCCCTGCAAGGTGGGCGACACCAATGGCGCGGGCGATACCTTCTTTGGCGCAGCGCTTTCCCGTCTGTGCAAGGAAAACCTGAGCGGACTGACCGCGGACCAGCTGGAGGAAATTCTGGCTTTTGCCAATAAAGCCGCCAGTATCACCACCAGCCGCCGCGGTGCCATTCCCGCTATGCCAACGCTGGCAGAAGTGCAAATGTTGTAACCCGATGGCATGGATCAGATACAAGAAATCGAAAGGGTTTTTCATTATACACGAATATTCCATAGTCATCTTCAAAATATCCATCTTATGAAGTATGGCTGGTCCTTTTAGAAAAATCATTGTTTTTAGCATATTTTCGGTTTTTGGATTTTGAGCTCTCGTTCCGACGACTTTTCATGATTGTGCAACAATAACACATGGTTTTTTGTCCACAGGTTCTTTATCATAGAAGCAGAAAAATGCGGCCCGCCAAGACGAGCCGTGATGTCGTGTGCTGTATCAGAAGGAGGAATCTCTTTATGCTCAAGCCTATTTCTGTCTGGAAACAAGAACTGACCGACGGCGTCCACGCGGCGCGTCTGGCCCGGCTGTACTGCTGCACCCCCGCCGAAGCCCCGGCGCAGGCGGCCCGCTATGCCGCCGCACTGGATGGACTGGATGCCACCTTTGGCCCCCACGCGCAGGCCGGGCTGTTCAGCGCGCCGGGCCGTACCGAGATCGGCGGCAACCACACCGACCACCAGCGCGGCCGGGTGCTGGCGGGCAGCGTCAACATCGACATGATCGCCGCCGCAGCTCCCAACGCCTCACGTCAGCTTCGGGTGCAGAGCGAGGGCTACGACCTGTGCGAGATCGAACTGGACGACCTGACCCCGCGCAAGGAGGAAGAAAACACCACCGCCGCCCTGCTGCGGGGCGAGTGCGCCGCCTTTGCGCAGCGCGGAGCTGCACTGTCCGGCCTGGACGTGTACATTTCCTCCAACGTACCCAAGGGCAGCGGCATCTCCTCCTCGGCAGCGTTTGAAGTGCTGATCGGTGTCATCCTGAACGACCTGTTCATGGAGGAAAAGGTTTCTTCCATTGCCATTGCGCAGATCGGCCAGTGGGCGGAAAACGTCTATTTCGGCAAGCCCTGCGGCCTGATGGACCAGATGGCCTCCAGCGTGGGCAATATCATCACCATCGACTTTGCGGACGCATTGAACCCGGTGGTGGAGCCGGTGAGCGTGGATTTTTCTCAGGCAGGGCTGGCTCTGTGCATTCTGGATTCCGGCGCAGACCACGCCGATCTGACCGACGAATACGCAGCCGTCCCCGCCGACTGCCGGGCGGTAGCTGCCGTGTGCGGCGGCGAGGTGCTGCGGGAAGTCCCCTTTGAGACATTTATATCCAGAATCCCGGAATGCCGTGCCGCCTGCGGTGACCGTGCGGTGCTGCGGGCCTTCCACTTCTATGCTGACAACGACCGTGTACCCGCACAGGTGGCCGCTCTGCGTCAGGGAGACTTTGATACCTTCCTCAAGCTGGTCAACGAGTCCGGCCAGAGCAGTTGGGAATATCTGCAAAACGTGATCCCCGCCGGGTACAAGGAGCACCAGGAAGTGGCCGTTACCATCGCCGCAGCCAAGCATTTCCTGAATGGCCGGGGCGCTGTGCGCGTCCACGGCGGCGGCTTTGCGGGCACGGTGCAGGCCTTTGTTCCGCTGGATCTGCTGGACAGCTTCAGGGCAGGCATGGAGGCGATTCTGGGCAAGGGCCGCTGCCATGTCTTGTCCATTCGTCCCGAAGGAGGTGCCGTGCTGTGATCTCTGCCGCGATTCAGCAGCTTGTAAACTACGGGCTGGATACCGGACTGATCCTGCCGGAGGATGAGATTTACATCCGCAATCAGCTTCTGATGATCCTGCGGCTGGACGATTTCACCGAGCCGGAAGGTACAGTCTGCTACACCGATTTGGAAAGCATCCTGACTGTTCTGGTGGATGACGCGGTGGCCCGGGGCGTCTGTGAGGACAACTCAACCGCCCGAGACCTGTTTGACACAAAACTTGAGCCCTTCCCGAAAAAATGGACAAGAAAAATGCGAAAAAAGTAGAATGAAGC
>JBJERU010000067.1:0-35145 GCA_051882415.1 Faecalibacterium sp. | reverse complement strand
GCTTCATTCTACTTTTTTCGCATTTTTCTTGTCCATTTTTTCGGGAAGGGCTCAAAGAGTCACTTGGGATTAGAAGTTGACATTTCTGCAAGAATAAAGCCTGAATGGACGATTCTCCCAAAGCGTTGGATTGTCGAGCGCACATTTGCCTGGATAAATCATTCCCGGCGTCTTTCCAAAGACTATGAGATTACAGTTAAATCAGCTCAGGCTATGTGCATGATCGCCGCTCTGTGAACTCTTATTGCTCGGTTTTGAACTTATTGGTACAGATTCTAAGGGCTGGTTTACTTCCTGTGGCTATGTGCAGTAATTTATTGAATTGCTTAAAACCGTTGATATTTCAGGGTTTTTCAAAAAGTTCTGTATCGCCACTCGCACCAGAGCAAAACCTGCATGGATGCTTGAAAAATCAAGTGTTCATGCGGGTTTTTGTTGCTTTCAGGATGCGAAAGACAACGGATTTAGCGCAGTCTGAAAGGGCGCGACTGGTTCGGCAAAGCGCCGCACCCAAAATGTCTGCGCTCTACAGGGAAGGCAGTTAGAGCGCAGCGGAACATCCTCTCCTGTCGGATTGACCTTTCCGGTAACGCTGTGCTCACGATGAATTTCTGATAGATGGTCTTGACAGGGGAGCCATTATAGTCTTTGTTTTTGCAAGTACAGAAAGACTTTCGTCTGCTTTTGTGGAACCTGACAAATTTGCGGGAAAAGGTTGCATGTACGCACTCTTTCTGCTATACTATGCAAAGTTTTGGAGGAAAGGGGAGAATGCAGTATGCAGCACGTTTTTGCAAGGGATACGCTTCTTTCATTTTCCAGACAACTGTCCGATCCAAAAATGAGGCATCGCTGTTTTGCAGCAATGCCTCTTTTTTTGGGCATAGCTATGTGAGGAGGAAAATTGATCTATGAATCAGTCCATTGACTACTCCAAGGGCATCTATGACGCGCGTCAGCTGGGTGCCGGTAAGATGTTCATCCTGGGCGCACAGCACCTGTTCGCCATGTTTGGCGCCACGGTGCTGGTACCGCTGCTCACCGGCCTGAGCGTTTCCACTACGCTGCTGTGCGCCGGTCTGGGCACGCTGCTGTTCCACCTGGTCACTAAGGGTAAGGTGCCCGCTTTTCTGGGTTCGTCTTTTGCTTATCTGGGCGGCTTTTCCATCGTCGCGCCCATGCTGGCAGATGCGGACGGCAATCTGACTGTGCCCAACACGGAGATGCTGCCTTATGCCTGCGCAGCCATCGCGTTCTCAGGATTGCTGTATCTGCTGGTCAGCTTCCTGATCTCTACCTTTGGCATCCGCCGCATTATGAAATTCTTCCCCCCGGTAGTCACCGGCCCCATCATTATTGCCATCGGTCTGATCCTGGCTCCTTCGGCCATCTCCAACTGCACCACCAACTGGCTGCTGGCCCTGGTTGCTCTGGGCACCGTCATTGCCTGCAACATCTGGGGCAAGGGTATGATCAAGATCCTGCCCATCCTCATCGGCGTGCTGGTCTCCTATGCGGTCGCCCTGGTCACTGGTGCGGTCAACTTTGATCCTATCCGCGAGGCTGCCTGGCTGGGCCTGCCCCTGCACAAGGAGGCTATGGGCCTGTTTGCTATCGATGGCAGCCCTGAGTTCATCAGCGCTCTGTTCACCATTATCCCCATTGCGCTGGCTACCATGATGGAGCATGTGGGCGATATCGCCGCCATCAGCGCCACCGTGGGCCACAACTATATCAATGATCCCGGCCTGAACCGCACCCTGCTGGGCGACGGTCTGGCTACCACTTTGGCCGGTCTGCTGGGCGGCCCTGCCAACACGACCTATGGCGAGAACACCGGCGTTCTGGCTCTGAGCAAGATCTACGATCCCCGCGTTATCCGCATTGCTGCAGGCTTTGCCATCGTCCTGAGTTTCAGCCCCAAGTTTGAGGCGGTCATCAATACGATCCCCACTGCGATCATCGGCGGTATCAGCTTTGTGCTGTACGGCATGATCTCCGCCATCGGTGTGCGCAACGTGGTCGAAAACCGTGTGGACTTCACCAACAGCCGCAACCTTATCGTTGCCGCGGTGATCCTGGTGTCCGCACTGGGCTTCAACTCGGTGGGCGGCCTGACCTTTGCCATCGCGGGCGTATCCATCAATCTGTCTGGCCTGGCGATCGCGGCCATTGTGGGCATCCTGCTCAATGCGCTGCTGCCCGGCAACGACTATGAGTTTGATTCTGCCGATGGTGCAGAGGCTTCCTCCAGCGGCAGCCTGCAGGTGTAAATATTTTATTAAAACAGGAATGATTCCTGTTAGTTATCCTTGACTAACTGTCGTGTGAAAGCTATAATGGCCTCAAAGACCAGAGCACCCCTCTTAGGCGCTCTTTAAAAGAAAATGGAGGTACTCATTATGAAAAAGTACGTTTGCACCGTTTGCGGCTATATCGCTGAAGGCTCTATCCCGGAAGCCTGCCCTGTCTGCAAGGCTCCTGCTTCCGCTTTTACCGAAAAGACCGGCAACACCTATGTGACCGAGCATGTGGTTGGCATTGGCAAGGCTGAGGGCGTTCCTCAGGATATCATCGACGGCCTGCGCGCCAACTTTGAGGGCGAGTGCAGTGAGGTCGGTATGTATCTGGCGATGTCCCGCGTTGCTGAGCGCGAGGGCTATCCCGAGATCGCGGAGGCTTACAAGCGCTATGCCTATGAGGAAGCTGACCATGCTTCCCGTTTTGCCGAGCTGCTGGGTGAGGTCGTTACCGACAGCACCAAGAAGAACCTGATGATGCGTGCCGAGGCCGAGTGCGGCGCATGCGCTGGCAAGATGGATCTGGCAAAGAAGGCTAAGGCTCTGAATCTGGATGCCATCCACGACACTGTCCATGAGATGGCCAAGGACGAGGCTCGTCATGGCCGTGGCTTTGAGGGCCTGCTGAAGCGTTACTTCAACACCGAGCTTTGATCTCCCTCTTTTGCGGGCAGAAAGGGGGCATGTCCAGCCTCCTTTTCCCGGAAACGTACATCTAAAAGCCGCCCGGACAGTGTTCCCGCTGTCCGGGCGGCTTTTTTTATATGTTGCACGTCCTGTCTGCATTTTCTCAAAAAGAAGCTCCCGGTGTTTTCGTGATTTTCGTCCAGCTGTCTCAGCGGGCCGAAAAAGGGAGGATCGGACGCTTTTCATCGGCAGGCTCGTGATCTGTACCCGGATACGCTTTGGATCGAGTGCATCGGGCTTTTGAAAAAGGGGACTGATTTTAAAATGTCTTGGAAAAAAACTGCCTCTTCCGTATCCGGCACGCGCTACGCGCTTCTGGATGAGCTGCGCGGACTGAACCTTATCAGCATGATCCTGTACCATGCCATGTGGGATTGTGTTTTTCTGTTGGGCTTTTGGGTGGACTGGTATGTGGGCTGGCAGGGTCGGCTTTGGCAGCAGTGCATCTGTTGGGTGTTCATCCTGCTGTCTGGCTTTTGTGTGCCGCTGGGCCGTCATACTCTGCGCCGCGGCCTGATCGTATCGGCGGCGGGCCTGCTGGTCACTGTGGTCACGCTGGTGGCTATGCCGTCCCAGCCGGTGCTGTTCGGTGTGCTGACGCTGCTGGGCGCGGCGATGATCCTGACGGCCTTGCTGGAGCCGCTGCTGCGCCGCGTCCGGCCCGGCGTGGGGCTGGCGGGGTGCATGCTGTTGTTTGCGCTGACCTATTCGGTTTCAGATGGCTTTGTGGGGCTTGGCCCGTGGACCTTGCAGCTGCCGTATGCGCTTTATGCCAATCTTCTGACCGCGTTTTTTGGCTTTTATCCATGGAGCTTTTATTCCAGCGATTATTTTCCGCTTTTGCCGTGGCTGTTTTTGTTCTGGGCGGGATACTTTCTGCATCATGTTCTCGGCAGGGAACGCCTGGCCCCGCTTCAGCGGTCGGTCTGTCCGCCGCTGGGCTGGCTGGGCAGACATTCGCTGCTGATCTATCTGCTGCACCAGCCGGTGCTGTTTGCTCTGATGTCGGCTGCTGCGCTGTTGTAACGCGCGGCGGTGTATAATTTGCTCTCCGCGCGGGCATACTGCCTGCAAAGAGGTGATAAAACATGATGGAAAACACGGGTGTCGTTTGCGATGTGTGCGAGTGCCGCCACAATGTGGAGAGCTGCAAATGCGATCTGCCGCAGATCAAGGTGACTGAGCGCTGCACCTGCAATGATCAGGCGGTGGAAACGCCCCACTACTGCCAGAGCTACGAGAAAAAGTAAGAAGTTGTTTTTATAAACAAAGTATGCCGGATGGACAAGGGTTTTTGTGGGCAGACAAGGCGCTTTTTTGCGGGGATCCCGATGGATCGCAAAAGAAAGCCACGCAGGATGCAGGCAAAAGACCGCTCAGACGGTGTGCAATGATTATGACAACAGCTTCTGAACTCTGAAAGCTCAAAAGCCCCCTGCTGTATGCGTTTTCGTGTCCAGCAGGGGGCTTTCTGTGTTCTTTTTTTCAGCGCAGAGCGATGCCGGAGGTGGCCAGTGTGCGCACCAGGGTATTGACGCTGTCCTTCATCTCAAAACCCGCAAAGCCCATTTCGATGGCGGTCTGGACGTTTGGACGGCTGTCGTCGATGAACACGCATTCTTCCGCTTTCAGCCCGTACCGCTCCAGGAACGCCTGAAAAATACGGGGATCGGGTTTGTTGATATGTACCTCATAGGATGCCAGCCCGCCGTCAAACAGTCCCTCCAGGCCCTGTTTCATCACCAGCTCCAGCACGTCCTGGGAGATATTGCTCAGGAAATAGATGCAGTAGCCGTGGCTTTTCAGCCGCCGCACCAGCTCCTGCATCTTGCGCCGGGGGCGCAAAATGCGGGTCCACTCGTCCAAAACGCCCTGCACCTCAAAGCTGCGGCCCGCTGCCTCTGCATTTTTCAGCATCAGCCGGTCTGCTTCGCTGCGGGAGAGCAGGCCGGCGTCCACCTGCTTCCATTCTTCGCTGCCAAAGGTCAGCCGGTAAACCTGCTCTTCCACTTCGGCGCTGCACAGCCGGTCTACCAGATAGTCCTTTGGGGCAAAATCTACCATCACACCGCCCAGGTCGAACACGATATTTTGATACATGATCGGATATCTCCCTTGAAAATATTTCCTCCGCTCCAGTATAGCACAAACCCGGCAGAGCTTTCCAGCCCTTTCCATGCACAGGCGGGCATAGACTACTGCCCTGGCGCATAGATTGGGGACAAAGAAACTGCCGGAAGGAGGGAGCGCAAGATGACGTTCCGGGAGCTGTGTGCCAAGGAAGTCGTGCAGCTGGGGGAGGGTGCATGCCTGGGCAGAGTGGACGACCTGGTGTTCGACCCGGACACCGCCCGGATCGAAAGCCTGCTGCTTCTGGGGCGTCCGCGCCTGTTTGGGCTGATGGGCCGGGACGAAACGCTGACCATCCCCTGGGAGGAGATCGAAAAGATCGGGGTGGATGCGCTTTTGGTGCACACGCAGGTCCCGCCTGCCGAACCCGCACGGCCCGGTCTTGTGCAGCGGCTGCGGGAGATGCTGAAAGGCTGAAAATGCCTTGTCTCTTTTAAACAGTGCGGGGACTGTCCGGCAGGCAGACAAAACGCCGTTCGCATTTTTGTAAAAAACAGCAAAAAGCTCTTGCAACCACGCGCTTTTTGTGCTATCATACTAAGGCATTACACACGCATCACTATGCCCTTTTGTGCCCTTTGCGGGGTGGAGGGCAGTCCCACACCGCCCGATGCGGTGCAGGATCATGGTGTGCGGAGGCAAAACAATATCTGGAGGTAATTTTATTATGGCAGTCGTTTCTATGAAGCAGCTTCTCGAAGCAGGCGTGCACTTCGGTCATCAGACCCGCCGCTGGAACCCCAAGATGGCGAAGTATATCTTCACCGAGCGCAACGGCATCTATATCATCGATCTGCAGAAGACCGTGAAGAAGCTGGACGAGGCTTATAACTATGTAAAGGAAGTTGCTGCTGAGGGCGGCGACATCCTGTTCGTTGGCACCAAGAAGCAGGCTCAGGAGTCCATCCGTGACGAGGCTCTGCGCTGCGGCATGCATTACGTCAACGCTCGCTGGCTGGGCGGTATGCTGACCAACTTCCGCACCATCCGCAAGCGCATCGACCGCATGGATCAGCTGACCAAGATGAAGGAGAACGGCACCTTCGATCTGCTGCCCAAGAAGGAAGTGGCCAAGCTGGAGCTGGAGATGGAAAAGCTGGACAAGTATCTGGGCGGCGTCAAGAACATGAAGGTTCTGCCCAAGGCTCTGTTCATCGTTGATCCCCACAAGGAGCGCATCGCTGTTTCCGAGGCCCGCAAGCTGCACATCCCCATCGTTGCGATCGTTGATACCAACTGCAACCCCGATGAGATCGACTGGGTCATCCCCGGCAACGACGACGCGATCCGCGCTGTCAAGCTGATCGCTGGCGCTATGGCTGATGCCGTGCTGGAGGGCAAGCAGGGCAACCAGGAGGCCGCTCCCGCTGAGGAAGCTGCCAACGCCTGATTTTCCCGCCGAAAAACCTGTCAATTATCATAAAGGGAGAGGTACAAAATGGCTATTACTGCAAAGGACGTTATGGAGCTGCGCAAGCAGACCGACTGCGGCATGATGGAGTGCAAGAAGGCACTGACCGAGGCCGAGGGCAACTTCGAGAAGGCTGTGGAGATCCTGCGCGAGCGCGGTCTGGCAACTGCCGCTAAGAAGGCTGGCCGTATTGCTGCCGAGGGCATGGTCTACGCAGATTACTGCGCCAAGTGTAAGGTGGGTGTCGTCATCGAAGTCAACGCCGAGACCGACTTTGTCGCCAAGAACGACAAGTTTGTTGCTTTCGTCAAGGATGCCACCAAGGTCATCATGGAGCAGAATCCCGCCGATGTAGAGGCTCTGATGAACTGCAAGATGGGCGAGGGCACTGTTGACGATGCTCTGAAGAACCTGATCCTGGTCATCAAGGAGAACATCAAGGTTCGCCGTTTCGTCCGTTACGAGGGCGTTTGCTCTGCATATGTTCACGGCGGCGGCACCCACGGCATCCTGGTGGGCTTCGAGGCTTCCGAAGAGGTTGCCGCAAAGCCCGAGTTCGCTGCTTACGGCAAGGACATTGCCATGCAGGTCGCTGCGGCCAACCCCAGCTATGTGGACGAGGCTTCTGTCCCCGCTGAGGTCGTTGCCAAGGAGAAGGAGATCATGCTGGCTCAGATGGCTGGCGATCCCAAGACCGCAAACAAGCCCGACGCTGTGAAGCAGAAGATGATCGAGGGCAAGATCAAGAAGTTCTTTAAGGAGTCCTGCCTGGTCGATCAGGAATTTGTCAAGGACGGCGATCTGACCGTTGCACAGTACACCGCTAAGGTGGCCAAGGAGCTGGGCGGCGACATCAAGATCGTCAAGTTCACCCGCTTCCAGAAGGGCGAGGGCCTGGAGAAGCGTGCAGACGACTTCGCTTCCGAAGTCGCAAGCATGGTGAAGTGATCTTCACTTTTCCCGGTTGATGAGAGCCGCAGTGCCTGAAAAGGTGCTGCGGCTCTTTTTCGTCTGAGCCTGCTGCGTAAGATAAGACAGGTGCGCCAGGGCAGGGAAAAGCCTTTTCGGAAATGCATGTCAACACCGGGGTGGCCCATACATCCTTTTCGGATGCGGGAGGAAGAATACATATGAAAACACAAAAATTGAAGTTGGACGGCGTTCCGGCCCTGCTCATCGGTGCAGAATCGCAAAAGGTCTTTCTTTATGTCCACGGTAAGCTGGGCTGCAAGGAAGAAGCGCTGGATTTTGCAGAGCAGGCATGCCCGGCAGGATATCAGGTGCTTGCCATCGACCTGCCGGAGCACGGGGAGCGGAAAGCTGAAGAAGCAAAGCTTCTGCCCTGGAACGCAGTACCGGAGATCCAGCGGGTCTATCGTTGGATGTCCTTGCGCTGGAACAGCATCTCCCTGCGTGCCACCAGCATCGGCGCCTGGATGTCCATGCTGGCTTTGCAGGAGGAACGTCTGGAACAGACGCTGCTGGTTTCGCCGATCGTGGAGATGCCCGCACTGATCTACAACATGATGGACTGGGCAGGCATCACCGAAGTACAGCTGGAGCAGACAGGGAAGATCCCGACTGCTTTTGGAGAAACGCTGTCCTGGGCATACCTGTGCTGGGCGCGGAAAAATCCCTTGTACTGGCAGAAAAAGACTGCGGTGCTGTACACGGACGGAGATGACCTGACCGGACGGGCCGTGATCGACCGTTTCTGCCGGGAGAGCGGCGCAGTGCTGACCGTTATGGAACAGGGGGAACACTGGTTCCATACGCCAGAGCAGATGGAGGTCCTGCATCGGTGGGAGAGACAGAACCTGACATAAAAGCAGACAAAAGACCAAATAGAAACGGCGGCCCGCTTCCCTTTGCAGGGAATTGCGGGCCGCCGGAGTTTGTGCCAAAAAGTTCTTTATCCGATGCTCACTACAGGATAATCCTGGGCTTCCACAGCTGCTTTGAGCGCTTCGTCCTCAATGGCGGCGCTCAGGGTCACTACAGCAGTACCTGCGGTATGGCTGACCACAGCCTGCTCCACCTGGGGCAGCGCTTCCAGTGCTTTTTTGACACGGGCTTCGCAGTGGGGGCACATCATGCCTTCGATCTTCATGGTTTTGGTCATCGTGGTTTCCTCCTTTGAAATCGGTTTGTTTGTTGGGATCTCTGCCGCTTCCTTCTCCTGCGCCGTATCCTGCGGGGCAGGGGAATGAGGCTTTTTCTGTTTCAGGGCACGGTCTTTCCGGGCGTCGTGGGGGTCAAACAAATTCAGCCGCAGAGCGTTGCTTACCACACAAAAACTGGACAGGCTCATGGCCGCCGCGCCGAACATGGGGTTCAGAGTCAGCCCCAGCGGGATAAATACACCTGCCGCCAGCGGGATGCCAATGGTATTGTAGAAGAAAGCCCAGAACAGATTTTGGTGGATGTTGCGCAAAGCGGCGTGGCTCAGCCGGATGGCGGCAGGCACATCTGAAAGCCGGGAATTCATCAGTACGACATCTGCCGCATCAATGGCGACATCTGCGCCCGCACCGATGGCAATGCCCACATCTGCCCGGGTCAGAGCGGGGGCATCGTTGATGCCGTCGCCGACCATCGTGACTTTGCCGCTGGCCTGTAGCTGGCGGATCACGGCCTCCTTGCCATCCGGCAGAACGTCCGAGATCACCTCGTCCACGCCGGCCTGTTTCCCGATGGCCTGAGCGGTGCGCTGATTGTCACCGGTCAGCATCACGACCCGGATGCCCATCCCCTGCAATTCCCGGATGGCCTGGGGGCTTTCGGGTTTGATGGTGTCTGCCACTGCGATCACACCCAGCAGCCGGCCGGCTCCGCCAAAGAACAGCGGTGTTTTGCCCTGCTCGGCCAGCTGTGCGGCCTGCTCCCGAAGCGCGTCCGGCACAGGCGCCTTGCCGGATGCAAAAGCGGCGTTTCCGCCGTAGACCGGCTGTCCGCCCAGATGGGCAGTCAGGCCGTTTCCGGGCAGAGCGGCAAAATCCTCCACATCGGGCGGATCAAGCTGTTGTTCTCTGGCATAGGCAAGGATGGCCTTTGCCAGGGGATGCTCGCTTTTTTGTTCCAGCGCCGCCGCCAGCGTCAGCAGCTCCTGTTCCGTAACGCCGGGGGCGGGCAGAAGATCGGTGACTTTGGGTTCGCCCTGGGTGATCGTGCCGGTCTTGTCCAGCGCAATGATCTCGGTGCGGCCGGCGGCCTCCAAGGAAGCGGCAGTCTTGAACAGGATGCCGTTTTTTGCGCCGACACCATTGCCCACCATGATGGCCACAGGCGTGGCCAGGCCCAGCGCACAGGGACAGCTGATGACCAGCACCGAAATGCCCCTGGCCAGTGCAAAGCCCGGATCCCGGCCCAGAAGCAGCCAGACCACCGTGGTCGCGACCGCGACAGCGATCACGGCGGGCACAAAGTACCCGGAAACAGTGTCTGCAACTTTGGCGATGGGGGCTTTGGTGGCGGCGGCATCACTGACCATGCGGATGATCTGCGCCAGCGTGGTGTCCTCGCCCACGCGGGTGGCCTGGCACCGCAGAAAGCCGGCTTGATTGGCGGTTGCGGCGCTTACACGGTCGCCCGGAGCCTTGTCCACCGGGATGCTTTCGCCGGTCAGAGCGCTTTCGTTCACCGCGCCGCTGCCCTCCAGCACGATGCCGTCTACCGGGATGTTTTCACCCGGACGCACCACAAAAATGTCGTCCTTCTGTACCTGCTCGATGGGGACGCGCACTTCCGCGCCCTCCCGCAGCAGGGTGGCCTCTTTGGGGGCCAGCTTCATCAGGCTGCGCAGTGCATCGGTGGTTTTGCCTTTGGAGCGGGCTTCCAGCAGCTTGCCCACAGTGATCAGAGTCACGATCATTGCGGCAGACTCGAAATAGAGTTCCATCATATAGGTCATGACGGCCTGCTCGTCCCCATGCAGCTGGGCATCGGTCATCTGGAACAAGCTCCAGGTGCTCCACACAAAGCTGGCCATCGAGCCCATCGCGACCAGCGTGTCCATGTTGGGTGCACGATGAAGCAGCCCTTTGAAGCCGTTGATAAAAAACTTCTGATTGATGACCATCACGATCCCGGCCAGAAGCATCTGCAAAAGGCCCATCGCAACGTGATTGCCATCAAACCAGGGGGGCAGCGGCCATCCCCACATCATGTGCCCCATCGAAACGTACATCAGTACCAGCAGAAAGCCGACCGAAGCGATCAGCCGCTGTTTGAGCAGAGGCGTTTCGTGATCCGCCAAGGCATCCTCTTCCGGCGCCGAAGCCGCGGCTCCGGCATGTTTGGGGCTTGCGCCATAGCCGGCTTCCTCTACGGCCCGCAGGATCTCGGCGGTGCTGGCAGTGCCCTCCACACCCATCGAATTGGTCAGCAGGCTGACCGAACAGGCTGTCACGCCGGGAACTTTGCTGACGGCCTTTTCCACACGGGCGCTGCATGCAGCGCAGCTCATGCCCGTGACAGTATATTGTTCCATTGCATCCACTCCCTTTTGAAAGTATTCCCGTGCGGGGGTCATTTCATAAGCTTCTGCAAAACCTTCAGTGCTTCGTCCAGGCTTTCCACGCTGCCCTGAGAAAGGTCATTTGCCACACAGGTCCGCATGTGCTGGCTGAACAACTCCCGGGAAAAACCGTTCAGCGCTGCAATGGCGGCGGATACCTGGATCAGGACATCCGTGCAGTAAGCATCCCGTTCCACCATGTTGCGGATGCCGCGGATCTGCCCCTCGATGCGGTTCAGGCGATGGATCAGCTGGGTGCGTTCCTCCTCCGTGCGCAGCTTGCGGCGGCAGCAGGTTTGCAGGGCTGGGATTCCGGCTTCGGCCGGCTCCTCGGTGTCCAGCATGGGATCGGAGCGGGTTGAAATGGTTTCGTTCATGTTTTGAGACTCCTTTTCTTAAAACTCTACCCCGGTAGGGTATCATGGACTGATACTAGCACAAACTGGCACAAAATGCAAGAGAAAAGCGCAGGATACGGGGGAAAGGTATAAAAAAAGAGGATCCGGCGGATCCTCTCTTTTTGAAACTATTCTCAGGGGACGATTTGATCTACGACGGGATCCTCCAATCAACCGAAAATACGCTGTGCAAACAAACCCCATTCTTTGCCCCACCAGTACCAGTCATGGGAAACATCGTTGCCCCAGGCTTCAAAATGACAGGGGATCCCGGCAGCCTTAAGTGCGGCCTCCAGTGCATGTGTGCTCTGCAAAGCCTCGTTCTCAGAAGGGCCCTGGCCTGCACACAGCAGCAGACTGTTTTCGGTGTCCTGTGCAAAGGCGGCAGTGTCGATCAGCCCGTCCTGCGGCAGATAGGCCAGCGGGCTGTTGCGCAGTGCCAAGTCGTCCTCTGCCCCACCCAGAAAGCGGCCCATGTCGTACAGGCCGGACAGCGCTACAGCGCCCGCAAACAGCTGCGGGCGGCGCAGGCGGCAGTTGACCGCCTGGTAAGCACCCAGATCGGCACCTGCGCACCACAGTTTTACAGGCTTCTTGGCAGGCTTGTCCTCTTTGTCGTCCAGCGGCAGAACAACAGGAGTTCCGGCGGCGTTCAGCTCCAGGATGCGGGGAGCAAGCTCGCGGGTGAGATAGTTGAAGTATGCCTCCTGCATCTCTGCACGGCGGCGGGGAGATTTGTCCCCGGCCAGCAGGCTTTCGCTGTCGATGCTGTCGGCGCAGAACAGCTGGATCCTGCCTGTGTCCAGCAGCCCGGCAGCAGCATCGGGCATGCCGTTGTTTTCCCAGTCATAAAAGCGGCCGCCGCGGGTGGGCAGAGCCAGCACGGGCACGCCGGTGCGACCGTAGACCTTGAACTCCATCGCACGATCCAGCACGGTGCTCCACTCTTTGTAATAAGTTCCTTGCAGCATGATGTACTTCCTCCTGATCCGGTTCAAACAAACTGATTGCGTTTTTCATCGTAGGTATAGCCGATGGCGGAAAGCGCTGTGCACAGGGCGGTTTTGTCCTCCTCCAGATCGTCGCACAGGACGTCCAGGGAAGAGTAGTGATCCCGCAGCTTCAGGTTCACGACGCTCAGCAGCATCACGGGGTCTTTGGGCAGAGACATAGTTTCGATTCCTCCCAGAAAAGCGATAAAACAAAAAGCCGGTCACTCGACAAAGTGACCGGCAGTACGCACGAACTTAGACAGCGCGGTTGACTTTGCCAGCGCGCAGGCAACGGGAGCATGCGTAAATATACTTGGGAGAGCCTTCCACGACCGCCTTGACGCGACGGACATTCGGCTTCCAGGTACGGTTGGAACGGCGATGGGAGTGGGAAACCTTGATACCAAAGGTAACGCCCTTGCCGCAGCATTCACACTTAGCCATGATACTTGCACCTCCTAGCAGTGAAGTAAGAACTCAAAATAATCAGCTTGACTATTTTACCAGATAGGGAACAAAAATGCAAGTGCCTTTTGCAATTTTTTCTCCCTTTTTTGCGCATAAAGCGCTTTGCCCTTGTCGGGAGCGCAAAAAAATAGTATCATAGTAGAAAATCTCTGTTCTGCCCTGCGGCGAAACGGGAGAAAACGATCGATCCAGGAGGAAACCTATGCTCTCACAGGGGCTGTATTATCTGATCCGCGCGCTGGTCACGCTGGTGGCCATTCCGGTGCACGAGGCAGGCCATGCGCTGGCCAGCTGGCTGTTGGGGGATCCCACCGCAAAAAACAATGGCCGGCTTTCGCTCAATCCGCTGCGTCATTTCGATCTCTGGGGCACGCTGTGCATGATCTTTGTGGGCGTGGGCTGGGCAAAGCCTGTTTCCACCGATCCGCGCCGCTTCCGCAGCCCGAAGGCGGGCATGGCCCTGACCGCGCTGGCAGGCCCGCTGGCAAATATCCTGCTGGCGTATCTTGCTATGGTGGGGTGGAAACTGCTGTATTACTGGGCGCCTTATAACGATGTGACGTTTTTCGCCGCGCTGTTTCTGCAATACTTGATTTATATGGACGTGGGCCTTGCGGTGTTCAATCTGATCCCGGTACCGCCCCTGGATGGAAGCCGCGTTCTGCTGACCTTTCTGCCCCGGAACCTCTACTTTGGTCTCATGAAATACGAACAGGCCATCCTTGTGATCCTGCTGGCCGCTGTCTGGTGCGGCATCCTGAACACGCCCCTTGCTGTCCTGAACGATGTGGTGTGGGAGCTGCTGGATCTGGGCACCGGCTTTATCGATAAGATCGCCTATTCCGCATATTACGCCAGCCTGGGCGTGGCGGCGTGACCTGTGGCCGCCCCGGAGCTTGCGTTCCATCTGGAGGACTTTGACGGCCCGCTGGAGCTGCTTTTAACGCTGGCCGCAAAGCATAAGATGGATCTGCACGATATCCCGATCCTGGAATTGATCGACCAGTACACCCGCACGGTGGAAGCCGCCCGGAAAGAGGATCCAGATCTGTCCAGCTCATTTATTGAGATGGCAGCCCGGCTGGTCGAGATGAAAAGCTATCTGCTTTTGCCCCGCAGCGAGCAGGGCGAGCGCATGAAGGAAGAACTGACCGGTCAGCTCATCGAGTACGACCAGTGCCGCCGCATGGCTGCAAAGCTGCGGGAGCAGTCTGCATCGGTCAGCACCTTTGTCCGTAAACCGGCCCGGCCGGACTGGGACAACACTTACGATCTGCACCATTCTCCCCAGCTTCTGGCAGACTGCTGGCTGGCTTTAGCGGGCCGAAGCACGGCGCGCCGCATGCCGACCCCGCAGCAGTTTGAACCTCTGGTCTGTGCGCCGCAGGTGTCGGTGGTCAGCCGTGTGGTGAATATCCTGCGGAGGCTCGCGGCCGGAGGCCCGGCCCGGCTGGGAGAGCTGTTTTCCCACCGCCAGAACCGGGGAACGAACGTTGCAACCTTTCTGGCGCTGCTGGAGTTGATGCACGGCGGCCGGGTGCGGCTGGAACCGGAAGGAAAGCTGACCCTGCGGCGCGGGCATCTTGACCGAAAAAAGGAGAACCCATGAACCAAAAACAGATCTGTGCGGCGGTAGAGGCCATGCTGTTTGCCTGTGCCGACCCTGTCAGCGCCGAAAAGCTGGCGCAGGCGGTGCAGCTGCCCCAAAAGGAGGTGGAAGCGGCTTTGGAACAGCTGTATGCCCGGTATCAGCGGGAGGACAGCGGCCTTTGCCTGCTGCATCTGAATACCCGCTGGCAGCTGGCTACCAAGACCCGATGGGCGGATTGTGTGCGCCGCCTGTTGGATGCCCGCCGCAGTACGCCGCTGACTCCTGCCGCGATGGAGACCCTGACCGTGATCGCCTATAACCAGCCGGTTTCCCGGGCATTTATCGAGCAGGTGCGCGGCGTGGATTCTTCGTCCAGCGTGTCCGGTCTGCTGGAAAAGGGCCTCATCGAGGAAGCGGGAAGGCTCGACCTTCCGGGCAGACCGGTCAGCTTCCGAACAACGGATGCTTTTCTGCGCACCTTTGGATTGTCCAGTCTGGCGGATCTGCCGCCCATCCGGGAGGAGAGCGCGCCCCCGGCCCCGAAGGAGGAACCCCGATGACCGTTATTCTTTCGATTTTGTCCGCGCTGGGCGCGGTTCTTCTGTTTTTGCTCAAGGTGCTGTTGATCCTGCTGGCAGTGATCCTTGTGCTGATCCTGCTGCTTTTGCTGTGCCCGTTCTGCGCCGATGTGTGCTGGGAAGATGAGCAGCTCACGGTGCGGGCCGGTGCGCTGGGGCTGACCTTTCTGGTCTGGCGCTATCCTCAGCCGGAGCCGGATCCCAACGCTGTGCCTCAGCCGCCCAAAGGCATATGGGGAAAGCTGAAAGCCCGCTTTTCCGCCTGGCGCGCCCAGCGCAAAGCAAAAAAAGCTGCAAAAAAGCCCTCCGGCTCCCAGACGAAAAAATCCGCCCCGGCCCGAAAAAAGGCAAAACTTACTCTGAATATCCTCTGCACGATCCTGCGGGGAGCAGGACGGCTCGTGCGGGCGGTGTTCGGAGCGCTGCGCATCACAAAAATTTATGTGTGCCTGGGCATCCGCGGAGAGGATCCGGCAGATGCTGCCCGCACCTGCGGCAAGGTCAATGCCTGGCTGTACCCGGTGCTGGGCTTTCTGGATCGCTTTCTATATCTGGATTTTGAAGAACTGCGCGTTCTGCCGGATTTTGGCGCGCAGCAGCCCGCCGTCCGGGACAGGATATCGTTTCGGGTCTCGGCACAGGCATTTTTTATCGTTATTGCGGCAGTCCGTGTGCTTTATGAGTTCTGGCGCGAAAAGGTACTGGACGTATTCCTATAAAATATGGTACACTAATAACAATTCTGTTTTTATTCCGTTGCATCCTTTCAAAAGGATACGGATTACATGAAATCATAAGGAGGCCGATCTTATGGCTGAGCATCCCATTCAAGGTCTGATGAACATTACAATGGACAAGATCCACGAAATGGTGGATTCCAACACGATCATCGGCAAGCCCATCACCACGGAGGACGGTGTCACCATCCTGCCGGTATCCAAAGTTTCGTTCGGGTTTGCCTCTGGCGGCACGGATTTTGACGGCAAAAATGCCGCCAACAAAGATCTGTTTGGCGGCGGCTCCGGCGCGGGCGTCAACATCCAGCCGGTCGCGTTCCTTGTGATCAAGGATGGCTGCGTGCGCACCATTCAGCTGTCGGACACCTCCAACACGGTGGATCGCGCGCTGACCATGCTGCCGGAGCTGGTGGATAAGCTCTCCGCGCTGATCCGCAAAGAAGAAAAGCCCGCCGACGCTGTGTCTGCAAAGCCGCAGACGCCGGCTGCGCAATAACGCGCCTGCACAGCAGATAAGCGGTTCAGGCATTTATCTGGCATCCCTTCGGGGATGCTTTTGAGCGCCGGGAGGCGCACAAGGAGATCAAACGATGGCAGAAGAACGCATTCAGAAGATCATGAGCGAGCAGGGACTGTGCTCCCGCCGCGCCGCAGAGCAGATCATCGCGGAGGGCCGTGTCAAGGTCAACGGCCACCCCGCAAAGGTGGGAGACAAGATGGATCCCAACCGGGATGTGCTCCATGTGGATGACCAGCGCATTTATATCCAAAAGGATCAGAAGCTGTACTATCTGGCCCTGTACAAGCCCCGCGGCTACGTCACCACCGCCAGCGATGAGCTGGGGCGCAAGACGGTCATGGATCTGGTGGCGGATATCCCGGCCCGGCTGTACCCGGTGGGCCGGCTGGACAAGGACAGCGAGGGCCTTTTGCTGATGACCAACGACGGCGCATTTGCACAGGCAGTCACGCATCCGTCCGGCGGCATCTCCAAGCTTTACCGTGTCACGGTGCAGCCCCGCGCGGACGAACAGCAGATCCTGCGCATGAGCGAGGGCATCGTGCTGGATGACGGGATCCGGACCATGCCCTGCGCCATCAATGTGGTGGTGGACGAGCCGGGCCGCACTGTGATGGAGATGACCCTGAAAGAGGGCAGGAACCGCGAGATCCGCCGCATGTGTGAGGCCGTGGGCCTGCAGGTGGTGCGGCTCAAGCGCAGCGCCGAGGGCGTGGTCAAGCTGGGCATGCTCCAGCCCGGCAAATACCGTGAGCTGACCAAACAGGAGATCTCCGGCCTGCGCGCAGCTGCGGCCAAGGGCCGCGCCCAGACCCGCAGCGCTGCGGTACAGTCGGCTATCGCAGCCCGCCGTTCCCGCGGCCCGATAGGTCAGACGGACAAAAAGTCTAAAAAATGATCTTCTTCACAGGAACGTTTTGTCCAAGCAGATGGGATAATAGTCCTTGTGAAAAATGGAAGAAAATAGTATAATTGAAATGATTCTGAAACCAAACAGACAAGCAGGAGGTCTTACTATGGCTTCAAAGATTACCAGGGGAGAGATCCTCGCTAAGTTTTTTGACGATGGAGAATACACCGTACTGTTTGCGGATGGCGCTGTCAGCGCTGGCTGCGGCTATGCGGCAGGTCAGCAGGCCTATGTGGTCTATCAGAACGGCGAAGCCGTCACCGTGAAGGATGTTGACAAGAATATCAAGGTGCTTGAGATGGCCGCACAGACCGGCTGTCCGGTGGTCACTTTCTATAATTCGGTGGGCGCAAAGCTGGCTGAGGGCCTGGATGTGCTGACGGCCACGTCAAAGCTGAACGCTTCCATCGCCAGGCTGTCCGGTGTTGTCCCGCAGGTGGCAGTTGTCACCGGCGTGTGCGGCGGCACCAGCGCACTGAACGCCGCAGCAGCGGATGTATGCATCATGACCAAGGATGCCGAACTGTTCTTCACCGCTCCGTTCACCTCTGCCGCCAAGGGCGATAAGGTGCCCGGTGCAGGCACGGCAGAAGCCGCTGCCAAGGCTGGCGTGGCTGCGATCGTGGCCAAGAACGCCGCCGAAGCCGCTGAGAAGGCTGCCCACATCATGGGTCTGTTGCCTGCCAACAACCTGACCGGCCCCGCGATTTTTGAGTTCGAGCAGCCGGCTGCTGCACCCAAGTCTGCTTCCGCCGCGGTCAAGGCGGCTTCCACTGTCCTGGATAAGGACAGCGCCGTGGAGCTGTTCGCGGGCTTTGGCAAAAATGTCTATACCGCGTTTGGCACCATCAACGGCAACGCTGTAGGCATGGTAGTCACCGGCGAGCAGCTGTGCCACAGCTGCGTATCCAAAGCGTCCCGTTTTGTCCGCCTGTGCGACGCATTCAGCGTGCCGGTAGTGACGATCGTGAACACCGAGGGCTTTGTGCCCAGCTCTACCGATGATATTGCCGGCGGCATCCGCGAGGCTGCACGTCTGGCTGCCACTTACGCCGATGCCACCACCGCCAGGGTCGCGGTGCTGTCCGGCAAAGCTGTCGGCCCGGTCTATACGGCACTGGCCAATGCGGATCTGCGCATTGCGGTCAACGGCTGCACCGTCGGCGCTCTGGAGCCTGCCGCCGCTGTGACCGTGCTGTACAAGGACGAGATCGATGCTTCCGATAATATCATTGCCGCCACCGCTGCCAAGGCCGCTGCCTACGCCGCCGAGGTGTGCAGCGCTTCCAATGCCGTGGCCTGCGGCGCAGCCGATATGCTCTGCGATGCAGCCAACGTCCGCTCCAATGTGGTCGCTGCGCTGGATCTGCTCAGCACCAAGCGCGCTTCCCGCCTGCCTAAGAAGCATGGCAATATGGCTCTGTAAGCGTCCGAACGTACATTTGTTTTTGTGATACTGATCTGATTCAGGAGGTTCTTCCATGAAGTACTACAATATTACCGTCAATGGCGTTGCTTACAGCGTCTCCGTGGAGGAGACTGCCGCAGGCGCTGCTCCTGTTGCTGCCGCTCCCGTGGCTGCGCCCGCTGCTCCCAAGGCCCCGGCTGCTCCCGCTGCCGCTCCCAAGGCTGCCGCTGCTGCCGGCGCTGTTTCCGTCAAGGCTCCCATGCCCGGCAACATTCTGGATGTCAAGGTCAGCGCCGGCGCTTCCGTCAAGGCGGGTGACGTGCTGATCATCCTGGAGGCCATGAAGATGGAGAACGAGATCGTTGCTCCTCAGGACGGCACCGTGGCCGCTGTCAACGTGAATAAGGGCGATACCGTCAACTCCGGTGACGTTCTGGTTTCGATGAACTAAGGGAGAGGTGACAAACATGGCCAAAAAGCCGATCAAGATCACCGAGGTCGTTCTGCGCGACGCTCACCAGTCTCTGCTGGCGACCCGCATGACCATGGACGAGATGCGTCCCATCCTGCCGGAGATGGATAAGATCAACTACTTCTCCGTTGAGTGCTGGGGCGGCGCGACCTTTGACAGCTGCATCCGCTTTCTGGACGAAGACCCCTGGGAGCGCCTGCGTATCCTGCGCAAGGAGCTGCCCCACCAGAAGCTGCAGATGCTGTTCCGCGGCCAGAATATGCTGGGCTACCGCCCCTATGCAGACGATGCCGTGGAGTATTTTGTGCAGAAGTCTGTTGCAAACGGCATTGACGTCATCCGCATCTTTGATGCGCTGAACGATGCCCGCAACCTTCAGACCGCGATCAAGGCCGCCAATAAGGAAGGCGCCCATGTGCAGAGCTGCATCAGCTATACCCTGAGCCCGGTGCATAACAACGAGTATTTTGCAGCATATGCCAAGACCCTGGAGGAGATGGGTGCAAACTCCATCTGCATCAAGGATATGGCTGGCCTGCTCACTCCGTATACCTGCTATGATCTGGTCAAGAAGCTGAAGGAGACCGTCAGCATTCCCATCGATATCCACAGCCACTATACCGCAGGCCTGGCTTCCATGTCCATCATGAAGGGCATCGAGGCAGGCGCAGATATCGTGGATACCGCCATGAGCCCCCTGAGCCTGGGCACCAGCCACATGCCCACCGAGAGCCTGGTCGCCGCCCTGCAGGGCACCGACTATGACACCGGTCTGGATCTGAACCAGCTGAATGTGGTGCGCTCTTACTTTGCGCAGCTGCGTGAAAAGTACATCGCCAGCGGCCAGATCAGCCCCAAGAGCCTGGGTGTGGACGCAAACACCCTGCTGTACCAGGTGCCGGGCGGCATGTTCTCCAACATGCTCAATCAGCTGAAAGAGGCCGGCAAGGAGGATAAGCTGGACGAAGTTCTGGCCGAGATCCCCCGTGTGCGTGAGGATGCAGGCTATCCTCCGCTGGTCACTCCCACCAGCCAGATCGTGGGCACCCAGGCCGTGTTCAATGTGATCATGGGCGAGCGCTACAAGATGGTCACGAAAGAGTTCAAGGGTCTGGTGCACGGCGATTATGGCCGTACCCCCGCGCCCATCAGCCCCGAGTTCACCAAAAAGATCCTGGGCAATGAGGAGCCTATCACCTGCCGCTTTGCGGATACGCTGGCTCCCGAAATGGACAAGCTGCGTGCAGAATCCGCCAAGTGGATCACCCAGGAAGAGGATGTGCTGACCTACGCGATGTTCCCGCAGGTCGCACCCAAGTTCTTCGACAAGCGCAATGCAAAGAAGCAGGGCGTGGACGGCGACCATGTGGATTATGCCAATGCTTCCCACCCCGTCTGATTGACGATCAAATGATGTGCAGCTCCTTGTGAGATGCATCCGCTCCCCGGCAGTTTCAGGCTGCCGGGGAGCTTTTTTGTTTTCTGCGATGCACAAACAGCCGAACAAACGCATAGGATAGAACTGCTGCATTTGCATGGGAGACAGGAAGCGGGGATCCAGAACCTGTTTTCCCGGCCGGGATATCCTGGAAGGAGCACGGCAAAGGAGCGTCCGGACGGCGTGGCACTGGTGATGGAAACAGATCCTTTATGCCCGGGGATTTCCAAAATATCCGGACGGACGTGACAGACTTTGCGAAATTATTCATTGGAAAGGTGGTATCTCATATACAAAAAGAGTTTTGAGCGAGGATGTCACATAAACTGAGATTTTCAAAAATGACGGATGAAAAAGGCTTCGTCAGGAATGCAAAAGCAGGACGCAGCCAAGTGCGGATGGATGAGCCAGCGCACAGTACGCCTGCACACGCGATCATTTTTGAATGGGGGACAGTTTTATGAGACAAGCAAAACATGCAAAAACCGCCAGGAGCAAACAGATGGCTGTCGGCCTTGCTGTTGCAGCAGCAATGGCTGTAGGAACAGCTGCTCCCGCGCTGGCCGCAGAACCGGGAGCAGTGCTTGCCGATGGCGCAGTTGCAGAAGAAACCAGTGCGGAGACCGGGCAGGCAGATACAGAGGCTTTGCAGGATTCGGATCAGCGCTCCAACACGGAGATCGACAGTGACAATCAGCAGATCGTGGATAAAAATGAAGGACAGATCGAAGAAAATCAGGATGTGACCGACAACCGCCCGGAGGAATCCCGTCCGGTAGAAGAAGGCGAGGAAGATCCTGCCGCCGGTTTGGAGGGCGAAGATCAGGAAGAACTGGACGATGTCCGCGAGGAACTGGATCAGATCGTAGGTGACGAGGAGGAAGTGCCTCTGGAGGGCGAAGAAACTTCTTCTGCTGATGGGGAAGAATCTTTGGAAGGCGGCGAAGAAAAAACCGAGGAAGAAACCCCGCCTTCTCTTTCGGACGCAGAGAATCAGATGAGCGATGCGGCTTCCCAGCTGATTTTGCCGGATCCGCTGCCCGTGGGTGCATCCGAAGAACAGAAAGCAGCCTATGAAGAAGCGGTCGCGGCCTACAATGCCGCGGTGGAAGCATACAATCAGGGCGTAGATGCCTATAACGATGCTGCCGGATCCTACAACGATGCGATGGAGCGCTACAATGCCTTGGCACAGAAAAACAACGATGCTGTTCTGGAAAACAACGATATAACGCAAAACGATAACCAGCAAGAGATCTCCGGAACAGAGGAAAAGAACAATGAGACCGCAGAAAAAAACGATGAGACAGTCAAGGACAACGGAGATGAAGCAAAAGAACCGCTTCCGGATGCCCCTGCGCTGGAGGATCCTATCCCTGAGCTGGGAGAGCTGCCCGCTGCACCCACAGACGAAGAACTGGAAAAAATGTCCGCCGAAGAGAAAAATCAGTACGTCGATGCCTACAACCAGGTGATCGCAGAGTACAACGCAGCGCTGGAAGCGTTCAAGGCGGCGGATGGGAATCTTGAAGCTTACAATCAGGCGGTTGCAGCTTACAATGAGGCGGTAGAAGCTTATAATAAAACAGTGTCCAGCCATAATGCAGGGCAGGTCGAGCAGGCCGAAGAACAGGCTGCCGAAAATCAGGAAACGGCAGAGGACAACCTGGAAAAGGCTGCAAAAGATCTGGAGCAGGCCGCCGAAAATGGCAGCTTTGATGGCATCACGGCAAAACAGGAAGCAAACTCTGCAACCATTACCATTCCGGGAGAGGGGAGTGCGACCACCACGGTCGTGTATCATCTGGATGGCCAGGGGAACGTTTCCAGCGTGGAGATCAACGGCCTGACGCTGCCCGGCGAGCTGATGGACCTTTCCCTGCCTACAAAACCGGATACCTCCGGCATGAGCGAAGAAGAAGCCGCCGCAGCAATGGAAGCATATGCCCAGTCGCTGGAGAAATACAACAGCGATGTCTGCCAGCAGCTGGAAGAGTACAACCTTGCTGCCGAAGAATACAATCAGGCGGTTTCGGCTTACAATGCCGCAGTTCGGCTCTACAACAATATCGTAAAGGAGTATAACAGCGAAGCAGAGTCGGGCAACAAAGAGGTCATCGAAGGCGCAGAGGGCGATCTTCAGGCGGCGGCCGCCGCGCTGGAAGAGATCCTGAGCGGCAGCGCACCGGGCGGCGTGACGATATCGAAGGAGAACGCCAGCTTTGCGGTGGACGGTTATCTGGTCCGGCAGACGGAAGATGCCATTTTCATCACAAAGGGCGGGGAGACGCTTGTTCTGAGCGCCAGTGCACTGGACAGCGCATCGACGCCGGAGGAATACAACACAGCTCTTACAGAGTATCAAAAGGCGGCCAAAGCGTTCAACCAGGCGCTTCAGGCGTACAACCAGGCGGTCGAGACGCAGAATAATGCCAATATCGCGGAGAATCAGGGGATCCAGGAAAACAACTATGCAACTGCCGAAGAAGCTTTTGCGATCATGCGCGGCAATCAGCCAATGGAAGACATCCAGATCGAAAAGGACCGCACGGGAAACGTGGTCGCCTTTACCGCCGGAAGCATCCGCGTTCAGATGCTGGATCAAGACACGGTTCAGGTATCGCAGGGAGATAAAACCTATCTGCTGCCGGTCAGCGCTTTGACCACCCAGGACGAGATCGAGGAGTATAAGGACGGTGCTTCGCTGTACAATCAGGCGCTCACAGCATATAACGAGGCCGTCCGTGAATTCAACAAAAAGGCCTCGTCCGCCAACAGCAGCAGCCTGACCTCGGATATGGAAAAGATCCAAAGCGACTTGAAAGCGCTGGCGCAGAATGGCTCTTTTTCTTCTTCCAGCGGCTCGGCTGCTCAGACTTCGAATGGCTTTACCGTGACGATGGATGGAAAAACTTATCAGGTCGAAATGGAAAAAGACGGCAGCGGAAATATTATTGCGGTGACGGTCAACGGCAAAACGGCCAGTGCGTCCACTTTGGCGGCAGCCGAGTCGGGCGATCCGGAATATGCCGAGGCGGTAAAGCTTTATCAGCAGGCTTTTGGAGCGTATAACCAGCTGATCGGGGAGTACAACGCTGCGATCCAGGATATGAATGACAGCAAAATGTCCTCCGAAGCAGAGGATGCAAAAGGCAATGTGCAGAAAGCGCAGGACGCGCTGGACAAAATCAACGCAGCCAAGGTAGACGGTGTTTTGGTTTCTGCCAGTAGCTTTACCGTCACAGGGCAGTTCACGGATCTGGAAGGCCACACAGACAGTGTGACCTATACGGTAGAGCTGGATGGTTCGGTGGTAAAAGTCACCGTCAAAGATCTGGAAGGCAATGTCGTCTCCAGCGGGATCGTTGATCCGGAGCTGGTTGCGGATGCGTCGGACGCAGATTATAACATTCAGATCCAGAAGTACAATGCGGCAGTCGGCCTGTATAACGATGCACTGAACGCCTATTCTGCTGCGGTTCAGGCGCAGAATTCCGATCATGCACAGGCAAACGCGGATGCGGATGCCGCCAACGCAGAAAAGCTTGCGGCAGACCTGAGTCAGATCGCCCTGAACGGACAGTTTTCTGGTGTGACGGTTGCCGTGGATAAAACAGGCCAGGTGACAAGCTTTGCAGCGGGAGGCTATACGGTCGAGGTCTTGCAGGACACGGCGGGCAGCCAGGTCGTCCGCATCAAGGACGGCAAATCCACCTATACCTTGAGCGCTGAAACGCTGGCTGCGCTGGAAACCGGGAGCAGCGCATACAATGACGCGGCTGCGCTTTATAATAACGCCATCGCTGCGTATAATGCAGTCGTAACAGGATATAACGATGGGCAGATCGCCGCCAATCAGACCATCGTGGATGACAATGATAAAAAGCTGGATCCGTTTGCCGTGTATTCGTCTATCGAAGAAGCGCAGGCCGTGCTCGACTCTGTGGGGGCTTCCGAAGAGGAGAAGGCAGAGGCGTCGGCGGCAAAGGAATATCTGGAGAAAAAAGCCGCGCTGGAAGCTGCGATGCAGGCACTGGAAAAAGCGAAAGATGACAATGCCGCGATAGATGGCTATAATCAGGCCGTGGAAGCGTATAAAAAGGCGCTGGAAGCATACGCGGAGCAGCTCGGAGTCAGCTACAACGATGCCGTTGCAGAGTACAATGAGACCGTCAAAGCGTACAATCTGGGCATCGACAATACCGGTGCGCAGGAGGATATCAGCGGAAATCAGCAGGCGATGGAGGAGAACAACAAAAAAATAGAGGCTGTTCAGGAACAGCTGAAGACAGAAGGCGAATTCATTATTACGGATGCGGAAGGGAAAGATGTTACGTCTGCAACGCTGAAGATCCTAAATGATGCGGAAACGCTGACAAATGCGCAAAAGGAAGTGCAGGAAAAGAAAAAAGCTCTTGAGGGCTATGTGCTGGGCGAGGACAATACCCTGATCGGCATTACCGGCGAAGGCGGAGCGCTGATCAAAGCGGATCAAATGAGCGCTGAGCAGATCCAGGCTTACAACGACGCTGTGGAAGCCTATAACCAGAAAGTAGACGCGCTGAAAGCTGCGGCCGCAGACTATAACAACGCCAGAGAGCTTTATAACTCTGCGGTGGAAAGCTATAACCAGCAATATCAGGCCACTCTTGTCAAAGTGCAGAACAGTCTTTCCAGTTCGGAAAAGGTGGCCTACGGCAATGTGTTCCAGAATAAAACGACCGTGGGCCACATCGACGTAAAACTGGACGGTGCGCAGACCTATGGCAAAGATGCACTGAAAGCAGACGAGGGCAGCTCCGGCGTGGAGATTCTGGATGGGACGGCAGAATCCTATACGATCATCGGCATCTATACCGATCAAAGCGCCTATAAACCCGGCAGCACGGATTATGGCCTGACCTATCAGACCAGTGCTTCGGCCGCCTGCGCAACCAGCTCGCTCACCAAGGATGCAAACAATGAGTTCGCTCATGTGACATTCAGAGGAGAGGCGTTCAGCCTGGAAAGCGGAAATGTTGCGTTCTACGCGGTCGTCCAGGATTCCAGCGGAGAAACCTATAAGATGCAGGTCGTGATCGACAGCAAAACGGTATACCCGGAAGGCACCGTGTACGGCGGAGTCAACTTTAAAAATCTTGCCAATTACCGGATCAATGGAGAAGCGCTCCCGGTCGTGAAGGATCAAAGCGGAAAGGTGATAGGGTATGATATCAGTGGGCTTTCCGTTTATGAGGTGTCCCTGATGACCTGCGATGGATTCCGGTGGGAGACGAAAGGCTCGGGAAGCTCGGCGACCTGTACCGCAAAACCGGATGGCCTTGATCTGGTCCTGAGCGTTGAGACCCTCAAACAGCAGGTCGATAAGTATAAGCTGGAACAGCTCGACCCGGTCGCCTATGCTTCCAAATACTTCAAAGCGGCTCTGAACAACTGCGGCGATGGAACGATCGAGGTGGACGGCTGCCTGAAAACGCTGAAAAAACAGGCGGATGGCTGTCTGGACGATGATCTGCACTGTGATCCTGTGGAGGACTGCACGCAGGGGGATCGCATGAGCTGCCTTGAGCAGATCCGGAAAGCTCTTGCAGGAAGCATTTCCGGCGCATGCAAACCCAAAAACAAAGAACTGGTCGATTGCACGGGTAAGCCGCTCACATTGTCGAAGCGGCTGAAGGACCTGCTGGACTGCGTAAAGGGCGAACTGACCGATTGCGGCTTTACGGAGAAGAAAGAGGAGCTTCCCAGCGGAGATAAACACGACCCGTGTGCGGCTTTGGAAACGATCAAAACGATCGAAGTGTGCTTCAAGAGCAGCGTCTGTACGCTGGACGAGATCGATCCGGAAACACTGGAGCCGCTGGATCCGATGATCCACTTTGGTGAATGTCTGGACGAGGAAAAACCGCTTTGTCCGGTCACGCCGATATGCCCCGAGTATCCGCAGACGCCTGATGACGGCGATTGTGACGACAAGCCGGACTGCAAGCCTGACTGTAAACCGATCTGCAAACCTGACTGTAAACCGATCTGCAAGCCTATCTGCACTCCGGAAGAGGAAGAGATCAAATGCGAGATCATCAGCTGTCTGCCGGATCATGTGCCGGAAGTCCCGTGCAAACCGGTTCCCGTACTGCCTAAGACCGGCGATGAGCACAGTTCCGGCGGATTTGCAGCTGCGGCGCTGGCCTCTCTGCTGGGGCTGCTGGGCCTGGGAGTTGATTCCCGAAAGAAAAAGCAGCAGTGACCTCCTGTTTTGAGCCGCAGGCGCAAAGCCGGACGGTCTGATCCCCCTGTGCGCCCCTGATGCGTGTTTTGCGTCGGGGGCGTTTTTGTGTGGAAGACCACCACAAAAAGCCCGCTGGTTTTAACGCAAAATGCATAAAACCAGCGGGCTTTTTCATGATTTCGTCAGCGATTCGCAAAAAAGGACGAACACTCCGTCCCTAACAGGAAAGAAAATGCTCGTCCGATCAAGATTGGTTGGGGATGAGAGAATCGAACTCCCACAAGTAGAGTCAGAGTCTACCGCACTACCACTATGCAAATCCCCATCGCAGTGTGTGTTGTCCTGCAACGTGGTTTATTATACGCAGCCGGGGTGGTTTTGTCAAGCCTGTTTTGCAAAAAAATGGCTGAAAGATCCAAAAACAGATTTTTAAGGGGTTTTACGCCGTTTGGCATCTCTCGCCGGGACGATTTGTAAACTGAAAGGGAACAGATCTGACCAAGGAGGAAACGATCCTATGGCTGAAGCCTATGCCCATCGTCCGCAGAACCTGATGTCGTCCCGCGTCCCGCGGGATATCGAGCATGAACGCTACCATCCCGAACTGGAGGAAGAGATCAAGGAATGTCTGTACTGCCTGCGCCGCAACGAAATGATGTTTGATCTGGAGGTGGATCCCGACCTGATCGAGCAGCGTATTTATGAGCGTCAGGCCCTGCTGTGCCGCTACCGTTATCTGCTGGCCCGCGCCCGGGAGCTGGGGCTGCATACGGTGCTTACCGGGATGCCGGACACTGCGGCTGAATCCCGATAAAAATCTTGACAGGCGCGGCCCGGCATGTTATCATATTACAAGAAGAATGCGTGTATGGAAACTTCTGTGCACGAAATTTTTACAGCGAAAGAGGTTTTCAATTATGGAAAGAATCAAGACCATTGCTACCCGTGACCTGACCAAGAGTGTTCAGACCGGCGGCTGCGGCGAGTGCCAGACTTCCTGCCAGTCTGCCTGCAAGACCTCCTGCGGTGTGGCCAACCAGCAGTGCGAGAATAGCAATAAGTAAGATTTCAAAACCCTGATGCCGCCTTTGCCGGGCGGCATTTTTTTTGCAACGGAGGTAATAATGGTACATCAGTATCAACTCAACGGATACAACATCGTGCTGGACACCTGCAGCGGCTCGGTGCATGTGGTAGACGAGGTGGCATACGATGCCATCGCGCTCTATCCGGATCATCAGCCGGAGCAGATCGTCTGCGCGCTGCTTGAAAAATATTCTGACCGACCGGATGTCACCCGGGCCGATCTGTTCCAGTGCCTGGAGGATATCGCAGCGCTGAAGGCTGCCGGCAAGCTCTTTAGCCCGGATGCCTATGAGGATCTGGCCTTTGACTTCAAAAACCGCAATACGGTGGTCAAGGCGCTGTGCCTGCATGTGGCCCATACCTGCAACCTGAACTGTTCCTATTGCTTTGCCGCACAGGGCCGTTATCAGGGTGAGCGGGCGCTGATGAGCTTTGAGGTGGGTAAGCGTGCGATGGATTTCCTCATCGAGAACTCCGGCACCCGCCGCAATCTCGAAGTGGACTTCTTTGGCGGCGAGCCGCTGATGAACTGGGATGTGGTCAAGCAGCTGGTGGCCTACTGCCGCCAGCAGGAAAAGATCCATAACAAGAACTTCCGCTTCACCCTTACCACCAATGGCATCCTCATCGACGATGAAGTGATCGATTTTTGCAACAAAGAGATGAGCAACGTGGTCCTCAGCTTGGACGGCCGCAAGGAGGTTCATGACCGTCTGCGCAAGGACTATGCAGGCCGCGGCAGCTACGATGCCATCGTGCCCAAGTTCCAGAAATTTGTGCAAGCCCGCGGGGATAAGAGCTACTATATCCGCGGCACCTATACCCATAACAATGTGGACTTTACAAACGATATCTTCCACATGGCGGATCTGGGCTTCAAAGAACTGAGCATGGAGCCGGTGGTCTCCAAGCCGGACGACCCTTGCGCCCTGACCGCCGAAGATCTGCCCATCCTCAAAGAGCAGTATGAGATCCTGGCCAAGGAGATGCTCAAGCGGAACCGCGAGGGCCGGGGCTTTACCTTCTATCACTATATGATCGACCTGACCGGCGGCCCCTGCATCTATAAGCGTATTTCCGGCTGCGGCTCCGGCACCGAATACATGGCCGTGACGCCCTGGGGCGATCTGTATCCCTGTCATCAGTTTGTAGGGGATCCCAAGTATCTGCTGGGCGATATCTGGAAAGGTGTGACCAACACTGCGGTGCGGGATGAGTTCAAGCACTGCAACGCCTATGCCCGCCCGGAATGCAAGGACTGCTGGGCCAAGCTGTACTGCTCCGGCGGCTGCGCGGCCAATGCCTACCATGCTGCCGGCAGCATCACCGGCGTGTATGAATACGGCTGTGAGCTGTTCAAAAAACGTATCGAGTGTGCCATCATGATCAAGGTGGCGGAAAATCAGGATCTGGCGGCCCAGGGCGTGGAAGTTCCTGTGGAGCTGGGCGGCGCCTGTGCGGGGTGTGCCGACGGAGAGGGCTGCGCTGAATGAGCGTGACCACCCCCATCGTGGATTTTGTGCGGCAATACCAGCAGTCCGGGATCTCCCGACTGCATATGCCGGGCCACAAGGGGCAGAACATTCTTGGATGGGAAGGATCGGATATCACAGAGATCGCAGGCGCGGACGAGCTGTATGAGCCGGGAGGCATCATCGCGGAGAGCGAGGCCAACGCGACGCGGCTTTTTGGAACAGCGCATACCTTTTACAGCACCGAAGGCTCGTCCCAGTGCATACGCGCGATGTTGTTTTTGGCATTGCAGGCAGCCCCGCAGGGCAAAGGCCGTCCGGTGCTGCTGGCGGCGCGCAATGCCCACAAAGCTCTGCTGTACGCGGCAGCGCTGCTGGATTTTGATGTGGAATGGCTCTGGCCCGCGCCGGAAGCTGCCGGAGCGCTGTGCAGCTGCCCGGTCATGCCGCAGCAGCTGCGGGAGGCGCTGGCCCGGCTGGAAACGCAAGGGCAAAGGCCTTTTGGCGTGTATGTCACCAGCCCGGACTATCTAGGCGGCATGCAGGATATCCCGGCTCTTGCGGAGGTCTGCCGGGAAAGCGGGATACCGCTTTTGGTGGATAACGCCCACGGCGCCTATCTGCGCTTTCTGCCGGGGGAACAGCATCCCATCGCGCAAGGGGCGGCCATGTGCTGCGATTCGGCGCACAAAACGCTGCCGGTGCTGACCGGGGGCGCATATCTTCATCTGGGAAAAAACGCTCCGGTACAGGATAAGAGCGCGGTGCGCGGTGCGCTGGCGCTGTTTGGCTCCACCAGTCCTTCTTATCTGATTTTACAGTCTCTTGACCGCTGTAACCAGTCCCTTGCCGAAGGATATCCGCTGCGCCTGGTCAAGACCTGCATGGTGCTGCGCATGCTGCGCGCCGATTTGAAGGAATGGGCGCGGCAGAAGGGCTGCCCGGTGCCGCTGGCGCTGGACGGCCCGCGGCAGGAGCCGCTGAAGCTCACGCTGGACGCTGCTGCTCTCGGCTGTACAGGGGGCAAGCTGGCACAGACGCTGCGCTGCCAGGGCATCGAGTGTGAATATGCCGACCCGCGTTATGTAGTGCTGATGCCTACGCCGGAAAATCCGCCGCAGGATCTGGAACGGGTGCGGATGGTTCTCAAGGCTCAGCTGGATGCTCTGGCCGCGCCGCCGGCCGCGCCGCTTCCGGAAGCGGAAGCATTTGCTGCTTTGGCGCAGGAAGCTGTGCAGAAGTGTACCATTCGGCAGGCGGTGTTTGCTGCGCAGGAGCGTATCCCTGCGTCGCAGGCGCTGGGCCGCGTCTGCGCAATGCCCACAGTCTCCTGCCCGCCCGCGATCCCCGTTGTGGTCAGCGGAGAAGTGATCGGCCCGGCGGCACAGGCGGTGATGGCCCGCTGCGGTGTGGAAACAGTCGCTGTCCTCCGGTGATCGTGAAAACAGCTTTTGGATGAGAGGAAGGAAACGCACAGCGGGATATCCCACTGTGCGTTTTTGCGGTACAATATCATTCTCCGGCCATCCGTCTGTATAAAAAATCCGGTTTTGTCCGTGCGGAAGGGGCCTATCTGGAATCCATCCCGGACAGCCTGCCCCTGCGACAGGATGGCTATGAAAAAGCTCTATAATGAGATCTTCTGCTGTAGCGCAAGCAGATACCCCGTATCCATAAAAATACCGGGCCAGCGCGCGGATGCACTGGCTGTATGCAAAGCTTTTTCGGTTCCTTTTTCTCGAAAAAGGAACAAACCCCCGTCCGCCGTGCTTGCAAACTGCGGCGAAATGTGGTAACATAGCTTTCAGTCACACGAATACTCGAAACGCAGCGACGGAGAGAGTAAGCACAGACCGAACGTTCCAGAGAGAGGCTTCACCGGCTGAAAGGGCCTTGCGGGACGGTCTGGGCCGAAGTTCGCTCCCGAGCGGCCCGCGTGAGCGGCAGGGAAACTTCTCTGCCCCGTAGTGCGGGACGGCGCGCCCCGTTACGGCGTTTGAGAGCCGCCCGGCGATCGCTTTGGGCGGAAACCGGGTGGTACCGCGGAGCATACACAAGGCTTCGTCCCTAAGTCTGGCCAAAAGGCCGGCAGGGGACGGGGCCTTTTTTGCGCCCGCCGCAGCACAACGCTTTGAGAAGGAGAGAACATCCATGCAAGCAATGATCGACGAGCTGGCAAAGCAGGCTGAGCAGAGCCTCGGCCAGGTGTCCTCGAAGGAAACTCTGGCTTCCTTCTGGCAGGAATACCTCAGCAAAAACGGCAAGATCCCCGCCCTGATGAAAAATCTGCGTTCGGTCGCTCCCGAAGAGCGCCCCGCTATGGGCAAGATCATCAACGAACTGAAACAGAAAGTCCAGGCAGACTATGACGCAACCGCGGCCCGCGTGCAGCAGGCGGAACTGGCCGCCCGCAACGCTGCCGAAACGGTGGATATCACTCTGCCCGCCAAGACCCGCCCCATGGGTGGACTGCACCCGCTGACCCTGGTCACAAACCAGATCATCGATGTGTTTGCGGGCATGGGGTTTGCAGTGGCCGATGCGCCGGAGATCGAGGACGACGACCATAACTTTACCCGCCTGAACGTGCCCAAAGACCATCCCGCCCGCGACATGCAGGATACCTTCTATCTGTCCGACGAGTTCCTGCTGCGCACCCAGACCTCCGGCGGCCAGATCCGCACGATGGATGCCCAAAAGCCTCCCATCAAGGTGCTGATCCCCGGCCGTGTGTTCCGCTCCGACTCGGACGCGACCCACAGCCCCATGTTCCACCAGATGGAAGGTCTTGTGGTGGACAAGGGCATCACTCTGGGCGATTTGCAGGGCGCACTGAACACCTTTGTGCAAAAGCTGTTCGGCGAGGGCACCCGCACCCGCCTGCGCCCGTCCTACTTCCCGTTCACCGAGCCCAGCGTCGAGGTGGATGTCAGCTGTTTTGAGTGCGGCGGCAAAGGCTGCCCGCTGTGTAAGCACACCGGCTGGATCGAGGTGCTGGGCGGCGGCGTGGTCAACCGCAAGGTTCTGGAAAACTGCAATATCGACCCGGACGAATACTCCGGTTTTGCATTCGGCATCGGCATCGAGCGCATTGCGATGCTCAAGTATGGCATCAACAACATCGGCCTGATGTTTGAAAACGATCTGCGCTTCCTCAAGCAGTTCTAGGAATAAAAGGGAGGAGAGAACAACATGAAGGTACCTTTCAGTTGGTTAAAAGAATATGTTGACATCGACGTTACCGCGCAGGAACTGGAAGCAAAGCTTTTCTCCTGCGGTTTCGAGGTGGAAGAGCTGATCGACCTGTCCGCAGGCATCGACAAGGTGGTCGTCGGCAAGGTAGTGGAAATGGAACAGCAGGAGGGCACACACCTCTATAAGTGCGTGGTGGACTGCGGTGATTATGGTCACGATATCCGCATCAGCACCGGCGCGCCCAATGTATTTGTGGGTGCCCATGTCCCTGCCGCGCTGGATGGCTCCACGCTGCCCGGCGGCATCAAGATCAAGGCCCGCAAGATGCAGGGCGTGGAATCCAACGGCATGCTTTGCTCCGGCGAGGAGCTGGGTCTGAACGATGATCTGTACCCCGGCGCAGAGGTCTACGGTCTGCTCATCCTGCCGGAGGATACCGTTCCCGGAGAGGATATCTGCCCGGTGGTGGGTCTGAACGACTATATCTTTGATATTTCCATCACCGCAAACCGTCCCGACTGCCAGTCGGTGCTGGGCATTGCGCGCGAAGTGGCCGCTATCCTGCACAAGCCTCTGAAGATGCCGGCCACCGATTACACCGCTGTGATGGAACCGGACGCTCCTATTTTGGTAGCGGTAGAAGCCCCTGATCTGTGCCCGCGCTATATGGCGCACTATGTCCGCAACATCCGCATGGGCGAGTCTCCCCGCTGGATGAAGCGCCACCTGGCGCTGTGCGGTCTGCATTCCATCAGCAACGTGGTGGATATCACCAACCACACCCTGCTGGAGATGGGCCAGCCGATGCATGCTTTTGACCTGAACAAGGTGGCGGGCCGCAGCATCACGGTGCGCCGCGCCCACCCCGGCGAGAAGATCGTTACCCTGGACGAAAAGGAATTTTCTCTCACTGAGAACAATCTGGTCATCTGCGATGCGGAGAAGCCGGTAGCGCTGGCGGGCATCATGGGCGGTGCAAACTCCGGCATGGACGAAAACACAACCAGCCTGCTGTTTGAATGCGCGACCTTCGCCCGTGATTCCGTGCGCAAGACAGGCCGTGCTCTGGGCCAGTCCAGCGATTCTTCTGCCCGCTATGAAAAGGGTGTGGATCGTTCTTCGCCCGCGCTGGGCCTCGCACGCGCGCTGCACCTGATCCAGGAGCTGAACTGCGGCGACATCACCACGCTGGAATATGATCTGACCGATGGCCGTCTGCTGGAGCGCAAAACCATCGTTACCACCCCTGCCAAGATCTGCGGCGTGCTGGGCATCACCGTGCCGGAGCAGGAAATGATCGATATCTTACAGCGTCTGGAGTTCACGGTGGAAGTGCAGCCGGACGGCCAGTGGATCGTTCGCGCCCCGCTCTATCGTGAGGATGTGGAAAGCTTCCCTGATTTGGCCGAGGAGGTCATCCGCGAGTATGGCTATGATCACATCGTGCCCACCTTCCTCAAGACGGCGGCTGTTACCAATGGCGGTCTGAATCCGGCCCAGAAGCAGCAGATGAAGGTCAAGCGCATGCTGGCCGCACAGGGCTTCTATGAGGCGTCTACGCTGGCTTTCTACTCTCAGGCAGAGCTGGATCAGCTGCACATCCCGGCAGACGATGCATCCCGCAAGGCGATCCGCATCCTCAACCCCATCAGCGAGAACCTGTCCATCATGCGTACCCTGCTGGTGCCTTCCATGCTCCATGTGATCGTGGACAACCTCAAAAAGGGCTGTGCTGAGGGCCGTCTGTTTGAGCTGGCACCTGTCTATCTTGCCAAGAGTCTGCCGATCACCGAGCATCCGCAGGAGCGCCAGACCCTCTGCCTGGGCGCGTTTGGCCCGCAGGAGGATTTCTTCACGGTCAAGGGTGCACTGGAAATGCTGGCTTCCGGCTTTGGCCTGAGCTTCACCTATGAGCGTGAGGCCAATTCCTGGCTGCACCCCGGCATCTGTGCTGCGGTTTTCTGCGGCGGCAAGCGCATTGGTGTATTTGGCAAGCTGGCCAACGAGATCAATGCAGAGCTGGATATCCCCAAAGAACAGAAAGCGAACCAGAATATTTATCTGGCGGAGCTGGACTACGAAACCCTGATGTCCTGTGTCGAGGGTGAGCTGCGCTATCATCCGCTCAGCCCCTTTGCGCCGATCCACCGTGACCTGGCTCTGGTCTGCGATGAGGCTGTGACCTGCGGTTCCATCGAGGAGACGATCCGCAAGGCCAGCCCGCTGGTAACGGAGGTCAAGCTGTTCGATATTTACCGCGGCAAGAATCTGGGCGAGGGCAAAAAGAGCATGGCCTTCTCCCTGACATTGTCTGATCCCCGTGCAGAAGTCTCTGCCGAGGTGGTAGAGCGCACAGTGAAGAAGATCCTGGGCAACCTCAAGTTCAAGCTGGGTGCAGAGATCCGCTGAGCCATATATAAATAGATACTATAAGCAGACCCTTTCCGTACCAGGCGGCGGAAGGGGTCTGCTTTTTGTCTGCAAAGGATATGAGATGAAGCGGATTTAAAATGCAAAGAAAAAACTTGCAAAAAAGTGTTGACATTCGGGAACAGGTGTGGTATTATACTCAAGCGCCAAGGGCACGGCGAAAGAATGACTTCTAAA
>JBJERU010000066.1:0-35687 GCA_051882415.1 Faecalibacterium sp. | reverse complement strand
TCAATTCCAACATAACCGATTTCCCGCACCGGCGAATACCGGTCATGACCTTTATCAGCTCCGTTCCGATAAACGGACGAATGCGCTTCATATATAGTTCACGTTTTATCATGATTATCAGCCTCCTTACCTATCTTCAAACTCAGTATAACACAATTACAGCTTAAATTCCAAGAGTTTTTTCAATTTTATAAGTTATAACCAATAGAGTTTAGAAGATATCATTTTTCAGCAGTTGCAAATATACAGAGAGAACTGCGTAGAACATCAACAAATCCCCCTGTATCGGGCACCAAAATCCAATACAAGGCCACCGCGATATATTCTTTTATTCAAACTCTGGATATCGCAAAGTTTCCCCGTGTGGTTCCAAGGATGTCCCCTTTGTTTTCATGATACCATTGTAAATTTCAGTTTTTTCGCTATACTTGATATAAGAACTTTTTGATCCTGCATTGGGAAAGGAACATATAAAACCATGCGAACCGAGACATTTTCCTTTGAAGGCGCGAACCACTTCCCTCTCCCCGCCATGCTATGGCTTCCCGATATGGAGCCGGTCTGCATTCTGCAAGTCACCCACGGCATGACCGAGCACATGGGCCGCTATGAAGCTCTGGCACAGGAACTGACCGGGTCCGGCATCCTCGTGGCAGGCTTTGATTTGCGGGGCCACGGCAGAAATACTGGGGACCCAAAAATCGCCTCTTTGGGCGAGGTCGGCTGGGAATCCTCACTGAAAGATATGCACCTGTTTTTTAAGGTACTGGCGAAGCGCTTCCCCTCTCTGCCGCACTATATGCTGGGCTTCTCGCTGGGTTCTTTCCTTTTGCGAGAGTATCTGGGCCGTTATCCGGCGGACGTGGCAGGCGCGGCGATCCTTGGCACCGGCTATCAGCCTTCACCGGTGCTCTCGATGATGATGGGCATCGTAAAAACGCAAATCAAAAAAGCTGGCTTTGATGGCACCACCGATTTGATCCGGCAGCTTTCCTTCGGCAATTACAACCGGAACTTCCAACCGAACCGCACCACAGCAGACTGGCTCTGCTCAGATGAAGAACAGTTGGATGCCTACCTTGCGGACCCTCTGTGCCGCAAAGACATCTCCTCCGGTCTGTTCTGGCAGCTTTTGGATTCCATGAAGCGCACGGGAAGTGCAAATGCGTACCAAGGTTGGAATCTGAACACACCGATACTGCTGCTTTCCGGTCAGGATGACCCGGTGGGCGATTCCGGCAAGGGTGTGCTGGCCGTCAAACAGCGGATGGAAAAAGCATGCCTCCGCAAAATTTCCATGGAGCTGCTCCCGAACGCGCGGCACGATCTGCTGCACGAGGAATCCGGCGCAGCATCCGCCGCCCGGAAAATCCTGCTGGAATGGATGCTATAAAGCCTGTCTACCGGATTTGAACGTCCTTTAATTCCGTACAGCCCTGCATCCCATGTTCTCAGTTTACCCGCTATCAAAGCATCGCTCATTGATACCATCAATGCGAGTGATGAAGTGAGCGATGTCACAACAGATAAAGCCCCGATCCGATGGAAGCAGATCGAGAAATTCCGGAAACACATCCGTATATTATGAACGCAGATGCCCGTGCGCTGTGCGGCGTTTCAGCGGCTACGGCCAATCGGATTCCTGTGAGTTTAGCGGCAGAGAAAAAACTTGTGAAATGCCGTGTAGGTGGACATTGGGCTTATAGATTAGCGTAATGGCCAGAAAGAGAAGGAGTATGAAAACAATTCGTGTCGTTGCGGCGGTCATCTGCGACTCCATCCAGACAAAAGAAAAAATTTACGCCACAGCCCGGGGCTATGGCGAGTACAAAGGACAGTGGGAATTTCCCGGCGGGAAAATTGAAGCAGGTGAAACCCCGCAGCAGGCTCTGAAACGGGAAATCATGGAGGAGCTGGACACGGAAATTGCCGTGTATGACCGGATCGACACCATTGAATACGATTATCCGGGGTTTCACCTTTCCATGGATTGCTTCTGGTGCGAGGTCGTTGCCGGCCAGCTTGTGCTGAAAGAAGCTCAGGAGGCCCGCTGGCTGACAAAAGAGGAGCTGGATCTGGTGGCGTGGCTTCCTGCTGACCAGATAATTCTGGAAAAGCTCCGCGCTTCCATGGGAAAGCCTGCTTCCGAACACAAGAAAAATAAACTTCAGGCGTGATACAGCGCCGATCTGTGTTACCGGGGAGGATAAACCATGAACCGACAGGATGTATTGGAATGGTGCAGACAGCAATATGGCACAGAGCCGGACTACCCGTGGTACGACGAAAATGCTGTTCTGCGGCACGCCGATACCGGAAAATGGTATGGCGTGGTCCTACGGGTGAAGCGCAGCAAACTTGGGCTTTCCGGGGATGGGCTTGTGGATGTCCTAAACATGAAATGCGACCCGCTGCTGATCGGTTCGCTGCGGAGGAATCCGGGGTATTTTCCGGCCTACCACATGAACAAAGACAGTTGGGTCAGCATCCTGCTGGACGGGCCAGTGCCGGATGAAGAAATCCGGGAGCTGATCCGGTTCAGCTTTCAGCTTACCCAGCGGAAACGCAGGAACAGAGAGACCGTCTGACTTCAGACGGTCCAGAGCCATTTTTATGGGAAAGCGAACTGCACCCCATGTGTCAAACGGTATACCATACAGTCTAACAAATGGGATGCAGTCCAAAAGACGTTTCTGCACTTTTTATTGATTTTCTTCTTTCAGAAGCCGTTTGAACAGGTTTGGATAGTTGCTTGCGCCATGGGCGATGTGATAAACATAAACTGTTTCTACGATTACCCGATAGACGCAGATGTATTTTCCGGCGACCACATAGCGGTATCCGACATTTCGCAGTTCTTTGTCCTGCGGGATATGGCCGGACAGCGGAAATGTCTCCAGATGGGACAGCGTATCCAGAATAAGGTTCGTAATGTTCCTTGCAGAATTGAGACTATCCCGGATTTTGTGTAAACTCTAAATAAACATCATAATAACGTCGAAAATTTGGAGATTACACAAAAATTGGGACGGTCTCGCAGAAATTTGGCCTCACAAGATTCAGGTGAATCTGCGCGATTTCCTCAAGTTCCTGCTGGGCAGGCTCCAGAATGACAATTTTAGCCATGCCGATAGAGCTCCTCCAGCCGTTTTCTGGACTCCTCCAGCGTATAGGTGGGTGCACCCAAATAGCGGGCCTGCTCTGCCGCTTCCAACTTTGCACACAGCTTCAGTGTTTCTTCTCGCTGTTCAAACGCTTCAATGCTCATCATAACGAGATCGCTCTCGCCGTTTTTGGTGATATAGATGGGTTCTGCTTCTTCATGTGCCAGGTCCGAGATCATACCATAATCGTTGCGAAGCGTTGTAGACGACTTGATAATCATAAGTCAGCCCCCCTTCATTATTCTATCAGAATCATAGAAGAATTTCAATTGATTGGAACCTTCCAAGTAAACTATTTGAAAGGCTGGCGATCAAGAAGAATATAAAGAGCCGGAGTCCCGTGTGCTCTGTCTGCCAACTCTACCCATTTTAGCTTTCATCCAGCTTTTTAGAGTTTACATAAAATCGGGCATTGTAATCTGGTATTTCATAACAGGTTATGCCCCGTGCGATTACGAAGACTGAATTATGGTTCTGAATTTCACTTCAAATTTTGATTTTTGACAAGCCATAAAAAATCGAACTACTGTGATAAGACAAAAATTACTGCTAATCATTAGCAGAAAAAGGGCCGTTTTTGCTAATGAAAATGCCCATCCTGCTAATCAGGCGAAAAAACGTGCTAACACAAAAGGCGGATGTTCCGAGTGCTAAGCCGTTATAAGAAATAAAATTGAATATTACCATGTACATAGCCAAAAGCCAACTTCTCAAATGACAACTCAAATCGCGCCTCTCAGCGCCGCAGTAATTTTGCCTTCTTCCCCGCTTTCGTCAGTCCGGATCCGTAATAGCGGGACAGCTACTTTTTCCAGGACGCTGTTTTTTAACTTATCTCTTTCGGCCTGGCGGCTTCCATCCTGATGAAATCTTACGCCGTCAATCTCAATGGCCAGCACGGGAGATTTATCCATGCAATGAAACAGCAGAAAGTCCAAACGCGTCAATGGATTGGCCGTATATTTACGTTCTGCCTCGGTCAATATGGAATCGTCTTTGACCAATGTGGCCAAAGAGGTTTGCACCGCGCAGCCTATCTGGGAGAACTCGGGCAAATCAAGAATCTTTTCAATAACAGAATAAGCCAGATTCTCAGAATCATATTCTGAAATACGATTTTTCTTTTTCAGATACTCTTGCCTCTGCGCATAGCGCGCTTTATATAAAAGATCAAATACAGAAAACACCTGGCTCTCTATGATTTGGAAGTTATTGTACTCAATATATCGGACAAGATCGCCGTAGTTAGTTTTATCATTTGCCTCGTCTCTGGAGATCACAACAGATAAGGATTTCACCGCCCGGGATACGGCCACATTCAGCATGTTGGGATCATCCACAAATTCTCCGATAACATTATCCACTGAGGTCAGGATGATCGCATCTTTTTCTCGGCCCTGGAATTTGTGAACTGTAGAAACTTCATACTGGCCGCCCAGTCGGGCTTTCATTGCCGCGGCTTGATCACGGTATGGAGCAATAATGCCGATGTCCTGATATCCTCGGCGAGACAATGCGGGCAAAACCTCCTGCTGGATCACATCAATCTGACGCTGATTCAAATGTCCACGCGCATGGTTGCCCGCCGCAGTACGATACACCGCAAGAACATCGTCCTCCCCATTATCAACAGTCATGACGATCAATTTTCCGTTATAGAACTTTTGGTTAAAGAAACCAGCAATTTTCGGATGGCAGCGATAGTGTTCACGCAGAAGAACAGAAGGCGCCTCGCTCCATATCTCTAAAGCAGATGTCAGCAGGTTATGAGTTGTAAAGCGATAGGACTCATTAAAATCATATCGACTCCAAATTGCATCCGCAATACGGATATCTTTCCGAGTCAGCACATTCGGCAGCTGCTTTTGATCGCCGACAATCACAATATTTTTTGCACAGGAAAACGCAAGCACGCCCGTAACCAGATCCACCTGTGACGCTTCGTCCACAATAAGATAATCATAAATGTACTCGCTTGACAGGGTACTTTTGATTGAATAGGTCGTGCTTAAAATAACGGGATATTCCTTAGCGAAACCATCTGCTTGTCCACGAAAATCCCGCTTTTCAAATCGACACCGAGGCGCCTCCCAACAATATCTGCAGGCAAGCTCTGCTTTGAAAAGCTGCATGGAAAGAGAACTCAGTTCTATCATTTTCTCATCAAAATGATAGTCTTGAAGTTTATTTTCCAGCAGCTCTTTTTCCGCATACAGTTCCTGGATCTTTGTCTGGTAATAGATCTTTTGGAAAAGCGGGATGGCATCCTCCGGTACATGCCTAAAAACAACGCGTGCCGCTTTTCCGAATTGTAGAGAGAACCATACACGCTTAAAAAATCCGAGTTTAACACCACTTTCAGCAAAGGTTTCATATTCCAGCCAAAGAGATACCAGCTTTTCAGACGACAGATGCTCTAGTGCGCGTGTGTCGATTTGGCTGTGTTGCTGTTTGTCATAATACTCTTGAAAATAGAACTGTTCCGGTTTCAGGGCCAGTAATTCCTGTTCAATTGCTGCAATTCGGTTTTTGTCATCCAGCCTGGAGCTTAGCTCTTCTGAAAGTTTTTTTACTGCAATGGTCAATTCCTGCTGTTTTTCGGCATCCAACACCCATCCGCTCATATCGGGATAAGCACCTGTTTGCTTTTCTAAAAACAGATCTTTATTCTCATTGCTTCCCAAAAATGCCGTCAGAAAAGAGAGGCCCTGCTTTTCCAATTTTTCTGCCACATTTGAGGTAGCAGAATTATTATTGGATACAACAGCCACAGTTTTTCCATCCCGAATCGCATTGGCGATGATATTCAGAATTGTCTGCGTCTTACCCGTTCCCGGAGGGCCTTGAATGATACTGATCTGGGAAGAAAATGCATTTTCAACAGCTGATTTCTGGCTTTGGTTCAACCCGAAGGGATAGATCAGCGGTTTATGCTGTAGAATAGATTCGATCGGTTTATTCCGATTTAAATAATTTGCGAGAACCGTTTGTTCATCAATACATTCAACTCTATCATACTGCATTTGCAGGATATTATAATTATTTCCAGCGACAAGACTGATAGCCGATGCGGTCTCTTTAAAGTATGCAATCAGCTCCTCGCTCTGTTTATCGTCCCTACTTTTCTGCGTAATTTGAACATCGTCATGACAAAAAGACTGTGATTTATTGCCTGTACGTTCAATGCGATAGAAAGGGCCGTAGTCCAATATAGCGATCAAATCGGGATAAATTTTGCCCTTTGCTTTAAAAACCACTGTGCGTGGATCTATTATTTGATTAAGGCTCAGAAAACGAACATTACTGCTGTTGTATGTATATACTTGAGGCGAGTTTTTAAAGACAATAGCTACTTTTGAGCCAACAGTCTTATAAGATAACACGTCATCGGTTCTGTCTTTTCCATTTACAATAACCAGTTTTTGATCGGAATTCATAAGCCACTTCTCCATTGCTTTATTGCCCAAACTCACTGTGTCGCTCGTTCAAAGTATGAGTCCATCTTTTTATCACAGATCAGCACCTCCTGTCCGAGGTGCTGTTTTTGCCCTTGACGGGTGATGACTGGGCGCTTACGCCCTGCCTGCGAGAATCCGCAGACAGGTTTTTTATAATTCGGAAACCTTGCGGATCCCCCGCGTTCCGGCACGGCATGGCGATTTTTACAGATTGCCTGTAGAACTATGTCGGCTGTTATGCTATAATTCTTTCATCGCTATGTTTCTTCATCCGCGGCTTCCCTCTGTGTCCATACGATGCGCCTGAAGAACGACCAAGACAAATCACTCATAGGAGGCATCATTCTATGACCATCGAACAGATCAATCAGGACTCTGCCCGTATTCTGAAGCTGAGTGGCCGCCTTGACACTTTGACAGCTCCGCAGCTGGATGCCGAGGTGGACAAGTTGAACGGCGTGACCGAACTGGTGCTGGATTTTTCGGAGGCCGTATACATTTCCTCGGCCGGCCTGCGCGTGCTTCTGAAAGCACAAAAGCGCATGAATGCGGCGCACGGCACCATGAAGCTGATCCATGTATGTCCGGAGGTAGCCGAAGTGTTTGAGATCACCGGCTTTGACAGCATCCTGACCATAGAATAACCCGGGCGGCATGCCCCATAACCCGCCGCAACCCCCGTCCGTGATGCAGCCCTTTCCGCACAGGTGCGGGAGAGAGGCAGACCGGGCATCCTCGTGCTGCGAAAGCCCATGGTGTCAGGCGAATTTTGCCGGCACAAAGGCAGCCGCAGCTGTCTGCCCTGACACTGCGGCTGTGAAAAATCATGAAAAAGCTCTGAAGAAACTGTCTGTACTGTGTTGAAGTCCTTACACACACAGCGCCTGGCAGTTTATCAGAGCTTTTTATTTTCTTATCGATCTTTCATCTGTTCCATGGCCTGCCGCAGGCTGGCAATGGCACGGCTTTGGATGACCCGCACATGCGTGGGCGAAAGCCCCATCCGCTGGGCGATCTGCTGGGAGTCCAGATCCTGAAAATAACGCAGGATCAGCACCGTGCGGCTTCGCTCGTCCAGCGTCAGCAGCAGTTTTGCCGTCAGGTCACGGCATTCCATCAGGCTGGCGGCCTCCTGAGCAGACCAGTCCGCAGGCTCCTGGCCATTCTCCGACAGCTCCTCCAGGCTGGAAATCTGTTTCTGATCCCGGTAGTACTGCTTCAGCCGGTTTTTGGCGATCACATACAGCCAGGCTGTTTCGCTGCACCGCTCCGGGTCAAAGCTTTCCTTGTGGCGGTAACAGGCTGTAAAAACATCCTGCAGCAGATCCTGCGCGTCCTCCCGGTTTGTCACATGGCGCTGGAGAAAGCCAAGCAGAGCATTTTTATTGTTTTGCACCAGACGTTCTACCCATTGATCATCCATCGCCCTGTCCCCCTTTGCTATGGTTTTCCCCATTATAGCACACCTGGCAGGACAAAACTATACCCAAAAAGGCAGGATCCGACTGTTTTCACAAAACCTTGACCTCGCTGCCGGGGTCGCAGGGAACTGGAATCCTCTCCGGATAAAAAATCAGGAGATCCACTCAAAGGTCGTGTCCGGACTTATCATTTTGATCCTGGCCAGCAGAACATCCAGTTTGTCCGGCTTTACTTCAAAGGACTTGACGTACGCAGACGCTTCGATCGAAGGAACACCGCCGCCCTGAAGCAGTTTGCGCAGCGTCTCGATGTTCTCGCTGCCGAAAACGGTGTACACGTTGGTCTTACCATCCTCTCTCCGGACCAGGAACGTTTTCGACACGCCGCCGATCACCATTTCCAGCTCATCATCATTCAGCAAAATCTTTTTATTTTCCATCATCATTGTAAAAGCATCCTTTCATTTTCTGTTTGATCTGTTTTTCATTGTGCAGTACGGCCTTGAGTCTGCCCGAAAGTCACATCAGGAAATCCACTCAAAGGTCGTGTCCGGATTTTTCATTTTGATCCTGGCCAGCAGAGCATCCAGTTTGTCCGGCTTGACCCCAAAGGACATTCTGACGCCCGCAGACGCTTTGATCTTGGAAGCATCACCGCCCTGAAGCAGTTTGCGCAGCGTCTCGATGTCCCCGCTGCCGGAAACCGTATACACGTCGATCTTGCCATCCTCTCTCCGGACCAGGAACGTTTTCGACACACCGCCAATCACCATTTCCAGCTCATCGTCATTCAGCAGAACCTTTTCATTTTCCATCAACATTGTAATACATCCTTTCATATTATATGTGGTGTTTTTCCCTTCTGACAGTACATATGCGCGAGACGAAGCTTTGTTACAAAAAAGATCAAAATTTTTATTCCGCCCGCTGGCGCTCCACCAGCTCGGCAAAAAAGCCCTTCTTCGCCAGCAGCTCGTCATAGCTCCCATCCTCGATGACGTGTCCCCCGTCCAGCACCAGAATGCGGTCGCACTGGCGGATGGTGGACAGGCGGTGTGCGATGACGATGCGGGTGCATTTCAGGCTGTCCAGAGACTGGGACACCTTCTTCTGGGTGATGTTGTCCAGGGCGCTCGTAGCCTCGTCAAAGATCAGCATCCTGGGCTTGGGGGCGATTGCCCGGGCGATCATCAGACGCTGACGCTGTCCGCCGGAAATACCGCCGGAGCCTTCCGAAATCAGGGTGTGCATCCCCATGGGCATGGCCCGGATATCATCGGCGATCCCTGCCAGCTCCGCAGCCTCCCAAGCTTCGTCCATGGTCAGACCGGGTGCCGAGATAGCGATGTTCTCGTAAATACTGCCCTGAAACAGCTTTCCGTCCTGGATCACGGTGCCGATATTCCGCCGCAGAGAACGCAGATCCAGCGTCTGCATATCCAGCCCATCGTAATAGATCCCGCCTTTCTGAGGCACCTCCAGCCCCAGCAGCAGCCGCACCAGCGTGGACTTTCCGCAGCCGGTTTTGCCTACAATCGCCACATACTCCCCCGGCTTGATCTGCAGCGAAAGATCGTCCAGCACCATGGGCATGGTATCGGTATAACGGAAGCTCAGATGGGAAAGCTCCACCCGGCCCCGCAGGGATTCCACCAGTTTCTTTTCCTCCGAGGTCTCCGGCACCGCGTCCAGAATGGGCTTTGCCATTTCCAGAATCGGGCGGATGGTCGCCACCGAAGCTGCCATATTAGCCAGCGTGAAAAAAGCCCCGGATACCATGCCATAGGAGGCGTTGAAGGCATTATATTCCGCCATCGACACGCCAGAGCGCACCGAGAAATAATACATGACTATGATCCCCAAAAGTGAGATGGCAGTGCTCACCGTGCCGCTCAGCAGCAGATACTTGGGCCGGTCATAGGTATGCTGCACCTCTTTGGTATACAGCCGGGTCCAGCGGGCAAAAGCCCGCTTTTCTGCTCCTGCCAGCTTGATTTTCTGGATGCCGCTGATCAGTGCGTAGGTCATGCCGCTGATCTGGCTGGATGCCTGCATCGCTTCCCGGCTCTCGTTCATGTTCAGCCGGGTGCTGAGCAGCATATATCCGATGGTGATACAGGTCATGACCACGGAGGGAAGCACCAGACTGGGGGCATAAACGAACACCTGCCCGATGTAGGCCAGAGAAAACACCGCGCTCAGCCCCGACACCACAAAAGTGGATGACAGCGTAGCGCACAGCGAACCCACCATCTGCGACCGGCTGGACAGCTCACCCGCGCTGTACTGACGGAAAAAATTGGCGGGCAGGGAAAAAAGCCTTGCCATGGTAGCTGCCTGCACCGATATCCCCATTTGCACGTTGATGTTGTTTGACACTATACTTTGGATGACACCAAACAGAAGGCTGCTGATGCCGGTGCAGATCATAAAGACGCCTACCGCCAGCAGCAGACGAGGACTTTTGCTGGGGATGACCTGCTGATACAGCAGGTAGGTGATCTTGGGGGAAAGAAGGCCCACCAGCGTGGTGACACCCATCATGATCAGCAGGGACACCCGGCTGGACAAGGGCACACATTGGAATATGTAAACAAACAGATCCCGCACACCCAGCTTTTTCTGGGGAAAGGGGCGATAGAACGCGATGGCATCCTCTCCCAGAGCAGCGGCTGTCTGCTCGTTCAGATGAACTTTCGTTCCGCTGGCAGGGTCATAGTAGAAATAGCCCTTTCCCTTGCAGGGCAGCAGCGCGACCGGCGTGCCATCCCGCAAAAAACCCAGCATGGCCCCCACCGCGTCCTGATACCAGAGATCCTCCAGCTTCACCGGGCGGCGCATCATTCCGTGGGGCCGGCACTGATGTTCCAGTATATCCTCCAGGGTTTTCACGGTGGGCGGCAATTCCCGGCATTTTATACCGTAATACCGCAGTACCTGCTCCAGCGCGCTGCGCATCCGCTCTTCATCGTTTTCTCCGGCAGAAGTGTGATGCTGAGAGGCGGCTGCAGCCAGATCCCGCAGCGCATCGGCCAGACCCTCGTTGTCAGCCTTACGACGCTGTCTGAGCTGTTCTTCGTAAAGTCCCATTCTGTCCTCCACTTATTCGTTGGTCACAAGCTCGGTGTAGCGTCCGCCTCTGGCCATCAATTCCTCGTGGGTGCCGCGCTCCACAACAATGCCGTTATCCATGACCACGATCTCGTCACAGTCCCGGATGGTGGACAGCCGATGCGCCACAACGATGCAGGTGATGCCCCGGTTGCGGATGGCTCTCACCACCTCATATTCCGTTTTGGCGTCCAGCGCGCTGGTGGCCTCGTCCATGATGACGATGGTGGGATCCTGTGCCAGCACCCGAGCGATCTCCAGCCGCTGGCGCTGTCCGCCGGAAAGATCCTTGCCTCCTTCGGTCAGTTTGTTTTGGAAGCCGCCGTCCCGCCGCATGATGTCGTGATAGAGCTGTGCATCCCACGCGGCCAGCGTGACCTCGAAATCCTCGATAGAAGTATCCCACATGCGGATGTTGTTTGCAATGGTGTCTTCAAATATGACGATGTCCTGATCCACCACCGCCAGCGACCCGGTGAGCCGCTCCCGGCTGATGCACTGGATGGGCTGGCCGTCAAAGAGGATCTCGCCGCTCCAGGGCTGGTACAGTCCGGACACCAGCTTTGCCACGGTAGATTTGCCGCAGCCCGAAGCGCCCACCAACGCCACCCGGCTGCCAGGTTTGAGGGTAAGAGAAAGATCCCGGATCAAAGGCGGCGCCAACCGGGAATATCCAAAGGTGACGTTTTTCAGCTCCACCATGCCGGACAGCTTTTCAAAGGATCCTTCTTCCACGGCTTCGTCGGGAGCGGTCTGAAAGGCGGGGTCATCCGGGTACTGCATCACATCCTCAATGCGCTCCATCTCGGTGCGCATCTCCATCAGGCTCTGCCCTGCCGAGATCAGCTGCCCGATGGGATCGCTGAAACTGGACAGGAACCCCTGAAACTGGGCGATCATGCCCACGGTGAACTTGCCGTTCATCGTCAGCCATGCCCCGGCAATGGTGATGGCGCTGCTGCATATCACCGATATAACGGCGGGGATCAGGCCCAACACCTGTTCCATCCGGGCAGAGCGCACCTGCTGGGTGTTGACGCTGGCCTGATATCCGGCCCAGCGGCCAAAGAAGCCGTTCTCCGCGCCGCTGGATTTGATGGTCTCGATCATCTCGATCCCGGAAACCGTGGCACTGGACAATTTTCCCCTGTCCCGCATCTGTACCCGATCCAGGTTGATGCGCCTTTGGGAAATGACACGGGCCATTGCCATGTTTGCCGCAATGGAGACAAGCCCCAGCAGGGTCAGCGGCCAGCTGTAACGAACCATCACCACAAAGTAAAACACCATCATCATGAACTGCAACGCCAGCGGCGCAAAGGTGTTCACCAGAGAATTTGCCACCCCAGCATTGGAAGTCTGCCGGGCCTGGATATCGCCTGCCAGCCGCTGGGAGAAAAAGTCCATGGGCAGGTGCAGGATCTTCCACAAAAAGGAGGTGCTGCCCACCACGGCAAACCGGGCATTGATTCGGTTGGAATACAGCACCTGCGCACCGGAGATGAACACCTGCAGACAGGAAAAAACGATCAGCGCCGCCATAAAGGGCATAAACCAGTCCGGATTCTGCCCGGTAAGCAGGCGGTCGTAGAAAATGCGGGAAAAAGCCGGCTGGATGATGCCAAGCAGCGCACCAATGATGGTGCACAGCACTACAAAGGCAATGGCGGGTCCTGCGCCCTTCAAACGATGCCTGGCAAATTCAAGGACGCTTTTGGGCTTTCCCCCGGGAGCAAAGCCTTCCCCCGGCTCGATCATCAGGCAGATGCCGGTGAAGGAACGGTCAAATTCCTCTATGGGCACACTGACCACGCCCCGGGCGGGATCGTTGAGCACTGCCTTATCCTTTTTAAAGCCGTCCAGCACCACAAAGTGATCCATGTTCCAGTGGACAATGCAGGGAAATTTACCGTCTGTGAGCAGAGCCTCCGGCTCATAGCGATAGCCCTTGGCCACAAGGCCGTAGCTGCGGGCTGCCTGCAGCACATTGCGCGCGTTGGAGCCATCCCGGGAAACGCCGCAGTCCCGGCGCACCTGCTCCAGCGGCACCCATTTGCCGTAGTATGCTGCGACCATGGCAAGACAGGCGGCGCCGCATTCCAGCGCCTCCATCTGCATGATGACCGGCACCTTTGCAACACCTTTTGTCAGAGGCGTTTTATTTTTGACATTCTTTTTCATGGACGTGCCTCAATTCAGTGCAAATTTCATGGGCGCAATACTCTCGATGAGAATTGAAGCGCTGTAAATCCCCTCTGGCTCGATGCCATCCAGCACAGCCAGACAGACCCATTGCCCATCTTCAAAGCTGCCGTAATGTGCCTCCAGAGAATCTGGCGCGACCTGCATCATCCGGGCGGTGGTTTCCAGGATGGCGTGCTCATTTCCGTTGACCGTCACTGTCATGCCGGGCCGAAGCTTTTCAAGATCCTCCTCCCGGATAAGGATCACCAGCTCTTCGCTGCTGCTCACGGCAGCTGTTTGCAGCGTGGTATCCAAACGCCCAAAAACGCCCCACACGCAGGCGCCCAGCAGCAGAAGGATGATGCCGCTCAGAATCACCCACATGGCCGGACTGCTTACACGGATGTAGTCCGTCAACTGTTCCGGGCTGGAAAGCTGGTCGATGATCTTTTTACGAAATATTTGCTGTTTCATGGATGATTCCCTTTCCTTAAAAGTTGTTTTTGTATCCACAGCTGCCGGACGGACCGCGAGGGAAAGCAGCACAGAATGCCGGCAAAAGGATGCCAAAAAACACGCTTTTCAAAATACGGCAGGAAGATAGCGCTGCTGCTCCACGTCGAACACGCCCCGGGTGGTCAGGCGCAGCTTGGGGATCACCGGCAGACTTACAAAGGCCAGCGTCATCAGCTCATCGATGTCTCCCGCAATGCAATATTGCTTCAGGGTGCGCTTCAGCGCTTGCAGCCTTGCATCCACGGTCTCAGCGTTTTCGTTGCTCATCAGCCCGGCCACCGGCAGGGGCACCTCTCCCAGCACCGTTCCGTTCACCGCAAAGGCGATGCCGCCGCGGTTGCGCCGGACAGTGTTGGCCGCAAGAGCCATATCTGCATCATTGGTGCCCGCCACGATCAGATTGTGGGAATCGTGCGCCACACTGGAGGCCACTGCCCCACAACGCAGGCCGTAGTTGCCCAAAAACCCAAGTCCGATGTGCCCAGTGCCATGGTGCCGTTCAACGACCGCCAGTTTGACGATCCTGCGCGTAGGATCCACCCCTGGCGCACAGTCGGGGCAATGCCGGAAAGCCACCAGTTCCTCGGTAGTGAGCAGCTCATGGGCAGCAAGACAAATGACCCGCTGTGTTGTTCCTGTTTCGGGCAGCGCAAAATCTTCCGGCGTCAGTTCCGGACAGTGGAAGGAATCAAATACCCGGGGGTAGCGCTGCGCGTCCGGAACGGCAGACAGCTCCATCAGCGCTTTGCCGTTCTCCGCCACCAAGGTACCCGCATGGTAGACCTGCTCCACCGTGAACTGCTGCAGATCCGAGAGAACAAGCAGATCTGCCGCATAGCCGGGGGCCACCGCACCCCGATCCATCAAGCCAAAATACTGCGCCGGGACCAGCGTGGCGCAACGGATGGCCACAAGGGGATCTACCCCGGCTCGGATAGCCTTGCGGAGGATCAGATCAATGTGCCCCTCTCGCAGCAGGTCTCCGGGATGCCGGTCATCCGTCACCAGCATGCACCGGTGGCACATCGGCTCCTTCAGCAGCGGCAGCAGCGCGTCCAGATTTTTGGCGGCGGTTCCCTCCCGGATCATGATGTACTGGCCGCCCCGCAGCTTTTCCATGGCCTCCTCCACACAGGAACATTCATGGTCGGAGCCAACGCCCACCGTCAGATAGGCGTTCAACGGCTTGCCGCTGAGAAACGGCGCATGGCCGTCCAGCAGCCCGCCCGCTGCCCGGCAGCCCAGAACCTTATCCAGAATGGCATCCTCACCCCGGGCGGTGCCATAAAAATCCATCAGCTCTGCCAGCCCCAGCACCTGGGGCCTGTCATAATAGGCCGCCAGCGTTTCGGCATCCAGCACCGCGCCGGATTCGTCCAGCGGCGTGGCGGGCACGCAGGAGGGAAGCATAAAAAATACCGACAGCGGAAGATCCCGGGCAGCCTCCAGCATGAATTCCAGACCCTGGGTTCCCGACACATTGGCAATTTCGTGGGGGTCGGTGATGACGGCGGTGGTGCCGTGGGGCAGCACCGCCCGTGCAAAGGCCGGCGGGCAGAGCATGGAGCTTTCAATATGAATGTGTCCGTCGATCAGCCCCGGACAGACATACCGCCCGTCCAGGTCTACCTCCCGCTGTCCAGTATAGCTGCCCACGCCTACGATGACGCCATCGCAGACGGCTACATCGCCTTGTTGTATCTCACCGGAAAACACGTTGACGATGCGGGCGTTTTTCAGAACCAGCTCCGCCGGGCAGTCTCCTCGTGCCGCCGCCAGACGGCGTTGTAGTTGTTCTCGTTCCATGGTGCTTCCTCCGTTTCGCTTTTGAAATTTTGTTCTCTTGCGCGCAGAACAACGCAAAAATAGCGTTATCCCATCCGCTGACGCTCTGCCAGTTCGTTGCAGATGCTATCCTCGATGATGTGGCCGCCGTCCCGATCAAAACAATGCTGTACAGGGAACCGTTCTTTTTTACGCCGCTTGAACGAATATTGGGCATGACACCGCTCTTTTGTAGCTGAATTGTATCATAGTTTTTGTATAAGTTCAACTTTTCTCTTCGCAACCGATCACGCCCTCCATCGGTGTTCTGACGTTTGGTTGTTGTAAGCTTACAACAAAAAATGAGATAGACCCCCTTTTGGAGAAGCCTATCTCATTTTTTGTTTGGGCTGCTTTCTTTATCAGCGATGCAGGTTTGTGAGCATTTCTACTACAGCCGGATCATAGTGCGAGAAGAACAGGCTCTTTTCCTCGTCCAGCGCACGGATAGCCGCCATATCGTCCTCATCCAGCGTGAAGTCGAACACATCAAAGTTCTGCTCCATGCGCTCCACATGCGTGGACTTGGGGATGACTACCACACCGCTTTGCAGCAGAAAGCGCAGGGCGGTCTGGGCGGCAGACTTTCCGTGCCTGGAGCCAATCCCCATCAAAACCGGGTTGCTGAAGAAATCCTTGCGGCCCTCCGCAAAGGGGCCCCAGCTCTCATGCTGGACACCATACTTCTCCATGTACGCATGAGCCGTCTTTTGCTGCTGGAACACATGGGTCTCCACCTGGTTCACAGCAGGGATCACCTCGGCAAAGCTGCACAGATCCACAAGGCGGTCGGGATAGAAATTGGATACGCCGATGGCACGGATCCAGCCTTCCTTATAGGCTTCTTCCATGGCGCGGTAAGTGCCGTAATAGTCATTAAAGGGCTGATGGATCAGCACCAGGTCGATGTACTCGGTTTGCAGCTTGCGCAGGGATTCCCGCAGAGATGCCTTGGCTTTCTCATAGCCGCCATTGGAGATCCACACCTTGGTGGTGATGAACAGCTCCTCGCGGGGGACGCCGCATTTGACGATGGCATTGCCCACGCCTTCTTCGTTGCCATAGGCCTGCGCCGTATCGATCGAGCGGTAGCCCACCCGCATGGCATCTAGCACACAGCGCTCGCATTCCTCGCTGCTCACCTGGTACACACCGTAGCCCAGCTGGGGCATTTTGACCCCGTTGTTCAAAGTAACGTATTCCATCAATGTAACCTCCTGTCAGTTCCAATCAATTATTTCAGCGCCGCATCCTCGCGGAGCGCATGAATCACGTCTTGAAGAAGAAACATCTCCAACTGTGCGTTATTCCCTTTCGTGGACTCCTTGCCTTGTCTGGTCATTGGACTGCACCAGATCGGTCAACGAAACATGGGGATTGCGATAACGCGCCTGGGTCATTTTGCTTTTTATGGGCAGTTGGCCGAATTGGATGGCCAGTTCCGGGCAGGCGTGGATGCAGGCATAGCACGCCTGACAGTTTTCTCCCGTATTGACCGCGTGCCGCCCTTCCAGATGGATGCAGCCTGCCGGACAGACCCGGGTGCAGATCCCGCAGCCGATGCACTGATCCGTAATCACATAGTTTGCCCAGACGGTTTCCGGCTGATCGCCTACGAGCGCACAATAAGAAGCATGGGCGGCTCTGTCCGCCATCGTGACCTTTTCATATTCCTGTTTGCGCAATTCGATATCCTGCCGGATCCTGTCCAGCTGGCGCTCCACCTGCTTGTCCATGCGGAGCTGCTCCTCCATGTCGAATACCGGCAGGAAATTATCCACCATGAGTACCGTGTGGATAGAATCAGGCCGCTTCCCCGCTTGTCGGCAGGCGGCTTGTGCCAGCTCCACTGCGTTGGCATGGCGGTTGCCATAGGTCAGAAGGAGATAGAAATAATCCGTCTGAAAGTCCACCTGCTGCAAAAAATCCTTTACCATAGCGGGCATTTCATGGCCATAGATCGGGCACACCAAGCCAATCACCGGTGCGCTGAAAGACCGTTCGGAAGTGCGGAGCACCTGCGGGATGCTGCGCACTTCCCTGTCCATCTGCCGCGCCACATACAGGCTGTTGCCCGTTCCCGTAAAATAAAACACCATGTTCTTCTTGCCTCCCTTTGTCTATATTGTACATCACGGCAATCGGCTTGTACAATAGAAATCCTGCAATGTGGATTTCATATTATGCATACTAAAGTTTTGCGTGATGCTTTCTTTACGGAGGGAGTCCTATATAAGCATTTCAATACCCGGAGCCGTTTGCAGAATTTTCTGCCTTGGAACATTATCGCAAACCGAACAGACGGATATCGGCTTGAAAAAACGGAGATCCGGTCTTTTGACCGAACCTCCGTTTTCTGTTGAGAAACTTCCAGACTCCTGAAAGCTGCAAAGCGACTGCGGCGGCATACAGCACACAGAACAGCCGATCGGCGTTGCTATCAGGGGGCCGAGCGTTCGTCTTTAGGCATCGGGTCGATGCCCTGATAATAAATGAACCGGTTGTTGCGCAAGATGCTCAGATACTGTATCAGCCGCTCATAAAGCGGCTCTGCCGTTTCCCCAAACTGCTCCCGTACCTGCCGGGCGATCTGTTCCACGGTGCGCTGGCCATCGATCTGCAAAAACACAAAGCTGCCCAGCTCGTCCAGTTCAATGTGGCTGACGCGGGGGCGGTGGAACAGCTTCTGCGCGATGGCCGCATAGAAGCCCCTGTGAACCAAATGCACCGTCACGATGCCGGCATCGTTCACATCCCATGTGTTGGCAGGGGAACGCACAGGGCAGTATCCCAGAAAATTATCCTTGCGGCGGCTCATGAATGCTCCTTGTTCTTCCCAGCCGCGCCGCGCCGTGCGATGAGGATCAAAGACAGCGCCAGCAAAGCAAACAGGACGATCGTGCCGATATCCCCGAGACTGAACACAGCGGACAGGTCGATATTGATGCCCAGCACTGCCAGCACCGCCAGCACGATGCCCACCAGACCCTCGCCGGCGATCAGGCCGGAGCTATACAGGATGCCGGACTGGATGCACTCCTCCCGGTCATCCGCTTTGCCCAGGGGCATCCGCTCCACGACCTCGCGCACCACACCGCCCAGCATGATGCCGGCGGTCATGTGGACCGGCAGATAGATGCCGATGGCCACGGGCAGAACGGGCAGGCCCAGCAGCTCCAGCACCACCGCGAGGAACACGCCGATAAAGACCAGCGTCCAGGGCATATTTCCGCCCATGACGCCTTCCACGATCATTTTCATCATCATGGCCTGCGGCGCGCCCAGTTCGCCGGTGCCAAAGCCCCATGCGGTGTTCAGCAGGTTGAGCACCGCGCCGATGGCGGCCGCCGAAGCAACCACACCGATCAACTCACCGATCTGCTGCACCCTGGGGGTGGCGCCCAGCAGGAAACAAGCCCTCATGAGATTAGCCGCAGCCAACTGGGGAATGGCAGAGATCCTACTGCTTGGGAATCCCGTACCGCCCAGTCCCTTCTGCCCCAGAAAGAGCTTTCCCGCAAACTTACAGCAGCCCCGGAGGAACAAAGCCTGTCCATCCGGGGCTGCAAAAACCTTATCAGGGAAGTTCCTATCTTTCGACAGAAAACAATCTGCGCTGCATCTCGTCCAGCTGCTCGAAGCTGTACAGGCGATTGAGCGCCTCCACCAGTTCCTTTTTGGAAAGGCGTGGGGGAAGTCCCAGCGCACACAAAAGCTCCGCTTTGCGCTGGGCACTGCCTGCTGTGCCCGAAAGCCCCCAATCGTACAGATCGGTATAGGTGATCTGCCGTCCCGCCGGGCGGGTGGCCGGAAGCCCGGCTTCCGGGCCAAGAGCATCCCGCAGCGCTTGCAACACCAGTGCATCGTCCACGCCCTCTACCCCCAGCAGACCTTCCTTGCCGGGCTGGGCTTTGCGCTTTTCCTTGCCGTGGATGGCCGGGACATAAGCCTGCACCACGTTCTCCGCGCCTACCAGATTGGTGATATAATTGCGGATCCGAAAACCTGCGGCATCCGAGTCGGTCAGCAGGATCAGGCCGCAGCTTTTGGCCAGCGTCTTGAACAGCTGCTGACGCTTTTTATCCTTATAGATCCCAAAACCGTCGGTCAGCAGGATCATCGCATCGGTCAGGCGTGCTAAACGGGCCGCATCGTATTTTCCTTCCACGATCAGCACACGTTCCGTATGCAGCAATTCCGTCATCGTCCACTCCCCGCCAGCGTCAGACGGCACAGAGCTGATTCCAGCAGGATCTGTGCGTCCACAGGCTGACTTTTTAAGCTTTTATCCAGTTCCAGCAGCACCTGAAGGCAGGCTTCCAGCTGGGACAGCGTATAATGTGCCGCCGTTTCTGCCGACCGTTTCAGGCGGTAATCGCTGCCCTTATATCCAAAATCCTTGAACACCGTTTTATGATCCTTTTTATTCGCCGCGCCCAGCTTGACCCGGTACAAATCGACATAGCTGCCGATCATGGCCGCCGTGATCGCGATCGGCTCCTGCTGGAGCCGCAGCAAAGTTTGAAGCTTTTTGCAGGCTCCGGTAGAATTCCTGGCGGTCAGCATGCGGATCATCTCAAACACATCCGCTTCCAGGCTGACCGTACCCATCTCCGCCACCATAGCAGTGCTCACGGTCTGATAACCGGACAGGGCACAGAGCTTGTCCACTTCGTTTTCCAGCAGGAAGGGATCCTCGCCGCAGCGTTCCAGCAGCGCAGAGGCCGCCCCCTCCGGCAGAGTTGTCCCCTGTTCCTTTGCGCGGTCGATCATCATGATCTTCAGCTCATAGGGCTTGGGCTTGGCCAGCTCCTCCGCACAGCCCAGCTTTTTGCACTGGGAGATCAGCTTCTGCGCGCGCTTGCCCAGTTTGAGCTTACCGCGCTCCAGTTCAAAGACGCTGCTCAGAACCACCACCGCGTTTTCCAGGCTGGCCAGCGTATCACACAATGCGTCCAGGTCTTTGTCGCTATAGGCGGCCGGTTCCACTTCCGGCAGAACGACGATGCGCCGCGTGCCAAAAAAGGAGATCGTGCCCGCCGCCATGATGATCTGTTCGATCTGCGGCGCAGGGCCGTCCAATACAGTGGTCTCCTCGTCCTGCTCCGCCGCCAGCAGGCGGGTGATCATCGCCGCGGCTTGACGCACCAGATAGCGCTCGCTGGAATAATAATAAAACACCGGACAGCCTTTTTCGATCAGCTGCCGCAGCTTTGCTTCGCTTGCCAAGGGTCTGTCTCCTTTCCCGCAAAAGATCCATCCGTTTGTTTATTGTATCATATCCAACGCTTTTTGCAAACCCCGTCACCGTGCCCGCTCTCCCCCGCCGGGCCGCACAAGCAGAATCTGCCCTTTTACAGCCTCGCCCTCCTCCATCCAGCGGTATCCCTCGCTCAAAGAAAGCGCATTCTCCCACCGGATCGCATCCGGACGGGAAGGGCTGGCCAAAAGCCAGTCCGCACGGACAGTTTTTGCCAGCTGTACGGTGCCGCTCAGAGTGACAAGCGAGCGTCCACCCGTCTGCAAGCGCACCAGACATCCGTACCGGGTGCGCAGGATCTCGATCTGGACCTCGCCTCGGGTGAGGATCCGGGAAGTGTTGGGCCGCATTTCTTCCGCCGCGATCATTTGCTGCGTTTTCAGCGTGCAGGGTGTTTGGCGCTTCATGCGCAGATCCACCACAAGGGCTGCTTCCCATATATCACGCTGTTCCAGCAAAGCTTCCACTACGCTCTGGGTCGTTTCCCCACCCCGGAACAGCACCATCATCTGCCTGTCCTGCGTGATGACCACCGCCGGAGCGTTGATGCTGCCCACAAGCTCGACCCGGACAACATCCCGGCTCAGCCCGCTGCCAAGTCCCAGCGCAGCCGCAAAAACCAAAAGGATCGCTGGCGCTGCGATGCGCAGCCGGACATGCCAGCGATATGCCAGCAGACACAATCCCCACCCCAGCAGACAGACCAGTGCGCCATAAGCTGTGTCGAACCGAAGCTGTGCACCCGGCCAGGCGGAGATCATCTTCACCCATCCGTTGAGCGTCCAGGCCAGAAATCCCGCACAAAAGGAAAGGGCTTTGTGCAGCGGCACAGCCGCCGGCACCAGCCCGGCCAAAGCCGCGCCAACGCCCAGCAGCAGCATCGGCTTGACCATCCAGAGCACCGCTGCGCCGGACAAAAGGCTGTACAGGCTCACGCTCATACCGCGCAGGATCAGCACCGGAAATGCAGCTGCCGAAGCGCAGGCTGCAACACAAAGAGAGCTGCACAGCTCCCGCATCAGTCCCTGGAACATGCGCCTCCACGGTGCTGGGCGGGAAAACGGCTGCTTTTCTCTCTTTTTCCCGCGGATCTCCTCTGCACGGCAAAGCAGCTCGCCTGCGGCCAGCGTTCCCAAAACAGAGGCAAAAGACAGCTCGAATCCCACATCACAGACCGCGTAGCTGTTGCGCAAGGTCATCCAAAAACCTGCGGCCGCCAGCGAGGTGAGCGCATCCGGCGGGCCATAGACCCAAACACCCACAGAGCTGATCCAGACCGCCGCCGCAGCCCGCCGCACCGAGGGCGTACAGCCGGTCACACCGACCAAAAGCAACGCCGCCCCAGCGCGGAACAGCGCTTTGCACCGGCGGCTGGCATAGCTGCGCTCTTTTCTTCGTCCCGGCAGATACAGAGCCTCGCCGCACAGGATCGAAACATGCATTCCGCTGACGACCAGGACATGGGCAAGCCCCGCCGCGCGGTAGTCCCGGGCCAGCTCTGCGGGCAGCGCCCTGCGGTCGCCCAGAACCATTGCAGCCAGCACGCCGCCGGTCTCTTCGTCCAGAAAGGTGCGCAGCGCCTTGCTCAGCCTGGCTCGCATGCGGCTGGCCCACGGAAAAAAGCCCTCTGCCTGTCCGACCACCGAAAATCCCCAGACCTCTTTTGCCGCCAATGCAATGCCATCGGCGTACAGATCCAGCCTTTCGGTACTGTCCGGGCACTCCAAAATCAGGCTGCATTCCACCCGGTCGCCTGCGGCACACTCCGGCACCGCAGGGCAAACGCAGCGGAACTCCGCCGTGTCCCCGTCCGCCTGTTCTACCCGGAGCACGGCGCGCACACGCCCCGGCCAATAAGAATCCGACACTCTTTCCACACACGCGGTCACGCGCAGAGCGTTTTCCGCATAGCGGGACTGTACCTTTTCCAGACGCATCCGGGTGGCAGCCGAAGCCCCCAGCCCCACCGCAGCGCCCAGCAGCAGGCAGAGGATCGGTTTTCGGGCGTTTCTGACAAAAATCGACAAAAATAGGACAAAAATAAAAGAAGCCGCAAGCAGCATAAGCTCTGCCTGCGGCAAAAATGCGCACAGCAACTCCGCACCCAGCATTCCTACGCAAAAAATGCAGAGCGGCCGACGCATCCGTTTTTAATGGAAGAACAGGGGCAGCGGCTCCAGGAAGATAATATCCTTGCGCTCTGCCGCGTCACCTTCGGCCAGCACAGCCGCCTGGCCAACGATCTCGCACTTGGTCTGCTCGGCCAGAGCGTCCAACGCCTTGAGGGAGCCGCCGGTGGAGATCACATCATCCACGACCAGCACACGCTTGCCGTTCATGGAATCCAGCTCCTTGCGGTCGATGACCAGCTTCTGCTTGCCCTCCGTGGTGATGGACTGATCTTCCACCACAACGGGATCCTTCATATACAGCTTGACGCCCTTGCGCGCACAGACGTAAGGCTTGCCGCTCTGACGGCTCATCTCGTGGGCCAGCGGGATGCCCTTGGCCTCAGCGGTGAGCAAAACGTCAAACTCCGGGCACTTTTCCAGCAGCCCGGCGGCAGCAGCCACGGTCAGCTCGGCATCGCCCAGCATGATAAAGGCCGCAATATCCATGTGGTCATTGACCTTGCAGATGGTCAGCTCACGGGTCAGGCCCGCAACATGCAGCGTATAAGTCTTTTCCATGATCAAAACACCTCTTTCTCTCTTAACATCCGGTTCAAACGCTTAAACGGGCAAGGTCTCGCCGCCCAGGACGTGGAAGTGCAGATGAGGAACAGTCTGGCCCGCGTCTGCGCCCACATTGGAGATGACACGGTAGCCGTTTTCCAGCCCGGTCTCCCCAGCCAGCTTTGCGATCACCTCAAAAATGTGGCCCAGCAGCGCGCCATCTTCGGCGGTCAGCGCTGCGGCAGATGGAATGTGCTTTCTGGGGATGACCAGAAAATGGATCTTGGCCTGCGGGTTGATGTCGTAGAAGGCGACCACCTGCTCGTCCTCATACAGCTTTTTTGAGGGGATCTCGCCTGCTGCGATCTTACAAAACAGACAATCTTCCATGGAGGATGCTCCTTTCGCGTTTTATTTTATCAAACAAGGCTGCCCCGCCGCACAGTGCGGCGGGGTGCCTTTGCATTTTTCAAAAAATCAGCCCATGATCTTGGCCACGATCTCGGGAGCAGCGTGCAGCGCCTCGTCGATCTTGTTCTCATCGCGCAGGCCCGCCATCGCAAAGTCCGGCTTTCCGCCGCCCTTGCCGCCAGCAACAGCCGAGATCTCCTTGACCAGGACGCCGGCCTTGAGCCCCTTTTCCTGGGCAAGCTTATTCACGGTGACAGCCATCGTCACCTTCTCGCCCTCTTTGCCCACCAGGACGACCACCACGGGGATCTTGACACGGTCGCGGACGGAATCACACATCGCGCGCAGCGTATCGCTGCCGGTGCCGGAGAAGAAGGCGGTGGCGATCTTCACGCCGCCCACTTCCTCGGCGCTGTTGAACAGGCTGTCCACCTTGGAGGCGGCGATGGTCGCCTTCATCTCGTCCAGCTGGCGGCCCAGCGCCTTGTTCTCGCTCATGACAGCCTCGGCGCGCAGTACGACATCCGCCACATTGTTGGCCTTGAGCGCAGCGGCAGTCCGGCGCAGCGCCATCTCCTGCAGGTTGGCGCGCATCAGCAGATTCTTGCCGGTGACAGCCTCGATCCGGCGGATGCCGGCAGCCACAGAGGACTCGCTGACGATCTTGAAGCAGCCGATCTGCGCGGTGTTCTTGACATGGGTGCCGCCGCAGAACTCGGTGGACCAGCCCTTCACATCCACAACGCGGACAACTTCGCCGTACTTTTCGCCAAACAGGGCCATTGCGCCCATCTGCTTGGCTTCTGCAATCGGCATCTCGCGCACACAGACATCCATGGCCTCAAAGATCTTGTCGTTGACGATCTTCTCCACCTGTGCCAGCTCGTTGGCAGTCACTGCACTGAAGTGGGTAAAGTCGAAACGGGTGATCTCTGCATCCTGATAGGAGCCAGCCTGATGGACATGATCGCCCAGCACCTCGCGCAGGGCGGACTGCATCAGATGGGTGGCGGTGTGGTTGCGGGCGATCGACATGCGGTATTCGGTATCCACCTGGGCGGTGAGATGGTCGCCCAGCTTGACGATGCCGCTTTCCAGCACACAGGTGTGGACAAAGTAGCCCTTCGGAGTCTTTTTCACGTCCAGCACGCGCAGGCTGCAATCCGCGCTGGTCAGCATGCCGTGGTCAGCCACCTGGCCGCCCATCTCTGCGTAGAAGGGAGTCTTGTCCAGAATGACCAGCACGCCCTCCTTCTCTTGATCATCGGTCGAAATGGCCTCGGTCAGGGTCTCCTCATCGCTCAAAGCCACCACAACACCGGTATCGCTCAGGGTCTGATAGCCGGTAAAGACGGTAGGCTCGGCGTTCAGGCCGCCAAACAGATCCTCGCTCCAGCCGGAGATGTTCTTCTTCAGGCGCTCGGCACGGGCGCGCTCCTTCTGCTTTTTCATCTCCGCATGGAAGCCTTCCTCGTCCACCTCCAGGCCCTGCTCGGCCGCGATCTCACGGGTCAGATCCAGGGGGAAGCCAAAGGTATCGTTCAGCTTGAACACATCCATGCCGCTGAGCAGACGCTGATGTGCCTTTTCCAGATTCTCGATCATGGTGTTCAGGATATTCATGCCGGAATCGATGGTACGGGCAAAGTTTGCTTCCTCGGTGCCGATGACCTTTTTGATATAAGCGGCATGCTCACGCAGCTCAGGATAAGCGCTCTCGCTGGACTGGATGACGGTCTCCACCAGATCGACCAGGAAGGGACGCTGGATGCCCAGCATACGGCCATGACGGGCCGCACGGCGCAGCAGACGGCGCAGCACATAGCCGCGGCCCTCGTTGGAGGGCAGGATGCCGTCCGACACCATAAAGGTGCAGCTGCGGATATGGTCGGTGATCACACGGATGGAGATATCGGTCTTGTCGTCCTGCTTGTAGGTCTTGCCCGCGATGTGCTCGACATGGTGCAGCACGCTCTGGACGGTATCGACCTCGAACAGGTTGCCCACGCCCTGCATCACGCAGGCCAGACGCTCCAAGCCCATGCCGGTGTCGATGTTGGGCCGGGGCAGGCGCTCATAGGTGCCCTTGCCGTCGGAATCGAACTGGCTGAACACCAGGTTCCAGATCTCCATAAAGCGGTCACAGTCACAGCCGGGGCCGCAGGTCGGCTTGCCGCAGCCGTACTCCAGGCCGCGGTCAAAGTAGATCTCGGAACAGGGACCGCACGGGCCGGAGCCATGCTCCCAGAAGTTGTCCTCCTTGCCCAGACGGATCATGTGATCCGGAGCGATGCCCACCTTCTGGGTCCAGATATCATAGGCTTCGTCGTCCTCCAGATAGACCGAGATGTGCAGCTTATCCTTGGGGATCGCCATCCACTCGTCGCTGGTCAGGAACTCCCATGCCCAGGGAATGGCCTCCTCCTTGAAGTAGTCCTGGAAGGAGAAGTTGCCCAGCATCTCGAAGAAGGTGCCGTGACGCGCGGTGATGCCCACGCGCTCGATATCCGGGGTACGGATGCACTTTTGGCAGGTGGTCACGCGGTGGCGGGGCGGCTCCTCCTGTGCGAGGAACCATTTTTTCATGGGGGCCATGCCGCTGTTGATCAGCAGCAGGCTGGGGTCGTTTTTGGGGACGAGCGGGAAGCTGTCCAGGCGCAGATGGCCCTTGCTTTCAAAGAAAGTCAGGTACTTTTCGCGCAGTTCATTCAAACCGGTCCATTGCATAGCTGTATTCTCTCCTCATGCATATTCCTGCGTCCCATCCAGACGCGGAAGTCCTTTGATACGGCAGCGGCGGCAAAACAAAAGCAGCCTCCGTCCCAGCCAAGGGACGGAGGCTGCTGTAAGCTCCGTGGTACCACCCAAGTTGCAGGAAAAGCTCCTGCCGCTCTGACGCAATAACGCTGCGCAGCGTCCGGCTTATATCGCCGGAGGCTCCGGGGTGGCGCAAGTGTGTCCTGCCGGAAAGCCTTGCAGCATTCAGCTTTCTCTCTGGACGGCGGTGTGCACAACTCTGGCCCCATCTATGCCATCTGCCATGATTTCGATCGGGCGCAGCAGGGCAATTCTCCCCTCTGCGTACAGATTAAATTATAGCATGACGACAGCATTTGTCAACCAATTTCCGTAAAATTACGGCACCCAGCGGCGGCCGATCTCCACGATCACGCCGTTTTCCACCCGGATCGTGGTGTTGGTGCACACCCAGTAGCCATCGCTGGCCTGTACCGCACGGAAGATCGCTTCTGCACCGCTGGTCACAACCGGCTCTGCTTGCACGTCCTCCGAGCTGTCGGTCAGCACCGCGTCATCCGCAAGTGTCAGCCACATCTCGCCCTTGTCGTAGTAGATGGGATAATCATCCCAGAACAGGGTACGGTAGCAGGTATCCTCCTCGATGAGGTCAAGACCATTTTCGGACTCCATGCCGCCGTTGATCGACACCATGCCGTTGACACTGTCCAGCGTTTCCACGGTCAGGGTCAGCTCCTCGCCGTTATCGCCATGGTACAGCATCGTATCCCCCGCCTTCAGGCTTGCGACGTCTACCATATCAAACAGATCATAGGCATAAAAGCGTGCCTTGAGCACAAAGCCGCCCTCGGTGTCCTCAAGGTCTGCGTTTTCAAACGAAACCGAATAAATGCCATCCTGCATGGGATCACTCATTTCATAGGAGGGCAGCGGCAGAACATCCTGCCCGGCAGCAGCCTGCCCCTGCGAAGAAGCTTCTGGCGCAGCCTCCGGGGAGACAGGCACAGAGGAGACATCGGCGGCAGAGGACGACGCCGAGGCATCCTGCGAAGCTGCGGGCGCAGAAGACACATCAGCAGAGGATGCCGAAGAAACACTGGAGGTGGAGGCGCTGCCGCCACAGGCGGTCAGGCTGAACACAAGCGCTGCCGAAAGCAGCAATGGGATGATCCGTTTCATAAATCCAATTCCTTTCTCGCGCCGGCGGGCACACAGGCCCGGCGGACGTTTCCAAACGATCCACAGTATCCATACAGGCAAAGCCCCCTCTATCAGAAAACCCAGCTTTTGCCTGCGTCCTTATTATACAGCAGGCCCAACGAAAAAGAAACACTCTGTTTTTAACGGAATTTGAATCTTCTGTGTCCGGGATCCGGCAGCTGCTCTTCCCCGCTCTTGACAGCTTCGGCCTTCATCCGCTAAAATATCAAAAACGCTTTCTATATAATAAGTAATAAATACAGCGAGGAACTTTTATGAAAACCATTAAAGTCAAATGCCTGGCCCCTACCCGGCTGGACAATTATCTGATGCAGCAGTTCCCGGCGCTGAACCCGGGCCGTTTGAACAAGGCCCTGCGCGAGAACAAGATCAAACTGAACGGCAAAAAGCAGCCTCTGTCCACCCGCGTGATGGCAGGCGATGAGATCAAGCTGTTCATCCTGGATGATATCCTGGACGCAGGCCAGCATGTGGATGGCCCAGCCTGGAAAAATGCCCGCTGCCCCGCACAAATCGTGTATGACTGCCCACAGATCCTGATCGTGAACAAGCCCGCCGGACTGTCGGTGGACGGCCCGGAGGATGACACCCTGCTGAACCGCGCACTTCTGTACCTGAACGGCCAGGGCGAATACAACGAAAACAGCCTTTATCAGCCCTCCCTGTGCCACCGGCTGGATACCGGGACCAGCGGTCTGGTCATCATTGCCAAGACCCCAGAGGCAGAGCAGCTGTTCCTGGAGGCCATCAAAGAGCGCCAGATCCAGAAAACCTATCTCTGCGTTACCTTTGGCCGTCCCACTCCGCCGGACGGCACGCTGGGCGGCTATCTGCTCAAGGACGCTGACCGCGGCATGGTGAAGATCGTGGAAGAAAAACTGCCCGGCGCAAAGGATGTGGAGACCCGGTATGAGACCATCGCGGTGTCGGGCCGTCTGGCCCTGCTGAAAGTCCGGCTGATCACCGGCCGCACCCATCAGATCCGCGCCCACATGTCCAGCATCGGCTGCCCCATTCTGGGCGACAGCAAATATGGCAACAATGCCGCCAACCGCGAGCTGAAGCTGAAATATCAGGCCCTGTGCGCCTGGGAGCTGGTGATGCCCAGCTTCTCCCAGCCGGATTTCGCTTTTCTCAGCGGCAAGACCTTCCGTGCGCCCAAGCCCTGGTACTATGGTCAGATCCTGGATGGCACCCTGAAATAAAATACTGCGCCAAAACCGCTGTGCGCTGCCTGCTGTCCACAGGCCGCACAGCGGTTCTTGCTCTATCAAAAAGATTTTTGCTGCACAGGCACCTACCGCCATAGAGCACCGTGACAGCGAAAAAACCATCCTTTGATTTTCACGCATTTTCGTCATATTTAAATTTATCAAAAACTTTTTTGAAAAAGCGCTTGACAAACAAAGGCGTTTCGGGTATTATAGTGGAGCGCTGAGGGCCGCGGCTCAAGGCGAAAACAAAAAGTATGTTTGGAAAGATGGCTGAGTTGGTCTAAGGCGCACGACTGGAAATCGTGTAACGTGTCAAAAGCGTTCTGGGGTTCGAATCCCCATCTTTCCGCCAAAGACGCCCGGAACCATTTGGTTCCGGGTTCTTTTTATCCCAAGGGAGGAAGTCCATCATGCCTGTGACCATTGCGATGCCGCAAATGGGCAGTGAGCCGCAGCTTACACCGGCTCAATCGAAATATGTCGAGAGCCTGGAGCGTGCGGGGGCCGCTGTGCGCTGGATTTGTCTGGACGATCCGTTCCAGGCTGTGCAGGAATCGCTTTCCTGTGATGGGCTTTTGCTGCCCGGCGGCGGTGATATGTCCCCTGCCTTTTTTGGGCAGCAGCCGCTGCCGGCCTGCGGCAAGCCAAACCCCGTGCGGGATGCAGCCGAGCCGCTGCTGCTGCAAGCCTTTTGGTCAGCAGATCGTCCGATCCTGGGCATCTGCCGGGGCGTTCAGGTGTTGAACATCTGCTTGGGCGGCAACATCCATCAGGACATCACACCGCTGGAGCGCTGTTCCCACAACGATCACTGGGATCTGGCGCACAACGTCATCATCCGGCGCAACAGCCTGCTGTGGCAGGCATTCGGCACCCCTGCCGTACAGGTGAACAGCCAGCATCATCAGGCTGTCGACCGGCTCGCCCCCGGTCTGACCGTCACCGCGCTGAGCGAGGACGGTTTTGTGGAAGCCGTCGAAGCCCCCGGACGCCGCTTCTGTCTGGGCGTACAATGGCATCCGGAATGGTTGAGCGCCCAGCTGCCCGCGCAGCAGCGCATTTTCAATTTGTTTGTTTCTGCCTGCAGGCAATAAAAGAAACTCCTTTTCAAATGGCAAAGAACCGCGACACATTCCGTGCCGCGGTTCTTTGTTTTTCAGTTATCCCCGATTTTCTGCCGCAAAAAGCAGTCTGCCTGCCGCTGGGTGCGCAGGAACACTGTTTTTTCCGGATACCGGCGCGCGATGTTCCGAACACGCTGCCGGAAAGCCTGGCCGCGGCCCCGATAAAGTACCCACCAGACAAATTCTGCATCCAGCTTTTCCTCACATCCCGCCGCCATCGAGCTGCGAGTGCGGCCGCGGTTCGCCCACCAGCGCCGCGTGACTCGTTCCAGACACACAAAGCGATCGAACCACATCACAAGGATCTGATCCGCTTCCTCCAGGCGGCGTTCATAACATATACGGGTATAGTTTCCATCGATCACCCAGCCATCCTGCTGATCCAGAAACCGTTCTACGATCGCGCGTTCCTCCTCCGGTGCGCGCTCCACCCAGCCAGGCAGAAAATGCACTGCGTCCAGATGCAGCACCGGAACGCCGTATCTCTGGCCAAGAGCTTGCCCCATCGTGGATTTTCCGCTGCCGCTGGTGCCGATGATCATGATCTTCATGCCGCGCTGTTCTCCGCCTGCGGCACAGCCCAGGGTCTGAGCACCACAGCCAGCTCCTCCATCGGGATCTGGACAGCTACCGGCGTTTGCTCCCCGGTCAGGCTGCCCAGCGGGAAATACACGGTGGCATGATCGGGATAAAAAGTCACCATTTCGGGCGTCAACGCCTCCAGCATCCGGGCCTTGAGGGGATCCTCTTGCCCGACATAGGTCAGCAGCACTTCCTTTGCGCGTTGTTCCGAAACCTTGAACAGGCTCCACAGTTCCTTCTTTTCTCCATTTTCACGGTCAAAGACCGCACCCACCTGCCAGGAAGTCGCTTCGGTGCCGCCTAACGGTATGGTCACTTCACTCATGCACCAAACAGTTTTATCGTTCTGGGCCGTTTGGATTGTTTCCTGACCAACATACCACGGCTGGAACGCCTCCGGCGCTTTCTGATATGCTGCATTGGCCGCTTCCAGCAGCCCTTGCAGCTCATACCACGCGCCCCGCTGCTGATACCATTTCTGGATGGCATTCCGGGTCGGTTCTTCCAGTTCCGGTGTCAGGGACAGCCCGGCCGGGTTTTGTTCGGTCAGCAGCTGCGTACCGTCCGCAAGACAGTACTTTACCTGCGGCTCCGGCAGATGTGCCCCGCTTTCCTGCTCTACCAGGTAGCCGCGCCAGCGGTCCACGCTCTCCCCGCTGGAGAGGGTGTAAACGCCCTGCGCTTCCAGTTCCAGAACTTCCTGCGATAGCTTTGCCTGGGTGCAGCCCGCAAGCAGCACCAGCATACATGCCGCCAAAAATACGCCTGCTGTTCTTTTCATTTCTTCCTCCTTGCTTTTTTTCCATTACAGCAGAGATAGTATAGCCCGCTCTCCCGGTCAAGTCAAGCGAAAGAACGACTGTTTTTCGATCTTGTCCCTCTCTCGGCACAGAATAACAGCGGATCGTCCTTGATTTTTTCATATTGTTCCGGTATGCTGGAAGATGATCGAAGCATTGTCTCTCTAAAAGGAGGTTTTTTCCTATGGCTTCTTCCAAAAAACGTGCCCGCCGCGGCCGGGCTGCGGCCCTTGTGATCCTTTGTATCCTGCTGGTCTGCGCTGTGGCCCTGGGCACACTGTATTTTATGCTCAGCCAAAAAGTGACTGCTCTGCAGCAGGGAGCATCTTTTCAGTTCAGTTACTCCATCACTCCCACTGCCGATGAATCGCCTACCCTTTATCAGGTACTGGCGCAGTCGGATGCCCTTCAGGGCCATGTGAGCGGCCTGTACGCTTCGGGACGGATACAGCTGGAGCTTTTCACGCAGGATTCTTCCGCCGAGCCTCTGACACGGCTGTACATCGATCCCAGTGAAACACTGTACGATGTGCGCCAGCTTTATTCTACCGTTCGAAATATACTGACCGATCAATACCCGCTGGCATCGCTTCTTTTGCCGGACTGGTCGCTGGGAGACTATATTTCCCAGCAGCAGCTTGCATTGGCGCTGGGCATTGATGCCGCATCGGTAGAGCTGCAAGATACGACCGGTTTCCGCATCGACCTGCGATCGTTAAAAATCGTAAAACCCGCAGAAGGCAAGGAAGGGTATCTCTACCTTTCCCTGCCCAACAGCACGGAAAATGGCCCCGCGCTGCTGCTGGGGCTTCCGACAGACCGCATTTTTGAGGATATCATTCCCCTGCATGTACTGTTGGATCTTCCCGCGCAGGGCCTGCACATCGAACTGGCCGGCAGCCTTTCCCTTTCCGAGTCGGTCGTCCTTCCCCCTGAATCCCGCATGAAGGATGAGGATATCGCCGCCTTTGCCCAGATCCGTCAGGCTGTGACCAACATAATTGCCATTCTCCAGAATGCGGCCTCCCAGCTTCCGGCCGCGCAGTCCTAGAACTTGTTTTGATCGCCGCAATCATCGGATGGACAAGCCTCTTTATAAAAATCAAAGTCCATCATCCGGATATCTTTCTGGCTATACAGAGATTCCATTGCTGTTTTGGACATAAGGATGCCTCGTACATTTCGATCCATCTGGCACGCAGCGTACAGACTGTTTGCTGCTCCCAGAATCCGTAATTCGGATTTCAGATTGTGCATGCTGAGTCCCTGTGCTATACTGGACTTTAGGAGGGATTCTCATGCTGACATTTGAATATCTGGAACAATTTTCGGCCTTTGCACGTCTTGGAACTTTATCCGAGGTATCTGTACAAATGAACATCTCCCAGCCCACGCTGACACGGAATATGCAGAAGCTGGAAGCCGAATTCGGTGTGCCGCTATTCACTCGCCAGCGCAATCGGTTACAGCTGAATGAAAACGGCAAGCTGGCCGCCGCACAGACCCAGCTTCTGTTGCAGCAGGCAGCTATGATGATGAGCCAGGTGCGTGCGCTGGACAAAGCGCATCATACGATCACTGTGGTCTCCTGCGCCATCCTGCCTTTGCAGACACTGCTGGCCCGGCTGACCGGTATTCTGCCGGATCGGACGATTGCCAGCGAGATCAAAAGCGTTGCCGGAGCCGTGGAAGCTCTGCAAACGGGTGCCGCTCAGCTGGCGATCCTGCTGGAGCCGCCAGCAGGAGAGGATTATATTTCCAAAAAGATCGGCGAGGAGCACCTGATGTTCTGTCTGCCGACAAGCCACCCTCTTGCAGGTCGTACCTCGCTGACACTGGAAGAGATGAACGGAGAAAATCTGCTCATGATGGACGGCATCGGCTTTTGGAGCGATCTGGTGCGGTCCAAAATGCCGGATTCCCGCTTTTTGATCCAAACGGAGCGCTACTCGCTGCATGAGCTGATCGAGAACTCTCTGCTGCCCTGCTTTGCTACCGACTGCTCCATCCAGGGACGAACGCTGTCTGGCCGGGTGAATATCCCTATTTCCAACGAGGAAGTGAACGTCTCTTATTATCTGGCTGCCCGCCGGGAATATCAGGAAAAATATCCCGGTATTTGGAAAGCCGTATGAGCCGTTTTCTGATATCGCCTCGTGCAGATGCAGGCTCTCTCCTGAATCGTGCGGTTTCACCTTCCTCACAAAAAGTGAAAGTGGATGTTTCCTTCCGCAACTCATCCAGCGGCAACACCAGGATCCTTTTAGCAGTTGGTAACACCCTACCAGAAAATTTGCAGTTATCTGCAATATTTTATCCGTCCCATCTGTATATAAAGCAAAGCGGCAAGTGAGCCGATCAGAAATTTCAGATAATAAAGAGGATAAATTACTATGAAGAAAATGATGGCTTTTGTACTGAGTGCTGTGATGGTGCTGTCCCTGGCCGCTTGCAGCGGCATTGGAAAGACGGGGGGAAGCTCTCTCCAAATCCCCAACCCCTTTACCGAGTGTGAGACAATGGAGGACGCAGCCAATCTGGTTGGCTTTGACTTTGACGTGCCCGATGCTGTTGACGACAAGGAGCGAACGGCAATCCGCGTAAATGCGGGGAGCAAGCTGGTTGAGGTGATTTACGGAAGCGAGGACGAAAAGGCCGTCATTCGTAAAGCCGAGGGCAGCGAGGACATCAGCGGAGACTATAACCATTATGCCGAGAACACTACGGTTGCTGTGGATAAGGTTCAGGTGACTATGAAAGGCAAGGACGGACAGGTTCAGCTTGCTGTTTGGACAAACAACGGTTACGCTTATTCTATCGGGATCTACGCTGAAAGCGGGATCTCCAGCGATGCCATGACCGATCTGGTTGCCGCTGTTCAGTAAGTCAATATGATCAGCATAACAAAACACCGTTGATTTTGAAAGTAAAATCAACGGTGTTTTGTTATGCTCTTGCCGAGCTTTGTGGTGGAGATAAGCGGGATCGAACCGCTGACCTCTTGAATGCCATTGTCCAGCCCATCAAAACCACATGGACGCATCATCATATTATATACGAATTATCATCACTTTTTTGAATTGATTTTTGATTCTGTTCGGTTTGATGTTAAGATGTTTCAATCCTTTTGTGGTCAAATTGTGGTCAAACCCGCCCGACAAATGACCTTTTCCCCTGCTTTTACATAACGCAATCTTCGATGATCGCTTCATCAGGATTGCGTTTTTATTTTGCATCAAATTTTCATAGGAGGTAAACGCAAAGTGAAAAAATTTCAAATTACAAGGATGTCGGTTCAACTCGCATTCTTGACACTCCCTTTTCCCCTCGAATGACCCTCGACTATTTCTATGGCCCATCCGGTGAGCTTTTTTCTTTCTATCGCATCCCCAAGGCGCTGTTTCAGAACAAGCGCTTCGCTTCTCTCTCCACAGATGCCCGGACGCTGTATGGCATCCTGCTGGATCGCATGAGCCTGTCCGTCAAAAACGGCTGGCAGGATGCACAGGGGCGTGTGTATATTATCTTTCCCCTGAAGGAGATCCAGACCGCCCTGGGCTGCGCCGATAAGAAAGCCAGCAAGCTGCTCCGGGAGCTGGAAACCTTCGGCCTGATTGAGCGCAGACGTCAGGGCCTTGGAAAGCCCAGCCTACTCTATGTGAAGAATTTTTCGTCGGATGCGCCAAACTTACGATTCCAGAATCGTGAAAATGACGATTCCGGAGCCGTCAAAAGCACGATTCAAGACCTGTCCAAGGTACGATGTAATAATACTGAATTGAATAAGACTGAGATGAATAATCCTTTCCTTCCGGACGAAACCGACGGGATAAGCCAGCGCCAGCAGTTAGAAGAATATTTTTCCCAGTCTTTGGAGGCGGAGCTTCTCCTTCGGCTTTTCCCAGATGACGAGGATACCATCTATCAAATCGTGGATTTGCTGGTGGACACCTGTGACACTAAGC
>JBJERU010000065.1:0-36477 GCA_051882415.1 Faecalibacterium sp. | reverse complement strand
AAAGAAAAAAGTTTTTTCGGTTCCTTTTTTTCAAAAAAGGAACAAAAACCCCCGTTTCAGCCCAGCTGCCGCCGTGCAGCCTGCACGACATGTCCGACCAGCACCGAGGTAGTGACAGTACCCACGCCGCCGGGCACGGGCGTGATGGCATCCACCACCGGCTCGGCCTCGTCAAAGCGCACATCGCCGCACAGTTTCCCTTCGGCGTTGACGTGGATGCCCACGTCCACCACTACCTGGCCGGGGCGCAGGCAGTCTGCGCCGACAGCGCCCTGTTTGCCCAGCGCGGCAATAAGGATATCCGCCTCACGGCACAGGGCAGGCAGATCCTGCGTGCGGGAATTGCACATCGTCACGGTAGCATTTTTGCGATCCAGCATCATGGCGGCGGGCTTGCCCACCACAAGGCTGCGTCCCACCACCACTGCGCGCTTGCCGGACAGCGGCACGCCATAGTGCTCCAGGATCTCGATGCATGCCTGAGCGGTGCAGGGCGCAAAGCCCACGTCCGTGTTAGTGAACACGCCCGCAAGCGAACCGGCGGTGATGCCGTCGATATCCTTTTCGGGGGCAAGTGCGGCGCGCACAGCCGCATCATCAAACTGTTTGGGCAGCGGGCGGAACAAAAGACAGCCATGGATGCTGCTGTCTGCATTGATCTGTTCCAGCAGGCTCAGCAGTTCGGGCTGCTGGGCATCGGCATCCAGCACAAACTGGCGCACTTCCACGCCCACCTTGGCACAGCGGGCGGTCACGCCGCGCTCATACGACAGGTCATCCTCGCGTTCACCCACCCGAACGACCGCCAGCGTGGGAACAACGCCCTGGGCCTTGAGCTGGGCACACAGGGCCGCGTTTGCTTCATTCATGGCGGCCACAACCGGCGCACCCTTTAAGATCTGAGCCATATCAGTTCCTCCTCAGCCTCTCGTTGACAGCGGCAAATACGGCGTCTGCGCGGGGCACAAACTCGGCCAGCAGGCCGTCTGCCCGTGCTTCCAGCGCAGCGGCATGGTCGGGGTCAGCCATCAGCCGCGTATTGATAAAGACATTCAGGCTGGCCGCCTGCAAAGCGGCCCGGCACAGCGCCGCAGCGCATCCGGCATCCGAAATGGCCAGCGCGCTGCCTTTGGCGGCATATTCCTCTACCAGCGCGATGCCCTCGGCGCAGCGCTCCATGATCTCCAGCGGCACCGCGCATGCGCCTTCCAGCGCCTGGGCCAGAACTTCGGCCTTGTGCGCGGCCTGTTCCGGTGTGTCCTTGGGCAGGCCATAGGCCGCCGCAAGCGGGGCAAAGGCTTCTGCGTCCGCCTGCACCAGCTGTTCCAGCTGGCCGCGCAAAGTCTGGGCCTTTGCATTCAGCGCCTGGATATCGGCTTCCACCGCGGCATACTTCTTTTTGCCGGCGGTCAGGCTGCCCACCATGCTGCCCAGCGCTACGCCTGCTGCGCCCACCAGTGCGGCAGTTCCTCCGCCGCCCGGAACGGGAGCTTTGCCGGACAATTCTGCCAGGAATTGCCCGCAGCTCAACTGCATCAGTTCCATGTGTACTTTCCTCCCTCTGTGATAAAAAAGTCCGGCCTGCGGTCGGTTTCTTCCACCGCGGCCTTTTCTACCCGCTGCGCCTCAAACGCCGCGCCGATGGTCACGGCCCGGCGGCAGCGCGGCAGATAGCGGTCATAGTAGCCTTTCCCCATGCCTACCCGCCGGCATTCGGCATCAAACGCCGTGCAGGGCACAAGGATCAGCTCCAGCTCTTCCGGTTCCAGCAGCCGCGCCCGCTCCAGAATGGGCGTGCGGATGCCATACCGCCCTGTTTCCCAGCCGTCTTGCGCGGCGGGCACGGCGGCGGTCATCAAAAAATCCGCTCCGCAGATAGGATAAGCCACTGTTTTGCCCATCCGCTCGGCCTCGGCCAGCAGATCGGAAAGATCTGCCTCTCCGCCAAAGGCCGCATATGCCAGCAGCACATTTGCGTTCTGGAACGCTTCCTCCTGGGCGATGCGCGCGCACAGGGCCGCGTTTGCGGCGGCGCGCTCATCCGGCGCAAGGGCTTTGCGGGCGGATATGCCTGCGGCACGCTGAAGTTTTTTCTGCTCGGTGATGGTCATGCTGTGTTCCTCTCCCTTCTGCGGGGGCATCGGCCCCGGAAAAGCCTGTCCGCCCCGCCCGCTTTCCCGACGGGCGGTTTGGATAGCACTATGATAAGCTGGAAGAACGCAAAATGCAAGCCTTTTGTCGAAAACGCGGCTTGAAGATGTGGCACCTTTCTGCTATACTAGCCCTAGAGCGGGGCAAGGATGCCAAAATGTGTGCATCACGGAAAGGAAAGCCCCGCTTCTTTTGTTTTTTGAAGAATCGATTTGAGAGGGGTAGTTGAAAATGTACAAAGAAATGCAGGATTCCATCGGCCTGGTCAACACCGTGGACCCCGAGCTGGCAGCGGCAATGGGCCGCGAGCTGACCCGTCAGCGCGAGAACATCGAGCTGATCGCCAGCGAGAACATTGTTTCGCCCGCGGTCATGGCTGCGATGGGCAGCATCCTGACCAATAAGTATGCCGAGGGTCTGCCCGGCAAGCGCTACTATGGCGGCTGCGCCTATGTAGACGAGGTGGAGAACATCGCCATCCGCCGCGCCTGCGAGCTGTTTGGCGCAAAGTATGCCAACGTCCAGCCGCATTCCGGCGCACAGGCAAACCTCGCGGTCTATTTTGCGCTGCTGGATCTGGGCGATACGGTCATGGGCATGGATCTGTCCCAGGGCGGCCATCTGACCCACGGTTCCCCGGTGAATATGTCCGGAAAGAACTATCACTTTGTATCCTACGGTGTCAACGCGGACGGAGTGATCGACTACGCCGAGCTGGAAAAGGCCGTGCGCAAGGAGCGCCCCAAGATGATCGTGGCGGGCGCTTCGGCCTATCCCCGCGCCATCGATTTTGAAAAGGTTGCCGAGATCGCCCACGGCTACGGCGCATACCTGATGGTCGATATGGCCCACATTGCAGGTCTGGTGGCGGGCGGTATGCATCAAAGCCCCGTGCCCTATGCAGACGTAGTGACCACCACCACCCACAAGACCCTGCGCGGACCCCGCGGAGGTCTGATCCTGACCAACAACCCGGTCATTGCAAAGCGCATCAACTCTGCGGTGTTCCCCGGCACCCAGGGCGGCCCGCTGGAGCACGTCATTGCGGGCAAGGCCGTTTGCTTTGGCGAGGCGCTCAAGCCGGAGTTCAAGGAATACGCGCGTAAGATCGTGGAGAACGCCCAGGCAATGGCCGCCCAGCTGCAGGCCCGCGGTGTAAAGCTGGTGTCCGGCGGCACCGACAACCACCTGATGCTGGTGGATCTGCGCGAGGAAGCCTGCACCGGCAAGGAGCTGGAAGCTCGTCTGGACAGCGTACACATCACTGCCAACAAGAACACCGTTCCCGGCGAGACCCGCAGCCCGTTTGTCACCTCCGGCGTGCGTCTGGGCACCCCTGCCGTTACCACCCGCGGCATGGGCGTGGAGGAGATGAAGGTCATTGCGGACTGCATCGCGGACTGCATTTGGAACTACGAGGAGAAGAAGGACGAGATCTCGGCCCGCGTGCTGAAGCTGACCAGGGATTTCCCGCTGTACGAGTAAATCCGGTCTGAGGATCACAGAATCCATCGCGCCGGGCCGTTCCCTGCAAAGGGAGAGCGGCCCGGCGCTTGCTGCGCTGTGGCGGAAAGGGGAGCAGAGATGAAACAGGGGCTTGTGCATTTGTACTGGGGCGACGGCAAGGGAAAGACCACCGCCGCAGTGGGTCTTGCACTGCGTGCGCTGGGCTGCGGCAGACGGGTGACGGTGGTGCAGTTCCTCAAAGGCGGGCCAAGCGGGGAGATCCCCCTGCTGGAACAGCTGGGAGCAAAGGTGTACCGCGGCAAGGCGGGGCAGAAGTTCGTCTTTCAGATGAACGAGGCAGAAAAGGCGGCTGCCCGCGCTGTGCAGGACGCAAACCTGGCCGCCGCGCTTGCGCAGCAAGCCGACCTGCTGATTTTGGACGAAGCGGGCAGCGCGTGGGAGCTGGACATGGTAGACAAAGCGCTTTTGCAGCGTGCGGTGCTGGAACGCCCTGCCGCGCAGGAATGCGTACTGACCGCCCACGCCGCGCCCCCATGGATGATGGAAGCAGCAGATTACTGCACCGAGATGCGCTGTGTGCGCCATCCCTACCATAAGGGCATTGCCGCCCGCCGGGGCATCGAATATTGATCGAGCGGGCCATTGGGCCTTTTTGAACAGAAAGCGCAAAAGCCTTTCTTCGCAGCATGACATCGCTGTGCGGGAGGGCTTTTCTGCTGCAATGCCTTGGCTGGGAAAACAAAAGGCAGCCCGGTTGCCATTCTGCGCGGAATGGTGTAGACTAATATATAAGAGCTTTTGCTAAGCGGCAAAGGGGGAAAGCATATGGCAAAAAGCGGTTTTGGCAGCAGGCCCCGTTCCTTGAACCAGAAGCTCACGCTCTGGTTTGCGGGGGCGGCTGCGGTGCTGATGCTGGCGGCGGGCATCTTCTATGCGGCAAGCCGGGCCATCCTGTCGGAGTTTGACGGCATGCTGCGGGCAAGCACAGCCTGCTACGAGGTGCAGGCAGCGCTGGATGCCGAGGCAAAATGCTTTGAAGCCTACGTGCGGGAGCCTTCCCAGCCAAACCGCGAAAGCTACCAGCAGGCGTGTGAGGAAGCCGCCCGCTGTGTGATGGGGCTGCCGTTTGATTATACGGTGCTGGGGGAGGAACGCTATGCCCGCACCTGGAATCTGCGGCAGGGGTATCAGGGCTACCGGAAATATCGTGATGCCTTTTTTGCCCGCGATGCGGAGGAAGAACAGGATGTGGAGCTGTTCTACCGTGTTCTGGAAATGCAGGACGCGCTGGCGGATTATGCGCTGCGCCTGTCAGAAGCTACGCTGGAACAGAGCAGCCAGTCCTATCAGCGCCGGATGCAGCTTTTGCAAAGGCTGCCTGCGGGGTTTGCAGCGCTGCTGCTGGGATGCCTGGGCGCTGTGGCGGGCATACGGCGGCGTCTGGCCCAAACGGTGGTCACTCCGATGGTGCGCATGGCAGAGCAGTCCCGGCGCATTGCGGAAAAGGATTTTTCAGTGCCGGATCTCCCGGTGTGCAGCGAGGACGAGGCCGGAGAGCTGACCGCTGCGTTCAACCGCATGAAGCATGCTGTGTGGGAGCTGCTGGCTGCGCGCGAGCAGCTGCATCAAAAAGAGGTGGCAAATCTCCGTCTGGAGAAATCGCTGGAGCACACCCGGCTGGAGATGCTCAAAAGCCAGGTGGATCCGCATTTTCTGTTCAACACGCTGAACATGATCTCCTGCATGGCCCGGCTGGAGGAGGCGGATACAACGGGCCGCATGATCCTCAGCCTGAGCAGCCTGTTCCGCTATAATCTGCGCACCAAAGCGCAGGAGGTGCCGCTGGAGCAGGAACTGGATGCGGTGGAGGATTATGTATATTTGCAGCTCATGCGGTATGATGACCGGGTGTGCTTTTGCAAGCAGATCCGGGCGGATGCGGAAAAGGTGATGATCCCATCCTTCACCTTGCAGCCGCTGGTGGAAAATGCATTCTCCCACGGTCTGGCCGGAAAGGAATCGGGCGGGCGCATCACATTGCGCGTCTGGGAAACAGAAGGCTGTGCGGTGGTGTCGGTGGCGGACAATGGCAAAGGCATGACCGTGCAGGAGCGGCAGGAGCTGGAACAAAAGCTGTGCCGCAGCGAGCAGACCGGCCGGGGCATCGGCTTGGGCAACCTGAGCCGCCGCGTCGGGATGCTGTACCCGGACGGGGCGCTGCGCATTTACAGTCAGCCGGGGCGGGGGACCGTGGTGCAGCTGCGGATCCCGCAGAAAAAGGAGGAACGAGAAGATGTATAAGATCCTTGTTGCGGAGGACGAGCGGATCGAACGGGAGGTGCTGTGCCGCACCCTGCAAAAGCAGCTGGGCCAGCGCTGCACCCTGCTGGAGGCCCGCAACGGGCGGGAAGCGCTGGCCTTGGCCCAAAGCGAACGGCCCCAGCTGGCGGTGCTGGATATCGAGATGCCGGGGGTCAGCGGGCTGGATGTGGCCCGCGCCATCCGCCAGCAGGAGATCCCCTGTGTGCTGCTGTTTTTGACGGCTTACGATAACTTTTCCTATGCGCATCAGGCTATCTCTGTGCAGGCGCTGGACTATCTGCTCAAGCCCTACCGGGATGAGGAGCTTTTGCTGGCGGTGGAGGAAGGGCTGCATGTCTATGATCAGCTGCAGCAGCACGGCCTGTTGCGGGAATGGCGCCGCCCGCTGCCGCCCGATCCGCCCCAGGAAGAGGCGCCCGACCCGGTGCGCATTTCCTATGTCAAGGAGAAGATACGGCAGTATATCGCGGAAAACTACGCTGCGGATCTGTCCATGCAGGAAACAGCGCGGGCGATGGGCTATTCCGAGGCTTATTTCTGCAAGCTGTTCAAGGATTGTTTCCACATCAATTTTTCGGCTTATCTCAGCGAATACCGCATCCGCCAGGCCAAGCGCCTGCTGACCGAGACCAACCGCGAGATCAAGGAGATCGGCCGCGCCTGCGGTTACAGTGATGCGGGCTATTTTACCCGCGTATTTAAGCGCGTGACCGGCCTTACGCCGTCCGATTACCGCCTTTCGGCGGGAAAAAAGCAATAAAGGATGCTGTGAAGCCCGGCGGCTTTCCAAGGGAAGACCCTTTGGAAGGCTGCCGGGCTTTTTTCGGCACAAGTAGATAATTTTGTCCGCCAAATCATAAAATCCTCCCATTTATTGCAGATTGGGGATTTGATATACTAATATTATACAAATTTGCACAGTAAGGAGGAATTGTTTTTATGAAAAAAACTGGATTGGTCTCCCTGATCTGTGCCCTGGCGCTCCTGAGCTGCTGTTTTTTGACCGGCTGCGGGGGCAGTGCGGATCACCGGCGCATCATCCGCATCGGGCACAATCAGTCCACCAGTCACCCCACGCACATTGGCCTGACAGCCTTTGCTGACTATATCAATGAGCAGCTGGGCGATAAGTACAAGGTCGAGGTTTATCCCAGCGAGCTGCTGGGCTCCCAGACCGAGATGGTGCAGCTGACCCAGACCGGCGCCATCGACTTTGTGGTGGCGTCCAACGCCATTCTGGAGACCTTCAGCAAGAATTATGAGATCTTTAACCTGCCGTATCTGTTCTCCAGCGCCGAGGCCTACCACGCGGCGATGGACGACCCGGAGGTGACGGATCCCATCTTCCTGACCACCCAGCAGGCGGGCTTTATCGCAGTTACCTGGCTGGACGCGGGCACCCGGAACTTCTACACGCTGAACACCCCCATCCACTCGCCCGCGGACCTCAAGGGTCTAAAGATCCGTGTGCAGCAGTCGCCCACCAACGTGCGCATGATGGAGCTGCTGGGCGGCACCGCCACCCCTATGGGCTTTGGCGATGTGTACACGGCGCTGCAATCCAAGATCATCGACGGCGCGGAGAACAACGAGCTGGCCTTGACCAACAACGGCCACGGCGATGTATGCAAGTACTATTCCTACGATATGCACCAGATGGTGCCGGATATCGTGCTGGCCAACGCGGATTTCCTCAACGGCCTGCCGCAGGACGAGCGCGCCATCTTTGAACAGGGCTTCCAGCTGATCAACCAGGTGCAGCGTGAAGCCTGGGAAACGGCTGTGGAAGAGGCCAAGAACAAAGCCCAGAACGAGCAGGGCGTGCAGTTCATCTATCCGGACACCGCGCCCTTCCAGCAGGCGGTAGCGCCGCTGCATGAAAGCCTGCTGGCGGACAACCCGGATCTGAAACCCATCTATGACCGCATCCAGGAATATAACGCTCTGTATGCGGGCGAGGAAAAGGAGGCCGGAGCATGAACGCACTGCGCAATACCCTGAACAGGATCCTGAACGTGCTGGCGGGTCTCAGCCTGACCGTGATGGTTCTGCTGACCTGCTGGCAGGTATTCACCCGCTATGTCCTGGGCAGTCCGTCCACCTGGTCGGAGGAACTGGTAGGCTATCTGTTTGCCTGGAGCACGCTGTTTGGCGCCACCATCGTTTCCGGCGAGCGCGGGCACATGAACATCCCCATTCTGGTGGATCGCTTCGGCCCCGCCATGCGCAAAGCCCTGAATATTTTTGAGGAGATCGTTGCGCTGCTGTTCTCCGCCGCCATTCTGGTGTTCGGCGGAGTGCAGATCTCTCAGCTGGCGATGGGGCAGATGACCTCCTCGCTGGGGGTCGCCGTGGGCGTGTTCTATTGGGTCATGCCGCTGTGCGGCGTGCTCATCGCGCTGTATTCGATCCTGAACATCATCGGCATCGCCAAGGGTGAGATCAGCCTGGACAGCACGGATGAGGCGTCCGAGGCGGTTGCCAAAGCAGAAAAGGAGGCACAGTAAATGACGACTGCAATCCAGGCCCTGCTGATCATTCTGGTTGTTCTGCTGGCCCTGCTGTTCCTGGGCGTGCCCATCTCCTATGCCATCGGCATCTCCTCCCTGTCCGCCGTCCTGATGACGGTCGATCTGGACATCGCTGTTCTGACAGCCGCCCAGCGCACCTTTGTGGGCATGAGCAAATTCAGCCTGACCGCGATCCCGTTTTTCATTCTGGCGGGCAATATCATGAACCAGGGCGGCATTGCCCGGCGTCTGGTCAACTTTGTAATGGCCATTCTGGGCAAGCTGCCCGGCGCACTGCTTGTGACCAACGTTGGCACCAACGCTCTGTTTGGCGCAATTTCCGGTTCGGCTTCGGCGGCGGCTGCCGCTGTTGGCTCCATGATCCGCGACGGCGCGGAGGAGCAGGGCTATGACCCCGCCATCACCGCCGCCACCAACGCCGCGTCTGCGCCTTCCGGCCTGCTGATCCCGCCCTCCAACGCCCTGATCACCTATTCTCTGGCATCGGGCGGCACCTCGGTGGCGGCGCTGTTCATGGCGGGCTATGTGCCCGGCATCCTGTGGGCCGTGATGTGCGCCATCGTGGGCGTGATCCTGGCCAAGCGCAAGGGCTATAAGGGCACCCCCGGCAAGTTCGACTGGAAAAATCTTGGCAAGGCGACTTTGCAGGCTCTGCCCTCCCTGTCGCTGATCGTCGTGGTCATCGGCGGCATCGTGGGCGGCATCTTCAGCGCGACCGAAGGCTCTGCCATCGCGGTGATCTATGCGCTCATCCTATCGGTCTGCTATAAGAGCATCAACCTCAAGTCTCTGTGGAAGATCATTGTGGACTCCGCCAAGATGAGCGGCATGGTCGTGTTCCTGATCGGTGTATCCAACATCCTGGGCTGGGTCATGGCCTTTACCCAGATCCCGGACGCGGTGGCGGCGGCTCTGCTGGGCCTGACCACCAACAAGTATATCCTGCTGCTCATCATGAACCTGATCCTGCTGGTGGCGGGCACTTTTATGGACGTGACCCCGGCCATCCTGATCTTTACGCCGCTGTTCCTGCCTATCTGCAAGAGCTTTGGCATGAGCTCCATCCAGTTCGGCCTGATCCTGGTATATAACCTGTGCATCGGCAACATCACCCCGCCCGTGGGCAACACCCTGTTTGTGGGCATCAAGATCGGCCGTACCTCGCTGGCCAAGGTCATGCCCTATATGCTGATGTACTATGTGGCCATCCTTATCGGCCTGATGCTGGTTACTTATATCCCCGCGATCACGATGTCCGTCCCGATGCTGGCAGGGTTGGCATAAATCTGCTCTCTTCTTACCCTCTCTCCTAAACAAACAGTCACTTCTCCTGAATGCTTGTACCCCAAAAAGGTGCAAGGTCTCCTTTTTGGCGGCATCCGGCCAGCGGATGCCGCCATTTTATTGCGCTTTTCTTGCAATGCTCCCGTGTATCCGATATAATTGGATATATCAGTGGAAAAGGGGGCGCTGCGGGTGAAAGCAAGGCTTTGGATGCTTGTGCTTGCCCTTGTGCTGGCGGCGGCGCTGTGCGGATGCCGTGCGGCACAGTCCGGTGCTGTGCCGGAGTATGTGCTGACCTATGCCGAAAACCAGCCGGAGGATTATCCCACCACCCAGGGTGCGCTGGAGTTTGCCCGCCTGGTGCAGCAGCACACCAGCGGCCGGGTGGTGGTGCAGGTCAAGTACGGCGGAGAGTTTGGCACCGAACAGGAAGTGCTGGATCAGATGCAGTTTGGCGGCATTGATTTTGCGCGGGTATCGCTTTCTTCCGTTTCGGATGAGCTGCCGGTGCTGAATCTGCTCCAGCTCCCGTTTTTGTACCGGGACGCAGAGCATCTGTGGAAGGTGCTGGACGGTGAGATGGGGGAGGAGCTGCTGGGCTGTTTTTCCCAGGTTGAATTGATAGGGCTGTCCTGGTACGATGCGGGCGCACGGTCGTTTTATTCCGACCGCCCCATCCGCGGCCCGGAGGATCTGGCGGGACTGACCATCCGGGTGCAGCCTTCCCGGATGATGGAGGATATGGTTGCGCTTCTGGGCGCGCAGCCGCTGGCGCTGGATTACCGGGAGGTCTACGAAGCCTTTGAAACGGGCCGGATCGATGCGGCGGAAAACAACTGGCCCGCCTACCAGAAGCAGCGGCACTATGAGCTTGCACCCTACTATCTGGCCGATGAGCACACCCGCGTGCCGGAGATACAGCTGGCCAGCGCGCAGACCTGGGCGGCACTGCCGCAGGAGCTGCGGGACATCATCCTGCAATGCGCAAAGGAATCGGCTGCGTATGAACGCCGGCTGTGGAGCGAAGAAGAACGGCAGGCCCGCGAAACGGCGCGCGCGAACCATTGCCGGGAGATCGCCCTGAGCGCGGAAGCCTGTGAGGAGTTCCGTCAGGCGGTGCAGCCGCTGTATGAGCGCTACTGCGCGGGCGAGGCAGAGCAGGCATTGCTGGCCCGTATCCAGCAGGAATGAACACAGGTTCTCTGGACGCGCCCGGATCGAAAGGAGCGGAAAAAGATGCTGTTTGATTTGTTCAGGGGTAAAAAAGGCTCAAAGCCGGATGTGCTCCCGATGGAACTGGGTTCGCCTGCGGCCGGAACAGTGGTGCCGATGGAGCAGCTGCCGGATGCGCTGTTTTCTACCGGCGCAATGGGATTCTGCTGCGGCATCGAGCCGGACGAGGGCAAAGTGTATGCGCCGATGTCCGGCAAGATACGCCAGGTGGCGCAGACGCTGCACGCGGTGGGGATGGAGGCGGACGGTGTCAAGCTGCTGCTGCATGTGGGCGTGGATACGGTGGACATGAACGGCGACGGCTTCTGTGCGCTGGTCCGTCAGGGGCAGATGGTGGAAAAGGGCGAGCTGCTGCTGACGATGGATCTGGAAAAGATCCGTGCGGCGGGCCACCCTGCGGCAGTCATCATGGTCGTGACCAACTCCAAAGAATTTGAAGCGGCAGAGCTGACGGCCGGCGGACAGATATCCGCCGGCGACCCGGTGATCCGGCTGGGCCGGTGAGCTGCGCGCAAACCAAAGAAACAACAGGACGGGGAAAAGAACAGAAAAAACCCAAGCGATGCTTGTGGAGGAGCAGAGCCGTAGCGTTGATACGGCAAAAGAAAAAGAACCTCCTTTTGCTTATCATCAGAAGCGGATAATGCCAACCGCATACGAAAGCAAAAGGAGGTTCATCCATTGCCCGGGTGTTCCGGGGACACTGCCGTATTGAGTGAGTCCAGAATAAACGGTGGCAGCAACAGGTGATGATTTCATCTCCTGTTTTTTGATTCAAATTCTGTGCAATGGCTTTGATCATCTCATCCATCACGATCGACTTTGATCGATGCCCGTTTTTCCCATATTGATGGACAAAAAATGATTTGTTATAATAAAGAGGAAGGGAGGCCAAAATATGGAAAAGACTACACTGCCACCGCACTGTGATAAAGGCTTCAAAAAGCCGACCCAGTCCGCACGGTGATCAAGCAGGGATATACCCGTGCAGAGGCAGCCAAAAAACTGGGGCTGCCGGTGTGCACGCGCTTCGATTGGATGGAACCGGCCCTGCGTTCTTGATCGATTCCTCGAAGGAATCGTTTCACTTCTCTATAAATGTTCCGGATAGATCTGCTAAATTCATCGGTTTTCGGTATGAATTCACAGAAAGTACTTCACTTTGTTCTTTTCTGCTTAAAATTATCTTGGATTCTTTATAGTATAGGATGGGTGCGTATATATGATAAAGTATAGGGCAGAAAAAGAAGCTCATTGTTGTCCGGATACAGGAGTCTATACGGCATGGGGAATCAAAGCATACCAGGTATCAGGCGACGAACAAATCATTGTGGCATATATTCCAGATGTTTTTCTCTGTAAAAAGGAAGCAGATGATTTTGCATTTCTTTGTAGCCAGCTGCATTTGGAGCTTTGCCATCTGGATGATGTGGTAGAGGATTATCTATCAACAATATAAAGCTTCATTTCAGATCTGGATGTTATCCGGAGTTTTCCATACTTTGCCTCTTATAATTGGAATCATTCACCGAATGATTTCAATAAAAATTGTAAGAGCCTGTATTCATAACCATTATGCGTCGTCCGGAAAGCCTTTTTGTCTGTATCCTGCGGTGCTTTTCTTCGGGATCCTTTCGGATCGCTGCGGAAAACTACCTTGTCTGCTGACAAAGCTTTTCGTTCATTTGCCATGATCAGGCCGGGAAAACAGGTTCTGATAGCAATACAATAAAATAGCGCGAGCAGTCACAATTGAGCCAAAGCTTCCCTTACAGAAGGAGCGCTCTTGTGCTGTTCCCCCCAGCCGCCTTCGGTGACAGCTTCTTCAAGGAGGGGGCCTTGCTCGCGGTAAATTGATAGCTTGCTATAAAGTCATTTTTGAGAGAGGATGTTAATACTTCATGCGACTCGCTATTTGTGAGGACAATAAGCTTCAACGGGAGCTTTTAAAGCATTTTCTTTCCTGTTACTTTTCCGAAAAGGAAGGTTCTTTTGAGATCGCGATGTATGACTGTGGAACAAACTTCCTTTATGATATTGAAGACGGAAAATCCTTTCAAGTTGTATTTCTGGATATTTATATGGGGGATAGCATGGGCAATGAGATTGCCCACAAATTGCGCGGCATGGGATATCAGGGAGAAATTGTGTTTTTAACTTCTTCGCCGGATTTTGCCATTGAAAGCTATGAGGTGGAAGCGAGAGGTTATCTGCTCAAGCCGCTCGATTATAATAAGCTTAAGAGGGTCATGGATCGCATTACACAAAGCGTCCCTTCAAAGGCCTATCAAATCCTCCAAAGAACTACGGTGACGATGCTCGCCTATTCCGAGATCCTGTACATTGAAAGTATCAACTCCAAATGTTTCCTTCATACAAAGAGCGGCGAAACCTATACGATCTATAAAACGTTGAACACGATTGAAACGGAACTTGGGGATCAACGCTTTTTGCGCTGTCACCAAAGCTTTCTGGTCAATATGGATCATATCCGCCAAATGGGAAAGCATTGTGTCCTCTCCAATGGAGAACTCGTCCCTATCCGTCAGCGCGGGGTAAAATCCGTTCGAGAGATGTACCTGAATTATAGATGCAATATGGCTCCCTGTTTTGATAGTTGATGAACCCATCTTCGACTGTTTGGTTTCATCCGTTTTTAAGAACGCAAATTGACGGATGCGTATTTATTTTGTATACTAAGGTTGGACAGGAATATGAAAATATCCGGCTGGTTTTATCCCAGCCGGACGGTACGACAGAGTGGAAGAGGGGAGCGCACCTGTAAAAAGATGGACACGGATGCAAAGCTCCAAAAGCTCTGCTCCGCCGATGGCTGCGCTTTCTGCGGCACAGCAGGGATCTGCCGCTGTCTACTAGAAGGCCGTTGCATCTGTCCACCTGCTGCTTGAAACGCAACGCCCCGTAAAAAGAAGGGAGACCTTTTCGATGAGTCAAATGCTGGATCTTACGGTACCCTCTACAGTTCCCGGCCGGACACTTCACCTGTTCCGGTGCATCCCGGATAGCGAGATTCGCGCTGTGCTGCAACTGTCCCATGGCATGGTGGAGTTTATCGACCGCTACAAGCCTCTGGCAGAGTATCTGGCTGCCCAGGGCATCCTGGTGACTGGCCACGATCATCTGGGGCATGGAGCCTCCATCCACACCAAAGAAGATTACGGCTATTTCGCAGAGCCGGACGGCAACCGGGCCGTTCTGGAGGATCTGCACAGTGTTACCGTCCTGACCAAAAAGCTCTATCCCGGTCTGCCCTACTTTCTGCTGGGGCATAGCATGGGATCCTTCTATGCACGGCAGTACATTGCGGAATATGGCTACGAACTGACCGGGGCCATCATTATGGGCACCGGTTTCCAGCCCAAAGCTCTGGTGCGGTTTGCAAAAGAGGTGTGCCGGGTCATGGCGCTGTTCCGGGGATGGCATTACCGCAGCAGCCTGATCTCACGGCTGTCTTTCCTGGGGTACAACCGCGGGCTGGAAGGCCGCACCAGCAGCGACTGGCTCAACCGCGACCAGGCCGAGGTGGACAAGTATCTGGCGGACGAGCGATGCACCTTTACCTTTACGCTCAATGCCTATTACAGTATGTTCACAGGCATTCTGCGGCTGTATGACACCGATTTTATCGCCCAGACACCTCAGCGCCTGCCCCTGCTCTTTCTGGCAGGAGATGCAGACCCTGTGGGAGAACAGGGCGCGGCGGTCAAACGGGCTGTCAAAAGTTTGCAGGATGTGGGTGTGGAAAATATCCAGCTCAAGCTCTACCACGGCGCGCGGCATGAGCTTCTGATGGAAACAAACCGTCAGGAGGTTTTTTCCGATATCGCCGGGTGGATCGCCCACTGGGTTCCCGGCGTTCGTTGACCGGGATCCATAGCTGCAAAGTGCTCCGGCGCAGCCTGTTCCTTAGCTCTTTCAAAGCGGTCAGAGGAAAAGGGCGTCAAGGGCAGATAAAAAGTGACGCCAAGTACGATTGGCGTCACTCATTATGCGTCTTTAGGCGCTGTTGGTATTATGATCTCTATGAGGCCGTTCTGCAACCCCCACATTTCATGTGGGGGTTTATTGTGCTATATTACTTTGCCTTTTTCAGGATCCGAGAATGATAAAATGCGTGATGCAGCCCAGAATAAGAATATGTACCGGATAGAACAGGTAGAGCAGTTTGCTGTTACCCTTGCCCTGCGCACCGTTGTAGTTCCATACCAGCAGGAAGGCCAGCGAAGCGGTAAACATGCTGTACAGAGAAAGCAGCGCACCGATCACGCACTGGGTTCGGCGCTTGTCGTGCCAGAGATAAAGCGCGGCGATGAGCAGGATGCCGAAGCAACTGTAATCGGTTTGCAGAAGGGTCGCGATGATCATACATCCCACGACGCAGAGGATGCCTTTGGTGGAGATGTCGCCGTCCTCTTTTGCAAAGTGCTTCATCCCCGCCATGGCCAACAAGCCCAGCAGTAGTGTCCAATAAGCATTCTGGTGGTTCAGAACAAAAGGAGAATCAAAGAAGGCCCAGTCAAAGGGTACTTCGCTGACCAGCCCGAACAACAGCAGCCGCTTGGCATAGCGCTGGACGCTGTGGGTGTGCAAAAAACCTTCCACCAGTAAGAAGCAATACAGCGGGAAGGCCAGCCGCCCGATCAGGCGCAGGGCGATATCCAGAAAGACGACCCACTGGGGATAGGCCGGGTCGCCCAGCCGGGAAAAAGACCCAAGCGGATCCTGAACGCAATCCAGTACGCCAAGCTCCAGGCAGGAGGCGCCGATGTAATCCAGCAGCATGGAACCGCAGGCAATATATTTCAGCTGTGCGGCGTCCAGTCCCGGACGGACAGAAAGGGATGGATTCTGTTCCGTAAAAATACCTCATTTCGTGCCTCGCAGGGGCAAAGTGAACGGCGAAATTGACGTAAAAGCGGACAATCTGGCTCTGGCACCTGAAAAAGACCTGCGGAAGCAGGGGAGCAGATGTTCTGCCATATCGTGGATTTCTGTTCCGCGCAGCTTCAGGAAAAGGCCGCAACTTGAGCCAATCTGTGGCTGATCAGCTTACTATACCATCTTTTTCCGGCATCTGCAACCTTTTTGGGGCTGGTATTGTCAAGAGATTGATTTCAGATGTCCCCAAAAATCAGAAGCTGGAATCGCTGCAAAACGCAAAAGCCCCCACCCGGTTCCGTTTGGGGAAACAGGTGGGGGCTTGTTCTGTGTTCAATTCCGTTGCGAAAGCGGCTCTGCCCGCGTTCAGGTCGGATCCTCACCGTTGGAGGCAATGACCTTTTTGCACCAATAGAAGCTGTCCTTGCGGTAGCGATCCAGAGTGCCCTTGCACGCATCGTCACCGTCTACATAGATAAAGCCGTAGCGTTTTTTCATCTCGCCAGTGCCTGCGCTTACCAGGTCGATGCAGCCCCAGATGGTGTAGCCCGTCAGATCCACGCCGTCGATCTCAACGGCCTGCTTCATGGCCTTGATGTGCTCGCGCAGATAATCGATGCGGTAGGGGTCGTGGACGGTCTTGTCCTCCTCCAGCTTGTCGAAGGCACCCAGGCCGTTTTCTACCACCATCAGGAGGATCTGGTACTGGTCATAGAAACCGACTGGCCGATGATGATCTGGAGCTGATCTCCCTGCCAACTGGTGGCCTGCCGTGCGATCGCAGGATCGATCGGAAGCCGCTGTCTTAACAAACTGTAAGCTTTCCAATGCGGATTCTGTAAGATTTGGGCGGTAACATGATGCCAGAACAGGGGAGAGCGGACGAAGCTTTCCCGGCAGAAGGAGCCGAAGGAGGAATTGTTATGGAGATCACCAAGCCCGGCATGGCCGGCACGCTGGAATCCAGTGACTGCATGGTCACGGTAGAGCCGTCCGAGGGCGGCGTGGCGTTTGAGCTGGAGAGCGCCGTCATCAACCAGTACGGCAACCAGATCCGCAAGGTGGCGCTGGAAACGCTGGAGCGTCTGGAGGTGGGCAATGTGCGTTTGTCTATCGTGGACAAGGGCGCGCTGGACTGCACCATCCGCGCCCGCATCGAGGCCGCGGTCTACCGTGCGGTAGGCCGGACCGAAAATCTGCCCTGGGGAGGTGCCATTCGCAAATGATGAATCCGAACAAAAAGCGGCTGCGCCGCACCATGATGTTCCTGAACGCACAGAAGCCGGGCCTTATCAAGGACCCTTACATTTATAAGCCGGACTCCATCATGCTGGATCTGGAGGACGCGGTGGCCGAAAACCAGAAGGACGCCGCCCGGTTCAGCCTGTACCACGCCCTGCAATCCATCGACTACCGCGGCTGTGAGCGGGTGGTGCGCATCAACGGTCTGGACACCCCGCTGTGGAAAGAGGACATCCGCTGCGCCGTCATCGGCGGCTGTGACGCCATCCGCATCCCCAAGACCGAGCGCCCCCAGGACGTGAAAATGGTGGCCGAGGTCATTGCCGCCGCCGAAAAGGAGTGCGGCCGTCCGGAGGGAAGCGTGCTGATCATCGCGGCGCTGGAATCCGCCCGCGGCGTCATGCGGGCGCTGGACATCTGCGAAGCGGACGAGCGTCTGTTTGGTATCGCGCTGTCCGGCGGCGACTACACCAAGGATCTGCAAACGCATATCACCGGCACCGGCATCGAGCTGATGGGCGCACGGCAGAACATGGTCATTGCTGCCCGCGCCGCCGGCGTGCAGTGCTTCGACACCGTTTACACCGACCTGAACGACATGGAGGGATTCCGCAAGGATGTGGAGAACATCCATCTGATGGGCTTTGACGGCAAATCCATCATCAACCCGCGGCAGATCCCCATCGTCCACGAGATCTTTACCCCCAGCCAGAAGGACATCATCTTTGCGGAAAAGGTCGTCCGGGAGATCGACACCAAAAAGGCACAGGGCATCGGCGTGTTTACCGTGGACGGAAAAATGATCGACATCGCGTTCTATGACGGCGCCAAGCGCACCATCGCGCTGGCAAAGGCATCCGGCGTTTACAAGGGGGATCTGTAAGATGAAAAACGCAGTCGGCAGAGAAATTCCCGAAGAGATCCTGAAAGTTACCGGCAAGGAAGTCTTTCAGGGCAACAGCTATAAGGACAACCAGGAGTTCCGGCGTGTCGGCCCTCTGGTGACTCCGGTAATGAGCAACACCCACTCCAAGCTGGTGAAGGACATCCACGAAGCGCTGGTCAAATGCGGCGCCCACGACGGCATGACCGTCAGCTTCCACCATCACTTCCGGGACGGCGACCTGGTGGTCTGCATGGTGATGAAGGAGATCCAGAAGATGGGCCTGAAAGACATCACCATCTGCGCCAGCTCTCTGGGCAAGGCCCATGACGCGCTGGTGCCCATGATGGAGGACGGCACCATCACCAACATCGAGTCCAGCGGCGTGCGCGGCAAGATCGGCGAAGCCATTTCGCAGGGCAAGCTGAAGGGTCTGGCCACTATGCGCAGTCACGGCGGCCGTGTGCGTGCCATCATTACGGGCGAGACCGTGGTAGACATCGCCTTCATCGGTGCCCCTACCTGTGACGATTACGGCAACTGCCGCGGCATCGGCGGAAAGACCGACTGCGGCGTGCTGTCCTACTCCTATGTAGACGGCGACCACGCCAACCATGTGGTGGCCATCACCGACTGTCTGGTGCCCTTCCCCAACTATCCGCCCCATATTTCCATGACCAAGGTGGATTACGTCTGCGTGGTGGATCAGATCGGCATCCCCGAAAAGATCGCCACCGGCGCGGCCAAGCCCACCACCGACCAGCGCAAGCTGATGATGGCGGAATACTGCACCCAGGTGGTAGCCAACACCCCCTATTTCAAGGACGGCTTTTCCTACCAGACCGGCGTGGGCGGCGCATCCATCGCCTCCACCATCTCCCTGACCAAGATCATGGAGGAGCGGGGCATCAGGATGGGCTTTGGCGTGGGCGGCCTGACCAAGCCCATGTGCGACCTGCTGGACAAGGGCCTTGTCCGCGTGCTGCTGGATACCCAGGACTTTGACCTGGACGCGGTCAAGAACGTGAAGAACCCCAACCACCACCGCATTTCGGCGGGCGCTTACGCCAATCCCTTCAACAAGGGCGCCTTTGTCAACAAGCTGGACTACGTCATCCTGGCTGCGCTGGAGGTGGATGTCCACTTCAACTGCAACGTGGTGGTAGGCTCGGACGGCGTCATCACCGGCGCGCAGGGCGGCCACCCCGACACCGCGCAGGGCGCCAAGTGCACCATCGTCATTGCCCCGCTGCTGCAGGGCCGCATCCCGGCGGTCTGCACCGATGTGACCACCGTCACCACTCCCGGCGAGAGCGTGGACATCGTGGTCACGGATTACGGCGTAGCGGTCAACCCCGCCCGCCCTGACCTGCTGCAAGCATTACAGGAAGCCGACTGTGTGCCCCTCAAGACCATCGAGGAGCTGCGGGATATCGCTTACTCCATCGTGGGCGAGCCGGAGCCGGTCCAGTTCGAGGATCGCGTTGTGGGCATCATCGAGGCCCGCGACGGCACCATCATCGATGTGGTACGGCAGGTCAAGCCCTTCCAGTTCGCGGATGAACTGTAAATGATGTCATTTCCCCTCCGCGAGTAGGTTTCCATAACAAAAGCTGCCGCCGCACGACAGGAAAGGCCGTGCTGCGGCAGCTTTTGGTTTTTTGTTCCGGAGATCCGGCGCAGTCAGGGGATAAAGCGGTAGCCCAGACCGCGGATCGTAATAATATGTTTCGGGGCGCGGGCGTCCTCCTCGATCTTGCTGCGCAGGCGGTTGACATAGACCATGATGGTGTTGTCGTCCACCGGGCCGAGATTGCTCCACACCTTGTCATACAAAAGATCCTTGGTGAACACCTGCTGCGGATGCTGGATGAACAGCAGCAGCAATGCCCGCTCCTTGGCCGAGAGGTTCAGTTCCTCCCCGTTTTTGTAAAAGCGCATGGTATCAGTGTGATAGGTAAACGGCCCGCACACCAGACTGTCGCTGCGCTCCTGCAAAAAGCTCTTGCTGCGGCGGATCAGCGCCTTAGTTTTGGCGCCCAGAATGTGGGGCCGGAAGGGTTTGGTGACATAATCGTCCGCGCCCAGCGACAAGCCGTACAGCATGTCATAATCCTCGCTGCGTCCGCTGACGATGATCACTGGCGTGGTATCTCCTCCGCCGCGGAGCTTCTGGATGACCTCAAAGCCCTCCATATCGCCCAGCATGACATCCAGAAGGATCATGTCGAATTTTTCCGCCGCCAGCCGTTCCAGCGCCTCCGCACCGCAGGAGGCCACCGCAGGCTCCAGCTCATTGCTGCGCATAACCTTTTCCAGCAGCTTGGTGATGGCCGCATCATCATCCACGATGAGCACCCGGTCCGCCATTCCGTTCGCCCCATTTCTACAAATTTCTATCAGTAGTATAGCATTGCCGCCCGGTCAAGTCAAATAGGGCTTTGACATTTGCCGGGCTGGATGATACGCTACAATTACCATATTACAGGGAGGTCCTTCCCATGAAAAACGCCAACGCTTTCAAAGCTCCCATCTCCCGCAGGGGATTCGCCCTGCTGTTTGTGACGCTGGCCGCTGCGATCCTGCTGACCGGCGGCTATCTGTGGAGCAACTACCGTTCCCGGCTGATGAAAAGCCAGGAAGATCAGATGCTGCTTACCGCCAAAAGCCTGGGCATCAGCCTGAGCGCCTCCCTGCAGGAATACGGCGAAGATGTGCAGAACCTCTGCCAGGTCTACGACAGCCTTTCCACCGACAAGGCCCTGTTCCACGCCTATCTGGACACCCACGACTCCCGCACCCACGATATCTGTCTGCTGGACAGTGAGGGCGTGCAGTTCGATTCGCTGCGGGGCACCCGGCTGGAACAGCTGGTGCCGCTGGGCGTGCTGGACGGAAACTGTCTGCTGGAGCAATATACCATAGACAGCCGCCATTATCTGGGCTTCCGGCGGACGCTGGAGAACGGCGGCTCGCTGTGCTTGCTGCTGGACGAAGAAGCCTATTATGAAGAGCTTCTCTCCGACCTGAAAGTGGGCACCAACGGGTATCTGGTGGTAAAAAATGCCCAGGGGCGGATCATCATGCACCCGGATCTGGATCAGTGGGGCATTGACGTGATCGAGGGGCGCAGGGCCATGTTCCCGGACGCGGATTTCTCCAGTCTGGAGGCTATGATCCAAAAGCAGCTCAGCGAGCCTGCCGGCGTATACGAATACGAATCCTACTGGTGGACTGATCCGGAGCTGCCCCGGGTGCGAAAGATCTCGGCCCACAGCACCATCGACCTGAACGGCGACCGCTGGACGGTGAGCGCTGCGGTGGACTACTCGGATTTTTATGCTCCCATTGAAGCAGGCCTTGTCTGGATCGTTCTGCTGATGGTGCTTTCCTCCCTGCTGATGACCAGCGTGTGCCTGTATATTCTGCGCCTGCAGTACAAGCACAAAAAAGATAAACAAGAGATCCAGTATCTGCGGGAGCTGAACGACATGCTGGAAGAGGTCCACAAACAGGAGGAAAGCATGGCCCATCAGCAGCGGCTGCAAATGATGGGGGTCATGACTGGCGGGATCGCCCATGAGTTCAACAACTTCCTGACGCCGATCCTGGGCTATGCAGAGCTTTTGATGGACGATGCGGAGCCGGACAGCGAGACCTACGACAGTGCGCATGAGATCTATGAAGCCGCCGACAAAGCCAAGGACGTGGTGCGGCAGATCTCGGCCATGAGCCGCAAAAATGTGGAAACCGTCTACAAAATGACACCCGCAAAGCAGACGCTGCGCCACACCGCAAAGATGATCGAGTCGGTCTGCCCGCCGCAGGTGCATTTTGTCACCCAGCTGGATGGGCTGGGTGAGGAGAGCTTTTTGGGCAACCGCACTCAGATCGACCAGGTGCTGCTCAACCTGTGCGTCAACGGCATCCACGCCATTGGTCGGCAGGAGGGGATTCTGGTGCTGCGGGCAGATGCTGTCCCGCAGGAAACGGTGGCCCGGTGTCTGCCGGATGTACTGATCTCCCAGGAGTGGGAGCGGTATGTGCGCATTCAGGTGGTGGATACCGGCTGCGGCATGACCGAGGACACCATGCGGCATATCTTTGAACCCTTTTTTACCACCAAAAAAGCGGGCGAAGGAACTGGTCTGGGCCTGTCGCTGGCGGAACAGATCATCCATGCCCACCGGGGACAGATCACGGTGGAAAGCAAGCCCGGCGAAGGTACAGCCTTTACTCTGTTTCTGCCGGTGGCACCCCAGGATGCTGCCGAGCCGCTGGAATGGGGCCAGAACCAGCAGCTGCGCATCGTGCTGGCGGACGATAACGCTAAGGTGCTGGAGCTGCTGAAAAACAGCCTGAAGAAGCTGGGCCTTACCCCGGAGACCTGCACCCGGCAGGAAGCGCTGCGCCAGCTTTTACAGCGCGTCCCCACGGATGTGCTGGCGATCGACTGCACCCTGGAGGACGGCGATGGGATCGAGTTCTGCATGTCCATTCAGGGGCTGTACCCCGACATGCTGAAGATCCTGATGGTGGACAGCGTTACCCGGGAAGTCGTGGAGGCCCGGCGGCGGGGCGTGATCGCCGGGTATGTGATAAAACCGGTCTCTGATACCACGCTTCTGGCCGCCATCCGGGAGGCGCGGACATCTTAATGAATTTCAAGCTCCGGCTTAACAAACCGTAAGATAAGCATCTTTTAGATGTAAGGCTGAGGGAATATCCTTAGTACAACAAATCCGCTGAGCCGCAAACATCAGCGAAAAGCGTAAAAAGAAAGGATGTATCCTCTATGAGCGAACTGTTATTGGCCCTGCTCGGCTTCGCCACGATCCTCGCCATCATCGTGCTGCTGCTGCGCAACGTTACGGTGCCGTCGCTGGCCTTCATCGGCGTGTCTACCGTGACCACCCTGATCCTGATCCTGACCGGTACCTTTACCCCCGCCGAGATGGGCAGCTTTATCAAAGCAGGCGTGGCCGATGTCCACGGTACTGCCGCCCTGTTCATCTTCTCGGTGCTGTATTTTGGCATCATGAGCGACGTGGGCATGTTTGACCGTATCATCAACGCTCTGATGAAGCGGGTGGGCAACAACGTGGTGGGCGTTGCCCTTATGACCTGCCTCATCGCCATGATCAGCCACCTGGACGGCGGCGGCGCCTCCACCTTCCTCATCACCATCCCCGCCATGCTGCCGGTCTACAAAAAGCTTAAGATGCGCCCCGCCACCCTGCTGCTGATCTGCGTCACCGCTATGGGCGTCATGAATCTGCTGCCCTGGGGCGGCCCCACCATGCGTTCCGCCTCGGTTCTGGGCATCGAAGCAAACGAGCTTTGGCGCACTCTGCTGCCCATGCAGGGCGTGGGCATCGTTATTGCACTGTTCACCGCCGTGTTCTGGGGTCTTGTGGAGAAAAAGCGCATCGCCGCAGGCGACGGATATGTGGACAACGGTTCCTCCGCTGAAACCGAGGAGTCCACCGCAGACAACGCTCTGGCCCGCCCCCAGTTCTTTGTGTTCAACGTGGTGCTGACCCTGGCGGTCATCCTCAGCCTGGTGTTCCTGCCGGTTCCCGCTTACTACATCTTCATGGTGGGCTGTGTGCTGGCTCTGCTGGTCAACTACCGCGGTTCCAAGCTGCAAAATAAGGTCATCAAGTCCCACTCCGGCCCCGCACTCATGATGGCCTCCACCATTCTGGCCGCAGGCGTTTTCCTGGGCGTGCTGGAACAGAGCGGCATCATGGATCACATGGCAACCGTGCTGGCTTCCTTCATCCCGCTGTCTCTGGGCCGCTTCCTGCCGCTGATCATCGGCGTGCTCAGCGTGCCGCTGACATTGCTGTTCTGCACCGACTCCTACTTCTACGGCCTGCTGCCCGTTCTGATCAGCATCGGCAATCAGTTTGGCGTGGATCCCATTCAGACCGCTATCGCCATGGTGGTCTGCCGCAACTGCGCTACCTTCATCAGCCCGGTGGTGCCCGCCACCTTCCTGGGCGTCGGTCTCGCCGGCGTGGAGATCAAAGACCACATCAGGCACAGCTTCCTGTGGATCTGGGGCGTCAGCATCGTGTGCCTGCTCTCCGGCATGCTGTTCGGCGTGATCCGCTTCTGATATTTCATGTTCTGCTTTATAGAACTCTCCTAAATGTTGGAAAAGCCATCCTCATCGAAGGATGGCTTTTCCTTATGCTGCCTTTTCCAGCGTTGTCCCTGTCAGCTGCTCATACGCATCGATCGCCTCGTCAAATCGCTCCAGGAGCGCCTCCAGAGGATACAGTCCATCTGGATTTTCGGCCAGTCCCTCAAAGGCCAGCTTTACTTTTTGCGGCGGCGACTCAAGGCTCAGCATTTCGCAGCCGCGCAGCTGCGATGCAGACTGATAGACAAGGCTCACGGTGGCGTAGTCGGCGCTGTCCGGACCGATCCAGCATTCAAAGACAAGCTTGCATCCGATGGGCGTCTGCTGAGAGACCGACTCCGGCAGTACATGATCCTTGACCCCAAGGGCGGCCAGCACACTGGCCACGTTGGAATCGTGACCGCACAAGAAGCTGAATTTCCGTCCTTCGGCAGTCAGTTCGTTTTCCAGCTCCATCAGCAGCGGGTGCGCGACATTGATGGAAACGGAAGGAGCCGTAAACAATACGGTGGTATAAGTATCCACGATATGAGCCAGAGCGCACCACTGATCCCAGGTCAGCGCCTGGCCAAAGGCTGCTTTGGTGTCATCGGGTTCCTCAAAGTATTGCAAAATCAGTGCATCACTGGCGGAGGTCGCTGTTTTCAGAGATCCTTTTACCGAAGGCTCCTTGTTCAGTTCCAGCGAGAACTCCGGCTCATCCTCCGGGAACTGCGTGATCCCCTGCTCCCGGGCATATTCGGAGTTTTTGAGATCCAGCACCTGCTCCAGAAGACGGTAGTTTTCCTGTAACGAGGCGGTGATACCCGCCATACCGTTTTCACCGCCCATTGCGGCGATCTCCTGAAGCGCCTGCGCACGATAGTCATCGTCCACAAAAGTCAACTGCGGGGTAAAGACCGGATCCATCGTTCCCACATCGTAATGATGCTCGATCTTCTGATTGGACACTGGGAGAAACCCGGAAGAAAAATACTGGGCGGTGGCAATGGTGCGCTGCATCGAGTTGGCATAAAAACGAACTTCCTCTGCATCGGGCTGCCAGTTTTCTTCCATGAATCCCTGCTCTGCCAGATACTGCCGGAAATACTGTCCCATTGCCGTTTCCTGCAATCCTCCCCGGAATGTCAGCTCTCCGGTGGGAGCAGACCAATCCGTCCATTGGTGGGGAGTCATTTTTCCCAGCGTGGAGCCGGTTCCCGAAAGGGGAGAACGGATATTGTGACGGCTCAGAACTACCACCCGGGACAGGGTATATCCTTCCGGGATAGAAAAGGAAGCATTTGCAGGGGCGCTGATGGTCTCACTTGTGCTGGCCGCAGGCTGTGTGGTACACCCTGTAAGGCTGGAAATAAAAACGGCAGCAGACAAAACCAGCAGTAAAACAGATTTGAATTTTTCACCGGGAGATTTCATAGGAGTCCTCCTTGCAGTCACAGACGCGTTTTTATTATAGTGTACCAAATGTATTTTATTTGAGCAAGTGCAGAAGAAAAGTCCAAAGCGCTGTCACCATGTTATATATTGTGTGGTGCAAGATCGAAGTCAACGAATCGACTGCCTGCCATGTTCTGCTCTGTACACCTCTGAAAACTGGCGTACAAGCACGAAAGCACTCTTGTCTACATTACTGGGCTGGTGTAAAATGGAACTGTACCGGCATCCGGATCGGCCGCTGAAAAGGAGCAAAACCATGGACACTGAATTCATGAAGGGCGTGGTCGTGCCCACCCCGGAAGGCCCCGCCAGGCGGGGCTTTGTGAAAACCATGACCGAAGCCGATCTTTTGTAACGGTTAAAAAGGAGGGACTTTTCCATGGATCAGACGCTGCGCCGCGATGCGGATGAGATCATCCGTACCAGCATACAGGCCGTACAGCCGGATGCCGCAGTGCGCCGTGCGCTGGAGCAATATCACCCGGGCAAGGGGCGCACTTTGCTGGTGGCGGCCGGCAAAGCCGCCTGGCAGATGGCATCTGCCGCAGAGCAGGCGCTGGGCCGGGTGGACGGCGGTGTGGTCGTGACCAAGTATGGCCACGTTATGGGGGAGATCCCCGGCGTGGTGTGCTGTGAGGGCGGCCACCCCGTGCCGGACGCTGGCAGCTTTGCCGGTACAGCCAAAGCGCTGGAACTGGTACAGGACGCGGGTGCGGAGGACACGGTACTGTTCCTTCTTTCGGGCGGCGGAAGCGCCCTGTTTGAGCAGCCGTTGCTCCCGCCGGAGGAATTACAGGATATTACGCGCCAGATGCTGGCCTGCGGCGCGGACATCGTGGAGATGAACACGATCCGCAAGCGCCTGTCCGCCGTCAAGGGCGGTCGGTTTGCCCAGACGTGTGCCCCGGCACAGGTATTTGCCATCGTGCTCAGTGATATCCTGGGCGACCCGCTGGATATGATCGCCAGCGGCCCGGCCTGCCCAGACAGCTCTACCTGCGAACAGGCCGTTGCCGTTGCGGACAAGTACGCGCTGAACCTGTCGGATCTGGCCCGCAGCCTGCTCCGGCAGGAGACCCCCAAGGAGCTGCACAACGTGACCACCTGCGTTACAGGCAGTGTGCGAGAGCTGTGTGCAGCCGCGGCGGAAAACTGCCGTGCGCTGGGCTATGAGCCGGTGATCCTGACCGATCAGCTCTGTTGTGAAGCGCGGGAGGCAGGCAGCTTTCTGGCCAGCATCCTGCGCACCCACGCGGGTCAGGGCAGACGCCTGGCCTTTCTCGCGGGGGGCGAAACAGTGGTCCACCTGACCGGAACGGGCCTGGGAGGACGCAACCAGGAGTTGGCGCTGGCGGCTGCGCCGGGGATTGCCGGGCTGGAGGGCGCAGCGGTGTTCAGCGTGGGCAGCGATGGCACCGACGGCCCCACCGATGCGGCTGGCGGCTATGTGGACGGTGAAACGCTCGCCGCACTGACCGCACAGAGATTGGATATATTTGATGTTCTGCGCAGGAACGATGCCTACCATGCCCTGAAAGCAGCAGATGGGCTGGTTGTGACCGGCCCCACCGGGACGAACGTCAACGACGTGGCCGTTGCACTGCTGCGCGGCTGAAAAAGTGCGTCAGAAGGGTTTACTTTTGCTCACCTGGCGCTGAGCAAAGCGATGAAGGGATATCCGGTGCTCCCGGTGCCCTGACCCCCGGCTACGCTCTGTATCTGAAGCGCCTGTTTGCGCAGAACGGCATGGATATCGCGGATCAAATAAAAGCTAAACGATCTGGACCCTGTTCAACACAGGATTCAGACCGTTGGGGTGGCTTGATCGAATCATCGTCTGGCTTTTGGGATCCATTTCATTTTTGCAGTTCTTTCTTACTTGTTGCCGTGATTACTGCATCTGTTTACGCCTTCTGTCATTCCCATTCTGCTGATAATACTGTCTCTTTTCCGCATACATATTCGTTTCCGCCTGTTTGATGAGGTGGTATATTTCAACCGGTACATCCTCTCTACAGATACCAATAGAAACAGGATACTTCTGTTTGGTTAAACACTGATTCATTTCATCGAGCTTTTTCTGAATTTTTTCCAGCAGCTCATCCGCTGCAAATGCAACGAACTCGTCTCCACCAATCCGATAAGTGTTCTTTTCCCCAAAAAGCTTTTGCAGGGTCTTTGCCACTTCCTGTAGCATTTTGTCTCCTGCCGAATGTCCCTTTGTGTTATTCAGCTCATGAAGACCGTTTACATCCACATAAATACAGGTCAAATTCTCCGTGCAATTCAGCGCCAGCCCTGCAAGACTGTTTTCGTAACAATTCCGATTCAAAAGCCCTGTCATCAAATCCGTATCTGCCAGCCGCTGTTTTTCCATCAACTCTTTTCTGGTGTTCAACAAAATCCAAAGGAAATAGCCGGCAAGCACGATCACCTCTGCACTGATAAAGCCATAGAGTATTCGATTGATCTTGATCATCTGGGCAAAAACAAGGCTCTCAGGCACCTGGATCCCTACGGCCCATTGATTGACGCCAACCGGTGCAGAATAAAAATACAGCTTTTCTCCGATGGTCTTGGATTCAAAAACGCTGTATCCCGATTTCCCTTCAAGCGCCATTTGTCGAAGATCATCCGTACTTTGGCCGCTTATATGCTTACGCTTCCCATAATCATCCGCATTCCCCAAAGTATCATGCCAGGTATCTACGATATAGTCACCGCTTTGCGCATCCATCATGGCGATCTTTGCGCCGCCTGAATAGATGCTTTTGTCAAACTGATCTGCGAAAATCTGCGGATCAACCACTCCGTAGAGCAATGCGGCTGTCTCCCCATCAGACACGATCGGCACAAAGTTGCGCAGTATAAACCTGCTTTCGTCTCGGATATCCACGCTCCTGTTTGAAATGTGCTTTCCCAAGGCGGCTTCCTCCTCGAATGAGAGGATGCCGTTTGTGTCCCGGATCGGTTCGTTGGGAAGCATTACCTGATCTCCGGGAAGGAGAAGCGCAATATGGGAGGTCAAAGTGTTAGGCTGGAACTCATCAATGATTTTCTGCACCTGCGGAGAATCCAGAGAATCGATCCCTTCTATGATCGTCGCAATACTCTCCAGAAGTTCCTGGTCGCTGCCGATCTGAGTTTTCAGTTCGGCAACGGTACGCTGTGTCGTCTGCTCCAGAGTGTGCCAGCATTCCTGTTCCGCCAGGGCGCTGATCTTACCCATGGCAATACCAGATAGGGTTATCAAAACTGCCATCACCAATAGTGTAACAAAAATTCTGCTGCCCTTCGTGATTCGGACACGGTGATTCCTATATTTCTTCATAATAAATCGTCAATTGATTCTTTCTGACTTCAAGATACCGCCCCGTATGCTCCCGTCCACGACCGGTATTATAGAGTCCTTACGGGAGCAGAGGCCTTCTTTTCCATTGTCTGTTTTTACTGGAGCAGTTCAGGCTGGTTTGGATCTTTTTCGCGATTTGAACCCATTGCCGATTTGGAGGAAGTCTTGATGCTGCTCCTGAAGCGAGGTGGTTGTTGTTCATCTGGGTAGGCTGCGGCCAGATCGATGGCCGGAGGTCACAGCGTTTTATCACAGGCTATCGGGAGCGCATCCGATTCCGACAGAAGGATTCTGCGTTGTCCACAGGATGCATCCGCCCTTTTCCTCCCGCTTGGCGCAGTACAGCGCCTGGTCAGCCTGCTCGATCAGGCCGGAAAGCAGGCATTCATCCGACTGGCACAGGACGACGCCCGCAGAACAGGAAGCGGCGAGGTCGGCATCCTGAAAGCGGCTGCGGAACATCGTACGGATATCCCGAGCTTTTCGAAGCGCTACTTCTTCGTTTGGGATCCGCTTCAGGATCGCAAGGAATTCGTCCCCGCCGTAGCGACAAAGGATGTCTCCGTTTCGGGTCATGCGGCGCAGCACCTCCGCAAAAACCTGGATCATCCGGTCGCCGTCTTTGTGGCTGCCGGTATCATTGACCAGTTTCAGGTCGTCCATATCAAACATGTAAACTGCCAGAGGCCAGTCCTCCCGGCGCAGGGTAGATATTGCCACCTGAAGACCGCGCCGGTTGAGTAAATTGGTCATATAATCCCGGTTGGCGGCATCCAGCAGAGCGGTTTCACGCTCGGTGGCAGAAACTTTTTCCACCAGCCGCCGTACTCGCCGGGTCATATCACATAAGGGGTGGCATTTGCAGAGGAAATCATCTGCCTCCAGCGCCAGGGGATATTTTGCCGCACAGTCGCCGCTGGGCAGACAGGCCAGGACCGGGATCTTCCAAAAAAGCGGATCCCGTCGCAGCGCATTCATCAGGACAGCAGCGCCATTCTCTGGCAGGGTCATGCTCAGAACCACAGCCAGGATGCTGTCACAGCTTTTTACGCAGCCAAGAGCGCTGTTCGCATCGGCAGCTTCCAGGATGTGATACTGCGGTTCAAAGGTTTCCCGTACCTTTTGGCGATATGCAGCGTTTTCATCCACGACCAGCAGGCTGTACGATTCTGCCTTATATTTCGGCGTTTCAGCGGTGGAAGCTTGTGTCTGCGGAGGATAGTCCTTCAGGAACTCTTCGTATTCCCTGACGGGCAAGGGTTTGGCAAAGTAATATCCCTGCACATAGTCGCAGCCCACTGACCGCAGGAGATCCAACTGATCCCGCGTTTCTACGCCCTCGGCCACCACGGTCAGGCGCATCCTGTGGGCCATCGTGATCACGTCCATCAGAATGCTCTGCTCTACAGGTTTGGAGGTTTCGCTTTGGATAAATGCCCGATCCAGCTTCAGGATGTCGATCTTCATCTGGCTGAGCATGTTCAGCGAGGAATAGCCGCTGCCAAAGTCGTCCATCTCAGCGATAAAGCCCAGCTCGCGCAGCTCCTTTACGGTGCTGACCACCGGGCCAAGTGTTTCCACATAAGCGCTCTCGGTGATCTCCAGGTGAAGATAGGTCGGATCCAGCTGGTACTTATTTATAAGGGACAACAGAGTCTCGATCAGGCTGCCCTTGTAGATATCCGCCCGTGAAATATTGACGGACACCGGCAGGAGGGGATAGCCCATCTCTTTCCAGGAATGAAGCTGGATACATACCTGCTCCCAGACATATTGATCCAGCTGGGTGATAAAGCCGTTTTTCTCAAACAGGGGGATGAACTCTCCGGGGAAAACCAGTCCCCATTCCGGATGATTCCAGCGCACCACAGCCTCAGCGCCCGCGATGCAGTTTTTCTTTAAATCGAACTTGGGCTGATAATATACAACGAACTGCTTCTGATCCAGTGCGCTCTTCATTGCGTCGGTGATCATCTTTTCCTGCAGCAGCTTGCTGCGGAGAGAATCATCATATACGGCAAAGGTGCGGTTGTACTGTCCTTTGATGCTGTTGACCGCCAGCAATGCCCGGTCGCACATCTTTTCCACGGGAATGGAACGGTCTGTGATCTCATAAACGCCCCATTTGCAGACGATATGCTCTGTACCTTTCAGAAACTCCGCTAAAGCATCGTTGAAAAAGTTCTGGCGCTCCTTCTGATCGGTCTTTCGCTTTTTCAGACCCAGAAAATGATCTGCGCCGTACCGACAGCACAGTCCGTTCTCGCCCACCAGGTGCTGCATTTTTTCAGCGAACTTTTGCAGCAGCTGGTCGCCGGCTTCCGGGGTGAAAATGTCGTTATACAGCTTGAAATTTTCGATGTTGGTGGAAATAATGGTATACAGATTATCCGGATCCGAATCCAGGATCTCCCGTACCTTTTTATAAAAGAACTCTTTACTGTAAAGGCCGGTGAGACGGTCGTACTGGAGCTGATTGATCATTGCGGCGGTTTCACGCAGTTTGATGATGCTGGCCACACGGTGCAGGATGACCTGGGCGCTGTAGGGTTTGGGCACAAAGTCTGTGGCACCGTGGGACAGGGCGGATATCTCGTCCACCTCGCTGTCACTTTGGGTCAGGACGATCACAGGAATAAAAGACAGTGCAGGACTGTTTTTTATCTTTTCCAAAAAGGTATAGCCGTCCATCACGGGCATGATGATATCCAGCAGGATCAAAGCAATGCTGTCCGAATGATGCCGCAGGATGGCCAGCGCAGCCTCTCCGTCTTCAGCCTCCAGCACCTGATACTCTTCGGACAGGATCTCGGACAGCATGGCACGATTCAGATCATTGTCTTCTACGATCAGAACTTGTTTTTTCATAGGTTGTACCTCTTTCTTTGATCCGCTTGATGTATCACATTTCTGCCAGTCCTGACGTGATTTTGACCCATTCCCTCTGTCCGAAAAAATGTGCATTCCATTTTTCAGAGCGACTACTTGCCCTGTGATGCCGAAAAGCGGTTAACATCTGCGGCTCACTTTGGCCGGGAAACGGTGCCGGAAAAGGCGCACGTCCTGATAATAAATATTTATGATAGTATACCATATTCTTCCGGATGAAGCAATAAGCTGGCTGCTGTCTGCCGTTTCGGGGAGGGTTCGTTATCTTATCTAAACAGGATCGGTCTGTTTCCTGGATTTTGAAGCAAGATGCCGTTTTTTTAAAATTTTGCTCCGGGAGCGTTTTTCTTTTATTGTATTAAAAGGATGATTATGTTATATTAACAAAAAGAGGATGGAAAAATGGAAGTATATGTTATTTTTCAGGGGGGGGGTACATATGTGCCCTTTTTTTAACGATATGGCTACACCTGAGAGGAGACTAGGATGACGATTCAAGAGTGCTATCAAGCAATCGGAAGCGATTTTCTTCAGATAAAAAAGCGGTTTCCGACCGTTGGGATGATCAGGCGCTTCATCGCAAAGTTTCTGGAGGACGACACCTTTTCGGAGCTGTGCAGGGCAATGGAGGATGGGAACCGCAAAGATGCGTTTCGCTGTGCCCATACGCTCAAGGGCGTGTGCGCAAATCTGGGGCTGGGCCGTTTGCAGGCCTCTGTGTCAAAGCTGACGGAAGAACTGCGCACGGAAGCAGACCAGATCCCTGCCGATGCGGAACAGCTCCTGGAAGAGGTGAAGGCAGATTACGCATTGACCGTACAGGCCATCCGGGAATATCTGGATTCCGCCGAGTGATCTACATGCTGTTTTTATAAAAGAGCGGATAGGGAATAAAGGCTGTTGTGGGCAAAAACTGCCCGGGCAGTGTACAATGGCGATAAAAACAGTTTTTAAGGTCCAAACAGCCTGATCGGGCTTCCCATGGCTCATCAGGCTGTTCTTGTATACAAAAACGGAATGCGAAAGACGATACGGATTGAACAAGAAAAAGGAGAAAATATGAAAAAACGACTGATGGCGGCGGCGCTGGCCCTGATCATGCTGTTTGGCATCGCAGGCTGCACAGCGATGAAAGCAAAGGAAGGCTCTGCCTCTGACACCACCCGTTTATCTGGAGAAAAGGTACAGCTGACCATGTACCTGTGGGACAAATCCATGACCAGAGAACTGACTCCCTGGCTGGAGAAGCAGTTCCCGGACATCCAGTTCACCTTTGTGGTAGGCTACAACACGATGGCTTATTACGGTTATCTGAACGAGCGGGACAAGATGCCGGATATCATCACCTGCCGCCGTTTTTCGCTGAACGATGCCGCATATCTGGCAGACGCGCTCATGGATCTGAGCCAGACCGAGGTGGTCGGCTCCTTCTATGAGAGCTATATCGAAAACAACCGCGAAATGGATGGCGCGATCCGCTGGCTGCCCATGTGCGCTGAGGTGGACGGCTTTTTTGCGAACGTGGATCTGTTTGAGAAATACGACATCCCTCTGCCCACCAACTATGCTGAGTTTGTGGATGCCCTGAACCGTTTTGAGGCGGTGGGCATCCAGGGCTTTGCTACCGACTGGAAGTCGGACTACACCTGTCTGGAGCTGATGCAGGGCAGCGCCATCCCCGAGCTGATGAGCTTGGAGGGCACCACCTGGCGCCGCGCCTACGAGAGCGAAACCAATGATAGCCCTGTGGGTCTGGATGATAAGGTCTGGCCGGTGGTCTTTGACAAATTTGCGCAGTTTTTGCGGGATGTCAAGGTGCAGCCGGAGGACATGGGCAACCGCTTTGCCCATGTCTCTCCGCTGTTCCTGAATGGGGAACTGGCCATCATGCGCGGCACAGCCAACGATTGCTCGGTCGCCAAAGCGCAGTATGGGATCAACTGTGTGATGCTGCCCTACTTTGGGGAAGAAGCCAAGGACAACTGGATCCTGACCTATCCGATGTGCCAGCTTGCCGTGAGCAAGAGCGTGGAGCAGGATCCTGCCAAATATAAGGCCACTCTGCGGGTGCTGGAGGCGATCTTCAGCAACGAGGGCCAGAGCCGTCTGGCCTCCGGCGCCGCGGTGCTCTCCTATAATAAAAATGTAGATTTGGGCATGGGCGATGCTCTGTCTGTGATCATGGATTGTGTGGATCGCAATCATATGTATATGCGTCTAGCCTCTACGGAGATCTTCAGCATCTCCAAGGACGTGGTGCACAAGATGGTGCAGGGAGAGTATGGCGCGGATTTCGGCCCCCAGGCCGCCTATGAGGATTTCAATGCGCAGCTGATCTGTGATAATGGGTCCGCAGAGGAAGAGGTCATTATCACCCAGAAGGAGAGCTACCCCTATACCTATGGGGAGCATGGCAGTCCTGCCGCGTCCTCGTTGATGAACACGGTGCGGGCTGGCTCCGGAGATGACATCGCCATCGGCTACGGCAATGTGGTTGCATGCCCGGTCTATGCCGGGGATTACACCGAGCAGCAGCTCAAATGGTTTATGGCGTTCAAGTCCATTGCCTATCGGAGCGAATATACCGGCGCGGAGGTTCGCCGCATCATGGAGTGGCTGGTCAATGTCAAAGAGGACGGCTCCAACCCGATCCGCCATTACAACGTTTCGCCCGTGACCAGCGGCATGGAATATACCATGACCGACCACGGCGACGGCACCTATACGTTAGGCGAGATCACCATCAACGGCCAGCCGCTGGAGGATGACACGGTTTATCATGTGCTGCTGATGGGCGAGGATGCCTACATTGAAAACGAGATCTACTGCAATTGCCCCATGCCAGAGGATCTGCGCCAGCGGCGTGAGGAGCAGAATGTGGGCGATTATAACAGCTACGACATCGTGCTGAGTGCCATTCGGGAAAATGGTCAGTTGCTGCCTCCTACGGATTATCTGACCGTCCTGTCCTGAGAGCGCCCGGGTCTATCCTTAGGGGATCTGGATGAGCCGGGGTATCATTGGCCGAAAGGGAGGAAATGGATATGAAGAAAAAGCTGCTTACTATCCTGAGCGCCGTGGTGATCGTGCTGTTGCTATGGACGGTCAGCCAGCAGTATTATCGCTTCGTTTCGGCTATGATTTATGAGGAGAGCACGGCTCACCTCACGGAGATCTACCGCCAGGCAAACCAGTCGCTTCACAATCTGGTGGGCAACAACTGGAATACCCTGAAGATGTGGGGGCCTTACCTACAAGATATCAACGATGACGACCGGATCGAGACCTATGTCCGGAGCGTACAGGAGAAAGCGGGCTTCACAGATTTTTATTTCATTTCCCGGGAGGGCGAGTATCAGACCATCACCGGCGAAACAGGCTATCTGGATCTGAAGGAAAGTTTGTCCAGTCTGGTGCTGAAGAAAGAGAACGTGGTCATTACCTCTGTAGTGCCCGGTCAGCCCGAAATCTTAGTGTTTGCTGTACCCGCCGGGCCGGGCAGCTACCGGGGCTTTGACTATGAGGCAATAGCCATCAGCTTTAATAACAGCGATCTGGTCAGCGCACTGGAGATCTCTGCCTTTAATGGCCAGTCCAGCAGCTATGTGATCTACCCGGATGGCCGCGTGCTGGTGGACAATGCCAGTGATCAGATGCGCAGCATCCATAACTTTATTGCTGCCCTGCGGGAGTATTCCAGCCTGACCTCCGATGAGGTGGATGCGCTTGAGCAGGACTTCCGGCAGCGCCGCTCTGGGGTGAACAGCTTCCGGATGGATGATGTGGAGTATTATCTGGTCTACGAGCCGGTCAGCTTTGAGGACTGGGTAGTGCTGGGGATGGTGCCGGTGGCAACGGTGAACGCCAGTATGAGCAAGCTCCAGTATACCACCATGGTGGTGGTGGCTGGCATTGCCGTTCTACTGGCGCTGGTCGTGCTGAGCTATCTGATCCGCAGCTATCGCGACAGTCTGAAGCAAAAGGACAATGAACTGCTTTACCGTGAGGAGCTGTTCAGCACTCTGTCCAATAACGTGGACGATATCTTTGTGATGCTGGACTCCGATGCTTTCCATGTGGACTACATCAGCCCCAATATCGAAAATCTGGTCGGTATTGCGGAAAAGGATGCCCGCGCCAATATTCGCCTGGTGGATCAACTGGTGCAGGAGGAAAACACGATCTATATTCTGGATCAGCTCCCTGACCTTGGCGCGGGCGAACAGGGCGAGTGGGACCGGGAGTATGTGCACCAGCGTACCGGCGAGATCCGCTGGTTCCATGTGACGGCACTGTGCCGTGAGATCCAGAAAAAGAAAAAGTATGTGCTGGTGCTCTCTGACCGCACCAAGGAGAAAAAGGTGAACCTGGCGCTGGAGGAGGCCGTGAACGCCGCCCAGAGCGCCAACCGATCCAAGAGCGCTTTCCTGTCCAACATGTCCCACGACATCCGCACGCCCATGAACGCCATCATTGGCTTTGCAACGCTGGCCGTGGCCAATATTGAGAACCGGGATAAGGTAAAGGATTATCTGTCCAAGATCCTCTCCTCCAGCAACCATCTGCTGAGCCTTATCAACGATGTGCTGGACATGAGCCGCATCGAAAGCGGCAAGATCAATCTGGAAGAGCAGGA
>JBJERU010000064.1:0-36681 GCA_051882415.1 Faecalibacterium sp. | reverse complement strand
CCAGCGCTTTGGCAAAGATGGAGCACAGGGTGCCGCTGGCGCCGGTGACGACAGCCACCTTGCCGGTCAGATCAGTATTCAGTACGTTTTTTTCGTTCATGGTTTCCACCTCTTGCAGCCATTCAGTGCAGGTACTCCGCGGGCAGCTGATCCACGGTCTGCCACTTTGCCATGGCATCTTCCAGTTTCATGCCCTTGGCCACGGCATCGCGGCGGCAGGCATTGATGGCCTGGATCTCCTTCATCTTTGCACCGGTCAGGCTGTAGCCCTTCATGGCGATCAGGGTGGCGCTCCATGCGATCATGGGGATGACACAGAACAGTACGATGACGACCCAGTTCATGCCCGGAGTATAGGGGTCATACTGGGTGGGAAGGCTCTCCAGCCCGATAAAGCTGACCGCAATGCCCACCACCGTGGCGGACAGGCTGGACACCAGCTTGTCCACCAGGCTGAACAGGGTGCCCATGATGCCGGGGATGTAATTGCCGGAGCGGTAGGTCTCATAGTCGGAGCAGTCCGCCACCATGGGGATGGGCATATCCGCCGTGGCGTAATAGGCGCCGTAGCCCACGCCAAAGAATACGATGAACAGGATGGTGTACAGGTTCAGCGCCAGGCCGTCCTTGCCCATGATAGACAGGGTAAAGGCATCGCTGCGGCCCCAGAGCAGCAGCAGCACCAGCACGCCCACATAGCAGACGAGCGCCACGCTGACATACTTCATCAGACTGGCCTTCTGGCCTTCCTTCTGGCTGGTACGGACGGTGAGCAGGAAGAAGGGTACGCTGCACACATAGCCCAGCACCATCATGGGCAGATAAAGTCCATCGTAGTTGCCCATCATGCAGCCGTACAGCATACACAGCACGGTGGTGTTGGTGGCGATGGACAGGGCCAGCTTGCAGCCCGCGCCGGCCACCATCAGGCGCTGCATGGGGTTGTTGTTGCGGATGATCTGGATATACTCGCTGGCCTTGACCTTTTCTTTTTTATCGCCGCCGATGCCAAAATACTTGGGCTGATCCTTTTCCCAGATGCCGACCACGGCCAGCAGGGTGAGCAGGATGGAGATAACGATGCCCACCGGGGCCAGGGTGCGGAAGAAACCGGCGGAGGCATAGCCGCCCTCGTAGTTTTTGGCCAGGATGGGAGCAAAGAACTGCATGGCGCCCATGCCCAGCAGACTGCCCACCGTGTTGAAGATGGTGAACAGCGGGCGCTGCTTGGGGTCGTTGGTCAGAACGGTCTGGCCGGAGCGGGTGCAGCTGGTCTGGAAGGTATAGCCGATGACCCACACCGCGTACAGGCCCACAAAGGCCACATACCGCAGCGCGATGGCGCTGGCCGGGATGAGGGGCGTCAGGCAGTACAGGGTCAGGATGCTGGCCGCCATGATCAGGTTGCCGATGACCATAAAGGGGCGGAACTTGCCGAATTTGCCGTTGGTCCGATCCATCATCGCGCCGATGATGGGGTCGGTGACGGCGTCGAACAGACGCATTCCAGTGACCATGACCGACGCAAAGATCATGGAGAGCGCCAGCACCTTGCTGCCAAAGGTGGCAATGTAGGAAAGCACCAGCACATAGTACACGTTGGTGGCGCCGTTGTTCAGCGGGAACAGCACCAGCTGATAGGTTTTGGCACGGTTCAGGCCGGATGCCGCAGATTTTTGTTCGCTCATTTGCGGTTACTCCTTTTGATGAAAAGGTTGCAGCCTGCCCCGCCTTGGGGCAGGCTGCTGTTTTTGTTATGCGTTTATTTCTGTAAAACCATTACAAAACCCAAAGGCAAGCGCCTTACTTCTGCTTTTTAGCGGGCGCGGTGTTCACACTGCCCTTCTTCAGCTTGAGCGCCACGGACAGACGCCATGCGCACAGAAGCGTCAGCACGGCCAGAACTGCGATCAGCGCATAGATCGCCGTCTGCCACCACGGGGTAACGGTCTTAAGGCGATCCGCAGCGGACCAGCCGTTCATGGCGTTGGAGTTGACCACCGTGTACAGGATATTATGCATGGCCTCGCGCATCTGGGTGACGATATAAGCGTCGTTCTCATAGTTGGCAGCCTTGGTGGTGTGGATCTTGGGCATCGGGCTGTCCCAGATATCAGAGCCGGCGATCAGGCCGTCCACCAGATCCATATACTGGCTGGAGCCGGAGAAGTCGGTGATGCACATGCCGCGCATACCCAGCTCGTTGCGCAGGTAGCCTTCCAGCAGGTTGGAGTTGGCGCCGCACCAGGTAGTGCCCCAACGGTTGAAACCGGTCATGACGCACCATGCGCCGCCGTCAACGATCGCTTTGTCGGCCACTTCCAGGTAGATCTCACGGGCGGTCTGCTCGTTCAGCCAGGTGTTGACACCGCGGCGGCTGCTCTCGGAGTCGTTCAGGGCAACATGCTTCAGGTAGACATAAACGCCCTTGGACTGGATGCCCTGCACCTCGGCGGCGCAGATGGTGCCGGCCACAAACGGATCCTCGGAATAATACTCGAAGTTACGGCCGGAGTAAGCGGTGCGGTGCATGTTGATGCCGGGGCCGTACAAGCCGGAGTAACCCATGGCCAGGCAGTCCTCGCCGATGCAGCGGCCGACCTCATTGATCAGATCCACATTGAAGGTGGCGGCCATGACGTCCTCGGAGGTGTAGCACATTGCGGAAGCGCCGCCGGTCAGGGCTGCGGTCAGACCCTGCGGGCCGTTTTCGTCCTTGGTGGCAGTTTTGCCGATGGATGCGCAGGCAGCCGTGTTGTGGAAGCCCAGGGTGATGGTGTTGACCATCTCTTTGTAGGTCAGCTGATCCAGCAGGCTCTCCCACTGCGGGTCGTCATAGTCCTTGCCGATCATCGAAGCCAGCGTCAGGCCGTTGTCGGCGCCCAGAGTGGGCATCGGAACGCTGTTGGCCTCGGAACCGTTATACTGCGTAAAGGCCAGGCTTGCCGCCATGGTCTCGTTTGCGGTCAGCGCGGCAGGTGCGGTGGGGAAGGTGCCGGTCCAGTCGGAGCGGCTCAGCCAGGTCACTTTGCCGGGGGCGTCGCTGCTCTTGTTGGGGTCGGATTCATCAAACAGGTTGGTGATGGCAGCGCCCGTCACAGAGCTGGCAAAGGTGGTGGTATCCAGAGAGGGATTGTTCCACTTCCAGACCAGAGAAACGTCGCCGTCTGCGGTCATGCGGCCGTTGGTGTTGGCCACGGTGTAGCCCTTGGCGGCCAGAATGTTATTGACTGCGTTGTGGGAATCGGTCGCGGCGGTGAAATAGTAGTCGCCGGCGTCCAGGATGTAGGTCTTGGCTTTGTTGGCATCGTAGGTGCGCAGCTCGCTCTTCTTCACCGTGATATTGACGGTTTCCGAAGCGCCCGGGGCCAGGATCTGCGTCTTGGCAAAGCCGCACAGCTCTGCCGAAGCCTTCTCGATGCCGTTTGCCTTGTCATAAGCGGTGTAAGGGGACTGGAAATAGATCTGGACGGTCTCCTTGCCGGAATAGGTCTTGCCGGTGTTGGTGACTTTCAGGCTGATGTCAAACGCGTCCGCGCTCTCATTGACCTTGAAATTGCTGTACGAGAAGGTGGTGTAGCTGTCGCCATAGCCAAAGGGATAGGCAACGGTGGTGGCCCAGTCATAGCTGCCGGCCTTGGCCGTGCCCATGACCACATCCTCATAACGGGTCTCAAAGTAGCGGTAGCCCAGGTAGATGCCTTCCTGGTAGACGCTGTACATGCCCTGCACGTCCGGGCCTTCGGTCAGCAGGCCGTATTCCGCAGCGTTGGGATATGCCTGGGTGAAGAAATTGTAGATCGCGGGGTTGGCCATGTTGTCGTACAGATAGGTATCGACCAGACTGCCGGAGGGAGTCACCGCGCCGGAAAGCAGCTGTCCCACGCCGTTGATACCGGTCTGGCCCACATCGCCGATCCACATCGCCGCGTCAATGCCGTAATCCACGCCGCAGATGGCAGGGTTGAGGAAGTCCAGCTCCAGCGCGTTGGAGCTGTTGATCAGCACGATGATGGACTTGAAGGTGCCGTCGTCCTTGAGGGACTTCAGGTTTGCCAGCAGCTCCAGCTCCTCGGCGGACAGCTCCAGATAGTTGCCGCTGCCCTCCAGACCGGAGACCCAGCTGTCAGAGGTGCCGTTGGCACCGCTGGGCAGGTCGGCGCCCTCACCGCCGGAGCGGGAGAATACCACGATGGCGGCGTCGCCGTACTGCGCAAAGCTGCTCTGCGCGCTGGCCAGCGCACTCCACGGGGCTTCGTTGACCTTATACTGGGTGTTAGCCTCCAGCGTGTCGGAAATGGAAGCCGGGGTCACACGGCTGTACTTGCTCATCATGGAATCCGACTTATACAGATCCCACAGGGTCTGGTTGACCACGATGCCCTGTGCTTCCAGCGCATCCTTGAAGCTGGGAGCCTTGCTGGTATCCACCGAGCCGGAGCCGGTGCCGCCATACATCAGATCCACAGAACCGTGGGCGAACAGGCTGACTTTTGCGCCGGATGCCAGAGGCAGGGCGTTGTTCTCGTTCTTGAGCAGGGCCGCACCTTCGGCTTCGACCGTTGCGCAAAGTTCGGCTTCATACGCTTCGCGCTCCGCATCGGACGCAAAACCGGACTTGAAGTATTCGGTATCCTCGGTGGTGTTGCCCTTGATGATCTTGTAAGTCGATGCATTCAGAGCAACGTTCAGGGTCGTTGCGTACTGGTTTGCGATGATGTTGCCCACCACGGCGGCGATGGTCAGAATCGCTGTCAACGCGGTAAGTACAGACCACAAACGTACTTTGGGTTTGGTGTTCTTCACATTACATCCTCCTTTTTCTTATAACAACCGCCGACCGGCGGCATGTCCTTAAAAAACTGCTCACACCCAGTTGGCGCTCTTGGATTTGGTCTTGACCAGCTTGTAGGCCGGATTCGGGGTGTCCACCTTGTGGAATACAGCCGTATCGGTGCAGTTGCCCGCCTCGGCCCGGACTTCAACCTTGCCGGACAGCGGCACCCGGAATTTGAACACGTGCTCGCCGGTTTGCTGCGCCAGCTTTTTGCCGTCCACATACAGGCTGACGGACTTCTGGTTGGAGTAGACCTTGACCTCGATCTCGCTTTCGGTGCGGTCCGTAAAACGCTTGGAGCAGATGTGCACAAAGGGCTCGTCGCTCCACCATGCCTTGTACAGATAGAAGCTGTCCTTTTTGATCTTGCGGTCAAAGGTGACAAGACCCTTGTGGTTCATGCCCGGCTCGCCGCCCTGATCCCGGGCGTCCGCCGCAAAGTCGAACATATTCCAGACGTGGGTGGCCCACATCCGGCCGTCCCGCTGGAAGAAGTTCAGCATATATTCGTGATAGACGCACTGGTACTCCTCCGAGTGGTCGCCCCGGCGGGGATGGGCGCTGTGGAGGTTGGGCATAGCCTCGGCGCCGTATTCGCTGTAGCCCAGCGCCCGGTTGGGGTAGCACAGGTGGAACAGCCACACCCACAGGTCGTTCAGGAACAGGCCCGGGGTGTACCAGCCCAGGTATAGGTTCCAGGATACGATATCCGTGATGTGGGCCACCGGGTTGAAATGGCCGCACATGGCGTAGCAGGCCAGGGTGGTCAGGCGGGTGGGATCCATTTTGTGGCACAGGTCGTTCAGCTCGTGGTGGTTGTCCAGCATATCCTTTTTATCTTTGGTGGAGATGGTGATCTCGTTGGATACGCCCCACACCACAATGCAGGGATGGTTGTAGTTCTGATGGATCAGCTCCTGCATCTGGTGGATGGTATTGGCACGGCCGTTGGGCAGGTGCTCCGAAATATAGGGGATCTCCGCCCAGACCACCATGCCGGCTTCATCGCACAGGTCGTAGAAATACTGATCGTGCTGGTAATGGGCCAGACGGATGGTGTTGCAGCCCATCTCTTTGATCAGCGCCATATCCTCGTCGTGCATTTCGCGGGTGATGGCGTTGCCCAGCCCCTTGCGGTCCTGATGGCGGGAAACGCCGTGCAGGGGATAGGGGCTGCCGTTGAGGAAAAAGCCCTTTTTCGGGTCTACCGAGAAGCTGCGGATACCCACCCGGGTGCGCACCTCGTCCACGATGCAGCCGCCGCTGCTCAGCTGTACGACGCAGGTGTACAGGTAGGGATCCTTCACGCCGTTCCAAAGGTGCGGCGCGTCCAGCCGCAGCACGGCATCCGCGCCACCGGCTTTGGCCACCGACTTTCCGGCCGCGTCCAGCAGCTCCACCGAGACGTTGCCTGCGCCTTCGATGCGTGTTTCCACCCGGACAGTGGCGCTCTCTTTCTGGACTGTCGGGGTGATCTTCACGCCGGTGTCGCCGTAATGACCCAGGGCGATGTGGTTCCTGTCTACCACCAGCAGGCTGACGTCACGGTAGATGCCGCCGTAAAAGGTAAAATCCGCTTTCTGCGGGTAAACGCGGTCGTTGACGCTGTTGTCTACCTCTACGGTCAGCTCGTTGGACGGCTTCAAAAGCCCGGTGATCTCGGCGCGGAAGGTGGAGTAACCACCGTCATGGGTGCAGATCTCAACGCCGTTCAGGAACACCCGGGCGCTGGCGTTCACGCCCTCAAACTGCAGCCAGACCTGCTGCCCGGCGGGATCGAAGGCCGGCGCAGCAAAGGCGGTGCGGTAGGTGCAGGTCCCGCGCCAGTAGTCGTTGCCGCCGTCCTGTCCGTCCCGGGCGTTCCAGGTGTGAGGCAGATCGACCGGTGTGACCGTCCCATCCGGGCCGGTAAAGTCCCAGTTTTTCATGAGCTTGACAGTGCTTCGCATAGGCATCCTCCTGAGCGCTGTTCTGTTTCCAATGGAGATTCGTCCATTTTTCTGATATATCACCATTGCTGTCATTGTATCAAAGAAAGATCCCTTCGGAAAGGGATTGCGGCAATCGGTCTTTTGGCGTGAATATTCGGTTTTTGGCTCACAAAAACAAACTGATATATTTGTGCATTTCTCCCATCCGCATGGATACAACGCCTGTTTTGCGACAAAAAAATACCCCGGCATCCTGCAAAGGATACCGGGGCAAAACACTTTTTTAAGGGAACTATGTCTGAGGCAGAAGGATCCGCAGGGCGCAAAAACCGTTCTCCACATCCATCGTCAGCGTTCCGTGATACTTTTTTACAACGTTTTTCAAAACCTTTTGCTCATATTGCAGGATGCGCTCCACCTCCTCGGGATAGGGGTACTCCGGGGAAATGACATTGATCACGATAAAGCTCTGCCGGACGCAGACCGTCAGTTCGATCACGCGGGACTGTTTTGACTGTAGCCGCAGCACGCCCTTGATGGCTCCCTCCAGTGCATTGGCAAACAGCGCGTAGAGATCCCCGGCGTCAAAGCCGGTCAGACAGCGGCCGTCCACCACCGCGTTGAGCTGGATCTGGTGCTCTTCGCAGAACAGGGTCTTTTCGGTCAGAACCACGTTCAGCACCTCGTTGCCGGTGTCGCGGGCGGCATCGTACTGGCGGGCCGCCTGTTCCGCCTCGTCGATCTGCCGTTCCAGCGCCGCGTCCGGGGACATCCGCCGCAGGCAGGCGATCTGCATTTTCAGTTCGTGGCAGTGCCGGTTGATGATGTTGATATTCTCGCGCGCCACCTGGTACTGCTGGCGCTGGCGCTCAAATACAAGGTTGAGGACGTCCATCTCTTTTTGCATCGCGCCCTTTTTGAACAGCTCGGTTTGCAGGTACAAAAGCGTCAGGGAGTAAAACTGCCCCAGAAAAACCGTTATCATATAGCTTTTGGGCCAGTGCAGAAGCTCTGCGTTGTTGATCAGCGCGGCCTGCACCATGAACAGGCTGCCCAGAAAAAACGCGCTGCCCAGCTGCCGGGGGCCAATGTGGTAGCTGTCTTTATCCGGCATTCTACAGGCCACCGTACCATAGACCAGAGCATAAAAAACAGTGCCGAACAAAAGCTGGATCCCTGTTATGGTAAATCTGTTGAGATCCAGCCCATGGACATAGACATAGTTTTCCAAAAGACACCAGCCCTCAAAGGCCGTCTGTGCCGTCAGCAGCCCCCAGACGGCGCAATAAAGAGCCGCTTTCCAGTCGGTCCTGACGCAGATATAGACCATGACGCCCAGCAGCAGAAAAAAGGAGACGTACAGCAGCAGCAGCCCCTTCTGCCGATCTGCCAGCGAATTGGACTGGGCCAGCGGATCCAGCGCCCAGGCCACCACCGCCAGGGGGAACAGCATCAGGATAGCGCGCTTCCAAAAGAATTTACGGCGGCGCAGCGGCAGGCAGAAGGTCATCGTTGCGCTCCACCGCAGCAGCGCGCGCAAAAGCGCATTGATCAGCGGGGTATTCACAGTGCGCCTCCCAGATAGGATGCAAGCTCGGTCATAAACTCCGCGCGCTGACGCCGGCTGATCTCCAGGCGGACGCCGCCTACCCGGACAAAGTCGTTTTCCACGGCTTGCACATGTTCCAGATTGACCAGATAGCACTGGTTGCACCGCGCAAAATGGTAGGGGGCCAGCTTTTTTTCCGCGCTTTGCAGGCTGGCCCGCACCGAAAATTCCCCTTTTGCGGTGTGGTAAAAGAGCATCCGGCTGCGGGTCTCGAGATAGTAGATCTCCCGCGTATCCAGGATCTGCATTTCCCCGCCCGCCAGCTGAAGCACCACCTGCCCGCCGCGCCGCTGTTCCACCTTGCGGATGGCGCGGGACAGCTTTGTGCTGAACTGGTAATAGTCCACCGGCTTGAGCACATAATCCAGCGCATCCACCGCATAGCCCCGGATGGCATACTGCGCCATCTTGGTCACAAAAACCAGCACCGCGTCCGAGTCCACCTCCCGGATGCGCTCGGCCACCGCAAAGCCGTTCATCCCGGGCATCTCCACATCTAGAAAAAGGATGTCGTACCTGCCTGCCTGATAGTCGTCGATCAGAGATATGCCTTCCTGCAACGGCGTCACCTCTGTCTGAAGGTCTTGCTCCGCCGCATATTTCTCGATGAATCCGCACAGCTGCTCCAGCGTTTCCCTCTGATCTTCAAGGACTGCGATCCTCAGCATCCTGACTCCTCCTCCCAAGCACCAGACTGTCATTTTTCTTTATTGAAACATAATTCAGGTTGAAAATCAATGACGATCCATTCCCGTTCCGCAGGTCTTTCCATTGACAAAGCCTTCTTTTTTGGATACAATATTATAAATCCAGAAGCAGGGAGAGGAAATACCATGGAAAGCGTTACGGTGCTGCCATTGCGGGATCAGATCGCGGCCAATCTGCGGGCAGAGATCTTCAAAGGACACATCTCAGAAGGCGCGGAGCTGACGCAGGAGCTTTTGGCGGATTCGCTGGGCGTGAGCCGGATCCCCGTCCGGGAGGCGCTGCAGATCCTGGAAAATGAGGGACTTGTCCAGCGGCTGCCAAACCGCCACATGCGGGTCGCCCGTCTCACGGCAGAGCTGGTGCGGCAGGATTTTCTGGCACTTGCTGCCCTGGAGACGGAGCTGGCGCTGCAAAGCGGACTTTCCGCTGAAAAAATGCCTTCCGTTGCAGAGGATGATGCATTCCACATGGCATTTGTCCGGTCTCTGGACAACCATGTGCTATATAAAACCTATACGACCCTTCGGGAGCTGCTGTTTGGCGCGGGCATCCGAATGGAACCGGGCGCAACCGCTGCCCTGAATACGGCGATTCTGGATGCGCTGAAAGCAGGGGAGAACGCTTTGGTGCGCAGCACGATCTATTCCTACTATGAAACGCTGGCGGAACTGGCGGTAAAGGAGCTTGCATTATGATGGGCCTGACCCCGATTCAAATCATGCCCGCGCGTGACCGCGTGGCATCGGCTTTGCGGGAAGCGATCCTGAGCCATCAATTCAGCGAGGGACAGGAGCTGACTTTAAAAGATACCGCAGCCTCGCTGGGCGTTTCTGCCACACCGATCCGGGAGGCATTTCAAATTCTGGAGAGGGAAGGGCTGATCGCGCTGCGGCCCAACCGCGGTGCTGTTGTGCTGGGCATGAGCGAAAAGCGGATCCGGGATCATTACGAGACCCGTGCCGCGCTGGAACGGGCAGCGGTCCGGCTGGCCTGCTGCAACGGCGCTGACCTGAGCCGGGTCAAATCGGCTTATCAGCAGGCGGAGCAGGCTCTGGCGCAAAACAACAGCGAACGCTATTCCGCCCAGAACCAGGCCTTTCACATGGAGATCTGGAAAGCCAGCGGAAATGAGAAAATTCTGGAACTGCTTTCCAGCCTGTGGAACGGCCTTTCCATGGGCCACAAAGTGACCCAGGAGGAATATGCCCGCATCTCCATGTCTGAGCACAAGATCATTCTGGAAGCCATGGAGAGCGGGAACGAGGATAAGGCCGGAAATCTGATGGAAGCCCACATCCTGCGCAGTATGCTGAATGTCCTGACCCACCTGCGCACTCCGCAAAATTCTCTTTGACCCTTTTGACTGCCAGGCGGCGCCCGAAAATGCTTCGGGACGCCGCTTTTTTGCATCCAGGGGGGCTTTTGAACCCAAAAGCAGCATCAAATATGACTTATTTTTTGAGGGATTCTCCAAGAAAAACATACAGAACGCTGAGTTTGAAAAATCCTGAAAAAATTGTTGACAAACAAAAAACGATATGGTATTTTAGAGCCACAGAAAGTGTATACAATATCAAATATCAAAGATAAAAGCAGAAGCCCCGAGATCGGAGCGTTCCTTGTTTGCAGACATGGGGGTGGGCCCGCCCATGTTTCAATTTTACACAAAACTGGATACATTATCAATTATCAAAAAGGAGAACGGGAATGAGTCAAACCACCATCACACTATTGTTCCTCGCGTTTGCCGTTGTGATGTTCATCCTGGAAAAGATTCCCCTTGCACTGACTGCAACCATCCTTTCCGTGGGATTGTGCCTCACCGGTGTGCTAACCCCCAGCGCCGCATTTGCAGGCTATGTCAACTCCAACGTGATCCTGTGCGTGGGCATGTTTGTCGTAGGGCAGGCCCTGTTCGAGACCGGTATGGCCAACAAGATCGGCGGTCTGGTCACTCGATTCGCAAAAAGTGAGCGCCAGCTCATCATTGCCATTATGGTGATCGTGGGTGTCATGTCCGGCTTTCTGTCTAACACCGGCACTGCTGCGGTGCTCATCCCTGTGGTCTGCGGCATTGCAGATGAATCCGGTTTTTCCCGCAGCCGTCTGCTGATGCCGCTGGTCTTTGCGGCGGCGCTGGGCGGGAACCTGTCCATCATCGGCGCACCCGGCAATCTGATGGGCGTCAACGCCCTGCAGGAGCTGGGCCAGTCCACCAGCTTCTTTATGTATGCTCCGGTAGGCGTGCCCATGCTGGCGGTCGGCATCCTCTACTTTGCTTTTATCGGCTACAAGCTCCTGCCTGACGGCAAATCCTCTACGGAAGCAGCGCAGGCACAGCGGGATTACAGCGATGTGCCCCGCTGGAAGCAGATCATGAGCCTGGCGGTGCTGGTCATCGTGATTCTTGCCATGATCTTTGAAAAACAGATCGGCGTCAAAATTCAGGTTTCCGCATGCCTCGGTGCCATCATTCTGGTGCTGACCGGTGTCATCTCGGAAAAGGCCGCGCTCCAGTCCATTGATCTGAAGGTCGTTCTGCTGTTCGGCGGTTCTCTGGCTCTGGCCAGCGCGCTGGATTCCACCGGCGCGGGCACCCTGATCGCAGATAAGATCGTTCAGGCTCTGGGCGCAGATCCCAACCCGCTGGTCATCCTGCTGGTGATCTTCGTGGTAGGCTGCGCACTGACCAACTTCATGTCCAACACAGCCACCACTGCCCTGATGGTCCCCATTGCCACCTCGCTGGCCCAGAGCCTGGGCGCAGACCCCCGCGCCATGATCATTGCCACCGTGATCGCCTGCTCCTGCGCTTACGCGACTCCCATCGGCATGCCGGCCAATACCATGGTGGTGGGCCTGGGCGGTTACAAGTTCACGGATTACGTCAAATCCGGCCTGCCCCTGATCGCTGTGAGCTTTGTGCTGTGCATGGTGCTGCTGCCTGTCCTGTATCCTTTCTTCCCGTAACGATGTTTCCCGCATGAACGCTAGACCATAGATACGATCATAAGGAGGTTTTTTCACATGACCAAAGAAGAAAACGTCCGCCTGATGACGGACAAAATGGCCAAATTTGTTGGCTACATCGGCAAAAAGCTGCCGGATGACGTCATTGCCAAGTTGTCCGAGCTGCGCAGCCAGGAGACCAGCCCCCTGGCCAGCACCCTGTACGACACCATGTTCCGCAACCAGGAGCTGGCTGTCGGCCTGGACCGTCCCAGTTGCCAGGACACGGGTGTGTTACAGTTCTGGGTAAAGTGCGGTACGCAGTTCCCGCTGATCGGCGAGCTGGAAGCCCTGCTGAAGGAAGCTGTCGTCAAGGCCACCTTTGAGACCCCGCTGCGTCATAACAGCGTGGAGACCTTTGACGAGTACAACACCAAGCGCAATGTCGGCAAGGGCACGCCCACCGTGTTCTGGGACATCGTGCCCGACGATGACCACTGCGAGATCTACGCTTACATGGCAGGCGGCGGCTGTACGCTGCCGGGCAAGGCCATGGTGCTGATGCCGGGCGCAGGCTATGAGGGCGTGACCAGGTTCGTCATGGATCAGATGACCAGCTACGGCATCAATGCCTGCCCGCCGCTGCTGGTGGGTGTGGGAGTGGCCACCAGCGTGGAGACTGCGGCCCTGCTCTCCAAAAAAGCGCTGATGCGTCCCATTGGCTCCCACAACCCCAATGAGCGCGCCGCCGCCATGGAAAAGATGCTGGAAGACGGCATCAACGCCATCGGCCTTGGCCCGCAGGGTATGGGCGGCAAGTACTCCGTGATGGGCGTGAACATTGAAAACACCGCCCGTCATCCGTCCGCCATTGGTGTGGCTGTCAACGTGGGCTGCTGGTCCCACCGCCGCGGCCATGTGATTTTCGACAAGGATCTGAACGCGATCGTAACGACTCATTCGGGGGTGCAGCTGTAATGTTAGAGATCAGAAATGGTAAGAAAGTCCTCGTCACACCGGTGTCCGCAGAGGATCTGGCGGATATCAAAATCGGTGACATCGTCTATCTGGACGGAGATCTGATGACCTGCCGCGATGTGGCACACCGCCGTTTGGTGGAGGGCGGCCGGGAGCTGCCCTATGATATCCGCGACAAAGCGATTTTCCACGCCGGGCCCATCGTCCGCCCCATCGAAGGACAGGAGAATGCCTACGAGATGGTCTCGGTCGGCCCCACCACCTCTATGCGCATGGAGAAGTTCGAGTATGAGTTCACCAAGCTGACCGGTGTCCGCGTCATCGTGGGCAAGGGCGGCATGGGCCCCAACACCGAGCGTGCCTGCAAGGAGTTTGGCGCGATCCACTGCGTGTTCCCCGCCGGCTGCGCTGTGGTGGCCGCCACCGAGGTGGAACGCATCGCCGAGCATCACTGGGATGAGCTGGGCATGCCCGAAACGCTCTGGTGCTGCAAGGTCAAGGAGTTCGGCCCGCTGATCGTTTCCATCGACGCACAGGGCCGCAACCTGTTCGAGGAGAACAAAGTGACCTTCAACCAGCGCAAGGATGCTGCGGCCGAAGAGATCTGCAAGCACGTCAGCTTCATCAAATAAAATATTTCCTTCATTCTCTTTTTTCCTGCTTCCGGCAGCCGGGTCTGCTGGAGCCTGGCGGCCGTCAAACAGGAAAGGTTCTTACTCTTCTGCTCCTTTTGGATCGGCAGCGTTCTTCCAGCAAAAAGCCGGATCGTTCCAGTGCAGTCTGGAGCGGTTCGGCCTTTCTGTTTTAAAACACAAAGGAGAGTATGTTGCTTGTGAGAGCACTTCATATCACAGAAACCGTTCTCCGGGATTTTGAGGGGGATGAAATAAAAATTCAAAAAAATTGATTTTTCTGTTGACAAATGTGGCTTAGTGGTGATATAATGACCAAGTCGGAAGTTCAAATCCCCGATGCAAGTGGATTATGGCCCGTTGGTCAAGCGGTTAAGACAGAGGCCTCTCACGCCTTTAACATCGGTTCGATTCCGGTACGGGTCATCATTTTTGAGATAAAACGGCTGCAAAGCCGTTTTACATAGATGCCTCTTTAGCTCAGTCGGTTAGAGCACCTGACTGTTAATCAGGGTGTCGCCTGTTCGAGTCAGGCAAGAGGCGCTTGGGAAAGACTTTCTGCTGAAAAGCAGAAAGTCTTTTTTGTTTTCTGCCCGATTGGAAAAGCGCAAAAGCAGCCCGCTTTTCCACTTTTTTCCGCCGCTGTGGAAACCGCAGGCCCTTCCGCCGGGGAAAAGCTTCCTGCGGTTTCTGCATTGACTTTTTGACGGATACCCGGTACACTTAAAAGGTAAAGATGGAACCATGTCCTGCCCCTGGCGGGGCATAGAAAACAGGAGGTTTATTTTATGAAGATCGCACTCATCAACGAAAACAGTCAGGCCGCCAAGAACGGCATCATCGAGGCCGCGTTGAAAAAGGTCGTGGAGCCGATGGGCCACGAGGTCGTCAATTACGGCATGTACGCTGCCGATGACGCTGCACAGCTCACTTATGTGCAGTGCGGCATCCTGGCCGCCATCCTGCTGAACAGCGGCGCGGCAGATTATGTCGTCACCGGCTGCGGCACCGGCGAGGGCGCAATGCTGGCCCTGAACAGCTTCCCCGGCGTCATCTGCGGCCATGTGGAGGATCCGGTGGATGCCTATACCTTTGCCCACGTCAACGACGGCAACGCGGTGGCCATGCCCTTTGCCAAGGGCTTCGGCTGGGGCGGCGAGCTGAACCTGGAGTATGTTTTTGAAAAGCTGTTCGGCTTTGGCCACGGCCAGGGCTACCCCAAGGAGCGCGTTGTGCCCGAGCAGCGCAACAAGAAGATCCTGGACGGCGTGCGCGCTGCCACCTTCAAGCCGCTGATCGAGTGCCTGAAGAGCATCGACCAGGAACTGCTGAAGGGCGCTGTGGCCGGCGAAAAGTTCTCCGAGCTGTTTTTTGCTTCCTGCAAGGATGAGGAGCTGGCTGCCTATGTCAGGACGCTGCTGGGCTGAGGCAACCTTGTCCCCTGATGGAAATGATCTGTACCTTTTTCGAGTGGATCAACCATTCTCTGGAGCTGTTTCTGGAATCCACGGTGCCGCTGATCGCCTCGATCGCCGAGGTGATCGGTCTGGTCATCATCGTGATCACGCTGGCAAAAGCCACCTACCACTATATCCGGGTCACGCTGTTCCATGATAAGCACGACTTCCACCATGAGATGAGCAGCGGTCTGACCACTGCGCTGGAATTCCTGATGTCTGCCGAGATCGCCAAGACCTTTCTGCTGCCCAGCTTGCAGTCTGTGATCCCGCTGGCGGCCACCTTTGCGCTGCGCGCGATGATGAGCCTGCTGCTGCATGCGGAAATGCGCACTGCCCACGCGGAGGCTGCCGAGGCCGAGCGCAGGGAGGAACGCGCCGCCCGCCGCGCAAAGCGCAAGGCGGTGCAGGAGCTTCTGGCTGCGGAACTGGCGGAAGCGCAGGAAGCCCAGGACGACGAGGACTGACCTTTTCGCCCCAAAGTCCGGTATCTGCATGCATCGACCACGCCCTGCCGCACGGTTCCACAAAAGGACTGCGGCAGAGCGTGGTCTGCTTTGAAGAAGAACGGACAAACATTCCGCCGAAGTTTCTTCATAGTTCCTTCATATCTGTTGTGAAAAACGTAAAAACAGCGGTTTCCCTCTTGACACTTTGACGAAAACGCTCTATACTTTGACCATCGAAAGCAAAGGCGCTGACGGACTGAAAAAGTCCATCAGCGCCTTTTGTTTTTCCAAAGGCGGTTCGGGGAAAATAGAGGGTTCCCCGAGCGGCAGTTTCCCGGCGCAGTGAGGCACCGGGAAACCAATATACGCGCCGCCGGTTCTGGTGGCCGGCGGCAACACACGATTGGGGAGGTATATCATGTTCAGCTCCATCAACACTTGTTGGACGCTCGTGGCAGCGTTCCTCGTTTACTTCATGCAGGCGGGCTTCGCCTTGTGTGAAGCCGGCTTTACCCGTGCAAAAAACACCGGTAATATTCTGATGAAGAATATGATGGATTTTTGCATCGGCACCCCGTGCTACTGGCTTATCGGCTTTGGCCTGATGTTCGGCGGCACCGGCGCTCTCATCGGCGGCTTGGACTTCTTTGTTCAGGGCGACTACTCTCACCTGGGTCTGGAGATCCCGCTGTGGGTCTATGTCGTGTTCCAGACCGTGTTCTGCGCAACGGCAGCCACCATCGTTTCCGGCTCTATGGCAGAACGCACCAACTTTAAAGCCTACTGCATGTATTCCGCAGCCATTTCCCTGGTGGTTTATCCCATCTGCGGCCACTGGATCTGGGGCGGCGGCTGGCTGGCTCAGATGGGCTTCCATGATTTTGCCGGTTCCGCAGCGGTCCACAACGTGGGCGGCGTCATCGCCATGCTGGGCGCGGCCCTGCTTGGCCCCCGCATCGGAAAATATGACAAGGAAGGCAACCCCCACGCGATCCCCGGCCACAACCTGACGGCTGGTGCTCTGGGCGTGTTCATCCTGTGGTTCTGCTGGTTCGGCTTCAACGGCGGCTCTTCCCTGAGCCTGTCCAGCGATGAGACCATGACCCTGACCGGCCTGGTCTGCTTCAACACCAACCTGGCAGCTGCGGTTGCCACCTGTGTGACCATGCTTTTTACCTGGAAGCGCTACGGCAAGCCCGATGTTTCCATGACTCTGAACGGCGCCCTGGCCGGTCTGGTGGCTATCACCGCTGGCTGTGACTGCGTGACCCCCTTTGGCGCATTCATCATCGGCTTTGTGGCCGGCTTGCTGGTGGTTCTGTCCGTTGAGTTCTTCGATAAGATCGCCAAGATCGATGACCCCGTTGGCGCAGTCTCCGTCCACTTTGTGAACGGCGTTTGGGGCACCATTGCAGTCGGCCTGTTCTGTGACGGCGGCGACGGCGTGGGCAAGGGCCTGTTCTACGGCGGCGGCTTCGCTCAGCTGGGCGTCCAGACCCTGGGCATCCTGGTGGTGGACGCTTACGTTCTGGCTGTGATGTTCGTGATCTTCAAGCTCATCGACAAGTTCATCGGCCTGCGCGTTCCTGCCGAGGTGGAGATCGACGGCCTGGATATCCACGAGCACGGCCTGGCTTCCGCTTACGCCGGCTTCGCGATCTCGGACGCTACCGGCGCTGCGATGACCGCCAACGAGAACACCGACCTGGGCGAGGATGACGTGACCAAGGCTTCCTCCAAGCAGATCGACGCCGCGGTGCCTGTGGTGCGCGAGGCGGTCATCAAGGATGGCGTGTACGATACCGGCATGCATAAGGTCTCCATCATTGCAAAGCTCAGCAAGTTCGATCAGCTCAAAAATGCCCTGAACGATCTGGGCGTGACCGGCATGACCGTGACCCAGGTGATGGGCTGCGGCCTGCAGAAGGGCACCAGCGAGAAGTACCGCGGCGTGCCTGTGGATACCACCCTGCTGCCCAAGGTCAAGGTCGAGGTCATCGTTTCCAAGATCTCGGTGGATTCTGTGGTCGAAGCCGCAAAGAAGGCTCTGTACACCGGTCATATCGGCGATGGCAAGATCTTTGTCTACAACGTGACCCGCGTGGTCAAGATCCGCACCGGCGAAGAGGACTTCGACGCTCTCCGTGATGTGGAGTGATTTCCATCCGATGTCCCGCTGCGTCAGGCGCACACCGCGCCGCGAAAAGCGTGACGATAAATAGTTCTCCTTTTTTCTCCTTTTTCCTTTTTCCTTTTTCTGATGAAATGGCAGCCGACCCCCGCTCCTGCGCACAGGGAGCGGGGGTCTCTCTGTATCCAAAAGGAGGCAGCCTTTTCCCGCTGGACTCTCGTTTTGGCACCCGCCGGAAGGCAGGGCAGGGATTTCCTGCGCAGTTGGCCTTGATTTTTTGGCGCAGCCGTGCTAGAATCACCATAGGCCCCGCGCATGCGGCGGCCCGTTTCATCCTGTCCAAAACGAAGATGCGGACAAACCGGGGTCTTGCTCCGACGCGCCCGAGAGAAGGCCGCCGCCCGCTGTGCGGGTGTGCTGCAAGCGGCCTGACGCGCAGCGTTCCCCCTACCACCGCAGAGTGCAGAGGCGAACCTCTGCCGGGTGCGCCCGTTACAGCACAGCGAGTGGCGCGGGCCTTTTTGGGGCGGCGCGCAATTCGGGTGGAACCGTGGAGCGGTTTTGCCGGGCTTTTTGATCTGCCGGACGCTTCATCCCGTAACATACTGCGGGATGGAGCGTCTTTTTTGATGCCGGCCCTGCCGGGCCGCGGTCAGCATAACCAGCAAAGGAGTATACCATTATGAAGATCATTTACAAGGACGGCACCGTTGCCGAGTGCCCTCAGGATCAGGAACTGCACGTCCTGCGCCACACCGCCGCCCATGTGATGGCCCAGGCCATCAAGCGGCTGTATCCCCAGGCGGATTTTGCTTTTGGCCCCGCCACCGAAAACGGCTTTTATTATGACGTAGACCTTGGCGATGCCAAGCTGTCGGACGAGGATCTGGCCGCGATCGAGGCCGAGATGCGCAAGATCACGAAGGAGAATCTGCCCATCAAGCCCTTTATCCTGCCCCGCGCCGAGGCCGTGCAGCTGATGGAGGAGCGCCAGGAAAACTATAAGATCGAGCACATGGCAGATCTGGCCGATGAGACGGAGTTCAGCTTTTTCAAGCAGGGCGAGTATGTTGATATGTGCATCGGCCCTCACCTGACCTACACCAAGGCGCTGAAGGCGTTCAAGATCACCCAGCAGTCCGGCGCATACTGGAAGAACGACAAGGAAAACAAGATGCTGACCCGCATCAACGGCGTGGCCTTCCGCAATCAGGAAGAGCTGGAAGCCTGGGAAAAGCAGCAGCAGGAGGCCCGTGAGCGGGATCATCGCAAGATCGGCAAGGAAATGGCGCTGTTCATGACCGACGACCTGGTAGGCCGCGGTCTGCCGATGTTCCTGCCCAACGGCTACACCATCTGGCAGGAGCTGGAGAACTATATCAAGGAAAAGGAGCGTGCACGCGGTTATCTGCACGTCATGACCCCCTGTGTGGGCACCGTGAACCTGTACAAGACCTCCGGCCACTGGGATCACTACCGCGAGAACATGTTCCCGGCGATGGAGATGGAGGGCGAAAGCTACGTCCTGCGCCCCATGAACTGCCCCCACCACATGATGATCTACGCCAACCGTCCGCACTCCTACCGTGACCTGCCCATCCGCATCGGTGAGATCGCGCACGACTTCCGCTATGAGTCCAGCGGCACCCTGAAGGGCATCGAGCGCGGCCGCCACTTCTGCCAGAACGACGCCCATCTGTTCGTCACCCCCGAGCAGATCAAGAGCGAGGTCTCAGATGTCTGCAACCTGATCTTTGAGGTGTACAAGGACTTCAACATCACCGACTACCGCTGTGTTCTGAGCCTGCGCGACCCCGCAGACAAGAAGAAATACCACGACGACGACGCCATGTGGGATCATGCCGAGGCTGCCCTGCGCGAGGTGCTGACCGAGCTGGGCATCCAGTTCACCGAGGAGATCGGCGAGGCTGCATTCTACGGCCCCAAGCTGGATGTGAACGTGCGTCCCGCCGTGGGTGCGGAGTACACCCTGTCCACCTGCCAGCTGGACTTCTGCCTGCCGGCAAAGTTCCACCTGACCTATGTGGACAAGGATGGCTCCGAAAAGACCCCCGTGGTGCTGCACCGCGCGATCTTGGGCTCTCTGGATCGCTTTATGGCCTACCTGATCGAGGAGACCAAGGGCAAATTCCCCACCTGGCTGGCACCCGTGCAGGTCAAGGTGCTGCCGGTCTCCGAAAAAACGCTGGAGTACGCCGAGGGCGTGACCGAAAAGCTGGCAGACGCAGGCTTCCGCGTGGTGCTGGACGACGATAACCAGAAGATCGGCTATAAGATCCGTGAGGCCCAGCAGGTGGATCGCGTGCCTTATATGCTGGTTCTGGGCGCAAAGGAGGCCGAGGCCGGCAATATCTCGGTGCGTGACCGCAAGGGCGAGACCACAGTGACCGATCTGGATTCCTTTATCGCAAAGATCTCCGCAGAGATCAAGAACCGCTCTCTGTAAAAAAATCCCTCAAACCGCAAAAAGGCCGGTACGCAAAAGCGCACCGGCCTTTTTGCGCCTCCCGCGCCCCAAAAAAACCTGGCCCATGCGGATGCATGGGCCGATGAAAAAGTTTTTGCCCCGCTTTTTTCAAAAAGCGGGTAAAAATCCTCACCCCAGTTTTTTTCTCTGCTGGTGCGCAACGATGGACATGAGCAGGGAAGCGGGCACGAGCTTTTGGGCCGTTGTACACACGCGCATCAGGGCGGAAGGCACAATGATGATCTTGCGGCGCTTCATCCCTAAAAAGGCTTCGTCCACGCACTGCTGCGGAGTGATGCCGGGCAGGGCGAACACGACGCCTGCGCGGTCGTTGAACTCGGTATCCACCGGCCCGGGGCAGAGCGCGCAGACGGTCACGCGGCTGCGCTCCTCGCGCAGCTCCTCGGCGGCGGCGCGGGTCAGGCTGACCACATACGCTTTCGAGGCATAATAGGCGGCCATATACGGGCCGCCCGGCATCAGGCCCGCCGAGGACGCCACGTTCAGGATCAGGCCCGCGCCGCGGGCCTTCATCTTGCGCAGCGTGAACTTGAACAGATAATGCATGGCTTCCACATTGACGTGCAGCAATTCCAGCTCCTGCTCCAGCGGGGTTTCTGCAAACGGCCCGCACAGGCCAAAGCCTGCATTGTTGATAAAAATATCGATCGGTTCGTCATCCAGCTCCTGGCACAGCCGGGCGCATTCGCTTTCCCGGGCAAGGTCGGCGGGCAGGATGCGGCAGGGCGCGCCCAGCTGGGCGGCAAGCGCTTCCAGCCGGTCGGTGCGGCGGGCGGTCAGGATCAGCCGGAACCCCAGCTTTGCGTACCGGCGGGCAAACTCCTGCCCGATGCCGGAGCTGGCCCCGGTGATCCATACGGTCTTCTGGCTCATGGTTGGATCCTCCTGTGCAGATGATGGTTGTTTTCCTTATTGTAACACGGCGCAATGGGGATGAAAACAGTTGAATTGTAACATTTTGCACAAGGCATTGATTCCCCGACGGGCGGCTGTTACAATGAGATGGAAAAGCCGTGTGTCTTTTGCCCGGCTGAAAGGGGAACGAAATTTCATGGAATACAGTCCAAAAAAGATGAAGCAGCTCATTGGGCTGCTGTGCTTTGCCGCTGTGCTGGTGCTGGCGATCCTGTACAGCGAACAGCTTTTTTCGGCCATCGGCGTGGCGCTGGGCATCCTGCGCCCGTTTCTGCTGGGCGGGGCCATCGCCTTTGTGCTCAATCTTCCGCTGCGCGCGATAGAAAACCATCTTCTTGGCCGATGGCACAGCAAAGCCAAGCGCCCGGTCAGCATGATCCTGAGCATCCTGCTGGTGCTGCTGGTGTTTGCGCTGGTGGTGCTGATGGTGGTGCCGCAGATCGGCGTGGCAGCCGCGGATGTGGCCCAGCAGGTGCCCGGACAGCTGGAACGTCTGGTGGCCTGGCTGGAAACGCTCAGCGTACAATATCCGCAGCTGACCGATCAGGCGCGGTTTTTGGCCGAGCTGGAAGCCAACTGGCAGGCCATCGTGCAGAACCTGTTCAACGTGCTGCGCAGCGGCATGGGCAGCGTGGTCAGCACCACCATCGGCTTGGCGGGCGGTCTTATCAGCAGCGTGACCGATGTGGTCATCGGCTTTGTGTTCAGCCTTTACATCCTCTCTCAAAAGGAAACGCTGGGCGATCAGGGCAGCCGCATCCTGTCGGCGTATCTGCCCCGCCCGGCGGCGCAGTATGCCCGAAAGGTCTGTGCGCTGCTGTATAAAAACTTTTCCAGCTTTGTCACCGGCCAGTGCCTGGAGGCGGTGATCCTGGGCAGCATGTTCGTGGTCAGCATGGCTGTCCTGCGCATGCCCTATGCCGTGATGATCGGCGTATTGATCGGCTTTACCGCGCTGATCCCCATCGTGGGCGCGTTCATCGGCTGCATCGTGGGCGCTCTGCTCATCCTGCTGGAAAACCCCATGCAGGCTGTGGCCTTTGTGATCCTGTTCCTTGTGCTCCAGCAGCTGGAAGGCAACCTGATCTATCCCCGCGTGGTGGGCAGCTCGGTGGGGCTTCCCTCCATCTGGGTGCTGGCGGCCGTCACCATCGGCGGCAGCATGTTTGGGATCTTGGGCATGCTGGTGTTCATCCCGCTGCTGTCCACGGTCTACGCTCTTGTGCGGGACAGCGTGAACGCCCGCAATGCGGCCAAAGCTGCGGCAGAGGCCGCCCCGCCTGTTCCGGAGGAGACCGGCACGCCGCAGGCAGAATAACACCCAAAACGAACCGCCCCCTGCGTCAGAAGCTTCTGACGCAGGGGGCGGTTCTGTGTCCCAAAAAAGAGAGGATGATCCACAACAGGCCCTTATTTTGCGGCGGAAACGCTGCGGACAGCCAGCGCCTTGGCCGGCTTCATCAGCAGCACGCACACGCCGTTAAAGACCAGCGAGCCAACGATGTACGCCGCAAAAAACAGCGGAATGTTTGCGGCAAAGGAATTCACGTCCACGCAGGCCACCGTCAGGTAGGCAAAGCCCACATTGTTCAGCACCTTGGGGGCATAGGGGTGCAGGATGATCAGAACAAACAGCACCACGGCCAGCGGCAGCAGAAAGCCCAGCAGATCGCCCAGAACAGGGGTCAGCGCAGTGATGGCCAGCAGCGCGGCCACGGTGAACACAAGGCCCACCAGACCGCCCAGCTCCACCGAAACAAAGCGGTCCTTGATGTCGCCCTCCATCGTGAACAGCATGATGTTGCTGAGGAAGATCAGCCAGCTGTATTCAAAACCGATGACGTGCAGCACGCCGTTGACGATCAGGATCCAGACCAGCAGCATCAGGCGGAAATAGAGCAGAAAGCGCTTGGAAACAGTTTCGTTCATAGCAGGATACCTCTTTTGAAATAAACAAATCGTATTTTCGGTCAAAAATAGACCGGATCGGAGAGGGAGTTCCTGGTTTAGTATACAACTTTTTCTTGCGCTGCGCAATAGTTTGGCAAGATTTAATTTACAAAGTTGGCAGCTTTTTCTTGCGATGCCTTGCCGCAGCGATCCGGCGGTTGCCGCAGACGGCGGAATGTGATATGATGGGGCCAGGCAAACTTTTTTGCATATAGATGGGAGGAAACAGTATGAACAAGCCGGTTCTTGTGGTCATGGCCGCGGGCATGGGCAGCCGTTATGGTGGGATGAAGCAGATCGATCCGGTAGGGCCGGGCGGTCAGGTCATCATGGAATATTCTCTGTACGATGCCCACCGCGCGGGCTTTGACACGGTGATCTTTGTCATCAAGCGGGAGATCGAACAGGCGTTCCGCGCCGCCATCGGGGAGCGCGCGGCACAGGTGATGGAGGTGCGATACGCTTTCCAGCAGCTGGAGGATCTGCCCGAAGGCATCGCTGTGCCACAAGGCCGCGTCAAGCCCTGGGGCACCTGCCACGCGATCCTGGCCGCACGCCGGCTCATCGATGGGCCGTTTGCGGTCATCAACGCCGATGACTATTATGGCCCGCAAGCCTTCCGCGTGATGTACGATTACCTTTCCACCCACACCGATGGCGCGGTCTATGACTACTGCATGGTCAGCTATCTGCTGAGCAACACGGTGTCGGAGCACGGCAGCGTTTCCCGCGGAGTGTGTGCCGCAAACCCGGATGGCACGCTGGCCAGCGTGACCGAGCGCACCCGCATCGAGAAATACGACGGCGGCATCCATTACACCGAGGACGGCGGCGAGAGCTGGATCGATCTGGATGGGAACACCCCCGTCAGCATGAACCTGTGGGGGTTTGGCCGCAGCTTTGTGGACGAGGCGGAAGCCCGCTTTGGCCCCTGGCTGGAGGAAAACCTGGCCAAAGATCCACTCAAGTGCGAATATTTCCTGCCCAGCGTGGCCAGCGGCCTGATCGCAGAGGGCAAGGCGAAGGTCACTCTTCTGCACAGCCCGGACAAGTGGTATGGCGTCACCTACCGGGAGGACAAGCCTGTGGTCATGGAGGCGCTGGCCCGCATGACCGCCGAAGGCGTGTACCCGGCGCAGCGGTGGGGCGGACAGGGCTGAGCGCTGCCAAAGCAGAAAAAAGCGCCTTTCCCCGGCGGGGAAAGGCGCTTTTTTGGCGCTTGGTTCAGTGTTTCTTTTCGCCGGAGCCGGCTTCCTTGCTGCGGCGCAGTTTTTCGCGCAGAGCGTCAAGAGTCAGCTTTTTCCGGCCCAGCTTGAGGCGCGGATAGGCGCGGATCAGGCGGCGCTTGCCCACCAGCGGGCTGGTGCGGGTCAGGCGCTCCTGGAATTCCTCCACGCGGACCTGAAGTTCGGTGCGCAGTTTTTCCAGATCCAGCAGCTCGCTTGCACGTTCTGCCTTGCCCTGGGCGGCAAGCTTGGCGGCCTCGGCAGCTTCTTCTGCGTTGAGCAGGGCTGTCTGCGAAGAGCGGCGGGCGCGGGCGGCGGCTTCCTCGGCCTTGGTACGCATCGCGGCCACAGCATCCCGTGCCGAAAGCCTGGATGCCGCGTCTCGTACCTCGGCGGCGGCCAGCTTGAGCTGAAGCCGCTGCTCGTCCATCTTCTGGTCGGCATCCAGCGCGGTGCCGCCCAGGATCTCGGTGATGGCGTCGCTCACGTCGTGGATGCTGTCGGCGGCCTTTTCCAGCGCTTCCAAAGCCTTGGTCAGGCCCATGGCGGCAACAAAGGTGGCCACCAGATCCACCACAAAGATCACGAACAGCACGCCCAGCAGGATGGTGCCCACCAGATGCGGCACCAGCGCCACCAGCCCGGCAATGATCGGATGGATCACCCGGAGCATCAGCACAACGCCCACGCCCCACAGCAGACAGAACTCCAGGCAGATGTAGCCGCCCAGATTGAACGGATAATCGCTGTAGTCCCACCAGCGGGTGTGGAATGCCTTGTACAGGGTCCATCCGGCCACCAGTTCCAGCGCGCTGGGCAGCAGCACACCGCCCAGATACAGCGCCAGAAGGCTGCCCTGTACGGGGGTCAGCGCCAGCAGCACGATGTCCATGCCCAGGCCGTAGATGGGGCAGAGCGGCCCGTTGAGAAAGCCGCGGTTGGCCAGTTCGCCGGTGGTCACTGCCGCAAAGATCACTTCCAGGCACCAGCCCAGAAAGGAATAGATCAGAAAATAGGCCAGCAGTTCATAGATCGAAAAGCAGCTGACCGTGGTCTCGAACAAAAAATCCATAAGCTCCCTCCGTTGGATTCAATTCTGCCGGCGGACAAGATCGTACTCGTCCCCTGGCTCAAAAAAGGGGCAGCGGGATGTGCAGCGGCTGAGATAGCGTGCCATCTCGTCCTCGTCCAGCATGTCGCCGCGGCTGCAGCAGGCATAGCCTTCTTCGTCCAGCGCGTTGTTGGCGCAGCACTCGCACAGGTCACGCATGGGGCGCTTCCTCCGGGGCGGCGGCTTGGGCGGCCATCCGCTTGAGCAGCTTCGGCTCGATCCAGCTCACGCTGTCATCGCCCGGAAGCTTGCGGGCGATCAGCGCCTTGATGGGGATGCCCATCTCGGTAAACATGCCTTCGTGCTCGGTGCGGATGTTCCACTCCGGTTCGTTCTGGTGCAGGTCATAGGTCTGCCAGGTGATCTGGTAGCCCGACGCGGGGAAATATTCCAGACTGTCGCGGAACAGATCATCGTCATCGGTCTTGAAATAGATCTCGGCCCCGTCCCGCAAAAATGCGCGGTACTGGATCAGCTGGCGGGGATAGGTCAGCCGGTGCTTGTTGGAGGAGGCGTTTTTGCTCCAGGGGTTGCAGAAGTTGATGTAGATGCGGCTGACCGTGTCCGCAGGGGTGAGCACATTGTGGATGCGCTCGATGTCCGCGCTCATGATCTTCACGTTGTCGGCGGGGATGCCCGCGGCGGCATAAGCGGCCTCGATCTTGCGCTTGGCAAGGATGAGCACCTTGTCGGTGATGTCGATGCCCAGATAGTTGTTTTCCGGATGGGCGCAGGCCAGCTGGGAAAGAAAGCCACCCTTGCCGCAGCCCAGCTCCAGCACAAAGGGCTGTTCCGGGCGTGCATACTGGGTGTGCCATTGGCCGCCAAGGGCCAGCGGCTCGTGTACATGAAAGTCACAGGCCATCAGCTCATCGTGGGCGTAGGGTTTGAAACGCATTCTCATAACAATCGGATCTCCTTATGTTTTGTGTCAGAAAAGGCCGCATCCGCCGCGCTGCCCCTGCAGAAAGGCGGCTGTGGTCTGCGGGTCGGCGGCACAGCTTCCCTGGCAGATGCCGGGCTTGCCGCCGCCGCGCCCATTGCAGGCGGCGTTCAGCGCGCGGGTCAGCGCCCGCACATCGCCTCCGGCCTGGGCCAGGCAGTAGCCGGTGCCTTTTTCGTTGGGGGTCAGCGCTGCGCACAGGCCGTCGGTGGCTTCGCTCAGGCGCACGGCCAGCCGGTGCAGGCTGTCCGGATCCAGGCCGGGCACGATCCGGATCACGTCCTCTCCCGGCTGGACGGCAGCAGCCAGCGCATCGAACAGCTGGCCGCACAAGCCAAAGTGGGCAAAGCGGAGGGCAGTGTACTCCTCATAAACGCGGTGCACAGCGCGGGCGGTCTCGCTGGCTTTGGCGGACAGCAGCGCGCCGATGTCTGCCTGGCGCGCACGCATGGCCTGTGCTTCCCGCAGGGCGCGCCCGCCGCATACCACAGACAGCCGCACCCCGCCTTTGTAGTTTTCAGCGGTCAGGATCTTGATCTGCCCCACCTGGCCGCTGGCGGCGGTGTGGGTGCCGCAGCAGGCGCAGACGTCCGCGCCGGGAATGGCCACGATGCGCACCTGACCTTCGATCTCCTTTTTGCTGCGGTAGGTCAGGGCCGAAAGCTCGGCAGGGGAGGGATAGCGGATCTGTACCGGCACGTTCTGCCAGACGATCTGGTTGGCCTCCCACTCGGCCTGGCGCAGGCCCTCGGCGCTGATGGGCACGCTGGTATCCATGCGCACCGCTTCGGCGCCAATGTGGAAGCCTACGTTTTCCGCCCCAAACAGCCGGTGCAGCGTGCCGGAAAGGATGTGCTCGCCGGTGTGCTGCTGCATCTTGTCAAAGCGCCATTCCCAGTCCAGCCGGCCGGCCACCGTTTCGCCCACAGCCGCTGCCGGGGGCAGAGCATCTACTGTGTGCCAGATCACCCCCGCCGTTTCGTGCACGTCCAGCACCTGCAATATGGTGCCGTCCAAAAGGATCAGGCTGCCCCGGTCAGCGGGCTGGCCGCCGCCTTCCGGATAAAATACCGTGCCGTCCAGCGCGATGCGCCCGCCGCCCTGGGCCAAAGGCTCTGCCGCCAGGATGCGGCTTGCCGCTTCGGTGCGGAAAGCATCCGCTTCGTAATATCTCTCCGTGCGCTCCATGCGCGTACCTCCGTTTCTTTTTCTTGCGCTGAAAAGTACGTCTCTCAGTATACCACGATTTTTGCCTGTGGAAAATAGGATCCGGTTATGTTATGATAAGAAAAGCGAGCCTGTCAATCTTTGGCGGACGAAAAATCGAGGGAGAGATCATCATGCGTGAATGTGGAATTCTGATGCCGGTTTCCAGCCTGCCCGGTCCCTATGGGATCGGCTGCTTTGGCGGGGAAGCGCGCAAGTTTGTGGATTTTCTGGCGGATGCGGGGCAGTCGATCTGGCAGATCCTGCCGCTTAGCCCCACCGGTTACGGCGACAGTCCTTATCAGAGCTGTTCGGCTTTTGCGGGCAACCCCTATTTCATCGACCTGGACGCGCTGAAGGCGGAAGGGCTGCTCACCGCCGACCAGCTGGAAAAAGAAGAATGGGGCAAGGATCCCCTGACGGTGGACTACGGCACCCTGTACACCAGCCGCTACAAGGTGCTGCGTGCCGCTTATGCTGCCTGGCGCAAAAAATGCGAAGGTCTGCACGGCTGTGCCCGCTATCTGCCGGATGATTACTACGCTTTTGTTCTCTCAAGCCGCACCTGGCTGGAGGATTATGCCCTGTACATGGCGCTGAAGGTGGAAAACGGCATGAAGAGCTGGGCCGAGTGGCCCCGTCCGTACCGCCTGCGGGAGCCGCATGCGCTGGAACGCTTTGCCGCCGCGCATGAAGAAGAGATCGGCTTTTGGAAGTTTTTGCAGTATGAGTTTGCGATCCAGTGGCAGGCGCTGAAAGCCTACGCCAACGAAAAGGGCGTGAAGATCCTGGGCGATATCCCCATCTATGTTTCGGCGGACTCGGTGGATGCCTGGGTGGGCGGCGAGCTGTTTGAGCTGGATGCCGACGGCCGCTTTGCCCGCGTAGCGGGCTGCCCGCCGGATTACTTTTCGGCCGATGGCCAGCTGTGGGGCAACCCGCTGTATAACTGGCCGTATCACCGCAAGACCGGCTTTGCCTGGTGGGTGCGCCGCGTGCGCCATGCGCTGGGTATCTATGACCTGCTGCGCATCGACCACTTCCGCGGTTTTGATACCTATTGGGCGATCCCGGCCAGCAGCCCCACGGCCAAGACCGGCAAGTGGGAGAACGGCCCCGGCATGGAGCTGTTCGACGCGCTCAAGGCCGCTTTGGGCGAGCTGCCCATCATCGCGGAGGATCTGGGCGAGCTGTTCCCCAGCGTGCGCAAGCTGCTGGCGGACAGCACCTTCCCCGGCATGAAGGTGCTGCAATTTGCGTTCAGCGGCGGGGACAATGAATACCTGCCCCACAACCATCTGAGCAACTGTGTGGTCTATCCCGGCACCCATGACAACACCACGCTGGCCGACTGGTGGGAGAATGGTGCTTCCGCTAAGGAAAAAGCCACCGCCGCGGCCTATCTGCACCTGACCCCGGCCTGCAAGCCCACCGCAAAGCAGGTGGCCGCCGTCACGACCGACGACGCGCGCATCGCCCTGCTGCGGGCGGCGCTGGGCTCGTGTGCGCAGCGGGCGATCATCCCCATGTACGATTGGCTGGGCCTTGGGGCCGAAGCGCATCTGAACACCCCCGGCAAGCTGGGCGGAAACTGGGCCTGGCGTGCGCAGAAAGGATTTGCTTTGGATGAGCTGGCCCAGACCATCCGCGCGGAGTGCGAAGTGGTCTGCCGTGCATAAATACGGTCTGTGCCCCGGCGGACGGCTATATTTTTAACAATCTGCCGAAAATCCTGAGATATTGTGCGCTTTGCTGGAAAATTATCCAATAAAGTGGTATAATATGCCACATACGACCGCTGTATTTGGGGCGGTGTGGATGCACGGGCCGGATGGGAGAACCGGCCTGGATGGATGATGGGGAAATATCGATGAAAAAAGAATGGACTGAGCAGGATCTGCATCAGCTGGTGCAAAACGCTCAGGCCGCGTTTGAGGCGGCGAGCGTGAGAGAGCTGGACCCGGACCGCACGCGGGGATGGCAGGACGATGGCCTTCAGGTGGACTATGAGCTGCGCGGCGGGCAGGTCCACTGCGTGATGAGCCGCTGTGTGGAAGCAGACGGCAAGTGTTGGGAGCTGCGCATGACTGCGCCGCTGGCGGGGAACATCCTGCCGGAAGAACGCATGACCGACCGTGAACGGGAGCTGTGCCACGATGACATGAACCACGATTTTCTGTCGGGCGTGTATAACCGGCAGTATCTGGAAACATCGTTCCGCGCCTCGCTGGATCGGATGGCCGGGGAAGGGCGCAACGTTGCGGTGGCGCTGGTCTCGCTGGATCGGGAGGACGAGCTGCGCAGGGACTATGGCCAGCCGGTGATGGATCAGGTGATCTGCTTTATGGCCAACCAATGGAAGAAGCACTTTGACCAGCCGAACAGCCGGGTCGTCTGCCGGTTGAACAGCACGGTGTTCGTAGTGGGCTGCGTGGACTGCACCGAAAAGCAGCTGGAGGATGAAATGCGCACGCTGCACGCGGCTATGCCGCGGGAGTGCATTTCTTCGGTAAACTGCATCCAGCGGGTGCCCTACACCATGACGGTGGCCTGCGCGGGCATTGAGGAAGTGGCAGAAAAAAACTGGGAAACGCTTTATGCGCTGTGCGACAAGCGGCTGAAAGCCGCTGCCGCGGCAGGCGGCAACTGCGTGGCCGCTGCCAATGGAGCAACGGCATAACTGTATAATCCGGCCCCCTTTGGCACATGCTGATGCCAAAGGGGGTTTTTTGATATGGAACAGCCGAAAAACGATCAGATGGAGCTGCTGGAAGCGGTGGTGCAAAACACCGAGATGGGCAAAAATACGCTGGAGCAGATCATTCCCATGACCGAGGACCTGCAGTTCAAGGCGGAGCTTCTGCGGGAGCAGAACGGTTATCGCCAGATCAATCAGGAAGCGCACACCGCGTTAGAGGCCTGCGGCGGCCAGGCCCAGGGTCAAAGCGCGATGGCCAAGCTGAACACCCGCCTGGGTGTGAGCATGAAAACCATGACCGACAAATCCACACGGAATCTGGCGGAGATGCTCAGCGAGGGCAGCAGCCAGGGCATCCTGGACTGCATCAAATGCCAGAAGGATTATCCCAACGCCGCGCCGGGAGCCAAGCGCCTGGTGCAAAGACTACAACAGTTTGAAGAGGACAACCGAGTCCGCCTGGAACAATTTTTGTAAATGCATCGGGCGCAGCAAGTGCCGCAAAGCCTGCCCGACGCTTGTAAAACATTGGGCCAGCGCGTATGCGCTGGCTGTGTAAAAAGTTTTTTCGGTTCCTTTTTTTCAAAAAAGGAACAAAAAGAAAAGAAAATAGACCCCGCCTTCTTTCCGGAAAGCGGGGTCTATTCATTTTTACAGCTTTTCCACCATCGATGCAACGATCTGGGTGGCAGTCGCAACATACTCGGCGATGCTGAATTTTTTGACCACCAGCACTTCATGGCCGGATTCATCGGCATTGTCGCTCATCGCGCGGAGGATGACGCAGGGCACATCGTTTTTGGCGGCGATCTGGCTGACCGCGGCGCCCTCCATTTCCACGCAGTCGGGTGCGCATTTGGCAGCGATGGCATTCTTGGTGGCGGAATCGCCAACAAACAGGTCGCCGGTGGCGATCTTGCCGGTCAGGGCGCGGACGCCCGCCTCAGCACAGGCGGCTTCGGCGGCGGCGATCAGCGCCGGGTCGCCGGAATATTCCTTGAGATAGGGCGGGTTCTGGCAGATCATATCCAGCTCGGCATCGTGATACAGCACCGTTTTGCCGATCACCACGTCCCCGATGCCGATCTTGGAGGTCATATTTCCCGCAATGCCGGAAAAAATGATGCGCTGTGCGCCAAACCTTGTGATCAGCACCTGGGTGGTGGCGGCAGCGTTGGCCTTGCCCATTCCGGCACAGCACACCACTACTTGTTTGCCCGCCAGCGTACCGCGATGGTATTCCACGCCGCCGTAAGGTTCCACTGTCACATCTGCGAGCCGTGCGCAGAGCTGATCCACTTCATCGGGCATTGCGCCCATAATTCCCAAAATCATGCTGTTTTCTCCTTGCATTGTCCGGGTTCAGACGTTGAACAGAAACTCGATCACATCGCCGTCCTGCACCACATACTCCTTGCCCTCGGTGCGCTGCTGGCCCTTGGATTTGACAGCGGCATAGTCGAAGTTGTTGGCCTCCAGATCGTTGTAGGCGATGACGCTGGCGCGGATGAAGCCGCGCTCAAAGTCGCTGTGGATCTTGCCCGCAGCCTGGGGCGCCTTGGTGCCCTTGCGGATGGTCCAGGCCCGGCACTCCTTTTTGCCGTCGGTCAGGAAGGAGATCAGGCCCAGAAGATCGTAGCTGGCAGTGATGAGGTTGTCCAGACCGCTGGATTCCACGCCCATCTCGGCCAGGAACGCCTTCTTTTCCTCGGGGGTATAGTCTGCGATGTCCTCCTCCGTCTTGGCGCAGATGGGGATATAGCGTGCGCCCTCTTCGGCGGCGCGGGCGGCCACCAGCGGGACATATTTATTGTTTTCGATGCCCTCCATCAGATCGTCCTCGCCCACATTGCAGGCGTAAAGGACCGGTTTTGCGCTCAGCAGGCCCATCTCGTGCAGCACGGCCTGCTGGTCGGCATTGGCGCTGTCCCAGTCAAAGCTGCGGGCGGGCTTGCCGGTGCTCAGATGATCGGCCAGAGTCTGGAGCCAGGCAGCTTCGGCGGCGGCACCTTTATTGTTGCCGCTCTTGGCGGTTTTGGCCATGCGGCCTGCTCGGTTCTGCACCACTTCCAGGTCGGACAGGATCAGCTCGTAGTCGATGGCCTCGATATCCGAAATGGGATCCACCGCCTCGGCTCTGGTAACATCCTCCACTACATGGATGATGTTATCGTCATCAAAGCAGCGCACTACATGAACGATGGCGTCGCACTCGCGGATATTGCCCAGGAACTTGTTGCCCAGACCCGCGCCCTGGCTGGCCCCTTTGACCAGACCCGCAATGTCCACGAATTCTACGATGGCAGGGGTCTTTTTGTTGGTCTGCCAGATCTCGGCCAGCTTGTCCAAGCGCTTGTCCGGCACCGCTACGATGCCGCTGTTCGGCTCGATGGTACAAAAGGGATAGTTTGCTGCCTCCGCGTTCTTGGTGGAAGTGATGGCGTTGAACAGGGTGGACTTGCCTACGTTGGGCAGACCGACGATACCTAATTTCATTTTTCTGTTTTCTCCTTTGATATGATGAATGATAAACGATGATATAAAACGAATATACGTTATTTTTTACAAGCATGCCGGAGCGGGCAGAACAGGCCGAAGCGATTTACTCACCCTTTACTCACCCTTTTTGCACCTTCTGCGCCATAGAAAACTGCTCCACCGCCTTTTGCAGCGAATCATCTGTCACATGGACATAACGATTCATCGTCGTGGTGATGCTGGAATGCCCCAGCAGTTTTTGCAGGATCTTTGGCTGCATCCCGCTCTCAATGGCACGGGTCGCGTATGTATGACGCAGCGCGTGCATACAGAAGCGTTTGATCCCCGCCTTGTCACAGAGCTTATACAGATGAGTGTCGTAAGAGCTGTTCTTGGAAGGCATCCCGGTGCGCCAGTTAATGAATACCAGATCCCGCATAACCAGACTGGTTTTCTGCCCGGTTCGGCGATCCAGAAAAGTCAGCGTGGCAGACAGCTCTTTCGATTCCGTGCGGTACTCTCTGGCATCGTAAAGGGATCTCAGGAGATCATATGCAGTGTTCGTCAACGGAATCGTGCGGTAACTGTGTTCTGTTTTAGGAGGACCGGCACGCCACTCCTGTTGCTTGTATCGGAACTCCAATGTTTTATTGACCGTCAGCGTGTGCTTTTCCCAATCAATGGCATCCCATGTCAGTCCGATCATTTCGCCTGTCCGCAAGCCAGTTTCCAGAATCAAGGCATACTGCGCATAATTATGGGAATGTCTGGCGACTTCCAGAAAAAGGCGCTGTTCCTCAACGGTCAGGAAATGGATATCATCTGCCGCACGAACGGGCTTTGTATACCGGATACCATCCATTGGATGCTTGTCGATAAGACCGTTCATCTTTGCGCTTTTGAAGAAGGTCCCCATCGTCATATAGGTCTGACGGATGGTCGAACCTGCATAGGCTGCTTCCATATTATTCAGGATCATCTGGCAGTGCATGGGCCTGACGTCCCGCAGCAGCATTTCCCCAATGAACGGCCGGATATTATGCTCATATCGTTCCCGGTAGTTGCGCAGCGTATTGGACGCCCGGTTGCCGACAATGTTCTGGAGCCAGTACCGGAACCATTCCTCCACGGTCATGCCCGCGACAGATGGAGCGGCTGCGGCCTGCTGTTCAGGATGCAGTTTGTAATAAAGCTGCTCCTGCCGCCAGTTTTTAGCTTCTGATAAGGTCTTGAAGCAGCGTTCCTCACGCTTGCCACGATAATCCCAACAACGGGCATAGTACAGGCCATCCTTGCGCTGGCCAAGACCTTGACCCAGTTCTTTTCCTTTGAGATTCTTGCCCATGGAAGGACTCCTTTCAATAAAAGAAGCCCGCATGACACTCTTCATTGTATCATGCGGGCAGACATTACACAAGTGCTTTTGTGACGGGACTTTCCAAAGAAAGCGGCAGGTCAAATGGAAAAACGGTTGTCCAGATAGTCCTCAAACTTTTTCCGCTTGACGAGCTTCTTGGTGCCCACAAAAAGCACGAAGGGACAACCATCCTCCAACAACAGTGCCGAGATTTTGTTTTGTCCAATGTTGAAATACTCGGCTGCTTCCCTGATGGTAAGGAGCACCTTCTTGTCAAGAGGAACCGAGGGAATCCGTTCCAGTTTGGACTTGTCAAGCCGCTCCGTAGGAAGAAAACTGGAAGTAGCGCCGTTCTGAGGAAGAAAAGAATAGGAAAGATCGTAATTCATACGCAAACCCCTTTTGAGAAGATTGTTTTTTGGTCCAAAAACCTGTAGAATGAGAGATGGTTCATTCCTGCTTGGTTTCCACCCCAACTTCTCCTGTGCGGATCAGCAGGCTGGAAAATGTGTTGCGCAAAATGCGGGTGATCTCAGGACTGTACGCGGTATGCCTCAGCCATAAACTAAAACTTGGATTTTCTGAAATCGCTTGAAGATGTTGGAATTCTTCTTGTTTCAAAAGGAGAATGACCACACGGGCATCCAAGAATGCTTCATCTCCATTACTGCCCGGATAAGAAAGCGAGTAACGGAAGGTTTTTCCGTTGGGAAAGACCGCACAACGATTCAGCCGCGCCAATTCCTGATGTAGTTTTTGTCCAGAGAAGTAGAAAACTTTCTCCCCTGTTTCCATCGACAGCCGCTCCAGCTCCGCGTTCATCCCTGCAAGAAAAATCCGGGCATCCATGACTAAAAAGGGTGGAGTGGAATATGGGCGCTGATATTGCCAGATGTAATCCGGCTGAGAAATCAGAACCGCGTTGAAATCACAGTTGTAATCCAACACTAATTCCGTGGGATCATAGGCAGAAACCATGCGATCATCCCTTGTACAGTTATTATTCTGGCAGAAAACACCATACCCAAATTTAAAATCAGAACATCCCGTCGAGACAAATGTCCTGCATACATCCTTTGGGACAGGGGCAATGGGGCGGACGCTCTTCAAAAGAAATCTCTCCAGAACTTTTTCGACCATGTTTGGTTTCTGAACGTGTTCCCCAAAATCACATTTCAGAAGAAACTTCGTTAATCGGTCAATTTCTTCTGTGCTGAAAAGGTTTTCTCCATAGGCTTCAAAGACGATCTCGTTCAAGATTCTTGCGGTGAGATCGATGCAGAAGACCATATCGGTCCGTTTTGGTCCGGCAGCGATTTCCCGGTTCCGGGCGCGAAAATCATCCAGAAGAGCAGGAATATCATCCGGGAGAAAAGCAGAATAATTTTTGTCAAAAAGGGCAATGAGTTCATCAAGGCTTTTGTTCCTTTGAAGGTATTTGACCCTTTCGGATGTATCGGGTTCCGAAAGCCCTTTACCGAAGAATACAGGAATGATACGTTCCCGGCCGGATTGGTTCAACAGCTTGACTGCACCCGACTCCATGGTGATGAGTGTCAATGGCCCTGTACCATCGTAGCTCAAGCGAACTGCTTCGTCAAAATTGCTTTTGATGCGCTGTTTTCCGCTCTCGGCATTGGGGTCGAAAAAATCGTCCAGGAGAGCGCATTCGCCTTTCAGTTCGGAGAGCGATTCCACAAAATTTTTATGTGTTGCAAACATGTAAAGACTCTCGCTCTTGCGCAGAATCGCTTTTGCCGTTGGTGTTTTCCCGGAGCCGGGCTTCCCGACCAGAGCCAATGTCGGAAAGGAGGCAAAGTTCATTTCGTGAAGATCAGGCTGAAGAAAAGGGACAAGAGAGTGAATCAGCATTGCACGGAGTGGAAGAGGTTCAAAAACCCAACGCATCTTCGCGATCAACTCTCGGTCGGGTAGGGCGACGAGGTTACAGCTTTTGGCGTTCTCAGCCGGAATTATGGTGTTGAAGTTCATTATGTCTCTCCTTTCAAGGGGGGTGTTTGTGACCTAATTTTACAAGGTCTTTCGATTCCTGTCCGTAACAAAAAACCACAACATTTTTGAGAGGGCACATTTATGCAAAAATCAGGTGCAAATAAGAAACCACGCAAAATGAGTGAAGATGCTATAGCCAGAAACCTTGAACGGTCAACCTATACATGCAACGACGCAGAAAGACAGAAGAAATGGAGAATAAAGCACAAGAAATGCTTACTGAATGATGAATTTCTTGATCGCTATGATGATGCCCAGAAAAATACATTTTGGAAGTATTTTGATAAAGAAACACTAACCACTCTGAATCGCGCACTGCGTATTCATGGAAAAGACAAGACCAAAACGGTGTGGAATAATAGCGACTTTGACAAAATCGTAGGTTCCTTTTATCAGGAACCGATTTATGAATCTCCGTACTGGACAGGATTTGAACCACTCCATTCCGTTGCACTTGCCTGGTATAACATCCATCTGGACGAAGTGCTCCGCGACGCAAGACAGGAAATACTGGATCATTCTCTCAGCCTGGAAAAATCCACGCGCATTGTAAAATGAAGTTGCGCATTTAGACAAACAAAAAGGTCCATAGCG
>JBJERU010000063.1:0-7837 GCA_051882415.1 Faecalibacterium sp. | reverse complement strand
GAGACAAAAGAGAACATTCCACCGGCTATCGATTGAATAACAGGGCACAAACCTGACCCATCCCGTCCGCAATCTTTCAGGATGCACAGAGTCCAGAGCAGAACCCCGGTCGTGCCCCCTGTCCTTGCCGCGCTGAACACGCGGCATTTGCTGCGCAAACCGGACTGTCGGCTGAAAAGCCCCACTGGGGCTTTTCTGGCTTCGCCACCGCCGAGCATCTCAACGCGGGTCGCTTTTCTGGTTCTCTTTTGGCGAGACAAAAGAGAACATCCCACCGGCTATCGATTGAATAACAGGGCATAAACCTGACCCATCCCGTCCGCGCTCTTTCGGGATGCATCTTAACACTTCTCTTTCTCTTTTACACTACCGCAGGACTTTTTTATATTAAAGCGCGAAACAGCAGACTTGTCCAGTGAAAAAACAAAAAGCGGGGCCGCAGACAGGAAAAATCCCATCTGCGGCCCCGCCGCGTGTTTTAGAGATTTAAAACCTCTTATACTTTACGCAGGAAAACAATCAGCAGTTCTCAGCGAAGTACTTGATGGTGCGAACCATCTGAGAGGTGTAGGAGTTCTCGTTGTCGTACCAGGACACGACCTGAACCTGATAGGTGTCGTCGTCGATCTTGGCGACCATGGTCTGGGTAGCATCGAACAGAGAGCCGTACTTCATGCCGATAACGTCAGAAGAAACGATCTGATCCTCGTTGTAGCCGAAGGACTCAGAAGCAGCAGCCTTCATAGCGGCATTGATGGCGTCCTTGGTGACGTCCTTGCCCTTGACGACAGCCACCAGGATGGTGGTGGAGCCGGTGGGAACAGGCACACGCTGAGCAGAGCCGATCAGCTTGCCGTTCAGCTCGGGGATGACCAGGCCGATGGCCTTAGCAGCGCCGGTGCTGTTGGGAACGATGTTCTGAGCGCCAGCACGAGCACGGCGCAGATCGCCCTTGCGCTGGGGGCCGTCCAGGATCATCTGGTCGCCGGTGTAAGCATGAACAGTGGTCATGATGCCGGACACGATGGGGAATGCCTTGTTCAGGGTGTCAGCCATGGGAGCCAGGCAGTTGGTGGTGCAGGAAGCAGCAGAGATGACCTGATCCTCAGCGGTCAGGGTGTTCTCGTTGACAGAGTAAACGATGGTCTTCAGGTCGTTGCCAGCGGGAGCAGAGATGACGACCTTCTTAGCGCCAGCGACGATGTGAGCCATGCTCTTCTCCTTGCTGGTGTAGAAGCCGGTGCACTCCAGAACGACGTCAACGTTCAGCTCACCCCAGGGGCAGTCCTTGGCGTCCTTCACGGCGTAGATCTTGATCTCCTTGCCGTCAACAACGATGGAATCCTCGGTAGCCTCGACGGTGTGCTTGCCTTCGCCGATCTTGCCGCAGAAGGAACCCTGAGCGGTGTCGTACTTCAGCAGATGAGCCAGCATCTTGGGGCTGGTCAGATCGTTGATCGCAACAACCTCATAACCCTCAGCGTCAAACATCTGACGGAAAGCCAGACGGCCGATACGACCAAAACCATTGATAGCAACTCTAACAGCCATGTTAATAATACCTCCTAAATGTTCTTACCCTCGGAATCGGTAAATTCACGGTAGCTTTATTTTAGACCAAAACGCAAAAAGTTTCAAGTCTCCGCCAAAGATTTAACAACCTGTTTGCATACTTTTTTGCTTTTGTACGATTTTTGCGGCCACTGTGTCAGGGTTTTGGGCATTTCGGCCAACAGGAGTTTCGGGCGATTTTTTCCCGCCCTGCGCCGCGCGGTTTTTTCAGGTACGATGCGGCACAGATGCCGCCCATCGCCCCAACGCAGCACAGCCCCACCTGGAATGCCAGATCGGGCCAGGTCGTTTGTCCTGCCATTGCCAGCATCACCGTCTGCGGCAGCCCCCAGCACAGACACAGCCAGAACGCAGCCAGTCCACCGGCACATACGGCGGCATCCGGCTGAGTCCCGGGCAGCCAGAGTGCCCGCAGCAGCGCCGACAGAAACAGCAGCGCCGACATCAGCCGCCACACCTCGGCTGTGGGCAGCACACGGTGCCAGCTGGAACTGTTGACCAGAAAACGATACAAAATGCCCACATAGAAAATCGCTGTTCCGGCAATGCCCAGCACCAGCCCGCCCGCAGGCGTTTTCCATGCGCCGCCGCGCAGCCAGCTGCGCCCCAGGCACAGCAGCCATACCGCGCAGACCAGCTCCAAAATCTCACCCAGCAGGGAGCTGATACTCACAAACCCCAGCGGCAGCTGCAAAAGTCCCGCTATGGCAAAACAGCCTGCCGCCGCAAATGCCAGCGCCCCCGCAAGCGGGCGGCAGCGGCACAGCGGATCCTTGCAGCGCGGCGCACCCAGGCGCGGCAGCACAATGCACAGCAGCATTGCAGCCCCCAGCACGGCATACCGCCACCACACCGAGCCGGCTACACACAGACCCGTGGACAGATCCGTCCACAGCGCCAGATCCAGCCCGCGGCCCAGGCACAGCAGCCCGCCAAAACAAAAGACAAAAAGCAGCAAAATGTTCATCAGCGTTCCTCGAGAGGCTTATATTTCTGGCGCACGCCCAGATACTTATATGCCGGCCGGATGATCCGGTTGGCAAATACAACTTCCTCCACGCGGTGTGCACACCAGCCCGGCACACGGGCGATGGCAAACAGCGGGGTAAACAGATCCTCGGAGATGCCCAGCATCTGATAGATCAGGCCGCTGAACAGGTCCACGTTGGCACACACGGGCTTGGTGCTGCCCTTTTCCTCTGCAAAAATGCCGGGGGCCAGCCGCTCGATGCTGCACAGCATATTGTATTCTTCCTCATAGCCCTTTTCATAGGCCAGATGACGGGCGCGCTGCTTCAGGATCACCTCACGGGGGTCACTGATGGTATAGACCGCATGGCCCATGCCATAAATCAGGCCGGAGCCGTCGCCCGCCTGCTTGCGCAGGATGCGGCGCAGATACTCGCGCACCTCGTCGTCGTCCTCCGGATTTTCCACATGCCTCAGGATATCCTGGAGCTGGCGGTTGACCATCAGGTTTGCGCCGCCGTGCTTGGGGCCTTTCAGCGAACCGATGGCCGCTGCGATGGCCGAATAAGTGTCGGTGCCGGAAGAGGACAGCACACGCGTGGTAAAGGTGGAATTGTTGCCGCCGCCGTGGTCTGCATGGACCAGCAGGCACATATCCAGCAGCTTTGCTTCCTCATGGGTATACTTCTGATCCGGGCGGTAGGTGCTCAGGATGTGCTCCGCCGTGCTCTGGCCGGGCCGCGGCAGGTGGAAAAACATGCTCTGCTTATCGTAGTAGCGGCGCTTCATCTGATAGGCATTGACCATCATGGTGGGCAGGCCCGCGATCAGGTTGATGCTCTGGTTCAGGATGTTTTCCAGCGACAGATCCTCGGCGTGCTCGTCATACGAATACAGGCCCAGCACACACCGCTGCATCTTATTCATGACATTGGGCGAAGGCGCGTTCATCGTGTCCATAAAGCCTTCCGGCAGGGCGCGGTGCTCGGCCAGGATCTCGCAGAAGTTGTCCAGCTGGCCCCGGCTGGGCAGACTGCCGAACAGCAGCAGCCAGATGACCTCCTCGAACACAAAGCGGTCGTTGCGGTAGGCTTCCTCCACGATCTCGTTGATGTTGACGCCGCGATAGATCAGCTTGCCGGGGATCGGGATGATCCGGCCTTCCTGATCCTTTTTGTAACCCACAACGTCACAAACATTGGTCAGGCCCGCCAGGACACCGGTGCCGTCCGGGTTGCGCAGACCACGCTTGACACCCAGGCGCTCGCTGGTCTCGGGGTCAATGTAGTTGTTGGAAACGTATTCTTCACACAGCGTGCGCATCGTCACAGGATCGAGCGCAGCTACTTCGGATGACATCATTTTCATTCGTTCGTTCCCCTCTCGTCAAAAATTGATACTTTCCCGTCCATCCACAAATTGATGGAACTGGGTCTATCATATCGCGTTTATGAAATAAATTCAAGCGAAAAGTGCTCAACTGTCAGCACCAGGCACAAAAAACAGGTCATTTTTTTGACATCCCGTTCATTTTGGCCTTTGCCGGCTGCATTTTTGCACTTCTTTGCGCATAGAATCCAGAAAACGCTCTGCGCAAAGGAGAGGACGAAACGGAATGAAAAAATCATTTGCGCTGTTGTGCGCCGTGCTTCTGGCGCTGGGAGGTGTGCTGCCGCTGGGCGGATATCATCTGACCCGCACAGTGCTGGGCGGCAGCGTAGAAGCCTCCTCCCCTGCCCCCGCGCCGGACGAGCCGGGTGCCCTGGGGGAGCTTGCGCTGCAAAAAGAATCTTCCGCCGGGGCCGATGACACAGATCTTGTACATGTGGAAGATCAGAGCAGCGGACAACTGTGCCGTGTGCCCATGCGGGACTACCTGATCGGGGCAGTGGCGGCCGAAATGCCAGTCTCCTGGCCGGACGAAGCGCTCAAGGCGCAGGCGGTGGCGGCGCACAGCTATGTGCTCTACTGCCGGGATCATTGTGCCGACCCGGAAGGCGCATGGCTCAGCGCCGACCCATCGCGGCGGCAGGGGTACCTGAGCGATGCTGTTCTGCACAGCTACTGGGGCACCGAGTACCAGGCCAGCTATACGCGGCTTTCCGCTCTGGTAGACGAGGTTCTGACGCAGGTACTGTATTATGGAGATGCTGCGGCCGGGGCCAGCTACTTTGCCATTTCCAACGGCCGCACCGAGGCCAGCGAAAACGTATGGGGCGCTGCCCTGCCCTATCTGACCGCAGTGGACAGCAGCAGCGACTGTAACGCGGACAACTATGCGTATACAGTCCGCTTTTCCGCCGCGCAGATGAAGCAGCTGCTTTCGGAAGGGCTGGGCCTTGTTCCGGACGAATCCGCGCCGGAAAGCTGGTTCGGCGTGCCGGAGCTGACCCCCTCCGGCTATGTTTCCACCCTGTCCGTCTGCGGCCAGAGCATCGCGGGCACCACGCTGCGCCGGGTTCTGGGGCTGCGCAGCGCCTGCTTTGCCGTCACCTGGCAGGACGGTTCCTTTCTGCTCACCACCAAAGGCTACGGCCACGGCGTCGGTCTGAGTCAGTGGGGCGCAAAAGCCATGGCCGAACAGGGCTGCAGCTACGCAGAGATTTTGGCACATTATTTCCCGGGAACAGAGCTGCGCGGATAAAGCACGATCCTGCGCGTAAAACAGCCCGCCTCGTTTTGGGAGGCGGGCTGTGGAGTCCGATCATTTTTTATTTGCATGCGGCACTGCCGCAAAAGGATCCGCTTACCACGAGAATATCTCGCTCAGCCAGTCGAACATATCCGGGGCAGCGCTGGCGGGATCGGCCAGCTCACGCGCCGTATCCTGTACCTGATGCAGAAGCTTTTGTTCGCCGGTGTCCTGCGCCGACCAGTAGCATTCCGAATCTGCGGCGCTTCCGGATACGGTGAAATCGCTGGCAAAGCAGAGCGTCTTTCCGGTGGTGTCACTCAGAACTACCATATAAGTATAAGCCCCTGGCTCCAGCTGGCCAAAGCGGATCTGGCTGTCCAGCTCCCGGAAAGACCACACCGCAGCGTTGGGCGCAGCCTGTGCGCTCTGCACCGGCTCGCCCGCGGCATCCAGGATCACGATCTCCACTTCGGTAAGCAGAGCATCCGTTCCGCTGCATGCCAGACCGTTCAGGGTGATCCCCTTGCCGGTGCAGACGTTCACCGGATAGCGCATCCCCTCCAGCCGCAGCGTATCCGCCGAAGAAGAAAGCGAGTTGCTGTCCGAGCAGATATACCAATAACATGAAACGCGGGAGATCGAAACGCTGGACTGGGAGATCGGCACCCGCCCGGCAGAAATATTGTTTGCCGGATCTGAGCAATAGAACACGCCATCGGTGTAATCGGTCAGCAGCACGGCATGCGGCTTGGTGCGGTCATAGATCACGATGCCTTCCGGATGTTCTTCCAAAAGCTGGATCAAAACCTGTTTCTTTTCTTCCTGGGAGGACGGCAGGGTCGCATAGCCCACCTGCATGGCATTGTATGTAAAATTATGGGACAGGCCGTTCACCCAGGCAGAGGAGCGCACGCTGTTTTCGGTCACGTCCACCCAGTCGCCCATGCCGTCCAGATAGGCGCGGCGGCGAAGCATCATTGCGGCAGAGGCCAGCGTACAGGTACCGCCCCGGCTCTGCTTAAAGTAGAAACCAGCGTCTACGTTCAGGTCTGCCGCAAGCGCCGAGGGCAGACATGTGACCAAAAAAAGCAGCGACAGCAGCACTGCCGCCAGCCTCCTGCGGAAAAAAATCGGTTGCGTCTCCACGTTTCAATATTCCTTCCTGAATTTCTTCCTGACTCGTCCGGGGATCTGGCATCCCCCGCATCTCATTTGTCCAAATTATAGCAATTTGTAACGCTTTTGTAAATCTTTTTCACATGTTTTTCTCAGTATTTACACCTTTTCGGAAGAATGTTTGTGCAATACACTCAATTTTTGGCCAAACGCTCCCCTCCAGCAGCCTTCTGCACACTTTTTTTGCCGTGCGCCTGTGGCAAAGTCGGACGCGTTTTCTCTTCCTTTCTCAAAGGCGGCGCATCCTGCCGCAGCCGGGTCGTCATACAAAAAGAAAGTCCGGCACACAGATCCCGTTTTCCCCAAAAAGCATCCGTTCATAAAACCTTCAGTCATTGCCTGTTTACTTTGGACGCATTTTATTGTAAAATAAGACGAGGTACAATACAGAGCGGCCGCCCGGCAGGGAGCCGTCTATTCCAATACAGAGGTGAATGTTGTTTATGGCTTTGAAATATCATCGCATCCTGCTCAAGATCAGCGGCGAAGCCCTGGGCGGCGAAAAGGGCACCGGCTTTGATGATCCCACGATGGAGGCCATCTGCGCCGGCGTCAAAAAGGCGCACGACCTTGGCGTTCAGATCGGCATCGTGGTCGGCGGCGGAAACTTCTGGCGCGGCCGTTCCAGCGGCAAAATGGAGCGCACCCTGGCCGACAAGATCGGCATGCTGGCCACCGTGATGAACGCGCTGGCGGTCTCGGACAAGCTGGAGCAGCTGGGTGTGCCCACCGAGGTGTTCACCTCCATCACCATGCCTCAGGTGGCCCCGGCCTTTACCCGCAAGGACGCTCTGCGGGCACTGGAGGAGGGCAAGATCGCTGTGTTTGGCGGCGGTACGGGCAATCCCTTCTTCTCTACCGACACGGCCACGGCTCTGCGCGCGGTGGAGATCTCTGCGGACGTGATGTTCAAGGCTACAATGGTGGATGGCGTGTACGATAAGGATCCCCACAAGTATCCGGATGCCAAAAAGTACGATACCCTGACCTTTACCAAGGTGCTGGAGGATCAGCTGGCCGTTATGGACGGCACGGCCGCCACCCTCTGCCGCGACAACAAGCTGCCCATCCTGGTGTTCGATCTGGCAGACCCGGATAACATCGCCCGCGCAGCACAGGGCGAAAACGTGGGCACGCTGGTCTACGAGGGTTGATATCCCCCAAAATGGCACAAGCGTTTTGGAAAAGCGCGAAGAGCTGCGTCTGCGGCGCGGTATATCCCAAACGTAGCAAAAATAGAATATCTATGGAATGAAGAAGGCGGCTTTCGCTGTGCAGCGGGGGTGCGTCTCGACAGAATATCTTTCAAAGGAACAGGAGATAAGGACAATGAGCAGCAACACGAAGGTTTACGAGGACAAAATGAAGAGCACCCTCTCCCACCTGGATCATGAGCTGGCCGCTGTGCGCGCAGGCCGTGCCAATCCCGCCGTGCTGGATAAGGTCGTGGTGGAATACTACGGCACCCCCACCCCCATCCAGCAG
>JBJERU010000062.1:0-37510 GCA_051882415.1 Faecalibacterium sp. | reverse complement strand
GACACCAGCATGATCAGGGTGCTTTCCGGCAGATGGAAGTTGGTGATCAGGCCGTCGATGCAGTGGAACTGCACGCCCGGATAAAGGAAGATCTCCGTGTTGCCGCTGCATGCAGTGACCTCTCCATATCTGGATGCCACAGCCTCCAGCGTGCGGCAGCTGGTGGTGCCCACCGCGATCACCCGATGGCCGGCGGCTTTCGTTTCCCGGATCAGCTGCGCCGTCTCCTCGCTGACGGAATACCACTCGCTGTGCATCTTGTGGTCGGTGATCTCGTCCTCCTGCACCGGGCGGAAGGTGCCAAGGCCCACATGCAGCGTCACCTCGGCAATACGCACCCCTCTGGCCCGCAGAGTGTCCATCAGCTCCGGGGTAAAGTGCAGGCCTGCCGTGGGCGCGGCTGCGCTGCCCAGCTCTTTGGCATACACCGTCTGGTACTGGCTTTGATCCTCCAGCTGCTTTGTGATATAGGGCGGAAGCGGCATTTTGCCGAATTCATCCAGCTTTTCATAAAGCGTTTCGGTGTTATAATAAAATGTAACGTATTTGTTGCCGTCCTCAAGGGTTTCATCCACTACGGCGGTCAGGGTGCCATCCCCAAAGCTGACGCGGGTGCCCGGCTGCATCCGCTTGCCGGGCTTTGCCAGGCACTCCCACTGATCGCCCTTGACCTGGCGCAGCAGCAGCAGCTCACACACCGCGCCGGTAGGCTGCTTGATGCCCACGATGCGGGCGGGCAGCACCTTGGAGTTGTTTACGACCAGCAGATCGCCCGCTTCCAGATATTCCGGAAGATCGCGGAAAATGCGGTGCTCCACGGCATCGCTGCCGCGGCTGAGCACCATCAGCCGGGCCGAATCCCGGGGCGCAGCAGGCTCCTGTGCGATCAGCTCTTTGGGTAAATCGTACCAAAATTCTTTTTTTAACATGCTTTGCATTTGCCTTTCCGATGATTGACACGGACGCCGTATCAATGTTATCATAAATTCTGTGTAACAGATATTATTATATTGCAGGAACGACCGCATTGCAAGCCGCGTTCTGCCGAAATCTGTTCTTTGAAAGGAAAGGTGCTGGAAATGGAAAAACAGTATAAAGTGGGCATTGTTGGCGCCACTGGCATGGTCGGCCAACGTTTTGTAACTCTGCTGGAGAATCATCCCTGGTTCAGGCTGACCGTTCTGGCTGCGTCCGGCCGCAGCGCCGGCAAGACCTATGAGGATGCCGTCGGCTCCCGCTGGGCTATGGCTGCCCCGATGCCGGAGAGCGTCAAAAAAATGGTGGTCGTGGATGCCGCCGAGGTGGAGCAGGTCGCTTCTCAGGTGGATTTTATCTTCTGCGCGGTCAATATGCCCAAGAGCGAGATCAAGGCTCTGGAAGAAGCTTATGCCAAGGCTGAATGCCCGGTGGTCTCCAACAACAGCGCAAACCGCTTTACCCCGGACGTCCCCATGGTCGTGCCCGAGATCAACGCCGACCACATCGAGATCATCCCCGCACAGCGCAAGCGCCTGGGCACCAAGCGCGGCTTTATCGCCGTCAAGTCCAATTGCAGTTTGCAGAGCTATGTGCCCGCCCTGCATCCGCTGATGAAGGAGTTTGGCGTGAACAAGGCGCTGGTCTGCACCTATCAGGCCATTTCCGGCGCGGGCAAGACCTTTGACCGCATGCCCGAGATCATCGACAATGTGATCCCCTACATTGGCGGCGAGGAAGAAAAGAGCGAGCGCGAGCCGCTGAAGCTGTGGGGCCATATCGAAGGCGGCGAGATCGTCAACGCCGAAAAGCCTGTCATCACGGCACAGTGCTTCCGTGTGCCTGTTTCCGACGGCCACACCGCCGCTGTGTTCGTCAGCTTTGACAAAAAGCCCTCCAAAGAGCAGATGCTGGAGGCCTGGGCAAACTTCCGCGGCCCCGCACAGGAGCTGGAGCTGCCCAGCGCACCCAAACAGTTCCTGCACTACTTTGAGGAAGCAGACCGTCCTCAGCCCAAGCTGGACCGCAACACCGAAAACGGCATGGCTGTGTGCATCGGCCGCCTGCGCGAGGATACTTTGTTCGACTATAAGTTTGCCTGCATGAGCCACAACACCCTGCGCGGCGCAGCCGGCGGCGGCGTTCTGCTGGCTGAGCTGCTGGCAGCCAAGGGCTATTTTGACTGAAACACACATCATACCACACGCACACTTTTAAAAAAGGAGTTTTTATCATGAAGAATCCTGTTTTTACCGGCGCAGGCGTGGCGGTCATTACCCCGATGTACCCCGATGGAAGCATCAACTTCGATGCGCTGGGCTGCATTCTGGAAGATCAGATCGCCCGCGGCACCGATGCCATCGTGATCTGCGGCACCACCGGCGAGTGCTCCACCATGACCGATGAGGAGCAGCTGGCTGCGATCAAGTACACAGTGGACAAAGTAGCCCATCGTGTACCGGTTATTGCAGGTGCAGGCTCCAACGATACCGACCACGGCTGCGCGCTGGCAGCCAAATCCGCCGCCTGCGGCGCGGATGCCCTGCTGCTGGTGACGCCTTACTACAACAAGACCACCCAGGCCGGACTTGTGGCTCACTTCAATGCTATGGCCGAGGCTGCCGGCATCCCGCTCATCCTGTACAACGTCCCCTCCCGCACGGGCCTGAATCTTGCCCCCGAAACGGTGCTGGAGCTGAGCCGCAACCCGCTGATCAACGGCATCAAGGAAGCCTCCGGCAACATCTCTCAGGTGGCCAAGATCGCAGCGCTGTGCGGCGATGAGATCAACATCTACTCCGGAAACGATGATCAGATCGTTCCGCTGCTGTCTCTGGGCGGCAAGGGCGTGATCAGCGTTGTTTCCAACATTGCGCCGGAGCTGGTACACAGCTGCTGCCAGGCATGGTTTGATGGCGACGCTGCCGCAGCCTGCCGTATGCAGCTGGAAATGCTGCCCCTGTGTGACGCGATGTTCTGCGAAGTGAATCCCATCCCGGCCAAATACGCCATGAATCTGCTGGGCTGGGAGGCCGGCGAATGCCGTCTGCCTCTGGTGGAACCCAGTGAGGCACATCAGGAACAGATCGCCCAGGCGCTGCGCGCTGCGGGCCTGATCCAGGAATAACGAATCTGCGCAAATGCCCGGCAAGAGGAGTCTTCCGGGCATTTGCCGCATTCTCAAAGCAACTGTGAAAGGATAAAATCATCATGACGGATCTCATCATTCAAGGTATCGGCGGCCGCATGGGGCATGTGCTGTGCGAGATGATCACCCAGCGGGAGGACTGCCGCGTGGTGGCGGGCATCGACCTGTACGACGGCGAACAGAACGGCATCCCTGTATTTGACCGTCTGGACAAACTGGAGGGCCGGGGCGATGTGCTGATCGATTTCAGCTCCCCTGCCGCGCTGGAAAAGGCGCTGCCCTATTGCGAAGCCCACAAGCTGCCAGTGGTGGCCTGCACCACCGGCCTTTCCGAGGAATTGCAGCTCAAGCTGGTGCAGCTGTCTGGCAGCGTTCCGGTGTTCAAAAGCGCCAATATGTCGATGGGCATCAACATTCTGGCAGAGCTGTGCAAGCGTGCCTCCGCCGTTCTTGGCATGAAGTACGATATCGAGATCGTGGAGCAGCACCATCACAACAAGCTGGATGCCCCCAGCGGCACCGCCCTGATGCTGGCTGATGCCATCAACGAGGAAAATGACGGCGCATATCATTATGTCTATGACCGTTCTTCGGTGCGTGCAAAGCGCGATCCTTTGGAAATAGGCATCAGCGCGGTGCGCGGCGGCAGCATCGTGGGCGACCACGAGGTTTTGTTCTGCGGCCCGGACGAGGTCATCGCTTTGAAGCATACCGCATATTCCCGCAGTATTTTTGCAAATGGTGCCATCAATGCGGCCATCTATCTTGCAAAAAAGGATCCGGGCCTGTACAATATGAGTGATCTCATCGCCGAGCGGTAAGCTGGACTGCCGCCGGAAAGGGATCGCAGCCTGGAGCGGCCGGTTCCGGCCCTGCTGACAAGGAGGTTGGTTCCCATGGAAAAACATTCTGCCGCGCCCCCGCCCCGCCGTCGGCGTCATACGCAGAACAAGGCTTCTTATCTGATGCCCGTTCTGGGCGTCGTACTGGCGGCGTGCGTTTCTCTGCTGTGTCTTGGCGTGTGGAAGATCCCCCATACAACGGGAACTCCCCTTCCCACAGCACCGGAGCTTTTGCCCGAAAGCACTGTTTTGCCGCCGGGCCCTGCGCCGGAGCCGGAGCCGGAACCGGAACCGGAACCTGTCGTCAGCACCATCTCCTTTTCCGCTTCCGGCGACAACCTGATCCACTCCCCGATCTACAAACAGGCGGCCCGCCGAGCCGGAGAAGGCGAACGCTATAATTTTGATGCCTGCTACGAAAATCTTGCTCCGCTGTATGCGCAGCAGGATGTGAACTGGATCAACCAGGAAACGCTGTGCAGCACCGAGCTGGAGCCTTCTACCTATCCCTGCTTTTCTACGCCGGGAGAATGTGCGGAATCGCTGTACCGCGCGGGCATCCGGGTGTTCAGCCTGGCCAACAATCACACCTATGATAAAGGCGCGAAGGGCATCGCTGCAACACAGCGGTTCTGGGATTCCATGCCGGAGGATGTCCTGACCACCGGCCTGTGGAGCGGAGAATCCGACTATGGCCGAATCCCACTGCAAACGGTCAACGATGTCACCATCGCCTATCTGTCCTATACGGATCACACCAATGGCATCCCGCGCAGCAGCAGTATGACCGCCAATATCATCTACACCAACGAAACGGCGGTGATCGAGCAGCAGGTGCGGACCGCCCGCCAGCTGGCGGATTTTGTGGTGGTGGGCGTACACTGGGGCACTGAGGACAGCCACACCATCAATGCCGGCCAGCAGACGCTGGCCCAGCAGCTGGCGGACTGGGGCGCGGATGTGATCATCGGTACACACCCGCATGTAGTACAGGATGCTGCATGGCTGACAGCCGCCGATGGAAGGGAGACCTTTGTGGCCTATTCCCTTGGCAATCTCATCAGCACCCAGAGCAAGCCGGATCAGGTGGTGGGCGCGATCCTGACCCTGACGCTGAAAAAAACCACTGACCCGGACGGCACGGTACATCGTGCTGTGCTCAGCCCAAAGCTCCACCCCACCGTGACCCATTACGATGCGGGGAAATCCAACGTGCGCACCTACCTGTACCGGAATTACACCCCTGAGCTGGCCCAAAAGCACGGTGTACGGACAGAATACAGCAGCTTTGGATACGACTTTATCCGGGAATGTGTACAGAAAAACATCAGCGAAGAATTTCTGGAGCTTGCCTGAGCGCCGGAGAAGGCGTTCGTTTTTTGCCGATCCTATTGGTTTGATGCCCGGAAACTGCGGGCAGAATGGAGTGTTTTACATGTACGGAGTATCAAAAATCAGCATTGAGCCCAGCCAGATGATGATTAGCGTGCAGGATGTCCCGTTCAAGGGCAGCACGCTGGCCCGGTATCTGCAGATCTTTGCGGACACCGGCGTGGTGGTGGATATGATCAGCCAGAGCGCCCCCCACGGCACCAGCATGGATTTCAGCTTTACCACGGCCAGCAGCGATCTGCCTTTGGTGATGAAGGCCATTTCTGCCGCAAACCTGGATCAGGATGCAAAGGCTTCTCCGCTGATCAGCGTTGGCTATTCCAAGCTGAACCTGTTCGGCGAGGAAATGGTCACCAGCTGCGGCGTGGCGGCCCGTGCGCTGAATGCACTGGCAGTTGCCGGCATCGAAGTGCTGCTGATCACCACCAGCGACCTGGATATTTCTCTGCTGGTCCGGGCCGAAAATGAGGATACTGCTTACGAAGCTTTGAAAAAGGCCTACGAGCTGTAAGCCCGCTTTGTCCGAAAAATCCCTGCCGCTTCCAAATGCGGCAGGGATTTTTTCTGTCATGTGTTTCCAGAAAAAAAGAGGCGTCCACAGAGTATCGCCTCTGCGGACGCCTTGTTCAGATATCCCCCGGACACAATGCGCATTCCGGCAGAAAGGGAGTATAAAGTCATACATGCAGAAGTTCCTGCTCCGGAGCAGGAACGATATCCTCTTCATCGATCGTTCCTCCTGCGGCCAGGTGAGACCAGACCAGGTCTGCTTCCGGCTGCCAGCGGGCGGCATACTGCTCACACTTACCGCACAGATGCTCCACCGTTTCCGGAGATTCAAGGTCGGTGCTGCGCGCTCCGGTCCGCTGCACTATCCCGCGCAGTTTTTCCGGGTTTTCCAGCATCGGGCAGGGACGCAGATGGTTCTCGTTGAAGGGCTGGCCCTGGCGGTAGGCCATAAACAGCGGACTATGCAGGATCTCCAGAACAGATTGCTCGTGGATATTGGCGTTGGAATAGTGGATGAACACGCAGGGTTCTGCATCGCCAGCAGAATTGATGTGGAAATAGTTTCGCCCTCCGGCAATGCAGCCGCCCACATACTGGCCGTCGTTCTGAAAATCCATGGGGAAAAACTCGATGGGGCATTCCTGCGAGCGAAGATAGCGGATGCGCCGGATCATATATTTGCGCTGTTCGGGCGTGGGCAGCAGCTCCGGAACTGCGTTGCTGCCCACCGGCATGTAGTGGAAATAGAAGCCGAAGCGCGCGCCCTTTTCCGCGATCATACGCATAAAATCATCGCTGGTCACTGCTTCGATATTGCCGCGGGTATAGCAGACAGAGGTGCCAAACAGCAATCCATACTGCCGCAGCAGATCCATTGCCCGCATGACCGCCGCATAATGGCCCTTGCCGCGGCGGGCATCGTTTGTTTCCGGTGTGCCCTCGATGGAAAGCATAAAGGCAAGGTTGCCCAGCCGCACTGCCTCCTGGCAAAGAGCATCGTCGATCAGAGTGGAGTTTGTGTAGATGGCAAACTGTACATCGTTGTGCTTTTCCGCCAGACGCAGCACATCCGCTTTGCGCACCAGCGGCTCGCCGCCCGTGAGCATATACAGGTATACGCCCAGCTCCTTGCCCTGTGTGACGATTTTATCCATATCTTCAAAGCTCAGATTGCTGCGGCTGCCGTACTCGCCCGCCCAGCAGCCTGCACAGTGCATATTGCAGGCCGAAGTGGGATCAAACAGGATCAGCCAGGGGATATTGCACTGGTACAGCTCCCGGTTCTTCCGGATCATTTTGGTGCCGCGGAAAAAAGCTTCGAACCCTAGATTCAGGGCTGTGGTATGCGCCACATGGGGATCGGTCTCATCCAGGACCCGGCTGATATACCGCATCCACTTGTTGTCGGGATCCCGGACAGCGTCCCGAACCTGCTCATATGTTTCAGCTTCGATCGAATCGCCCAGGAACTGCTCGGCCATATCCACCATCTGCAAAAAAGCTTTTTCACGGTCTCTTTTTACATGGGACAGGGCCAGCGCGATGATTTTATCCGCCGCCGCACGCTGCGCTTTATGGGTCATGCTGTCAAAAGTAGTGTTCATTTTTCCTTCTCCTTCCAGAATGAAGTCTGCCATTGCAAAAGAACAGGCTTTGGAGCCTTGATTCCCCTGCATGATACCGGATCCGCATTAAAATCAGGTTTACCTTTTGTTCAAATTATATGAGACTCCCGCGGTATTTTGCCTGGATCGCCGCCTCCAGCCATTTTTTGTCCGGCCTCTCCCCCAAGTCCATCCCAGAGTCGGCCGTTCCTATGGATTGCGCTGAATAAAGCGCATATTGCCTTGTGATTTTTACTTTAACATTCCGCGCTGCTCTGAGCCATAAACAGAAAAAACGTCGTGATGGAAAATCCATCACGACGCTGAAGTTGTCTGATTTTTTATCAGTTTGCTTTTTTTGAAGAAATGTATCCGGCGCTGGCAAAGAAAAAGAATTTTTGGCAGAGATCGACCGCATCGTTCCATGGGACGAGTGGATGGCAGCAGGCTGTTCCGCAAAAAAGCGGCGTCCCGTTCTCCTTCCAAACGATAGGAGAAATGAGACACCGCTTCTGTTTTTTACAGGTAAAAACTCCTTGGCCGGTTACAGAGTCACCTTATGGTAGACTTTCTTGCCCTTTTTGATGACGAGACCTGCCGCCAGCTCTTCCGCCGTGTAGCTGACCGTGGGAGCTGCGACCTTTTCGCCGTTGACCAGGACACCGCCCTGAGTGACCAGACGACGTGCCTCGCCGTTGGAGGCCGCCAGGCCTGCCTTGACCATCAGGGTCAGGATCCCGATGGAGCCATCGTTCAGATCGGCCTCGGTGAGCTGGGTGGAAGGCATATGCTCCGTGTCTCCGGCCGCGCCGCCAAACAGGGCGCGGGCTGCGTTCTGGGCCTTTTCCGCCTCTTCCCTGCCGTGCACCATGCTGGTCAGCTCATATGCCAGGATCTCCTTGGCTTGGTTGAGGCGCTGATCCTTCCAGGTGCTCATCTCGTCGATCTGCTCCAGCGGCAGGAAGGTCAGCATCCGGATGCACTTCATCACATCCGAATCGCCCACGTTGCGCCAATACTGGTAGAACTCGAAGGGACTGGTCTTGTTGGGATCCAGCCAAACGGCATTGCCCGCAGTCTTGCCCATCTTTTTGCCCTGAGAGTCGGTCAGCAAGGTGATGGTCATCGCATAAGCGTCCTTGCCCAGCTTACGGCGGATCAGCTCGGTGCCGCCCAGCATGTTGCTCCACTGGTCATCGCCGCCAAACTGCATGTTGCAGCCGTAGTGCTGGAACATGTAGTAGAAGTCGTAGCTCTGCATGATCATATAGTTGAATTCCAAGAAGGACAGGCCCTTCTCCATGCGCTGCTTGTAGCACTCGGCACGCAGCATGTTGTTCACAGAGAAACAGGCGCCCACCTCGCGCAGCAGCTCGACATAATTCAGGTTCAGCAGCCATTCGGCATTGTTCAGCATCAGGGCCTTGCCGTCCGAAAAATCGATAAAGTTTTCCATCTGCTTTTTGAAGCAGGCGGCGTTGTGGGCGATATCCTCTTTGGTCAGCATCTTGCGCATATCGGTGCGGCCGGAGGGGTCGCCGATCATGGTAGTGCCGCCGCCGATCAGCGCGATGGGCTTGTTGCCCGCCATCTGGAGGCGCTTCATCAGGGTCAGAGCCATAAAGTGGCCTGCGGTCAGGCTGTCGGCGGTGCAGTCAAAGCCGATGTAAAAGGTAGCTTTGCCGTTGTTGATCAGGTCGATGATCTCGTTGTCCGTGATCTGGGCCACCAGACCGCGGGCCTGCAGTTCTTCATACAGAGTCATAATTCCAAAACCTCCTGTGTTGCGGGCAGAGGGCAAAAAAACACCCTCCGCCAAATCAAATTTGGCAGAGGGCGAGAAACTTCGCGGTACCACCTCTGTTTGCCGTTCCCCTCACGGGGGCAGCCTCACGAGTGCAAACCCCAGAGCAGAGCTGCACTCCTGCGTTTGTAACGCTCGCACGCGGCGCAGCCTACTGGTCTCCGTTCGGCTTTGCAGCTCCGGGAGGTATTTCCACCTGATGCTCTGCGCGCCCCTTGCACCAACCGGGGCCTCTCTGGGCAGAGCGCTTCAGGGTACTTGTTCCCATCGTCGCTTTTCAACGGGTATCAGTTTAGCACAATCCCAAAAGGATGTCAACTCCCGCCCCGCAGCCTTCAGCGCGGCATGATGCGCGCAGAATTGTGGAAGGGCTGGATCTGCTCCCACACGGCTTTCAAAGACACCGGACAGCCCTCGTGGGCATGCACGCCCACCTCGTAGCGGCGGATCGGCTCATACATCGGTTTTGTGCGGTGGGTGTGGCCATGCAGATGGACACGGTCGTTGAGATAGCCCGACCATACTTCGATCGGAAAATGAAACAGCACAAATTTTGTTCCCAGTGTCAGCAGTTCATAATATTGCTGTACCCAGGCAAAGCGCTCCCGCGGGAAGGCGGGATCCTCCAGATAATGATCGTTGTTGCCTACGATCAGATATTTTGTGCCGTTCAGCCGCAGCAGCAATTCTGCTGTTTCCTGGGCGGAGCCATCCGAAAAATCGCCCAGGATGTAGATCTCATCCTCCGGACAAACGCTTTCGTTCCAGCGGGAAACCAGAAACTCCGTCTTTTCTTCCACAGTCGGGAACACACGCTGCCCCACCTGAAAGGTGCTTTTATGGTCTTTGCGCCGCTCAGAGGCAAAAAAGTGGGTGTCCGCTGTAAAATGGATCATTTTTCTTTTCCTTTTTCATTTGCCAGCCGCAGCATCTCCTGGGCGTTTGCGCGGGAAAGCTCTGTGATATGATCGCCAGAAATCAGCCGCGCCAGCGCTTCCACGCGTCCTTCGGTATCCAGGGGATGGATCTCGGTATAGGTGCGCTCATTGAGCACATTTTTCTGGATGAGCAGATGCTGATCCGCCAAGGCCGCGATCTGGGCGGTATGCGTGATGCACAGGATCTGGTGATCCTGTGCGCTCTGGCGCAGCACCTCGCCGATACGTCCCGCCACCTTACCGGACACGCCGCTGTCGATCTCATCATAGATGACAGTGGGCACTGCATCTTTATCCGCCATTGCGTTTTTGATCGCCAGCGTGATGCGGCTCAGCTCGCCGCCGGAAGCGATTTTTGCCAGCGGCTTCGGCGCTTCTCCGGGGTTGGTGGAGATATAAAATTCGATGCTGTCCTGCCCATGGCTGGCCAGCGGCCCGCGGGTGTGGCGCAAGGTCATGCGCACACCCGGCATATGCAGAAAGTCCAGGGTGGAGGAAATGCGTTTGTTCAGCTCCTCAAACGCTTTGAGCCGGGTCTGGGTCAAGGCTTCCGCCTTTTCCCGCGCCAGCGCATACAAGCGCAGCTTTTCTGCCTGCAAATGATCATGCCGTTCCTGCGAGGACTCGATGCGCTCCAGCTCGGCCCGCGCTTTTTGGCCAAAGGCAAGGATATCCTCCACGGTATCACCGTATTTGCGCTTGAGCTTATAGATCAGGTCGATGCGCTGTTCGATCTCGTCCAGCTCGGCATCATTCGTTTCGTATTCGTCCAGGCGGCCCACCAGCTCTGCCGCAAGATCCTTGGCAGTATAGTACAGATCCAGCAGCTGGCCCGCGCTGGCTGAAAGAGAGCTGTCCAGCTGGGCGGCCGCGTCCACTGCGTTGGAAGCTTCTCCCAGAAGATCCACCGCGCCGGGAAGGTCATCCCCGCCCGAAAGCAAAGCATAGCTTTGTGCCATGCGGTCCCGGATGGAGGAAGCGTTGGCCAGCACCTTGCGCCGGTTTTCCAGCGATTGCTCCTCCCCTGCCGTCAGACCTGCGTCCTCGATCTCCTGCACCTGATAGCGCAGCAGATCCATACGGCGCTGCTTTTCGGTTTCGTCGGTGATCATCGCGTCCAGCTCACGCTTGACCTGGATCAGTTCCCGATAGACCACATAATAATCGTGATAGATCTCCTGATCCTGAGCATAATCGTCCAGAATGCCTTCATGATGGGCCGGGTTCAGCAAGCCCACCGAGTCGTGCTGACCGTTGATATTGATCAGGCCGCCGCACAGATCCCGCAGCACCGCCGCCGTAGCAGGCATGCCGTTGATGCGGCAGGTGCTTTTGCCTTCAGCGGTGATCTCGCGGCTGAGCATCAGCGCGTCCGACTGCTCATATCCGGCTTTTTCCAGGCTGGCCTGGACCGAGGGCGGCACCTGCTCGAAGGCCGCGCGGATGACCGCTTTGGCCGCACCGGTGCGCACCAGATCCCGCGATGTGCGGTTGCCCAAAATCGCGTTGATGGAATCGATCAGGATCGATTTGCCCGCACCCGTTTCGCCGGTAAGCACATTCAGTCCTTTTTCAAAATGTACTTCCGCCTTTTGAATGACAGCAACATTTTCAATTTGCAGGCTGCTCAGCATGGTATCCCTCTTCCGCTTATTTCTGACCGATGTGCCGGGTCAGCTCGGTGCAGATCGTTTTTGCATCCCGTTCGGAGCGGGCCACGATCAGGAACGTATCATCGCCCGAAAGCGTCCCGACCACATTTTTCCACTGCAGGGAGTCGAACACCTCGCACGCAGCATTTGCCATACCGGAATAGCACTTGACCAGCACGATATGACCGGCATAGTCCACCCCCAGCACCGATTCCCGAAAGATCGTTTCAAACCGGCCCTGGATCTTGGGGTTGAAGCTCTCGTTGTGGCTGGACACATAGCGGTAGCCTTCTGACGTTGCCGTTTTGACCAGGCACAGCTCCCGGATATCCCGCGAGATGGTGGCCTGGGTCACTTCAAACCCTTCTCTGCGCAGATAATCCAGCAGAACCTCCTGGCGGCTGATGGGGTATTCCTGGATGAGCCATAGGATCGTCTTTAAGCGCTCGCTCTTGCCTCTGGCTTCCCCCTGTTGATTGCGGCCCATGAATCCCTATGCCTCCGTTTCTTTTTATCTTCTGCTGCGCAGCTTCTGGTCAATGGCCTGGAACTGATCTGCCTTGCCAAAGGTGATCAGCTGAACATTCTGATCCGAAAGACGCACCTCTGCGGTGGCGCCTGCATTCAGCGCATACTCTCCCGAGCCGTCACAGCTGATGAACACCTCTCCATCCGCTACCTGGCCCACGCAGACATTCAGCTTGCGCTCCTGCGCAAAGACCATCGCCGGGCTTGCCAGGCTGTGGGGGCAGATGGGCGTGACCACAACGCCCTTGGTCTGGGAGTCCAGGATCGGACCGCCCGCCGCCAGCGAATAGGCGGTGGAACCGGTGGGCGTTGCAACGATCACGCCGTCTCCCCGGTAGTGCTCTACCAGGATATCGTCACAGTAGATGCTGAAATCGATCGCCTGCTGGAGCCGGCCCTTGGCAACCACCACGTCGTTGAGGGCATGGCCCTCCCAATCGTCGTCACCCAGCACCCGCACATAAAGCAGCATGCGGCTATCCAGGCTGAACTCTCCCCGCGCAACCGCGGAAAGCTTGGTTTCCATCTCGTTCAGCTCACAGGTGGCCAGAAAACCGCAGCGGCCCAGATTGATGCCCAGGATCGGTTTGTGGTAGGTCAGAGACAGATTTGCCTCATGCAGGATGGTGCCGTCACCGCCAATGGTCAGGATCACATCGGTCTGCTCAAGGCAGTCCGTCTGGGGCAGATAGGTCACGCCCATCATGTTGCAGCTGGCGCGCCGATCCTCGCACATCAGCACGGCCGCACCGTGGGTAAGCAGGATCTGTGCCGCGCGCAGAGCCACCTCACTTGCAGAGGATTTGCCGGGGTTGGGTGCAATGTAAACGGTCATGGTCACAAGACCTCCCTTTTCAAAATACACATCAGCGATCCAACGTGCTATGGCTGGCTTCCACCACCTGTGCAGCACAGACATCGTCCAGAACCGCAGGCTGCCCGCTCTTTTGCACAAACATCAGATATTCAATATTTCCTTCTGGCCCCTTGACCGGGCTGAAATCCAGGCCCCGCACCGCAAAGCCATTTTCGGCTGCGTAGCGCATGGCGTTGCGCAGCACCTCACGGTGGGTGGCTGGGTCACGCACAACGCCGTTTTTGCCCACCTTCTCGCGGCCCGCCTCAAACTGCGGCTTGACCAGGCACACGCCCATCGCGTCCGGCGTGGTGATGCGCTGCGCCACCGGGAAGATATGGTGCAGCGAAATGAACGAAACATCCACGCTGAAAAACTCGATAGGCTCCGCCAGCATATCCGGCGTGACATTGCGGATGTTGGTGCGTTCCATGTTCACCACGCGCTCGTCTGTCCGCAGGCTCCAGGCCAGCTGGCCATAGCCTACATCCACAGCATACACCTTGACCGCACCGTTTTGCAGCATGCAGTCGGTAAACCCGCCGGTGGAAGCGCCGATGTCCATGCACACTTTGTCCCGGGGCGTCAGCGGAAAGCACTGCATCGCCTTTTCCAGCTTTAGCCCGCCGCGGCTGACATAACCGATGTCATGGCCGCGCACCTCCACCTTGGCGTCTTCTTTGATCATCTCTCCCGCCTTGTCCACCTTCTGTTCGTTGACGAACACGATGCCGGACATGATCAGGGCTTTTGCGCGTTCCCGGCTTTGCACCAGGCCGTGCTGTACAAGATACTGATCCAGCCGAATCTTCACAGCGCTGTTTCTCCTTTCTGCCCCTGAGGGCAAAGCACTTCCCGGATCGCCTGCGCCAGCTGCGCAGCATCCATCCCCATTGCATGTTTGATCTGCGGTACGGTCGCATGCGGCAGGCAGGTCTCCCTGACTGCACGGTGGAGGAAGCATCCCCTCCATCCATGCTCCCGCAGGGCAATATCCAGATGCTCCCCGACAGAGCCGCGGGCGATGCATTCTTCTGCCATCAAAACAACGGGATAGCGCGTAATTTCTTGAACAAATCCCTCTGTAAAGGGAAACACCTTTACAACCTTGTACACATCACAGGGCAGCTTTTCCCCAGCCAGAAGCTCCGCAGCCCACAAAGCATCCTCCGTCTCATCCGCATAGCTGACGATCACAGCCTTTGCGTCCGGGACGGCAAAGATACGGTCATACTCCCGCCCGGTGCACCCAAACTGTGCCAGACGCGGGCTTTCGCCGCCGCGCGGATAACGGATCGCGCGCGGGCCGCTCTGTGCCGGATCCAGCAGAACATGCAGCCAGTATTTCAGCTCCGCATAGTTTGTGGGGGAGTACACCGGGATGCCCAGCTGACTGAGGAAAGCCGGGTCATAAATGCCCTGGTGCGTTTCACCATCGCCCGGCACAAAGCCTGCGCGGTCGATGGCAAACACAACGCCCTCCTTGAGCAGATTGACATCGTGGATGATCTGGTCATACGAGCGCTGTAAAAAGGTGGAATAAACTGCCACCACCGGCAGCATTCCCTGGCTGGCCAGGCCCGCCGCAAAGGTGACGGCGTGCTGCTCCGCCATGCCTACATCAAAAAAGCGCTGGCGGTGGTCACGACAGAAGAACTGCAAGCCGGTGCCATATTTCATGGCAGCGGTAATCGCGCAGATCGAAGCGTTTTGGTCCGCTTCCGCGCTCAGTGTTTTTCCGAACACATTGGAAAAGGACTCTTTGGGTGCCACTTCGGGATCCGGCACTTCTGCATCCGCAGGGTCAAAGGAGGATACCCCATGGTAATTTCCGGGGTTGACCTCTGCCGGGTGATAGCCTTTGCCTTTTGTCGTGATCACATGCACCAGATACGGGCCGCTGCGGGAACTGATATTTTTCAGTGTCCATTCCAGTTCCGGCTCGTTGTGTCCATCCACAGGTCCGATATACCGGAAGCCCATATCCTCAAAAATCGTAGAATCATACAGCGCACGGCGAAGCATCGTCTTGCCCTTTTCCAGCGCCGTGCAAAGCGGCGGCCCGATCAGCGGCACGCTGTCCAAAAAGCCGCGCACATTCCCTTTGGCCTTAAAATAGGCGGTCGTTGTGCGCAGATGCGTCAGATAATGCGCCAGCGTACCCACGTTTTTGGAGATGGACATCTCATTATCGTTCAGGATCACCATCAGGTTGTCCAGCGATCCGATGTTGTTCATGCCCTCATAGACCATGCCCCCGGTAAATGCACCGTCCCCGATCAGAGCGACCACCATTCCCGGCTCACCGCGCAGCTTTTTTGCCCAGGCCATGCCGATCGCAAGCGAAAGCGCCGTATTGCCGTGGCCGGCAATAAAGGCATCGTGCTCGCTTTCTTTCGGGTTCGGGAAACCGGAAATACCGTCCAGCTGACGCAGCTTTGCAAAGTCCTTCCGGCGGCCGGTCAGGATCTTGTGTGTATAACACTGATGCCCTACATCAAATACGATCTTATCCCGCGGGGACTGCAATACCCGATGCAGGGCTACGGTCAGCTCCACCACGCCCAGGTTCGAGGCCAGATGCCCCCCTGTTTTCGAGATGTTTTCCAGCAAAAACTGCCGGATCTCCTCGCACAGCTGACGCACCTGTTCTTCGGTCAGCGCTTTCAGATCGCCTGGCTGTTCCAGCTGTTCCAAGATAGTATACTTCATAAGCGGAAGCCGCCCTCATCCAATCGTTTTTTGAAGGATTCGCTTTTCCTTATGCCAGTGTCATAGGATACAAAAAGCCTACCGCACAGCCCACGGCGACACCCGCCACCACCTGCAGCGGCGTATGGCCGACCATTTCCTTCAGGCGCATATTCTGGAGGAACGGAGACTTTTTTTCGCTGATCTCGATCCACTCCCGGATGATCTGGTTCAGCACCTTGGCCTGCTCGCCCGTTTCATGGCGCACGCCCATCGCATCGTGCATCGTGATGATCGCCACAACGCATGCGACTGCAAAGATCGCCGAGTCAACGCCCATGCTTCTGGCGGTGGCAATGACCATTGCACACACCGTTGCGCTGTGCGCGCTGGGCATACCGCCGTCGCCTATCATCCGCTCGAGCTGGAGCTTGCCCAGCAGGATAAAGTTGATGATGGTCTTGAGCACCTGGGCGGTGAACCAGCCCAGCAGCGACACAGTGAGGATCTCGTTGATGGACAGAATATTGTGGATGGTTTCCATATCATTACACCTTTAACATTTTTATGTGTTTGAAACGATTTTCAGCTTTTGCGCAGCAAAAGATTCTGCGCCAAAGTCTCCAGAAAAGCCGCCTTCTCGCCAAATGCCTCCCGCAAAGCAAGGCATGTTTCCTCGTTCAGCTGCTGCGCAAGCCTCATGGCTCCCTCGGCGCCGTACAGGGTGGCAAAGGTCGTTTTTCCATTTTCGCTGTCGCTGCCGATCGGCTTGCCCAGTTGTTCGGGCGTGCTGGTCTGATCCAGCACATCGTCCACGATCTGGAACACCAGGCCGATGCCGTAGGCGTACCGTTCCAGCGCCGCGCACTGCTCCGGGCCGGCCAGCGCTGCCGCTGCGCCCATCTGCACTGCCGCATTGATCAGTGCGCCGGTCTTGCCGCGGTGGATCTGGCGCAGCTGCTCTTCGGTGGCGGCAAGCGCCTCATATTTCAGATCCAGCTCCTGGCCATAGACCATGCCGCGGCTGCCTGCCCCCGCAGAAAGTGCGCGGACGGCACGGCAGCAGATCTCCGGGGCAGCCGGCGCCCCCGCGACCGCTTCAAATGCTTCGGTCAGCAGGACGTCGCCCGCAAGCAGAGCGGTCGATTCGCCAAACGCTTTATGGCAGGAGGGCCGGCCGCGCCGCAGGTCATCGTTGTCCATGCAGGGCAGGTCATCATGAATGAGCGAATAGCAGTGCAGCATTTCGACCGCTGCCGCGAATGCATCCGCAGCCGACGCGCTGCCGCCCAGCATCTCACAGACACTGAGCACCAGAACCGCACGCACCCGCTTGCCGCCGCCCAGCAAGCTGTAACGAGCAGCACGGCAGACCTCGGACTCTTCCGGAAGATATTCCGCGCAGACTTTTTCCAGCGCCGACTCGGTGCGGGCCAGGTATGCCTGATACTGTTCTGTATACGTCATGTTTCATCCTCCTCCGGCGCAGCGCTCCCGGCGTTTGCGCCCAAAAGCCTTGCGTCGATCTCCTCCATTTGCAGCGTGGCCTTTTCCAACGCCGCGCGGCAGTATTCCATCAGGGACGCGGCCTCGGAATACAGCTTGACCGACTCTGCAAGAGAGGTCTCCTCGCTTTGCATCTGCGCCAGGATCGTGTTGAGGCGGTTCATGCCTTCTTCAAAGCTTTTCGGTGCTCTCATGGAGTTCCTCCCTTGCTGTTACGATGCAATGCACCCGGCTGTCCGCATCCCGCAGAAAAATTTCCTGCCCCGGCTCCAGCTGGGCCAGCGTGCGGATCCGGCCTTTGGCATCCGTTACCATCGAATAGCCCCGCGCCAGAACCTGGTAGGGGTCGAGCGATGCCGCAAGCTGCGCCGTATGCATCAGCTCCAGACGCTTTTTCTCCCGGCAGACAGACGCGGCGGCCATCAGCTGCTGCTGCACCTGTTCCAGCTGCTGACAGCCATTTTGCAGCGTATGGCGGGCAAAGCCCTGTGCCAGCAGCACACGGAATGTTTCCATCTCATTATAGCATACATCCAGCCGGTTTTGCATATTTTGATGAATATTTTGTTCCAAAATGGATAAATCCCGCGCAAGCTCTGCCCGATCCGGCACCGCAAGCTCCGCTGCGGCAGAGGGGGTGGGCGCGCGGCAGTCTGCTACGAAATCCAGAATGGTAAAGTCGATCTCGTGCCCGATGGCGCTGATCAGCGGCGTTTTGCAGCGATAGGCCGCACGAGCGATCACTTCGGCATTGAACACCCACAGGTCTTCCCTGCTTCCGCCGCCCCGCGCCACGATGATCTCATCCACCCGGCCGCTTTTGTCCAGCGTTTCGATCGCCGCAGCCACCTGCTGCGCCGCCTCAAAGCCCTGGACGCTGACCGGGCACAGCAGCAGCCGAACGGCAGGCCAGCGCCTGCCGACCACATTGCGGATATCCTGCAATGCCGCGCCGGTTTTGCTAGTGACTAGACCGATGCACCGGGGGACGGCGGGCAGCGGCTTTTTGTGCTCCGGGGCAAACAGCCCCTCCTGCTCCAGCTTCGCCTTGAGCTGTTCAAAGGCAAGCTGCGCCGCGCCGATGCCATCCGGGAACATCTGGCTGACGTACACCTGGAACGCGCCATCGCGCTCATACAATGTGACACGGCAGCGCACCACGACCCGCATGCCTTCCTCCGGGCGAAAGCCAAGCCTGCGCGCATCCGTACGGAACATCACCGCCTTGACACTGCTGGCCTCGTCCCGGAGCGAAAAATAACAGTGGCCGCTGCGGGCATTCTGCACAAAGTTGGCGATCTCGCCCCGCAGAGCCAGATCGAACAGAAACTCGCTGGAATCCAGCAGGCCCTTGACATAGCGGTTCAGGGCGGAAACCGAGATCACTTCAGCCATAAGCCCGCCTCCCGCGCCGCCAGAATGGACACGCCGATCGCATTGTCGCTGGAATACAGGCCCGGCACAAAAGAGACCTGCGGCAAGCGCTGCTGCACCCAGCCCCGGATCACATCGCTGCTCATCACGCCGCCCGCGCAGACCACCGGCAGGCCGGGATATTCTTTTTGGGCGGCGCGGGTCATTTTGACCACCGTGTCCGCCACGCAGAGCAGGCAGTATCTGCACACATAATCGGGGCTTTTTCCCGCGGCCAAAAGGCTGTTGCACTGGTTTTCCAGCCCCGAAAGGCTGCACTGCATCCCTTTGACACTGGACTTGGGCCGGATGACTTCCTGGCACTGTGCAGCCAGGCGGGAAACTTCCGCTCCCGCCGGGAACGCAAATCCCAGCCGCACGCCGACCCGATCCACCGCTTGTCCGGCGTACAGATCCGAGCTGGTGCCCAGCAGTTCCAGTCGCTGCGCTCCATCCTCACACAGCAGAAGATCCGTTGTGCCGCCCGAAATATGGAACAGCAGCACCTTCTGCCGGAACAGTTCTTTGCCGCCGGCGGCAAACAGCGCCGCCGCCGCATGGCCCTGCTGATGGGTGGTATACACCAGCGGGATGCCTTTTGCCAGCGCAAAGGCATTGGCCGCGCTGACTCCCGCCAGAAAACAGGGCATATAGCTGCCCTCCACCGGGCGCGGTTTGCCGGAAACGCCAACGGCGGCGATCCGGGTCAGATCAAACTCCTGCCCCAGCTCCCGCAGCATTTCCGGCAAGGCTGCTGTATGATGGAACAGCGCATCGCTCTGGCGCAGGCCAAGCTGCCCTTCCTTGACCGGAAGGAATCTTTTTTTAGTGCAAACAACCTCTCCGGCTGTATCGAATACCGCCAGAGAGGTTGCATAGTTGCTTGTATCAAGCCCCAGTGTATAGCCGCTCACTGTTCCGCCGTCCCCGGCTGCACATCGGGCTCCAGCCCCTGCTCACGCACAACCGCGCCCAGCAGACCGTTGACGAACTGGTAGTCCTCTTCTGCACCGTATTTTTTGGTCAGCTCCACTGCCTCGTTGATCACAACGCCGGGCTTGTTCTCGCCGCCGTACAGCATCTCCGCCAGAGCCAGGCGCAGCACGGTCAGGCTCACGCGGGGCAGGCGTTCCATCGTCCAGCTGCGCAGGTGGTCACGGATGAGATCATCCACTTCGGCGGAGTGCTCATAATAAGCACGCAGCAGATGCACGCCGAAACCATCCACCGGATGCTCATCCGTGCTTTCGCGGTGAAGCTCCAGCGCATCCTGCAGGGGCACATCGCCGAAGGTCTGGGAAAATGCAAGAAGAAATGCGTTCTCGCGGGCTTCTCTGCGGGGTAAAATTTGTTCCATAGTGTTCCTCTCACAGCACAGCAGCCTCCCCATACGGGTTCACCCCGCACGGGGAGGCTCCTGCTTTTTTCTTTTCTGGCAGACAGGGCAGATCATTCTGCCGCAGGCTCATCGCTGGCCAGGCCCGCGATGACAAGATCCACGCGGCTGACCGTAACATTGGTCATGTTCTGTACGGCCGCCTTAACGTTTTCCTGCACCTTTTCCGCCACGGCGGGGATGCGGATGTCCGCGCGCACGATCAGGTTCAGCGTAATGGCCGCCGTGCCCTCGCGCATTTCCACCGTGACCGGGGGCTGGATGCTGGCCTTTTCCAGCAGATCTTTCACCTTTTTGTTCTGCTTGCCGCAGGAAACATCCGCCACACCGTCAATCTCCAGCGCAGCACAGCGCGCGATCTTGCCAATGACCTCGGTAGAAATCTGCAGGCTGCCGCCCATCAGATCCGACTTCTGAAAATCCATGCTACGGTCCTCCATCTCATGCGGAACAGGTTCCGCTGTATTCGCTCCCATGCGGCGGGTCTGCCGCCGCTCTGTGATTATTATACCATCCTTTTTGGTTTTTCACAACACCTTATGCAGATTTCCGCCCAAAATGGAAGAACTGCCCAAATTTAAAAAGGCCAGGCACAACGAGAGAAATCCTCTCTGTATGCACCCGGCCGGAGCCTGTAGCTTATTTCACCTCTACCACCGTGATATTCTGTGCCGTCACGTCGCTTTTGCTCAGGACGATGTCACGGATCTGCGCCACCTGCGCGGCGGTCAGCGCTTCGCCGGAGGTCATCACGGTCAGGTCTGCCCGCCCCGACTGCAAAAAGCACAGACAGTCCGCAAAGCCTTTGGCTTTGACGAGTGTTTCGATCTCGTTTTCCGCCTTCAGATCCTCCAGGCTGGCGGTCATCTGGGCAGTATAGGTCTTTTTCTCTTCCTCCGAAAGATTGGAGGATTTGAGGGTCTTTTCAATGGTATCCAGCGCCTCGTCATGGGCCTTCTGGCGCTTCAGCCGCGCTTCATCAAAGAATTTAGCCCCCGTGTCGTTTGCCACGCTCACCAGCTGGGCCTCGCCATAGGTCTTGTTGGCGCTGGAAACAGCCTCGGACTCGGTAAGCAGTCCATCCATCACCACCGAAGCAGTCTGTTCCGACGTGGATGCCGCCGATACCTCCACAGCATCCAGCGCAAGATCCACATCCGCCCGCGCGTACTGCCAGTTCAGATAGACCGCCACCGCCAGCGCCGCTGCCAGTGTAAACGCCGTCGCCCGGCGCGTATTTTTAGAAATCGCTCTCATGGTCTGGCTCCCTCCTGCCTTGCTCTGCCCCTGTGCGGGGGTTCACCCGCTGAGCTGTTCGACGCAGATCCGATTCGAGGACAGATCCAGCAGCGCGCTGACCAGCTCGGTGATCCGCGCCGCCACCCGGACATCTCCGCCCCCTTCGCATACAACGGCCACCCCGCAGACCCGCGGCAGACAGACCGTCTGCGTCAGCGCGGTGCCGTCTTCCAGCAAAACGTGGGTCTGTGCGCTTTGGGTCTGTCCCGACTGCGTGTCCAGCGCATAGACCATTTCCTCCCCTGTTTCCAGCGTCACCATCACTTTGGTACGCCCGGCCCCCTCCATTTGGGAGATCAGCTCCTCCAGGCTTTGTTCCAGCTGACTGCGGTATCCCTCCGCTTCCCAGCCGCTGGCCGCAGAAGCTTCTGCCGCCGGCCTGCTCTGGGGCCAGATCTCTGACAGCAGGATCAGCAGCATGGCCGCAGCCCCCAGCACCATGGCCAGGCGCGCCCGCCCCCGGGCACTTTGCAGCGCCTTCCAGCGGGCAGAAAATCCTTCGCTCATGGCCCTGCACCACCGTCCTCTGTCATTTCCGCTTCCATCCCCAGCGCGTCGCGCAGAAAAAAAGCCGTTTGTTCCCGCTGCTGTGCGCTGCATCCCGCCGGCATCACGCAGCGCACCGAAAGCACCATTGTGCCCGCCGCCGTCTGTCCCAGCAGGATCTCCAGCTGCACCGGCACACCCGTTTGCTCCCTGCATTGGGCCGCAAGCGTCGATTCCAGCTGCGCTTCGGCCTGCCGCAGGATCGCTTCATCCACCGTTCCAAAAGAAGCGGCGGCTGCGGCAGGCACTTCAACGGCCTCCCACTCGGCCCGTACGCCGGGCAAAATCTGCGTCAGCACTGCTAAAATATATAATCCAGCCGCGGCTTTTATGCATCGGCGCGGCCAGCCGCTGCCGGTGAGCTGGGCCACCAGCTCCGCTGCGATGCATGCCGTACACAGCAGCGCCGATGCCTGTCTGAGCAGCTGCATCTCATCCGCCTCCCACTGCCAGCATCAACACTGTGCCAAAGACCGTCATTCCATAAAACAGCGCTGTGGCCGCCGCCATGCAGCGCACCGATTCCCGCAGGCAGCCCAGCAGCGCGGCACACCGCCGGATGCCGGTGAACTCGCACAGCATTTCGCAGCCCGCCAAAAGGATCAGATGCAGCATCAGCGCGCCATAAAAAGGCACGAACTCTGCGCTCAGGGTCGCCAGCGCCGCAAAGCCCAGCCCGCTTTTGAGCAGCTGTATCCCCGAAAGAAGCGTTTCGGCCGCATCGCTCAGGGCCTGGCCTACCACGGGCACAGTTCCGGTCAAAAGCTGGCTCAGCTTCAAAGAAGTACGATCCATCTGCAGGGTGAACACGCGCTGCAAGCTTAAAAGCAGCGCAAACAGCTTGCCCGCCCAGCCGATGCCCTGACGCAGCAGCTTATATGCAGCCCTGCATGCTGCCGCAAGGCCGCGGTCGGCGCTGATGCAGCAGGCCATGCTCAGCGCCAGGGCACATTCCAGCAGCGGCCGTGCCCAGGCACTGATGAGCTGAGCCAGAAAGCACAGCGCTGTCAGCAGCAGGCCGCTGGCCGCTGCCCCCGCCGAAGGTTCGCCCCCTGCCGTCAGAACTCCGGCATACACCGGCAAAAAGCCCAGCAGAAAGCTGCGCCACTGCTGCATGTGCTCGCTCAGCGTCCCGGCCAGCTCCAGAAGATCGTTCCACAGCAGCATCCCGCAGCCCCCTGCTGTGACAAGCTCCAGCAGCGCGGCATCCGCCTGACCTTCCGTCAAAAAGCCTACCAGCGCGGCCAGCAGCAAAAACAGCAAAAGATCCGCATAACTGCGCATCATTTCCCGCACCGCTCCGGCCAGATCGCCGGGCAGAAAGCTGCGCAGCGTTTCCAGAGGACTGTCCACAAATTCTTCCCACGCAGCCGGGCTTTCGTCCAGATAGGGCTGCCACTGCTGCGCTCCGGGCAAAGCCTGCTGTCCGTCCGGCTGCTGCGCTGCTGCGGACGGCGCGGACAGAACAAGGCCTGTCCACAGCAAAAGGAGCCACACACACCAAAGCAGTCGTTTCCTTTTCATCCTGCCAACTCCCAGATCCGCGCACAGATGGTTTCCAGCAGCGGCCAGGCCGCCGCCAGCACAAGGCACCGCCCTGCAAAGCCGGTGCACCACGCCAGAGAATCCGCCCCCGCTTCCTCGCACAGCGTGCGGGCATAGTCGGTCAGCAAAAGGATCCCGGCACAGCGCAGCAGACAGGAAAACGCTTCGCCGTCCACCCGCTGGCCCAGCTGCATCAGGCCTTGCAGCATCGTCCGGAACGCTGTGCTCAACCGCAGCAGCAGCACCGCGGCCGCACCCAGCGAAAGCAGCAGCGCAAAAGCAGGCGAGGTCTTTTGCAGCAGCGCATAACACACTGCCGCAAGCAGCGCCGCGCCCAGGACCGCAAGCGCCGCGCTCATAGCGCAAACAGTGCCTTGATGGTCACAAACAGCGCACTGATCTGCTGCACCAGCATGGACAGCACCACTACCAGCCCGGCCAGTGTCGTCATCATGGCCTGATCCTCCCGCCCGGAGCGGATCAGAAGCTGGTTGAGCACCGCCACGATGATCCCGATGGCCGCGATTTTGAACACAAGATCGATCTCCATCCGTCACGCCCCATCTCTTTTTCAGAACAGAAGCAGCGCCAGCACCGCTCCCGCCGCAAGCCCCAGACGGCGCGGCAAGCCCGCCTGCGTCTGTGCCTGCTTTTCCGCCTGACCCAAAAAGTCACGGAAACGTTCGATGTAATAGTCCAGCCGCTCACACTCCTGCGCGGCGGCCCCGCGCCCAAGGCCCACAAAGCACTCGGCAAAGCATTTGCGTTCCTCCGGCAGCAGCTCCGGCGGCGCCTCCAGCGTTTGCAGCGTCTGGCCGCAGCCGGGGCGCAGCAGTCCTTCCCGGCACAGCTGCGCATACAGGCCGGACAGCTCGGCGCGGCGGAATGCGATCTCCTGACGCAGGCGTTCCAGCAATTGAAGCACCCAGCGCAGCGTCCGGAGATGCTCCTGCACACGGCCCTGCACCGCGCCGCCCGCATACCACCCGCAGCCAACGAGCAAAAGCCCGCCCAATGCCCGAAGTCCGCTCATGCAAAACACACCTCTTTGATCTGGCCGGGCGCGCGGCTGCCCTCCAGCAAGACCATGCCCCGGAGCATTCCGCGGCTGCGCAGATACTGCACCTGCGGGCGGCGGGCGGCTTCGTCCAGGCTGGAGGCATGCAGGCTGGCCACAAAATCCACCCCGCTGAAAAATCCCTGTTCCAGCGCCTGCACTTCCTCCATGCCGCCCAGCTCGTCCAGCAGGACGACCCGCGGCGAGAGGGTGCGCAGCGCCATCTGCAAAGCCGCGCCCTTTTCCAGGCCGGACAGAACATCCAGCGCAAGGCTGTCTCCTTCCGGCTGGGAAGCACCCTCCGGGAACAGCTCCCGTCGTTCGTCCAGCACAGCCACCCCTGCACCGCGGGCCGACAGATACTGTGCTACCGCGCGCAAAAGGGTCGTTTTGCCGCTGTCCGGCTCCCCCACCAGCAGCAGGCCGACAAAGTGTCCCTGAAGCGCACGGCACAGCTGCACCGGCAGGTTGAATCGCCTTTGGCGCGCAACGCGCAGATTGAGCGAGGTCACTTTTTGCAGCACGATCCCCTGTTGCGGATGACACAGATACTGCCCCGCCACACCGACCCGGCATCCATTTGCCAGGGTCAGATATCCCCCCGCCAGCTCCGTCTGGTGCGCATGCACCGAGCCGCCGCAGAGCGTATAAAAACACTCCTCCATCTGCAATTCCGTCAGCCGCAGCTCGCGCAGGCTCTTGGGCGCCTGCGGCAGCTGCCCCGCCGCCACCTGCTCCCCTTTCAGGGTCAGAAACACCCCGCAGCCTGTGCGCAGCCGCACCTCATGCACCTCCTGCGCCAGCTCTGCGGGCAGCTCTCCCAAAGGGCGTGCCAACCAGCTGGGCAGGTACCGCACCATCCCATAGTACTCGTCCATTCCGTTTTCTCCTTTCCGTTCCCGTTGTTTGCTATTATCCTATGAGAACTCCGCGGATTTAGAACGGTGCGGTATGCAAAAAAATCCCCCGGAGCGGCCCGACTTGCTGCTCCGGGGGGAATCCATCCTATATCCTATAGTTTGGTTCAGTCTTTCAGAAGGTCCAGGAACTCCGATTCGGTCAGCACCGGGATACCAAGCGTCTGCGCCTTGGTCAGCTTGGAGCCGGCCGCGGTGCCTGCCACCACATACGCGGTCTTTTTGGACACCGAGCCTGCCGCCTTGCCGCCGTTCTTCACGATCAGTGCTTCCGCCTCGCTGCGGGAAAGCGTTTCCAGCGTGCCGGTAACTACCAGCGTCTTACCCGCCAGCTTATCGCCCTTCGGCTCGCCCTTCCACTGCATATTGACCCCGTGGTCTGCCAGGCGATGGATCAGATCCGCCGTGCCATCTTTTGCAAAAAATTCCGCCACGCTCTGGGCGATCACATTGCCGATGCCGTCGATCTCTTCCTGGATCTGCTGCTCGTCGGCCTCGCGAAGGGCTTCCAGCGTGCCGAAATGCTCCGCCAGCAGTGCGGCGGCCTTATCGCCCACATTCCGGATGCCCAAGCCGAACAAGAGCTGATCCAGGTTATTCTGCTTGGAGCGCTCGATGGCCTGCAAAAGGTTGTTTGCGCTTTTCTCCTTGAATTTATCCAGCGTGAGCAGCTGTTCCAGCGTCAGATCGTACAGATCCGCCACCGAATGCACCAGATCTTTCTCCACCAGCTGGGCGGCCACCGCTGTGCCCAGACCATCGATATCCATCGCGCCGCGGGATGCAAAATGGATGATGTTCCGCAGCGCCTGTGCGGGGCATTCGGGATTGACGCAGCGCAGCGCGGCTTCCAGCTTTTCGGGGGCGTCCTCCCCTTCTGCGGCAGTCTGGGTCTTTTTTGCGGCCTGGGCCACCCGCAGATGCACCACTGGCGCACCGCAGGACGGGCAGACCGTGGGCATCTCAAACAACGGCGCATCCTGTGCATGAGCCGTCACGCCGATGACCTCCGGGATGATATCGCCCGCCTTGCGCACCTGGATGGTGTCCCCAATGCGCAGGCCAAGCTGACGGATGAAATCTTCGTTGTGCAGGATCGCGCGGGACACCGTGGTTCCCGCCAGGAACACCGGGTCAAAACAGGCGGTCGGGGTCAGCACACCGGTGCGGCCCACCGCGACCTCGATGCTGCGTAAAGTGGTCTGCTTGACCTCGGGCGGATATTTGAACGCCACGGCCCAGCGGGGGAACTTATTGGTCGAACCCATCTGCTGACGCTGGGCGAAATCGTTTACTTTGATGACCGCGCCATCCATATCGAAGTCCAGCGCGGCACGATTCTGGCCGATCTGCTCGATCTCTGCAATGGCCTGCTCGATATCGTGCACGATATGATACCGCGGCGAGACCGGCAGACCCAGGCTTTTCAGATAGTCCAGGCTTTCGGCATGGCTGGTCAGCTCCCTGCCGCGCACCTGCTGCACGTTGAACACAAAGATCGAAAGGCCGCGGCTTCCCGTGATCTTCGGATCCTTCTGGCGCAGCGAACCTGCCGCAGCGTTGCGGGGATTCTTGAAAGGCGCAGTCCCTTGCAGCTCCTGCTCTGCGCAAAGCTGGCGGAAGGTCTCGTGCGGCATATACACTTCGCCGCGCACCTCCAGATATTCCGGCGCATCTTTCAGCGTTTTGGGAATGCTGCGGATGGCCCGGACGTTCGCGGTCACGTCCTCGCCCACAACACCGTCACCGCGGGTCGAAGCCCGGATCAGCTCTCCGTTTTCATATTCCAGGCTACAGGAAAGGCCGTCGATCTTGATCTCCACGACATATTCCGGTTCCACGCCCGCTTCCCGCACGCGGCGGTCAAAGTCCCGCAGCTCCTCATACGAAAAAGCATCCAGCAGGCTTTCCATCTTGACCGCATGGATCACCTTGGCAAAGCGTCCGCTGGGGGTGCCGCCCACCCGCTGTGTGGGCGAATCCGGCGTGACCAGCTGCGGAAATCGTGTTTCCAGCTCCCGCAGCTCCTGGGTCAGCCGGTCGTACTCATAATCCTCCAGCTCCGGCGCATCCTGATCGTAATAAAGCCGGTTGTTCTTTTGGATGATGGCGCGCAGCTGTTCTATCCGCTGCTGCGCCTGGTGCAGTTCCAAATCTTCCATCTTCCCTTTCCCCCATCTCTGAATGATCATTTGCCGTTTCAAAGCAGGGCAGCTGTGTGAAAAGCGCCCCGCCGGGTCAAACGTTGTGCCAGCGATAGTATACCACAAAAAACAACGCCGCGCGATAGCCAAACCCGTTTTCAAAAAGCTGCCGGTTTTTGAATGCGGGACGGCAGCGCGGCGCATCGTATCTCTGCCAGGGAGATTTTTGTTGTCAGCATGGTCCGCAAAAGCTTTTTATTGTATCACAAAAAGGCAAAGGACATCGCCCCATGTCCCGCACGATCTCCCGATAAAGCGCCTGGATCGCGGGCAGATCCTCCGGGCGGGCCAGGCGGAGGCTGCGTCCTGTCCTGCTGTTCAAAAGCTCCATGCTTTATCCTTCTTGCCGGTTTTGTTTGTCTGCATCATAACAGCTTTTTGCGCAGATTGCAACCGCCGAGCTTTGGCTTCTTTCCGCCGGTTGCAATTCCGTGCAAAGTATGCTATGATAATGGAAAATCATGGCTTTGCCGAAGGGAGGACGCACAGGATGGGCTGGAAACACGGAATTTTCTTTCAAAAAGGAAATCCCTGACCTGTTCCGGCTCGAAGTGCGCCCATTTTTCTGAAACACAGAAGAGATTCCCTTTCCGGCAGAGCGCGGCACAGATGTTTTTGTGCGCCGCGCAGCACGGCTGCGGGGCGCTTTTGTTTTGCACAAAAATAGGACGCCGTTTCATATCCATTTTTGAAAAGGTGTTTCCGATGAATCTGAAAAAGCAGCTTTCTGTTTTCTATTTTTCTTCCTTTTGTGCCAGCCTGCGTTTGAGCGACGCGGTATGGGTCGCGCTGCTGGCAGCACGGGGATTTTCTTTGTGGGAGATCGGCCTGGCCGAAGGCATTTTCCACACGGTCAGCCTGCTGTGCGAGGTGCCCAGCGGCATGATGGCCGATCTTCTGGGCCGCAAGCGCACGCTGGTGTGCAGCCGGGTGATGCGGGTGCTCTCCGGCCTAACCATGGCGTTCGCGTTCCGGTTTTCTGCTGTATGCCTGGGCATGGCCCTGAGTGCCCTGGCCGGCACCATGGGATCCGGCACCTCCGAAGCGCTGGTCTACGACAGCCTCAAGCAGTGCGGCAAAGAGCCTGAATACCTCCAGACGGATGCAGACATTGCCCAGATCTCCCGGCTGGCCAGCGGGCTGGGCGCTGTGTCCAGCATCCTGACCCACTGGCTGGACAGCACACAGTTTTATCTTGTGAGCGCCCTGCCCGAGGCCCTGTCTGCCGCCGCAAATACCTGCCTGAAAGAGCCGGTGGTAACTGAGATACAGGCCGCACGGCAAGCGCTGGGTCTGAAAGCGCTGAGGCAGCGCTTTTCACAACTGGCAAAGGAGAGCGTCCGCTGCCTGCGCGCCACACCACGGGCAGTCCGCATCATTCTGGCGGACGCGGTCATCTGTCTGCCCGCTTACCTGACCACCATGTTTTTGCAGCAGCGTCTTGTGGAACTGGGCTGGCCCACAGCCTGGCTGTTTGTCCCCTCTCTGCTCAGCGGGCTGGCGGCTGCGGCAGGCACCGAACTGGGTCGGCGTCTGCATCCCCGCAGCCTGCGGCGTTTATACGTCCTTTGCGCACCGATGTGCGGCGCGGGCTGCATTTTGGTGGGAGCTGCTTCCGTCTGGGGTTCCATCGCGGGAGCGATGCTTGTACAGAGCACTCTGGAGGTCTGGCTGCTGCACGCCATGCAGCAGCTGAACGATGCCATCCCCAGTGACCAGCGCGCCACCCTGATCAGCGTGGACAGCATGGCCTACAGCCTGCTGATGATCCCCGTCAGTCCGCTGGTAGGATGGCTGGGCGATCTGACCGGACACGCCGGGGCCGGGCTATGTGCTTTGGGATTCGCCGTGGCCGCCAGCGGCTTTGCTGTGCGGTCCAGCCGCAGCAAAGCCCAATAACAGAAAAGCACGCTCTTCGGAAGGTTTTCCAGGAGCGTGCTTTTTTATGTTATCCTTTTATTTTGCAAGCAGTTCCGCTGCCAGTGTATCCATTTGTGCTTCAGAGGCGGCATTCGCAGCAGAGCGCAAAGTCACCACTGCATCGCAGACCGTGATGTTCTTCATGCTCTCCAGCATGCCGCGCATGAGCTTTGCAGCCATTGGTGCCCAGGTTCCGTTTTCCATCAGACCGATGGTGCGGCTCTGGAACGACTTGGTTTTGAGGTGGGTCAGGAATTCTTCCATCGGCGGGAACAGGAAGCCGTCATAGGTTGCACAGGCCAGCACCAGCTTGCCGCAGCGGAATGCTTCGGCCACCGCATGGGAAATATCGGTGCGGGTCAGATCCAGTTCCACCACCTCTGCGCCCTGTGCGCGAAGCTTGTCCGCCATCGCGCGGGCGGCGGCGCGGGTGTTGCCGTGAATCGAAGCGCTGGCCACCAGAACCGCCTGGGGTTCTTCCGGCTGGTAGGTGGACCACATCTGATAGTCCCGCAGATACGGGGTCAGGTCGCCGGTGAGCACCGGGCCATGCAGCGGGCAGATGGTCTCGATCTCCAGTGCGGCGGCCTTTTTCAGCAGGGCCTGTACCTGAGAGCCATACTTGCCCACGATGTTCAGATAATAGCGACGAGCTTCCGGCACCCACGCGTCGTGGTCTGCATCAGCGCCGTTTTCTGCCGCACCAAAGCGCCCAAAGCCGTCGGCAGAGAACAGGATCTTCTCCGACAGTTCATAGCTTACCATGACCTCCGGCCAGTGTACCATGGGCGCCATGAAAAACTGCAGCGTGTGTGCGCCCAGGGCCAGGGTATCCCCTTCCTTGACGGTCACACGGCGGTCTGCCGGGATCGACTGTGCACCAAAAAACTGCTCCATAAACACAAACGTTTTGGCATTGCCCACCAGCTTCATCTCCGGATAAAGGGCGGCCAGCCGCGCGATGTTCGCGCCGTGGTCAGGCTCCATGTGGGAGACTACCAGATAATCCGGGGTGCGGCCCGCCAGTGCCTGGGTCAGATTTTCCAGCCAGGCATCGGTGGCACGCGCGTCCACCGTGTCCAGCACGGCAGTTCTTTCGTCCAGGATCAGGTAGGAATTGTAGCTTACGCCTTCCGGCACAGGATATTGGCTTTCAAACAGATCCAGCGTCAGGTCGTTCACGCCCAGACCAAGGATCGTATCTGTGATCTTTGAGACACTCATCAAAAATACCTTCTTCCTTCTTGCTGCCCGGCGTTTGATGCCGGATATTGTTTCAGAGCATAAATCTGTCTATAATACAAGAACGCTTTTTCAGTATAGCACAGCGGTTCTAAAAGCGCAAGCCGTTGCCCCTGTTGTCGCGTCCTGTCGATACAGCCCAAAACATGCCATATCTGCCCTGTGCGCCCAAAAAACCGGCCCATGCGCATGCATGGGCCAATTGAAAAGTTTTTGCCCCGCTTTTTTCAAAAAGCGGGAAACCTGAAAAGTTTTTAAGCTCACTCCTCCGTTTCCGCCTCTGGCAGCCGCGCCGCAACAGGGCGGCCTGGCTCGGCATCCAGCTCCAGCAGGGTGGAAGCTGATCTCTCGTCCAGCATCTGCACCGTGCTGAGCTTTCGGCGGATGGCGCGGCTGCGCACCCCAATCAGCTGATCCAGTTCCTCATCCGTCTGGCGCAGGCGCTGCTGAAGTTTGGAAAGCCCCTGTCCAAACTTATCAAACTCCGTCTTGACCGCGCCCAGCAGCTGCCACACCTCGCCGGAGCGCTTTTGGATCGCCAATGTTTTGAAGCCCATTTGCAGGCTGTTCAGCAGGGCGGCCATCGTGCTGGGGCCGGCAATGTTCACCTGATAATCTCTTTGCAGCGTTTCCAGCAGCCCGGCATTGACCACCTCGGCATACAGCCCCTCAAAAGGCAAAAACAAAATACCAAACGTTGTGGTATAGGGCGGCTCCACATACTTTTCCCGGATATCCTTTGCTTCGGCACGCAGCACCATTTCCAGCGCGTGGCGGGCATTCTCCACCGCCTGGGCATCCCCTTGTTCCCGGGCATCCTGCAAATGCGCATAGGTATCGCCGGGGAACTTGGAGTCGATGGGCAGCCAGACCGTGTTCCCATCCGTTCCCGGCAGCTTTACCGCAAACTCCACCCGCTGGGTGCTGCCCGGGATGGTGGCAACGTTCGTTTCATACTGCTCCGGGGCCAGGATCTCCTCCAGGATCGCTCCCAGCTGGATCTCGCCCAGGATGCCGCGGGTCTTGACGCCCGAAAGCACCTGTTTCAGGCTGCCCACATCTGCTGCCAGATTCTGCATCTCGCCCAGACCTTTATACACCTGTTCCAACTGCTGGTTGACCGCTTTAAAGCTTTCCGATACACGCTTTTGCAGCGCATCCTGAAGCTGTTCGTCCACCGTATGGCGGATCTCATCCAGCTTGCGGGCATTTTCTGCCTGCAATGCGGTCATGCTTTCCACCATCGCGCTGCGCAGCTGATCCAGCTGCTGGGCGTTGCTGGCTTCCAGACTGCGCAGGCGCTGCTCCATTGCCTGCTGCTGGGCCGCCTGACCGGTGGTCAGAGTCGCGCTCATTCCCTGCACCGCCGTCTGAAGCGTGTCGCTCATGGTACGCATCGCGGCATAGCACTGCTCCATCAGCGCGGCCTCCCGCTTTTCGGTCTCCTGTGCCTGGGCTTCCAGATGCTTTGTCAGCCAGGCGCGAAGCTCCTGTTCACCGCCGGACTTTGGCTGCGGTTTGCTCTGGCGATACAGCACCAGCGCCAGCAGCAAGCTGATCGTCACCAGCAAAACCGTATAAAGAAGTGCGAGAAATTCCATGGATGATCTCCTTAACATCAGCGTCCGGGCCGCAATATGCAGCCCGGACGAATCCTATTTTGATGGTTTATTTGCGGGGGTGTTCCTTTTTGCAAAAAAGAAGCCGGGCTGCGGTTCAGAGCAGTTCTTCAAAGGCCTCCACCTCCTTGGTGCAGACAGTCTGCTCGCCATAAAGACCCACGCCATCCGCTTCCACTTCTCCGGTCTGGTTATCATAGGGGTCATCCCGGAAAGAGGTCATCGGCGGGTCAAAAGGAGCCTGGAACGCGCGGTTGGCCACCATGCGCCCGGTATCCAGACTGCCAAAATAATGGCGGCGCAGGACTTCATCTCCGGCCCGCGCCATCGATGCGCCATAAGAACAATCTGCATACATCCAGCCTCGGGGCGCGATGTAGAACATCGCCCAGTCGTGGCAGCCCACGCCGGCGGGCGAAACCGCAAGGCCGCTCTGCCAGCGGGCCGGGATGCCCGCCAGACGGCACAGCGTGATAAAGGTCAGCGCCATAATGCCGCAATCGCCCCGGCGGTCCCGCGCACAGCGGTCAGGCAGGCATTCCTGCACAAAATAGGCCGGCTGGTAGTGATACCGCACGTTGAGCGTGACATAATCATAGATCCGCTTCGCCTTTTGGACAGGGTCGGACAGGCCGGCGGTGAGCTGGGCGGCCAGCTCCCGCAGATAGGGCGTGAACACGATATGAGGGGCCTGTTCCTGCGTATCGAAATCCGGCTGTACCGCATCCGGAACAACGTCCAGCGGATCGGCATACATCGCCGTGGCGCGGTAACGATATTGTGCGCCGAAGCTGCGATTTTCCGTCAGGTCGGCCTCCCAGAACGCTGTGCGCTGGGGCGCATCCTCTGCCGCGATATAGGTCGGCGGCTCGGTAAAGGAAAGCAGTTCGATCTCACTTTGGGCCGGACAAGCAGCGGGCAGCGGCAGCCACACCTTTACATGCACACTGCTGCGGCCCTCCGCCTTTGCGCGGGCCAGAGCTGCGGCAAACACCGCATCCGACATGCCTGCCGAAGTACGCAGCGTGATACGGGCACTGGCAGAACCGCTGCGCACCATCTGTTCATGGATCCGGACACGACGGGCACGGGCCTCGGCATTCGGCGCGGGCGGATCCAACTGACGCGCAGCCAGCTCCGGATGGGTGGCCAGCAGCGTTTCGGCAAAGCGTTTCTGATAGCGCTTTTCCCCTTCCACATACCGCCAGTCGATCCGGCCTTTCCAGTCCAGCGCCCGAAATTCTTCTGCTGTGAAGTCCCGCACAAGTCCCTGCATCCGGGCCACCGCCTGCGCTTCGGGCCAGCAGTATTCCTCTGGCAGACGGAGCAGGATCTCCCGCTGGACCAGCAGCGCCCGGCGCTGGGCTTCCACACCGCGGGGCGTGGGATTTTTCGGCCGGACGGAAGGCTCTGCGCCTACTGGCTGATTCTGTGTTGCCGTCCAGTCCTCGGCCAGCAAGTCATCAATGCGCCGGATGGCCTGCTGGTAATAGCCTGCCGCCTTATACCGGGCCACATCGTCCGGAAGCCCAACGTTCAGGCTGCAAAAAGCCTCATTCTGGTCATACATCATCTCTGCTCCACTCCTTTTCCGCCGGGATCTCGGCCTCTTCCGCTGTCTGCTCTTCCCAGAAAGCTGCGGCATCCGTCAGCCAGCCCTCTGCATCGGTCCCCACGCCAGTGCCGATCGCATGCGGCGCGTCCTGATAGACCACCAGCTTATGCGGCACGCCTGCCTGTTCCAGCGCCTGCTCCAGCGCCGCATTCTGATTTTTAGCGCACAATGCAAACAGGGTCAGATCATTTTTGCCATACCAATGATATGTAGCCGGATAATCCTTCGTGACATACTCCGACACCGTCAGATCATAATAGTGCTGTTCAAAGCTGCCTGCATCCAGAAGAAGATGATACACCGGCTTGACCAGCGAAAAATCATTTATGCCATAGGCCAGAATCAGCAGGCCGGGCTTTGGCACATCATAGTTGGGATATCCCAGCAGCTGTGTACCAAACAGGCCGGCGAGATGCCCGCCGGCGGAATATCCCAGCACCGCGTAGCCCTCCGGATCCACCTGAAGCTCCTTCGCATGGATCGTAATGTATTCTACTGCACGCCCAACGTCCTGCACAGGAGCATCGTCTGCCGCTTCCGTCAAATGGCGATACCGCAGCACGAACGCCGCATACCCCAGCGCATTCAGGCGGACGGCGGTGGACGCGCCTTCCTCCAGTTCTGCGCCACGCATGTTGGCGCCGCCGACTACGATCAACGCATATTTGGCTCCCGGCTGCGGGACGGGGAAGTAATACAGCTCTACCTTGTCCAGCGCGCCGATCTGCGCTATCTCCTGCTCCGTATAAACTTTATATGTCACCTGTATGCCGCGGTTATGATTTTCGATCACCCGGTTCAGGCCGTCTGCCGTATCCTGTGCGCTCTCCGTTCCGGCGTAATCCTCCAGCGTCCAGTTCTGCGTCCACCATTTTTGCAGCGCCCTGTCCTGCTCGCGAGAATAAACATAATATCCGGAGCCTTGGATGCTCTCATTTTCGCGGATCTCCTTCATGGTAGTTTGGGGCGTGATATCTGCCTGGCCCACCGCCGCAGCCGAAAGCGCCAGCAGCACCATCAAAGCCGTCATGCATCCTGCGGAAAGCCATCGTTTTGCTTTCATACCATGCAGCTCCTTGTTTTTGTTCTGCCAATCCCACAAGCAAAAGCGGTGTCCGCAGCCATCCGCCCGGCTGTACCATTTTTCCTCCTGAGACGTCAAAAAATCACAAACACATTGCATTTTTTCTTTCATCCGGTTATAATAAAAGGCTGTGCTGGACGAGTCGCTTCCTGTCGAACGGCACACACCGAAATCCCATTTCTTTTATTGTATCACATCCCTATAGTTTGTCAAAGCGATTCTGCCCCAAAGGAGGGGGCGTTCCCATGTCCGATATCCTTGCAAACTACCATACCCATACGCCGCGCTGCCAGCATGCCGAGGGCAGTGAGGAGGAATATATCCGCTCTGCACTGAAACAAGGCTATCAGGTGCTGGGCTTTTCCGACCACACACCCTGGAACTACAGTGCCATGTCGCCGCAGGCGCGTCACATCCGCATGGACGCGCAGGAGCTGGAGGACTACATCTCCACCCTGAAAAGCCTGCGGGAGGCCTATGCCGGACAGCTGCGGCTGCACATCGGCCTGGAAGCCGAGTACTTCCCTGAAGCGCTGCCCTGGCTGGACGAGCAGTGCGAAAAGCTGGGCATCGAGTATCTGCTGCTGGGCTGCCATTACGATTCCATCGGGCCGGAGAGCGTATATCTGGGCCGTGTACGGAACGCTGCGGATATCCGCCGGTATGCAGACCTGGTGCAGGAGGGCCTGGAAAGCGGACGATACGTCTGCCTGGCCCATCCCGACCTGTTCCTGAACGGCTGCACCGTCTTTGATGCGCAGGCAGAAACCGCCTGCCGTCAGATCTGCGAGGCCGCCGTCAAAACCGGCACCGTGCTGGAGTATAATCTGGCCGGATATCTGCGCCGAGCACGCTGGAACAGGACGCTGGGCTACACCACCGATCAGTTCTGGGAGATCGCCGCCGAATACCCAGTATCCGCTGTTCTGGGCAGTGATGCCCACGCCCCCGAAGAAGTGGCCGGCAAAGCACTGGTTCGGGAGCGTCAGGAATATCTGCGCGGACTGGGCATCCGTGTGCTGGATCTGCTTCCGGAGCTGGAATAAGGATCTGTAGTTGTCCTTTGACACAGATTCTGCTATACTGAAACAAAAACCGCCAAAAACTGGAGCCTGGAGCTTAGAAGCTGCTTTCACAGCCAGAATCGCCGGATGACCGAGGGTCTTGTGCCAATGCCATAACCATGAAAGCAGTTTCCCAGCCCCCGATGGATAGGAAAAGACATGAGTGAGATCACCGTGCGGCCCATGCGGGCCGAGGATTGGAAGTCCGTTTCAAGAATCTATCAGGAGGGCATCGCCACCGAGCATGCCACCTTTCAGACCGAGTGCCCGCCCTATTCCGCTTGGGACGCCGCCCACATCCGGGAGTGCCGTCTGGTGGTGTTGGACGGCCAGACCATCGCGGGCTGGGCGGTGCTGAGCCGGGTGAACAAACGCTGGTGCTACCGGGGCGTGGCCGAGGTGAGCATCTATGTGGGCGAGCAGTTCCGGGGCAGAGGCTTTGGATATCACCTTTTGCAGGAGCTGTGCCGCACCGCCGAGCAAGCCGGGTACTGGACGCTGCAATCCACCGTTTTGCAGGAAAACGAGGCCAGCCGCCGTTTGCACGCAAAGTGTGGGTTCCGTCTGGTCGGGCGGCGGGAACGCATCGCCCGCGACTGCCATGGCCGTTGGCTGGATACCTACCTGATGGAACGGCGCTGTGCCGATGACGAACCGGAAGGCTATCGTAAACTGTAAAAACGACCCGCCGCGCCCCTTGTGCCAAAGCTTGTGGCAGAAGGGGCGCGGTTTTTTCCTTCGATCTGTTTTCCGTTCCATTGCGCAAAGATCCCCGGGTCTGGTTTCAGGCCCGGGGATCCTGTTGTTCGTTTAAAAAGCTTACCACTCACGATCGGAGTGCTCGAAAGCGCCCACGTTGGAACGCTGGAACATGCTTTCGATCACCGCACAGTATTTATCCGCCAAACAGACGATCACCGCCTCGCGGCAGCGGGGCACATGGCGAAAGGTCAGCGGCCACATGTGGCAGGAGATGATATTCTGCTCCTTAGGAGTGATCTGGAAATACTGCTTTGCATTGACCAGCGCATGGGATGGATGCGAAAAGCCGTGCATCTCCAGCAGACGGTGCAGCCCATGAAAAGTGCTGCGGCGGTGCCAGTCGTACAAATAAAAATCGTGCAGCAGCGCGCCCACAGCCA
>JBJERU010000061.1:0-8312 GCA_051882415.1 Faecalibacterium sp. | reverse complement strand
CGTTCTTTTCGGCATAGGCCGTACACTCACGGATCTGGCCTTCAATGGATTCTTCGCGCTGGTTGTCGCTGGAGTAGCGGGCGTAGATCACGGCGGTCATGGCAAGCACCTCACTTTATACATCATCGAACGGCTAATCGTTTATTTAAAGCATTGTTTCGTATAATGTATATACCATACTTTGTGCTATAACGCAATAGAAAATCTCATATTCAGAAAAAAGTCCCACCTGCCTGCTATGTTCGCCATTGTAGCAGACAGATGGGACTTCCTCATTTACAGGTTTTCGCTGAAGAATTTCTCCATCGCAGTTGCGCTGGCTTCTTCATCGCCGCCTTCGACTGTCACGGTGATGGTATCACCCTGCTTGATACCCAATCCCATGACAGCCATCAGCTTTGTGGCTGCGGCGGATTTCCCTGCTGCATTTTCCAACGTAATGGTGCTGTCCAGCCCCTTGGCTGCTTTCACCAGCAGACCGGCCGGACGTGCATGGATGCCGCTGGCTTCCTTGATGGTATACTCAAATTTCTTCATTTTCTTTCTGCGCCTTTTAATCCAGATCTTCGCCGTTGGTGGCAATGACCTTTTTGTACCAGTAGAAGCTGTCCTTGCGGTGACGGCTCATATCGCCGGTTCCATCGTTATTCTTGTCTACATAGACAAGTCCGTACCGCTTTTTCATCTCGCCGGTGGATGCGCTGACCAGATCGGTGCAGCCCCACACGGTATAGCCCATCAGTTCCACACCGTCCTCCATGGCCTGCTCCATGGCTTCGATATGCGCCCGCATATAGTCGATGCGGTAGGGATCGTGGATGGTACCGTCCGGTTCCAGTTTGTCCTCTGCACCCAGACCGTTTTCCACGATGAACAGCGGTTTCTGGTAGCGGTCGTACAGCTCGTTCAGATACCAGTGCAGACCGTCCGGGTCGATTGTCCAGCCCCACTGACTGGTTTTCAGATAGGGGTTGCCGGGGCCGCGCATCATGTTGCCCGCTGCAATGGGAACATTGGGGTCGTTGGTGGCGGTGGTGCTGGAATAGTAGCTGAAGGACACGAAATCTACTGTGCCGTTCTTCAGCGTTTCGGCATCCTCCGGGCTGACTTCCACAGTCACGCCCTCATCTGCCCACTGCTTTTTTGCGAAGGCAGGATAAGCACCCCGCACCTGCACATCACCGCAGTAATAGTTGGCCTTGCGCATCACCTGCTGCGCCTTGAGCGCGTCCTCCGGCTTGCAGGTGTACGGATACGCCACACGGCCCAGCAGCATACAGCCCACCTGATTTTCCGGGTCGATGCTGTGCGCCAGCTGCACGGCCCTTGCGCTGGCCACCAACTGATTGTGGAGTGCCGTATACCGCCGCTGGGGGATATCCCAGCCTTCATCCACCTTGACTGCCGTGCCGACTGCCACAACTTTGCCTTCCGGCAGGATGCCGCCGCCGTTGATATTGCCATAAGCTCCCATCAGAAGCAGGTTGATCTCATTAAAGGTCAGCCAGTATTTCACCTCGCCCTTGTATTCCCGGAACACCGTTTCACAGTAGTGCAGGAACAGCGGAATGACTTCGCGGCTCGTCCAGCCGGTGTACTTTTTCGCCAGAAGATACGGCATTTCGTAGTGGCTCAGCGTGACCAGCGGTTCAATGCCGTACTTTCGGCACTCGGCAAACACATCATGGTAAAAGCGGATGCCGTCTGCTTCCGGTTCCGTTTCTTCGCCGGTGGGAAACAGCCGTGCCCAGTTGATGCTCATGCGGAACACCTTGAAGCCCATCTCTCCATACAGAGCGATATCTTCTTTATAGCGGTGATAAAAGTCCACTGCCTCATGGCTGGGGTAATGATATCCGGGCAGGATGCCATCGGTCAGATAGCGGGGGGACGTTCGGCTGCCGCCGCTCATCACATCCGGCACGGACAGCGCACGGCTGCCATCACTGATGCCGCCCTCATACTGGTGAGCAGAGGTTGCGCCGCCCCAGAGGAAATTTTTCGGAAATGCGTTCTTCATGGTTGTGCTCTCCTGTCAGATTCAGGCATTCTTCTTTTCAAAGAAGCGGCTCAGGATCACGGTCATCAACGCGGCTACCACAATGGTAATGCCGATCGCAATGATGATGTTGTAGAAATACTGCATCGTGCCATCACCGATGTACATCACCACTGCGGGCAGACCGGAAGAACCGGTGGCATAGCGGTGGGTGTGGGTCAGACCGGCATACAGACCGCCGCAAGCGGAGCCGATCATACCGGCGATGAGGGGATACTTTTTCGGGACATTGATGCCGTACAGAGCGGGTTCGGTAGTGCCCATCAGGCCGGTGATGCCGCCGGAAATGCCGATCTGCTTTGTGGCAGTGTCCTTGCTCAGAAAACCGGCGACCAGTGCGGCGGTGCCCTGTGCAATGTTGGCGCACAGAACTCCGGGTCCAAAGATGCCGTCATAGCCCATCTGGGACATCTGCATGGTGCCCAGAGGTGCCAGACCATGATGCAGACCAAAGATGACCAGCGGGGAGTAGGTGGCACCCATGAGCATGCACTCCAGCCAGCCGACATTCTCGCTGAGGAAGGTGAACAGCATGGTGAAGATCTTGCCGACGTAATCGCCCAGAGGTCCGAGGACCGAGAAAGCCAGAATACCCATGACGATGAACTCGATCATCGGGACAAAGACCAGACGGATGGGTTTCGGCATGATCTTATTCAGCCACTTTTCCAGCGGAGCCTGCACCAGCATGACCAGCACAATGGGGATGGTGGAGTTGGTGTAGCGCACCAGATAGAACGGGATGCCGAGGAAGGAAACCGGTTCACCGGCTGCGACCAGACCCGTCCAGGTCGCGTGGCACATGATGCCGGCAACGACCATGCCCAGCACCGGATTGCTGCCCAGCTTCTTTGCGGTGGTATAGGCCAGCAGGATGGGCATAAAGGCAAAGGTCGCATCCCCGAACAGGTTCAGCAGCACATAGACCTGACTGCTCTTGTCGATCCAGCTGAAGGCCACCAGCAAGGCCAGCAGGACCTTGACCATACCGGCACCCGCCAGTGCCGGAACGATGGGCGAGAAGATGCTGGAAATAAAATCGGTGACGATGTCAAAGATCTTCTTTTTACCTGCGGGCTGGCCGGCTTTGGGGGCAGCCTCCGCATTTTCCGTCTGGGGCAGTAGTTTGACCACTTCTTCGTAGCACTCGGCCACGTCCAGACCGATCACGACCTGAAACATACCGCCTTTGGCAAAGCACTTAGGGTGACCGGGCAGCTGCTCGATGGCCGCACTGTCTGCCTTGGCATCATCCCGGAGCTTGAACCGCAGCCGGGTCTGACAATGATGCAGGGAGTCCACATTTTCCGCACCGCCCACAAGACGAACGATGTCCTGTGCGGTCGATTCATACTTTTTGCTCATGATGATTTCTCCTTTTTTGAATCCTTCATCGAAGTATGAAATCTGAACCCATGTGCACCTGCGCTCAAATTCACTCCTCTTTGCAAGAAAATTGTAGCAAATCCGACCATAAAAATGCAATAGATTCTGTGCCGCATTGTACCGCGCCCCACCGGGGCGGAACCGTTTTCAGGCGGCACGGCGCGGCACAACTGGAATACAACACAAAAAGCAGAAAGCACAGCCTTGCGGCCATGCCTTCTGCTTTGGAATTCAGGTCTGCGGTTTTTCCTGAATATCGCTGTTCTGCGAGAAACGCTGAAATTCCAGAACGCGGGAGGCTTTTGTCTTGAACTCCATATTTCGGTCGTAATCCCGGACGAAATAACAGGCATACAGCATATTCAGGATAAAGTTGATGGATTCCTCCGTGGCAAACGTTCCGATCTTGGTATACAGACGCTCCCGGCTGGACATGGAAAGCGTACAGGTGGCGTGCTGCCGCAGCAGATTCTCACCCATACCGGTAATGGCAATGATCGGCACCTTTGCTTCTTCCAGAATCGGGATGACTTTCAGCGGCAGGCGGCGTTCGCTGTTGCCAGAATAGGAGATCAGGAGCGCACAATCCTCGCTGCTGAGGGAATGTGCCAGCAGCCCCATGTCGCTCTCTGTGATGAGAACGTTTTTGCCGATGGTCGCCATTTTTCGCCGGAACAGTTCGCCAACGTAAAGGTTGGGGGTCTGTGCCATCAGTGCGATCTGCCGGGAATGATACAGGATGTCCACTGCCTTTTCCAGTTCTTTCCGGTCGAGCTGGTCGGTGGTGTCCAGAATGCTTTCGACCGCCAGATTGCTGAGCTGAATGATGATTTTGTCGGTATCGTCCCCGGCTTCAAACGGGAAGTTCGGGTCAATGTCCGTGTAGTGGCTCTCTTCATAGTAGCTGTCGCTCAGGAATTGCTCCATGAACTCTTTCCAGCCGGAAAAGCCCAGCGACTTGGCAAACCGCACCAGCGAGGACTTGGAAGAAAATGTCTGATCCGCGATCTGCTGCATACTGTATTCCTTGATGCGGCTTTTCTTTGCCAGAAGAAATTCTCCGATCGTCCGGCGGGCATCGGTATGTTTATAGGCAAGATCTTCGATCTGTTGGAACAGCAGCACAGAAAGTTCCCCTCTCTTTTCGCGCCAGCGCGTTTTCTTTTATCTTACCAGATACAGCTGCCCGATGGCAAGACATTTCAGATCACCTTCAGGCTCTTCCATTTGCCCTGCCGGAACCGGCACCAAAAGATGATGCCGCGCATCGACCAGTCCAGACACATGGCAAAGGCGATGCCGATGACCCCCATCTGCCAGACAACGGCGAACAGGAGGGAGAACACCAGCCGCACCCCGATGGTCGTAAACAAGGAAATACCGGTCGTAAAGCCCACATCCCCGCAGGCACGCAGGCCTTTGCCCAGCGGGTCGGCGAGGGGATAGGCGATGGTATTGAACACATTGTGGATGAGCACCAGCCAGATTACCAGCTGTTTGGTTTGTGATTCCAGCGTGTAGAAATGCAGCACCGCCGGGGTCAGGGCGAAAATCAGCAGGTTCCATGCGGCGGCGAACACCAGCGTGATTTTTGTCAGTTTGCGGAAATAGTACTCGGCGGCTTCCGTGTCGCCCGCACCCATACACTGCCCGATGACTGTGATGAACACCGGCCCCATGGCAACGCCTACCAGTGCCGCCATGCTCCAGAAACTCTGCGCCACACCGTTCGCCGCGATCTGGTAAGTGCCAAACATGGAAATGACACTGCTCAGCGCCACTTTCACCAGCTGGAAGATGCCGCTTTCAAAACCGTTAGGCACCGCAATGCGCAGAATTTTCGCCTGCAAATTGCTTTCCAGCCGCAGCAGCCCTTTCCAGAAGTAGGAAACCGGGTTCTTTTTCGAGAAGCACAGCACCGTGATGGCCGCCGCCGAGAAGGTGCGGGCGATGAGGGACGGCCACGCAACACCGGCGACACCGGCGTGCAACACGAACACGCCGATGCAGTTGCCCACTACATTGATGCAGTTGGAAATGATGGAAATATACATAGTGGTACTGGTCTTGCCGAAGCTGCGGTACAGGGCCGCACCCGCATTGTAGACGGCCAGGGCGGGGTAGGAGTAGGCCGAAATTTTTAGATAGGTGATGCAGGCCGCCATGACTTCCGGCTCCACCTTGCCGAACAACAGCCGCAGCAGCGGCTCACAGTTCAGTAGAATGAGCACCGCCGCCGCGACCGAAAACAGCGCTGCCGCTGCTGCCAGCTGACAGGCTGACCGGCTGGCAAGGTCTTTTTCGTCCCGTCCGATGTACTGACTGATAACAACCGCACCGCCTGCTGCCAGTGCGGTGAACAGATTGAGAAAGATGGTGTTGAAGCTATTCACCAGCGACACGCCGGACACGGCTGCTTCGCCCACAAAACCGATGACAAACACATCCGCCATACCCACCAGTGCCACCAGCAGCTGTTCCAGAAACAGGGGAACGATCAGCTTTTTTAAGTCCTGATTGGAAAACTGCTTCTTCATGCCTGCTCGTCGTAGACCTCTTTTGCCAGATTGAAGGTAGCCCATGCATTGGGCCAGCCTGCATAGAACGCGGCATGGGTGATGATCTCTGCCATTTCTTCAGCGCTCACACCATGCTTTTTCGCATTCGTCAGATGAACCTTCATGGAATTATCAAAGATTCCCTTCGTCATCAGGACCACCACTGTAACAATGCTGCGATCACGCGCAGAGAGCTTATCTTCGCGGCTCCACACTTCACCAAAAAGTACATCGTCATTCAGTTCTGCGAACTTGGGTGCAAAGTCTCCCAGACGCTTGCGTCCTGCGGTCTGTTTCTCCATACTGAATCCTTCTTTCTTTTGTACCTATCAAACGATCAGTCCTGCAATGCAGCGTATTCTTCATCCGTTACCGGCTCCAGCCATTCATTGGAGCATTCTTCTCCGGGCAGCTCCATGGCCAGATGGCTGAACCAGCTGTCAGCCTTTGCGCCGTGCCAGTGCTTGACCCTTTCGGGAATTTCGATCACAGAACCCGGCACAAGGCTCACAGCCGGCTTGCCTTCCTCCTGATACCAGCCTTCTCCGGCAATGCAGAGCAGCAACTGACCGCCGCCTTTCTTTGCATGGTGGATGTGCCAGTTGTTCCGGCAGCCCGGTGCAAAGGTCACATTGGACAGATGCACACCGCTGGCAGGGGTCGTTACGGCCTTCAGGAACGAATCCCCGATAAAATACTTGGCATAGGCCACGTTCGGTGCACCCTTGCCAAACAGGTTTGCCTGCTCAAAGTCTTTTTCATTGTTGAATTTCATGCTCGGTTCCTCCATCTTTACTTTTGTTGTAACTTGTAACGCAGAAAGTCCAGCTTGTCCAGCCGTTCTTCCTGCTGATGCAGCGCGCTTAGTAGTTCCTGCCGTTTCTGGTTCAGGAGAACCAGCTGCGCAGACTTTTCCGATGTTTTCAGATATTCCTGCACCTGCCCGGACGAAAAGCCGATCTCATACAGCGTCACGATCTGACTGAGCAGTGCAAGATCGTTATCCGTGTAGGGTTCCATAGAATTTGACCGGATGTTTTTCTCATATTCTTCCAGAACCCGTTCCGGGACATGGAATCGCTGCGCGATCTCCTGTTTTGTCATGGGGCAAACATTCTCCTGAACATAAAAAAATAGGTGTCACAGTGGACACCTATAGTATAAAGCCAGATATCTGAAATGTTAAATGCTTATTCTTTATCGCAAGAAATACGTTTGATGTATTTCTCAGCTTCTTCAATCAGCTGTTGTGCCGCAGGTGGCATCGCCTGATTTTTCTTCCACGCCAGCACCACATTGCTTTCCAGCCGAGGTGATAGCGGACGGAAACAGACCCCCTCATACCTGCAATTTTTCGCCAGCGAGAAGTGCACGCCCATTCCCTGCTGTACCAGCATGGAAAGGTTGAAGGGCAGATTTCCGCTTGCAATAATGTCCAGTCCTTCCGCAGAAGAGCCGAACCAATTCGTCAGTTCCTGCTTGACCAGATCGCGCCGTGCAAAGATCAAAGGCTGACCGGCAAGATCCTGCGGCGTGACCTCTGCTTTCTGCGCAAGTTCAGAATCTTCCGAAACGAATACGCCCCATTCTTCCTGAACGGGCAGGCGAACAAACTCATACCGGCTCACGTCCACTGGTTCCAGCAGAAACCCCATGTCCAGCAGTCCGCGTTCCATGCGCTCCTTGATGTCATCCGAATTGCCGCTGAAAATTTCATAGCGTACCTGTGGATACTGCTTGTGAAAACCCGCCAGGATCTGTGCCAGCAACGCGCTGCTGCGGTATTCGCCGCTGCCAATCGACACTTCTCCACTCAGAATTTGCTGCTGTGCCAGCTCCTGCCGAGTTTTGTCCGCCAGCGAAACCAGTTCCTGTGCCCGCCGCCGGAGCAGCATGCCCTGTTCGGTCAGCAAAACGCTATGGCTACTACGCTTGAACAATGATACACCCAGTTCATCTTCCAGTTGCATCATCTGCCGGGAAAGCGTCGGCTGCGTCACATGGAGCAGTGCTGCTGCCCTGGTAATATTCTCTTCCCGCGCTACCACCAGAAAATATTGCAATACCCGCAGTTCCACCGGTTCCGTCCTCCTTGCGTTCTTTTTCTGGCTCTATTGTACCAGATGGGGGTAGTCCTGCACAAGTCCCGCTGCAAGTCACTGTCAATTAGTCCTACTATCTCCGCTTTACCGCAATATATTTTCCAAAACCATCTTGACGCACTCAGCAAGCTATGATATCTTTTTAACAATCTCACTGAATTTGTAGATTGGTCCAGCACCTTCTGCAAAAAGTGGTGGTTCTCACCG
>JBJERU010000060.1:0-8563 GCA_051882415.1 Faecalibacterium sp. | reverse complement strand
CGCTATGGACCTTTTTGTTTGTCTAAATGCGCAACTTCATTTTACAATGCGCGGAAAAAAATGATACCATAAAATCATCTAAAACCCGTCAAAAAAGGAGAAAGGTTATGAAAAAACATCTGAAAAAACTGGCCGCTATGGTGTTGTGCTGCATGATGCTGGTGTTGACCTGCTCGACCTCGGCGCTGGCCGTCTCGGAGGATCCCAATCTGCTGCGCTACGTCCCCACCGAAATGACCGTTACTTCCTCCAAAGTTCTGGTCAAGGGCTACTTTATCAACATGAACTCCAAGGCGACCATCTCCAACCTGAAAAGTGTCAAAATGGATATCTACAACACCGATGTGGGCATTCTGGCCAGCGGTGACTTCGGCACCATCAAAAGCTTTTCTATCAAGCCCCAGAGCATGGTGGAGCAGAATATGGAGTTCAGCAACAGCTATGGCCTGAACTCGGGCATCTATGTCTGTGAAGAGGACACCTACGCGGTATTCGACTGCACCTATTCTGTATCCTGAGTCTGTGGAATCTTCCGGCATTGCGGGCGGCCCTTTTTGTGGGGGCCGCCTGTTTTTTTATGCACAGGCCGGGGCCGGATTGCGGAAAAGAAAAAATCCAGAAATTTTTTTGAAATAAATGTTGACAAAACGGGGCAGGGCGGGTATAATAATGGAGCACCGTTCAAGTGCGCAACATAATATGGCGGTATAGCTCAGTTGGCTAGAGCATTCGGTTCATACCCGAAGTGTCACCGGTTCAAATCCAGTTACCGCTACCACCTTACAGAGTTTCGCTAAGATATGGGGGACGGTCGTCCGCAATAGTGGATGATGAATGTCGGAGGTTTTAGCGAAGCTCTGTATTTCCGTGGCCCGTTGGTCAAGCGGTTAAGACACGGCCCTTTCACGGCTGTAACATGGGTTCGATTCCCGTACGGGTCATTCAAAAAAGCGCTCCGGCATCTGCCGGGGCGCTTTTTTGGCCCATACAAGAATCGAAAGAACGATGATGCGCAGCAAAGGGGAATGATCGAAGGGTTTTCAAGGCCCCCATACTTGTGAGCAGATTCAAAATATGATATTATCATCACAAATAAAAGGTGGCAGAGGGAGACAGTGAAAGATACAAGAAAATCCATTTCTTTATTTTCGGGAGGGATGGGGCTCGATTTGGGCTTATTGCAGGCTGGGATAGAGATTGCTATTGGACAGGATTTTGATGCGGCATGCGTTCAGACTATCCAGAAAAATGGCCATAAGGCGATTTTAGGGGATATCCGCGCTCTTGAACCAGAGCAGTTACTTTCTGCTTGCGATATGACTTTTGGTGAACCTTTTTTGATTTGCGGGGGTCCTCCTTGCCAGCCCTTTTCAACTGCCGGAAAAAGGCTTGGGATCAATGATCCTCGGGGAAGCTTATTTCGTGAATATGTCCGCATCATTGATGTTATTCGTCCTCGATTCTTTGTAATGGAAAACGTTAAAGGTTTAATCAGTGCGCCCCTTAAAGATGAAAATGGAAATAACACGGGCGGAAAAGTAATTGATGTGATTCTGGAAGAATTTTCCAAACTCAATTATAAAACAGTTTTTGGCGTGTTAGATGCTGTAAACTATGGAGTGCCGCAGTTTAGAGAAAGATTTGTGCTTATAGGAAGTCGAGATCATGAGGACATTTTCTTACCGATTCCAACGCATTTTCAGACGCATCAAAATGCGGCGAACCGCTGGGTAACATTGGGAGAGACTATTCGGGATCTGGAAAACAACCCGGGAGAGTGCGCAGAATTCAGTGAATCCAGATTGAGATATCTTCATATAATTCCGGAAGGTGGAAATTGGAAAAATCTTCCGGATGAAATCCAAAAAGAAGCAATGGGGGGAGCTTATCATTCGGGCGGAGGAAAGGTTGGATTTTATAGAAGGCTATCTTATGATCAACCGTCCCCTACAATTGTGACTAGTCCTATTCAAAAAGCTACAATGATGTGTCATCCAACAAAAGACAGACCGCTCAGTGTTATGGAATATGCAAGAATTCAGCAATTTCCAGATAACTGGGAATTTACAGGGACAATGGTAGAAAAGTATCGTCAAATAGGAAATGCTGTACCAATTGGGTTGGCAAAAGCCGTTGGAGAAGCAATTGTATCTGTTGCAGAAGGGCGTTGTACTGTAAGAGTAAAAAGAACACGCGGAACAGGTATCCATGAAAAGATACAGGATGCAATTCGTATAGGAGGTGGAGGCTTTGTTGACGATGGAACCGTTAAATCAAACTTATGATGAACAAAAAGCAATGCAGGCTGTATCCGATGCCCTGAATGGATTCTACCAATCGCTTACAAAAGTATTGGATGAGATCAACATTGAAAAAATTTTGAAACGCAAAAATCCATATTTGTACAGGGCAAAAGGCATAAATGATGCATCTCAGATTGTAGGTGGCATTTTGTCGGCATATGTTTCCTCCAGTGAAGAAACTGTTTTTGGAAATACCTTTTTTGAGCCGATCGCAGTTGCTTTATCCGGTGGACAAAAGGCTGTGACGGAAGGCGTAGACATTACGGTTGATAAGGATAACACGATCTATAGCATTGCAGTGAAAAGTGGTACTTCTGTGTTTAATGCCGATAGCAGAAAGCGTCAAGAACAAAATTTCCGATCCGCTCAAAAAAGAGCGCAACAGGCACACAAAGCATTTATGCCTCTTGTAGGATATGGGTATGGTAAGAAAAGGGTGAGTGTACAAAACGAAAAGTTTTATAAAGAACTTGCAGGGCAGGATTTTTGGGAATGGCTTACTGGGGATCCTGGATTTTATATAAAGATCATTTCTTACATGGGATCAAAGCCAGAGGAATTTGCATCGCGTTTTGAAGATGCTTACAATAAAGCCCAAAATCGAATGATTCGAGACTTTACGATAAAATATTGTAAAGCAGATGGAGCGATCGATTGGGATGCACTTATAAAATTTAATAGCGGAAACTAACGCCTTCCAGCCGCCCGGCTTATGCCGGGCGGCTGCTTTTGTTTTCGATATCTTTATGCAATCTTTATACGGGGCAGTCAATCTTTATCCGCTCTTAAAGGCGCGGAGGTTAAAATGAAAGAAAGACCCACACAGGGCGGGGGAGTCCGTGTCCTGTCCTCCCCCCTGCGGGGGTCGATCCCATACCCAAGGAGAATGCGATATGAAGGAACGCGCACATAAGAAAAAGCGCCTGACCTCCTTTCAGACGATCATATTGGGGTTTGCAGCCGTGATCCTGATCGGCGCGGCGCTGCTCATGCTGCCGATCTCATCCCAGGATCGGGTAGTGACCCCTTTCAACGAAGCATTGTTCACCTCCACCTCGGCGGTCTGCGTCACCGGGCTGGTGGTGCAGGATACTGCAAGCTACTGGTCGATGTTTGGTCAGGCGGTGATCCTGGTGCTGATCCAGATCGGGGGTCTGGGCGTGGTAACGGTAGCGGTCACGCTGGCGATGCTGTCCGGAAAAAAGATCTCGCTGATGCAGCGCAGTACCATGCAGGAGGCCATTGCCGCGCCGCAGGTGGGCGGCATCGTGCGGCTGACGACCTTTATCCTGAAAGCGACGCTGCTGTTTGAGGCGGCGGGCGCAGCGGTGATGCTGCCGGTGTTCTGCCGGGATCATGGTTCGCGGGGGATATGGATGGCGGTGTTCCATTCCATTTCGGCTTTCTGCAACGCAGGGTTCGATCTTTTGGGCACAACACAGGCAAAGTTTGTATCCCTGACCGGCTATGCCTCCGACCCGTTGATCTGTATTGTGATCATGCTGCTGATCGTCATCGGCGGCATTGGTTTTTTGACCTGGGAGGATATCTGCACCCACCGGCTGGATCTCCACCGCTACCGGATGCAGAGCAAGGTCATTCTGGTAACGACCGCCGTGCTGCTGATCCTGCCAGCGCTGTACTTTTTTTGTTTTGAGTTCACCACCGGGCCGATGAGCCAGCGGCTGCTGGACTCGGTATTCCAGGCGGTGACGCCCCGCACGGCGGGCTTCAACACCGCTGATCTGGCGGCGATGAGCGGGGCATCTCAGGCGATCGTTGTAGCGCTGATGCTGGTAGGCGGCTCGCCCGGGTCTACGGCAGGCGGCATGAAGACCACCACGCTGGCAGTTCTGGCGGCCAACACGCTTGCAACCTTTCTCCGCCGGGAGGACGCACAGTTTTTTGGGCGCCGCTGTGACAGCAGCGCGGTAAAAAACGCCGCCACGATCCTGGGCATGTACATCAGCCTGTTTTTTGGCGGGGCGCTGGTGATCTCCACGCTGGAGGGCCTGCCGATGTCGGTGTGTCTGTTTGAAACGGCATCGGCGGTGGGCACGGTAGGGCTTACGCTGGGCGTCACGCCCACACTGGGGGTCCGCTCGCAGGTGGTGCTCATCACGCTGATGTTCCTGGGCCGCGTGGGAGGGCTGACCCTGATCTATGCCGCCTTTGCGGGCAGCCGGCTGCACTCGCGGCTGCCGCAGGAAAAGATAACGGTCGGCTGAGCGACAGTGCCGAAAGACACTGTTACACCAGCGCACGACAGCCCGTATCGCGCGTAAAAAGTGCGGCGAAGCCTGCCCTATGCGAATAAAAAACCTGGCCCGCGCGTATGCGCGGGCCGATTGAAAAGTTTTTGCCCCGCTTTTTTCAAAAAGCGGGAAAATCCAACGGAAAAACCAAAAAATCCGGACATCCTAAAAAGGAGACTCTCATATGAAATCCATCTTGTTGATCGGGCTGGGCCGTTTTGGGCGGCATATTGCGGAAAAGCTGGACGAGCTGGGGCATCAGGTCCTGGCGGTAGACCAGAACGAAGAGCGGGTCAATGATGTACTGCCCATCGTGACGAACGCGCAGATCGGAGACAGCACAAACGCCGAATTTCTGGTTTCGCTGGGCATCCGCAATTTTGATGTATGCATCGTGACCATCGGCAACGACTTCCAAAGCTCGCTGGAGACCACCTCGCTGCTGAAAGAGCTGGGCGCAAGATTCGTGGTCTCGCGCGCAGAGCGGGACGTACAGGCCAAATTCCTGCTCCGCAACGGCGCGGACGAGGTGGTCTATCCCGAAAAGCAGCTGGCAAAATGGGCGGCCATCCGCTACAGCGCAGACCACATCCTGGACTACATCGAGCTGAGCGAAGATCACGCCATCTTTGAAGTGAGCGTGCCCCACAACTGGATCGGCAAGAGCGTGGGCGAGATCGACATCCGCCGCCGCTTCAACATCAACATTCTGGGCGTGAAGCAGAACGGCCCCGGCAGCTACATGAACATGAACGTCACGCCTGACACCCGCCTGAACGCAAGCTCGACCATGCTGGTGCTGGGCGAATACAAAGCCCTGCAAAAATGCTTTGGCATCTGATCCCGCCCACCCCCGGGCACGAAAGGAGGCGTCTGCCATGAAAGAGCTGATCCTGCTGGGCGCAGTGCTGTGCGTGTTCGGGGCGGGCTTTTGGGTCATGACCCGTCTGGACCGCTTTCTGGCACATCTCCGGCAGGAACGCGCCTCCGGCCCGGAACAGCTTCCCGTGCCCGCCTGTGTGCTTTTGCGCGCGCCTGTGGACGAGGACGCGCTTTTGGACGAAGTACGCCGTTTCCGCAGTCAGCATCCGCAGATGCAGATCCTGTTATGCGATGCCTCGGATCCGGATGGTCTGCCGGAGCGGTAGCGCGCCGGGCCAAAACGTGGTACAATAGCCCCGTCAGCGGCCGGAAAAGCCGCTTTGACCGATCACAAACAGGGGAAGGAGAGGGGCGCATGATCCATCCGGAAAAACCACAGGTGGAGCATATCCTGGCCTGTCTGTCCTCCTCGCCCTCCAACGCAAAGATCGTGCGCACGGCGGCGCGCATGGCCCAGGCCTTTGGCGGCGCGTTCACGGCGCTGTACGTCCAGACCCCTGCCGCCGACCAGATGAGCGCTGAGGACGCCGAACGTCTGCGCAGCCACATCTGCCTGGCAGAGCAGGCCGGGGCCAACATCGTGACAGTGTGCGGGGACGATGTGCCCTATCAGATCAGCGAGTTTGCACGGGTATCCGGCGTCACAAAAGTGGTTCTGGGCCGCAGCAGCGTACATCGCCGACATTTCTGGAGCGGGCCTACCGTCACCGAAAAGCTGGCGGAAAGCGCACCCAATCTGGACATTTACATCATCCCGGACGCCGCCGCAGAAGAAGGCTATCGCAAAGGCCGCCGCGCCTTTGCGCGGGCGGCCCTGCCCACCCCGCGCGATTTTCTGCTGACGGCGGCCCTGCTCAGCGCCATCACCGGCGTGGGCACCTTGTTTCTGGAATGGGGCTTTGCCCAGTACAACATCATCATGGTCTATATTCTGGGCGTGCTGCTCACGGCCCTGTTCACCAACGGCTATGCATGCGGCGTGCTGGCCTCGGTGCTCAGCGTGACCCTGTTCAACTTTTTCCTTACCGAGCCGCGGCTCACCTTCCACGCCTATGACCCCGGCTATCCGGTCACTTTTGTCATCATGCTGGTCTCGGCGATGATCACCTGCACCCTGACGGCCCGGCTCAAGGCGCACGCCACCCTTTCGGCGCGGGCGGCCTTTCGCACCAAGGTTTTGTTTGAAACGAACCAGCAGCTTCAAAAGGCCCAGGATGAGCCGGACATGCTTTCCATCACCGCCAGCCAGCTGATGAAGCTGCTGGAACGCGACATCATCATTTACCCGGAAGAGGGCGGCAGGCTGGCCAAAGGCTATGTGTTCGGCACAGCGCCGGGCCGTTCGCCGGGGGCGTTCTTTGCCCCGCAGGAACAGGCTGCCGCACAGTGGGCGTTTGCGCACCAGAAACGCGCCGGGGCGACCGCCGAGCAATACCCGCAGGCACAGTGTCTGTATTTTTCCATCCGCACGGGCAGCGGGGCAGCGCTGGGCGTGGTGGGCATCGACCTGCACGGCAAGCCGCTGGAAGCCTTTGAAAACAGCGTGGTGCTTTCGATCCTGGGCGAGTGTGCGCTTGCCATCGAAAACAGCCGCAACGCCCGCGCCAAAGAACAGGCTGCGGTCCGGGCCGAAAACGAGCAGCTGCGTGCAAACCTTTTGCGCACCATCTCCCACGATCTGCGCACACCGCTGACCTGCATCACCGGCAACGCCAGCAATCTGCTGGCCAATGACAAAACGCTGGACGATGCCGCCCGCACCCAGATCTTCACCGATATTCTGGACGACGGCCGTTGGCTGACCAGCCTTGTGGAAAACCTGCTTTCCATCACCCGCATCGAGGACGGACGCATGAACCTACAGCTTTCGCCCCAGCTGATGGACGAGGTGATCGACGAGGCGATGCGGCATATCGGCCGCAAAAGCACAGAGCATTCGATTTTGGTGCAGTATTCGGACGAGCTGCTGCTGGCCAATATGGATGCGCGGCTCATGGTGCAGGTGATCATCAATCTGGTGGACAACGCCATCAAATACACCCCGCCCGGCTCTCACATTGCGGTAAGCGCAGACCATGTCAGCCGCGATGTGCGGGTACGGGTGGCGGACGACGGCCCAGGCATCCCGGACGAAGCCCAAAACCAGGTATTTGAGATGTTCTTTACCGGGCAGAACCGCATTGCGGACAGCCGCCGCAGCCTTGGGCTGGGGCTGGCTTTGTGCAAGGCGATCATCACCGCCCACGGCGGAACGCTGACCCTGGCCGACAATCAGCCCCACGGCTGTATTTTTACGTTTACACTCCCCCAAAGCGAGGTGAGCATCCATGAATAAACCGCTGATCCTGGTGGTGGAGGACGATGCGCCGGTGCGCAGCCTGATCACCACCACCCTGAAAGCCCACGAGTATAAGTTTCTTTCCGCAGCCAACGGCGAAACTGCCGTGATGGAGACATCCACCCATAACCCGGACATCATGCTGCTGGATCTGGGCCTGCCCGATATGGACGGCGTGGAGGTGATCCATCGGGTGCGGGAATGGTCCAATCTTCCCATCATCGTACTGAGCGCCCGCAGCGAGGATACGGACAAGATCGAAGCGCTGGACGCCGGGGCAGATGACTACCTGACCAAGCCCTTTTCGGTGGAAGAATTGCTGGCCCGTCTGCGTGTGACGCAGCGCCGCCTGGCGATGCAGGCGCCGGACAGCGCAGCCGCCAGCTCGGTATTCGTCAACGGGCCGCTGCGTGTGGATTATGCCGCCGGGTGTGCCTGGCTGAACGACAGCGAGCTGCATACCACCCCCATCGAGTACAAGCTGCTGTGTCTGCTGGCCAAAAATGTGGGCAAGGTTCTGACCCATACTTATATTACCCAAAAGGTTTGGGGAAGCAGCTGGGACAATGACATTGCATCTCTGCGGGTGTATATGGCATCTCTGCGCAAAAAGCTGGAGGCCGCCCCCGGCTCGCCGCAGTTCATCCAGACCCATGTGGGTGTGGGATATCGCATGCTGAAGGTAGAGTGATGAAGCCCTGCGCGGGCGGATTTGGCATCCCGATAGGTTGCGGACGGGATGGGTCAGGCTTATGCCCTGTTATTCAATCGATAGCCGATGGAAT
>JBJERU010000059.1:0-38951 GCA_051882415.1 Faecalibacterium sp. | reverse complement strand
TTGGCGAGACAAAAGAGAACATTCCACCGGCTATCGATTGAATAACAGGGCATAAACCTGACCCATCCCGTCCGCAATCTTTCAGGATGCACAGAGTTCAGAGCAGCACCTTTCCATTGCATCGCCCAGCCCCGCGGCGGCCAGCCGCACAAGGCCGTCTCACTCTTCCCAGATCGCCGTTGCGCCGCAGGGCACCACGCCGCCAGTGGCCGATACCGGCAAGCCGATCTCATCGCAGGAAGTTCTTCCGCCAAACCGCGGCACCAAAGTGGTCTTGAGCATATATTCCATCACCGCCGGGGAAAGCCCGGTGGTATAGCTGTTCACCGCAAAAAACAGCGGCGTTTCGCTGAGAACTTCCTCACACTGGATCAACAGATCATAGATACAGTCCTCCAGCTTCCAGATCTCGCCGCCCGGCCCGCGTCCGTAGCTGGGCGGATCCATGATAATGGCATCATAGGTGTTGCCGCGGCGCTTTTCCCGCGCCACAAATTTGGAACAGTCATCCACCAGCCATCGAATGGGCCGCTCCGAAAGCCCGCTGGCAGCAGCATTGTCTTTGCCCCACTGGACAATGCCTTTGGAGGCGTCCACATGGCAGACCGCAGCCCCCGCTGCTGCGCAGGCCAGCGTTGCGCCGCCCGTGTATCCAAACAGGTTCAGCACCCGGATGGGGCGGCCCGCTGCGCGGATCTTTTTTGCATACCAGGCCCAGTTGACTGCCTGCTCCGGGAATACGCCGGTATGCTTGAATCCGGTGGGGCTGACGATCAGGGTCAGCTTATCCTCTCCTTCGCCGCAGGTGATCTTCCACTTTTCCGGCAGACGCCGGCGGTACTCCCACTCGCCTCCGCCCTGGTTGGAGCGGTGATACACTGCGTCCGCCTTGGCCCACAGCGGGCTTTGGGGCGCAGTTTTCCACACTACCTGCGGATCCGGCCGTACCAAAAGCGTTTCGCCCCAGCGCTCCAGCCGGTTCCCGCCGGTCGCATCCAGCAGTTCATAATCCTTCCATATGTCAGCAGGGCGCATGGCGCTCTCCTTTCTGTGCTGTCCGGCACACCGGGTTTCATAAGCCCAGTATCCGATGATTGATCTTGTCTACAATGCGCTTAGCGCAGCGGTCGATGGCATCCAGATCCTTGCCCTCTACCATGACACGGATCTTTGGCTCGGTGCCGGAAACACGCACCAGCACACGGCCCATGCCCATCAGCTTCTGCTGCTCGCTTTCGATAAAGCCCGCCAGAACCTCGTCCTCTTTGTAGGCCGCTTTCTGGGCAGCGTTGGCTGTCACGTTGACCAGCACCTGCGGGTACTGGGCATAGATCTCGTTCAGCTCGCTCATCTTCTTACCGCTGGCGGCCAACAGCTTGAGCAGCTTGCCCGCAGTCAGCTCGCCGTCGCCGGTGCTGGCATGGTGCAGCAGGATCACATGCCCGCTCTGCTCTCCGCCGATGCTGTAGCCGTTCTCCCGCATATTCTCCAGCACATAGCGGTCGCCTACGGCGGTGCGTTCGGTGCGGATGCCCTGCGCCTCCATGAACTTGATGAAACCCAGGTTGGACATGACTGTGACTACAGCAGTATCTCCTTCCAGAGTCCCCTCCTGCTTCATGGCCAGTGACAGCAGAGCGATAATCTTGTCGCCATCGATCTCCCGGCCCTTCTCGTCGCAGGCCAGACAGCGGTCTGCATCGCCGTCAAAAGCAATGCCGCAGTCAAAGCCGCCGTCCAGCACCGCCTTGGCCAGATTGTCCAGATGGGTGCTGCCCACGCCGCGGTTGATGTTCCGGCCGTCCGGCGCGATCCCGATAAAGGTGCAGTCCGCACCCAGCCGCGGGAACAGCCGTTTTGCCACCTCTGCGGACGCGCCATTTGCGCAGTCGATGCAGATTCGCAGACCGCTCAGGTCGCCGTTGACCGCTTCATACAGATGGTTCACATAGTCCTGAAGTCCGTCTGTCCGCATCGATACCCGGCCGATGTCTTCGCCGGTAGCCAGCGGGATCTCCCGACAGTCGTTGTCAATGTGGGCCTCGATCTGGTTTTCCACCTCGTCCGGCAGTTTATAGCCCGTGTCCGCAAAGATCTTGATGCCGTTGAACTCCATCGGATTGTGGGATGCGGAGATCACAATGCCCGCATCCGCTTTGTACTTGCCTACAAGATAGGCTACGGCAGGGGTGGGCAGCACACCCAGGCTCTCCACATCCGCGCCCACGCTGCACAGGCCCGCAGTCAGCGCAGCCTCCAGCATATCGCCGGACTGACGGGTGTCTTTGCCGATCAGGATACGGGGCCGGCGGCCCAGGCTTCCGGTCAGCACCGCAGCCGCGCTGCGTCCGATCTTCATTGCCAGCTCACAGGTAAGATCGACGCCTGCCACTCCGCGCACGCCGTCTGTTCCAAAATACTTTCCCATCAAATACTCCCTCTCTTCCGGTTTGGATCCCCGGTTTTACTCTACTATAATATAACGCAGCAATGTACGAATGCTGCTCAGAACATGCTCTGCTGGCCGTTGTCCTCCGGGCTTCCGTCCCGGCCCTCCGGAGCTTTCATGCCCAGATGTTCATAGGCCAGGCGGGTCGCACAGCGGCCGCGGGGCGTGCGGGTCAAAAATCCCATCTGCATCAGATACGGCTCGCACAGATCCTCCAGCGTGACCGCTTCCTCGCCCAGCGCCGCCGCCAGCGTTTCCAGGCCCACTGGCCCGCCGTTATACATCTCGATGATGGCCCGCAGCAGACTGCGATCCAGCTCATCCAGGCCCAGCGCGTCCACATCCATCCGTTTCAGGCTCAGCAGGGCCACATCCTGGTCGATCACGCCGTCCCCCAGCACGGTGGCAAAATCCCGCACACGCTTGAGGAAGCGGTTGGCCACGCGGGGCGTGCCCCGGCTGCACCGGGCCAGCTCGTAGGCGCCCTCCGGGGTGATGGGCTGATCCAGAATGCCCGCCGAGCGCTGGATGATGCGGGACAGCTCATCCGGGCCATACAGTTCCAGCTTGAGCAGCACGCCAAAGCGGTCGCGCAGAGGGCCTGTGATCTGACCCGCACGGGTCGTTGCGCCCACCAGCGTAAAGCGGGGCAGATTGATGCGGATGCTTTGGGCGCTGGGGCCTTTGCCGATCATGATATCCAGCGCAAAATCTTCCAGCGCAGGATACAGCACCTCCTCCACCTGGCGGGACAGGCGGTGGATCTCATCGATGAAAAGCACATCCCCTTCCTGCAGGTTGGTGAGCAGGGCCGCAAGGTCGCCGGGCTTTTCAATGGCCGGGCCGCTGGTGATGCGGATCTGGACTCCCATTTCGTTGGCGATGATGCCCGCCAGCGTCGTCTTGCCCAGGCCCGGCGGACCATAAAGCAGGATGTGATCCATGGGTTCGCCGCGACGCCGGGCGGCTTCAAGGTAGATCTTCAGATTCTGCTTGACCTTTTCCTGTCCGATATAATCTTCCAGCCGATGGGGGCGAAGGTTATTTTCTTCGGTATCCGCCCCGGTCAGGCCGGGCTGCATCATTTTTGCGCCGTAGAGCGCGGCATCATCCTGCATGCTTTACCTCCTGCCTGCCATGCCCCGCAGGGCCAGCTTGATGATCTCTTCCACGGGCAGCGCCGGGTCGACCTTTGCCACGGCCAGCGCTGCCTCGCTCTGGCTGTAGCCCAGCGATACCAGCGCTGCAATGGCCTGGCCGCTGCCCTGTGCGGCGGGAGCCGAAGCTGCGCCGGCCACATCCTCCAGAGAAATGCCCTCGGCAAAGCCGCGGGCCACCTTATCTTTCAGCTCCAGCGTGATGCGCTGGGCCAGCTTGGGGCCTACGCCGCTGGCCGCCTTGAACGCCTTATGGTCTCCCGACGAGATGGCCAGCGCCACCCGATCCGGCTCCATCACGCTGAGGATGGCAAGGCCCACCTTGGGGCCAACGCCGGACACGGCGGTGAGCATCTCAAAGCAGGCCTGCTGCTGCTCGGTGGCAAAACCATAAAGGCTGATATCATTTTCCGTCACACTCATCACGGTGTACAGGGTAGCCTCCTTGCCCACGCCGGGCATCGCCCCCGCCACGCTGGAAGGGCACTGGACCTGATAGCCCACGCCCCCGCAGCTGATGACCACCGCGTTTATGCTTTTTTTGATGATTTTTCCGCTCAGACTGTAGATCATGGCTTCTATCCTCTATCTTCCGCTCAGATCGGCCCCGCGTTCCGGGGCGTCAGACGGTGGAGCTGATTGCCGCTGGTATGGCAGAACGTGATGGCCATCGCCAGGGCATCGGCGGTATCATCGGGTTTTGGTACAGCGGGCAGGCGCAGCAGGATGCGGGTCATCTCCTGCACCTGCTTTTTGACCGCCTTGCCATAGCCAGTCACCGCCAGCTTGACCTGCATGGGGGTATATTCGTAGATAGGCAGCCCCGCCTGTGCTGCCGCCAGCAGGATCACCCCGCGCGCCTCGGCTACGCCGATCACCGTGGTCTGGTTGTGCTGATAGAACAGCTTCTCGATGGCCAGCACATCCGGCTTTGTGCGCTGGATCACCTCCTGCACACCGCTGTAAACTTCGGTGAGACGGCGCTCGAACGGAACGCCCGCGTCGGTGCACACCGCGCCGTAATCCACCGGTACAAAGCGGTTGCCCGCATAATCGACCACGCCCCAGCCCACGATGGCATAGCCCGGGTCGATGCCCAATACTCTCATGCTGCGATACCTTCCCTTTATAATCAGCTTATTATACCACAGGCACCGCATCGGGGCAATGGAAAAACTGTCAGCGCCAGAAACGATTTCACGTTAAAAAAGCGGGCCGCACGGTCAAAGCGGCAAAATCTTTCTCTTTTTTTCAAAAACAGGCTTGCATTTTTGATTCAGATATGATATCATAATCGAGCTGACAGCGGCAAAATGAAATATGGACGGTTAGCTCAGCTGGTAGAGCATCTGCTTGACGTGCAGGAGGTCACAGGTTCGAGTCCTGTACCGTCCACCAATCCCCCGGTCTTCCGACCGGGGGATTTTTGCGTACAAAGTACCGGATCCTTCGGCGCCGACCCGCGTGCCGGTGTACGAGCCGATTTTGCACAGACCAAAAGCCGAACCTCCCGTTTGGGGAGGCTCGGCTTTTCCTCTGTCTGGGGCCGCCGGAAAAGCGTTTCAAGCGATCCGGCGGAGCATCCGCTTTTGAGCAGTCCTGTCCGCCTCAGCAGGCGTCATACTGCTTTTGCAAAAATTCCAGGCAGGCAACTGCGTTTTCCGGCTTTGTGTTTTCCAGTGTGCCGAAGATATAGGGCTTTTCCTGCTTGGCAAAGCGCATCACCTGGGTATAGTCCATACCGCCCAGACCCGCACCGGTCGCCTTGAGCTGGCCGCCTGCGTCCTCCCGCAGGAAGTCTTTGAAGTGGATCATCGCAATGTCCTTGCCCAGCAGCTCGATGGCCTCGGCCACCACTTCTTCCCGGGCATCCACATTTTCCATGCTCAGCAGATTCACGGGGTCAAACAGGATCTGCAGATTGTGGCTGCCGATCTCATCCAGCACGATGCGGGCGCGCTTTGCGTTGTACACGATATGCTTGACCACCGGCTCCAGCGCAAGGATCACACCGTATTCCTCGGCACAGCGCACCACCGGCTTCAGATTTTTGATAAAGGTGGACAGCGCCGCGTCGCTGCGGCATTCCGGACAGAACTTGTACTCCGGATTGGGCGCGCCGGTCTCGGTGCCCACCATGCCGCAGCCCAGCAGACTGGCGAACCGGATGTGCGCGTAATACCGCTCCTGAATGCCGGCCAAAGCCGTTTCATCCGGGTGGGCCAGATTCAGATAGTTGCCCAGCACCGCGATATCCATGCCGTTTTTCTCAAACAGACGCTTGAGGTACAGCGCATAGCCGGGGGTCAGTGCACTGGGCGTGCAGGGCACACCTTTCATCGCCTTGCTCAGCGCCAGATGCGCACAGGTAAAGCCCTTCTGCCGCACCACAGGCAGCATCTCTTCCATGGGGAGCTGCTCGGCATCGTGCAGACGCAAACCAAACTGGATCATAATTTCTCCTTTCTTGCTGAAAGACCTTTATGCGGACGTGTATCCCTTCGGCTCCGCTTTGGAGCCGCATTTCCATTTCACCGCAGCGGAATGGGTCATCCCCTTTATTGTAACTGGTTTTCTCTCCAAACGCAAGAAAGGATGCACCTATCTATACAAAATCGGGCACAACTGCGCCGTCAAAGCCCCATTCCCCGCGCAGGATGTCCTGAGGCAGATGCTCGTTGGATGACACTTTTCCTGCTCAGGTTCCCGCTCTATTTCGTGCGTAAGCCGTGGTTTTCCTTTTATAGAAAAAAAGAGGAATCGATATGACGATCCAGGAATGCTGTCAGCGGATGGGCGGAGAGCCAGGCGTCCCCGGTTTCGCTGTCCATTTGACCAAAACTTGCGCTTTTTCGTTATGCAAACCCACAAAAAATGTGGGATTGGGTGGATGTTTTGTTGACAGAAATAAAATTTCGTGCTACCATTTCAACATAGATAGAAGGTTGGAATGTGACCGGTAGTGCGGGCGTGACCAACTCTGTTTCGGCTCCCTGCGTTTTGGGAGCGCAGGAAACGGAGCTGGTCCTTTTTTGTGCGAAAATGAGGCGTGCGCGAGGAATGCGGATCAAAAAAGTCATCAACAACAATACCCTGTGTGTCGTGGACAATACGGGCTGCGAGCTGATCATTGCGGGACGCGGCATTGGCTTTCAGCGGCATCGCGGCGAGATCATCGACCCGGAGCTGGCGGAGCGGACCTACCGCATGGAGGAAAAGAACGGCCAGCGCCGTCTGCGGGAGCTGGTGGAAAAGATCCCGCTGGAGCATCTTGAGCTGACGGAACAGCTGATCGCGCAGATCCGCACCCAAATTCCCCAGCCGCTGAACGAGTCCCTTTTGATCACGCTGGCGGACCACATCAGTTTTGCCGTCCAGCGCAAGGAACAGGGCGTGGAGTTTCAAAACCCGCTCAAGGGCGCGATCATGTGCTACTATCCGGCGGAATACCAGATGGGCCGCTACTGTCTGCGGGCCATCCAGGATACGCTGGGCGTGGCGCTGTGCGAGGACGAGGCCGCGTTTATTGCGCTGCACATCGTCAACGCCGAGCTGAACACCAATATGAGCGAAATGTACGAGATCACCCGCCTGATCGATGGGGCGATCGAGGTGGTGGAATATTTCTACCGTCGCAAGTTCGACCGGGATTCGCTGGATTTCAGCCGTTTTGTGGTGCATCTGCGCTATTTTGCACAGCGGTTGTTCCAGGATAAGATGCTGGGCAGCCTGCCCGCACAACAGGACGAGATGTTCCATGAGCTGATCCTGAAAAACTGCAAAGAACACTACCGGTGCGCACAGTGCATTGCGGAATATATCCGCAACACCTGGCACAAGGAACTGCCCGAGGAAGAGATGACCTATCTGACCATCCACCTGAAACGCATCAATCTGGGCCAGGACAGCCCGGAGACAACCAAATGATCCTCTCTCCGCGCTGGCGCGGAGCATGGGGTCGTGATCACCTTTCATTTTGGTGAGCGAAACCCATACTGAGCACACAGGGCATTTTGTCCTGTGCAATTGGTATGGGTTTTTCTTAATCGTTTTCCCTGCCGCAGCACAAAGGCAGGCTTGTCGGGCTTTCTGCCAGCCCGCAGCAGCGCCTGTGTGCATCCACCCATTGAGACCCTGTTTTCACACCCATTGCACGCCGTCCAGACGGTCTTTTTGCCCGCATCCTGCAATGCTTTCTCTTGCGGCCCATCCGGGCCGCCGGCTGGGGAAAGCGCCTTGTCTGCGGACAAAGACCCCCGTCCACCCGGTATGCGCTGGCGATGACAACAGGCCCCGAACCACCAAAAGGAGGAATTGGATGAAAGACAAGATTTTTGGCGTGCTCCAGCGTGTCGGCCGCTCGTTTATGCTGCCCATCGCGCTGCTGCCCGTCGCAGGCCTGCTGCTGGGCATCGGCAGCTCCTTTACCAACGAGACCATGCTGCAGGCTTATGGCCTGACCAGCGTGATCTACCCGGGCAGCTTCCTTTATACCATCCTTGACATCATGAACCAGTGCGGCAGCGCGATCTTCAACAACCTGGCGCTGCTGTTCGCAATGGGCGTTGCCATCGGCATGGCCAAAAAGGAAAAAGAAGTCGCCGCCCTTTCCGGCGCCATTGGCTACCTGGTCATGAACACCGCCATCAGCGCGATGATCAACGCCCAGGGCGGCGTGGAAGCCATGGCTGCCAACTCTACCACCACCTCGCTGGGCATCACCACCCTGCAGATGGGCGTGTTCGGCGGCATCATCGTGGGTCTGGGCGTGGCTGCGCTGCACAACCGCTTCTATAAGATCCAGCTGCCGCAGGTGCTCAGCTTCTTTGGCGGCACCCGCTTTGTGCCCATCGTCTGCACCGCCGTGTATCTGGTGGTCGGCATCGTGATGTTCTACGTCTGGCCTGTGGTCCAGACCGGCATCTCCATGCTGGGCAATCTGGTTCTTGGCTCCGGCTACATCGGCACCTGGATCTATGGCATCCTCGAGCGTGCCCTGATCCCCTTCGGCCTGCACCATGTGTTCTATATGCCCTTCTGGCAGACCGCTATGGGCGGCGAGGCCGTCATCGATGGCGTTTTGATCCAGGGCGCCCAAAACATCTTCTTTGCAGAGCTGGCCTCCAAGTCCACCGAGGTGTTCTCGGTGTCCGCGACCCGTTTTATGTCCGGCAAGTTCCCTCTGATGATCTTTGGTCTGCCCGGTGCGGCTCTGGCTATGTACCGCTGTGCCAAGCCTGAAAAGCGCAAGGTTGCGGGCGGCCTGCTGATCTCCGCCGCTCTGACCGCGATGCTCACCGGCATCACCGAGCCGCTGGAGTTCACCTTCCTGTTCGTTGCTCCCGCCATGTATGTGGTACACTGCATCTACGCCGGTCTGTCCTACATGCTGATGCACATCCTGAACGTCGGCGTCGGCATGACCTTCTCCGGCGGTCTGATCGACCTGACCCTGTTCGGCATCCTGCAGGGCAACCACCGCACCCACTGGATCTGGGTCGTGGTGGTGGGTGTGGTGTACTTCTTCCTGTACTACTTCACCTTCTACTTCATGATCACCAAGATGGATCTCAAGACCCCCGGCCGTGAGGATGACGACGGTGAGGTCAAGCTGTTCACCCGCTCCGACTTCAAGGATAAGACCGGCATCGGCCCGGACGGTTCCAAGCAGGCCGGCGCGTCCGATGCTGTTTCCGCGACGATCCTTCAGGGTCTGGGCGGCAAAAAGAACATTTCCGATGTGGACTGCTGCGCCACCCGCCTGCGCGTGACCGTGGTGGATGCAAAGAAGGTCAATGACCAGCTGCTCAGAAGCTCTGGCGCGTCCGGCGTTATCCACAAGGGCAACGGCGTGCAGGTGGTCTATGGCCCGCAGGTCGCCGTGATCAAGTCCAATCTGGTAGACTTTATGGAAACTGCTGCTGCGGACACTGTGGGCATGAGCGCTGCCCCGGCTCCGGCTCCGGCAGCTGCCCCGGCAGAAAAGAAGGCTGCAAAGGCTGCCGCTCTGTCTGCACATCTGACCGGCAAGGTGGTACCGCTGGCCGAGGTCTCCGACGAAGCATTTGCTTCCGGTGCACTGGGCGATGGCGTGGCGATCGAGCCTTCTGAGGGCAAGCTGTATGCCCCGGCGGATGGCGAGGTCGAATCTGTGTTTGAGACCAAACATGCTGTAAGCATGACCACTGCCGATGGCGTGGAGCTGCTGCTGCACATTGGTGTGGACACCGTAAAGCTGGGCGGCAAACCCTTTACTGCCAAGGTGCAGAATGGCCAGAAGGTCAAAAAAGGCGACCTGCTCATCGAGTTTGATATGAAAGCCATCCGTGAGGCTGGCTGTCCGCTGACCACCCCGATGATCGTCTGCAATACGGACGATTACGCCGCCGTCAAGGTGCTGGCTTCCGGCAATATCAAGCACGGCGAAAAGCTGGTCAGCCTCCAGTAATCTGTTGTGATTCCTGTCCTCCGCGGCCCCGGAGCGGACGCTCTGGCAGGGGGTGTGCCGTCGGGAGGCCCCGTGTGCGCTGGTTCCCGCACGCAGGGCTGTGCCCATAGGACAACAAAACGCTGCCGCGTTTCTCCTTTTCAGGAGAGCGCGGCAGCGTTTTATTTTGTTTTGCTTTCCCGCAAAAGGATGCCCTCCAGCGCCAGCAGACGCTGTTTGCATTCCAGGCCGTAGGCGTATCCGGTCAGCGAACCATCCGCGCCCAGAACGCGGTGGCAGGGCACCAGGATGGCGATGGGATTGCGGCCCACTGCCCCGCCCACCGCCTGGGCAGACATGCGCGGGCGGCCGGTCTGTGCGGCTATCTGGCGGGCCAGTGCGCCGTAGGTGGTCGTCTGACCATAAGGGACGGAACACAGCAGCGCCCACACCCTCTGCTGGAAAGGTGTGCCTTCCGGATGCAGGGGCGGAAGCGGGCCGGGATCCCGGCCAAGCCAGTAAGCTTCCAGCCAGTGAGCGGTCTGCCGCAAAATGGGCGGCTCCTCCTCCGGCACGGGGGTGCCCGGCAGCAGCCTGGAGCCAAAGGCCAGGTGCGTCAGGCCCGTGTCATCGCAGCAGAGGGAAAGCGGCCCTAGCGGGGAGGTGAGCACCGTGGAATAGGCCATACTCTATCACACCATGTCGGAGAGGACCGGAGCCAGCAGTACTTTGCCGGTGCCGCGGTAAACGTTGACCAGACCTTCACCCGATGCGGCAGAGCCGACCAGCGTTTTTCCGGAGCGCTCCACCGTAAAGCTCAGGCTGCCGCTCCACGCGATGGCCATGTTGCCGTCCACCCTGAGCACATCATCCTGAAGGAAGATCTCTACCAGCTCTTCCCGCGGGCAGGGGGATTCCAGGCAGAGCACGCCCTGGCCCTGGATGCCCAGGTTGAACAGGCCCTCGTTGCCCGCTACGGCAGAGGAAATGTTGGAGCGGGCGACCGCTTTTTGCTTCAGGCTGGACTCGCAGGCCAAAAACAGCCCATCGTCCAGCACGATGGAACCGTTCCAGTCCGCAACATCCAGCAGCAGAAGATGCTTATAAGTAGGCTCCAGCACCAGGGTGCCGCTGCCGGTGTACTCCGGCTTGATGGCGGATTCGCCGGTGACGCTGCCCCGCAGTGCCTTGCCGAACAAATCGCCCACCCCTTTGATGCCGGTGGTGGCTTTTACGTCGCCCACGCTCCACTGCATGGCTCCGGCCTGTACCGTAACATTGGCGCGGCTCAGATCACAGACGAGCTGGCGTTTGCGGATGTTCATCAGATTGCAGTAATAGGCCAGCTGTGCGCTGTTCGGCATTACGCTCAGATCACGCTGGTACTCAATGACCTTGAACGCGCCCAGGGACTCCAGCTCCCGGACATCATCATTGTTGGTGAGGTTGTTGATCTGGTACATAAAGACGGTCCTTTCTGAAAATACGCGGCATCCGGGGATGCTGCGCGGATTTTGGATTGGCTCCAGTATAGCATAACAGGGCGGGGCTGTCGAGCAGACTGAAAAAAAAGCGGAGAAAAGTGCTTTTCAGCCCCAAATGACCTCTTTCGTGTGTGCGCAATGGTATGCTGGAAAAAACCGGAAGCACACGAAAGGAAGGAAAACAATGAAGCGCCATAAACGAATGATAACCGCTCTGATGGTTCTGGTTCTGGCGGGAAGCCTGGCTGGGCTTGGGTGGCAGAATCGGGATTACTGGCAGGGGGCCAGGGACTATGCCGAAGCCGGGCAGCTGGCCGGGCTGGAAGAGATGCCGGCGGCTTTGCCTGGACAGAAAGAAGCCGCGCCCAAAGCACAGCAGGCCGACCCGTATGCCGCGGCACTGGCCCGCACCGATCTGGGGGCGCTGCGGGAAGTGAACGATGAGATCATCGGATGGATCTGGATCCCAGGCACGAGGATATCCTATCCGCTCTTGCAGACACAAGATAACGACTACTATCTGCACCACACCTGGAAAAAGGAGCCGAACACAGTGGGCGCGATCTTTCTGGACTGCCGCTCCCGCGCAGACCTGAGCGATTTTAATACCATCGTATATGGCCACCGCATGCGGGACGGTTCGATGTTCGGAGGCTTGAAATATTACCGGGAGCTTTCCTACTGGCAGCAGACCCCGGACATTTATGTACGGAACCGCTCCGGCGTATCCCGCTATCGCATTTTTGCGGCCTATGAAGCTGCCGCAGATGCGCTGCTGTACACACCCGGACTTTCTGACCAGGAAGGGAAAGAAGAGGTGCTCCGGCATGCGCTGGACAATACATGGATCGACACCGGCCTTGTACCTTCCACACAAGACAGAGTGCTGACGCTTGTCACCTGCACCGGGCAGGGCTACGCCTCCCGATGGGTGGTGCAGGCGGTGCTTCAAACGGAATGAGCAGAAAGCGAAAAATGATCGTAAGACGCTCTTCTGGCAATGCACACCCCTCCCTGCTCCTTTTCCATCTTCCGCTCAACGATCGCCGCATGAGCAGCCAACTTCTTATTGATATGCCAGTTCTGCGGATCAAAAGCGGCATTTTTCTCTGATTTTTTAGTGCACTATCCTGTACCAGACGGAATTTTTTTGCCGCTTGTTCATCATTTTTCCAAAAATGAAGAAAGTGTTTCCAAAACATGGACAAAATGCGACCATTTGTGCTAAAATAATCGTTGTTCCTTCCCGGCCGTATGTTGTTCGGCCGGGGCTTTCACTGTTTTAGGGAGGAGCTCTCATGCTTGAAAAAGTCTTTCATCTCAAAGCGAACCACACGGATGTAAAGACCGAAGTCATGGCTGGTCTTACCACCTTCATGACGATGGCTTACATCCTGGCGGTCAACCCCAGCATCCTGTCCGCCACGGGCATGGATGCAAATGCTGTGCTGATCGCAACGGCGCTGGCCTCGTTTGTGGGCACTGCGCTGATGGCACTGCTGTCCAACTATCCGTTTGCCCTGGCCCCCGGCATGGGCCTGAATGCTTACTTTGCCTACACGGTCGTGCTGGGCATGGGCTACAGCTGGCAGCTGGCGCTGATGGCCGTTTTTGCCGAGGGCATCGTCTTTATCGTTCTGTCCCTCACCAATGTGCGCGAAGCCATCTTCAATGCCATTCCCCTCACCCTCAAGTCTGCCGTCAGCGTGGCCATCGGCCTGTTCGTGGCATTCGTCGGCCTGCAGAACGCCAAGCTGATCGTCAACAACGACTCTACCCTGGTCACTTATCAGCACTTTAAGGGCGAGACCTTCCACAGCGTGGGCATCGGCGCCATCCTTGCCCTGATGGGCGTGCTGATCACCGCCATTTTGCTGGTCAAGCGGGTCAAGGGCGGCATCCTGTACGGCATCCTGATCACCTGGGTGCTGGGCATCGTGTGCGAGCTGCTGGGCATTTATATCCCCGATCCTGCCAACGGCATGTATTCTGTGATCCCCAGCGCCTTTGTCAGCTTTGATTTCTCGTCTTTTGGCAAAACCTTTGGTCAGGTGTTCAAAGCCGATTTCTCCGGCGTGGGCATCCTGGATTTCCTGGTCGTCATGTTCTCCTTCCTGTTCGTGGATCTGTTTGACACGCTGGGCACTCTGATCGGCGTGGCTTCCAAGGCCGACATGCTGGATGAGAACGGCAAGCTGCCCCGCATCAAGGGCGCGCTGCTGGCCGACTCGGTCGCCACCAGCGTGGGCGCAGTGTTCGGCACTTCCACCACCACCACCTATGTCGAGAGCGCTTCCGGCGTGACCGAGGGCGGCCGCACCGGTCTGACCGCAATGACCACCGGTCTGCTGTTCCTGGCTTCGGTCATCTTCAGCCCGCTGTTCCTGACCATTCCCTCTTTTGCCACTGCCCCGGCTCTGATCATCGTGGGCTTTTACATGATGGGCGCTGTCGCCAAGATCGACTTTAACGATATGAGCGATGCGATCCCGGCTTTTCTGACCATTCTGGCCATGCCCACCGCTTACAGCATCTCTGAGGGCATCGCCCTTGGCGTGATCTCCTGGACTCTGCTGAACCTGTTCACCGGTAAGGCCAAGGAAAAGAAGATCAGCCCCCTGATGTATGTCCTGACCGTTCTGTTCATCCTCAAGTATATCCTGCTGTAAAACCCCGCAGGAGCACTTTTTTGTATGCCCGCGCAGCGCTTGGTTCCTCCTAACGCTGCGCGGGCCTTTTTGCTTTTCAATCTCTTTTTAAATTGTTCAGAAAGATTTCACGCAATTTCGCCGGTGATTGCTGTATGATAGAAGTGGGATTTGATTTTTCCCGTCCCTTTGGGGCATCCTGATAACAAATTTCGACCGCGAAAGGTGTGACCACGATGAAACGAATCCTCCCCCTTCTGATTTCAGGACTTCTGCTTGCAGGATCGTTATCCGCCTGCACAGCCCAGGCTGTGCAGACTTCTGCCATTTCGGAAACCACAGTCCAAAGCGCTGTGCCGCCTTCGGAGCAGATCTCCACGCAGTCCGCTGTCCCGGTGCAGAAGCCGACAGCCGGGCCGGAAACCGAGAATACTGCCGCGCAAAGCAAGCCTCTGGACGAGGCTTCTGCCCGGCAGAAAGCGCTGGCACTGGCCGGGCTGCAGGAGACCGATATCACTGGTCTGCGCTCGAAGCTGAAAACCGAGGATGGCACAGATCTTTATGAGATCAAATTCACCGACCCGGCAGCCAACGCCGAATATGAATACTGCTTCCGCGTTCCGGACGGTGTTCTGCTGAACGCGGAATATGAGCGGGAAGGCAAAGCTCCCTCCGGCAATGCCGCCCTGCGGGAAGAGGACGCAAAGCAGCGCGCGCTGGAGCTGACCGGCCTAAAGGCCGAAAACGTTTCCTTTACCCGCTGCAAGCTGGAAAACGACTACGGCCTGTTGAGCTGGGAGCTGCACTTTCACAGCAGCTCCGCCGGCTACCGGTATGAGCTGGAGCTGTCCGCCGTGGATGGTTCTGTGCTGAACGGCGAACAGGAGCTGATGCTTTCGGCGGATGTTGCTGCTGCTTCCACTGCTACTGTCAGCTTGAACGTGAGCGCAGATGCCGCCAAAAAGACCGCACTGGATCGGGTACCCGGTGCTGGAGCGGACAGCATCCGCAAGTGCAATCTGGAAAATGAGGACGGAAGGCTGGTCTATGAGATCGAGCTGGAATACAACGGAACCCAGTATGAATGCGTTCTGGATGCTTCTACCGGCAAAGTGCTGGAGTGGGAGATCGAAACCAAGCTCCGCTGAACCATCCCCCTATCCAAAGCCCTGCGTTTTGAACAACGCAGGGCTTTTTTCTTCTCCGCCTCCTATTGTAAACCTCTATCAAATCTTTCCGTTGACCATTTCTCCTTCTCCGCGGTATACTTCCAGCGACACAAACATTCCAAGGAGGAATCCTATCATGACTACTTCCCCATCCAAACAACGCTGGACGACCTACCAGATGGCTGTCACCGCCCTGATGACTGCCGTGATGTGTGTGCTGGGGCCGCTTTCCGTGCCCATCGGCGCGGTGCCCATCTCGCTGACCAACCTGGTCATCTGCTTTACGGTCTGGCTGCTGGGGCCGAAATTCGGCACCCTGAGTGTAGCGGTCTACCTGCTGCTGGGTGCTGTGGGTCTGCCGGTCTTTTCCGGCTACGGCGCGGGTCTGGCAAAGCTGGCCGGGCCTACCGGCGGCTACCTGATCGGTTTTTTGCCCATGGCCCTGATCGGCGGCTGGATGATCGAAAAAAGCAAGGGCCAGCCCGTGGAATCCGCTCTGGGGCTGATCCTGGGCATCGCCGTAAGCTATGCCTTTGGCACTGCGTGGTTCGTGTTCCAGATGGGCTGTTCTCTCGATTATGCACTGGCCGTCTGTGTCTACCCATTCGTGCTGTTCGACCTTGCCAAGGTGGTGATCTCGGTGGTCATCGGCACCCTGCTGCGCAAGCGTCTGCTGCAGGCCGGGCTGCTGCGGGTGTAATAACCCATTGTCCCGTCCCCCACCCGTCCCATCGATGGAAACCACCCAAAAACGACCTGCCGGAGTGAAGCGCTCCTGACAGGTCGTTTTTGCATCTTTACCGTATCACGGCGCAGCCGCAGCGCACGGGAGTGCGCAAAAGTTCGGCCGCCGCCTTTGTCTATTTTTTATCCCGAAAAATGCGGCACGCATTTTTCCATGAAAAAGTTTTTCGGTTCCTTTTTTCAAAAAGGAACAAATCCCCCGTACTTACCCCTCGTATCCCATCGTCGCAGCCATGACCGCCTTGATGGTATGCATGCGGTTTTCTGCCTCGTCAAAGACGATGCTCTGCGGGCCTTCAAACACCTCATCGGTCACTTCCATCGCGTCCCGGCCAAAACGCTCGCCCATCTCCTTACCGATGGTGGTCTTATGGTCATGGAATGCGGGCAGGCAGTGCATGAACACGGCCTGCGGCCCGGCCAGCTCCATCAGCTTCTGATCGATCTGATAGGGCGACAGCTCCGCGATACGCTCTGCCCACACTTCCACAGGCTCACCCATCGACACCCAGACGTCCGTATACAGCACATCGGCGCCCGCAGCGGCTTTAGTGGGATCCTCTTCAAAGCGCAGGGTCGCGCCGGTCTGAGCGGCAATCGCCTGACACTGAGCGATCAGCTCCGGCGCGGGCTGGTACTTTTGGGGCGCACAGGCGGTAAAGTTCAGGCCCATCTTGGCGCAGCCTACCATCAGGCTGTTGCCCATGTTATAGCGCGCATCGCCAAAATAAACAAAGTTGATGCCCTTCAGATATCCAAAATGCTCCCGGATCGTGAGGAAATCCGCCAGGATCTGGGTCGGATGGAACTCATTGGTCAGGCCATTCCACACCGGAACGCCTGCATAGCGTGCCAGCTCTTCCACGATCTCCTGGCCATAGCCGCGGTACTCGATGCCATCGAACATCCGGCCCAGAACCCGCGCGGTATCCGCAATGGACTCTTTTTTTCCGATCTGGCTTCCGGAGGGATCCAGATAGGTGACTTCCATGCCCAGATCGTGGGCCGCCACCTCAAAGCTGCAGCGGGTGCGGGTGGAGGTCTTTTCAAAGATCAGCGCGATATTTTTGCCGCGCAGCGCATCGTGGCGCACACCGGCCTTCTTTTTGGCCTTGAGATCGGCGGCCAGATCCAGCAGACCTTCGATCTCGGCGGGAGTATAATCCAAAAGCTTCAAAAAGCTGCGATTTTTCAGTTCCATTACCGTATATATTCTCCTTTATTCAGAATTTTATGAATAAAAATTCAACATACATTTTATTATATAGCACTCGCGCCGGAAGGTCAAGTCTCGACATGCAAATTACAGCTCCAGCTCCACATGGCGCTGGCTGGGCTGATAATGGGTCAGGCGCACACCGGCCTTTTTGAACATGAACCGCGCGGCAATGCTGGAATCGGAATCATGATATTTATCACTATAATACACCACCTCGGAAATGCCGGACTGGATGATCGCCTTGGTGCACTCGTTGCAGGGGAACAGCGTCACATACACACGCGCACCGTGCAGATTGTTGTGGGCGCTGTTCAGGATCGCGTTCAGCTCGGCGTGGCAGACATACATATACTTGGTCTCCAGCGGCTTGCCCTCCCGTTCCCAGGGCATGGCATCATCGTCGCAGCCAATGGGCATGCCATTGTATCCCAGCGAGAGGATCTTGTTTTCCGGGCTGACGATGCAGGCCCCCACCTGGCTGCTGGGATCCTTGGAGCGCATGGCGGTGAGCAGGGCAATGCCCATAAAATATTCATCCCAGTTGATATAATCGGTTCGTTTCATACAAGTCCAATCTCCTTCGCGCGCGGCACAGGCCGCAGTTGACAAATCCCCAAAAATAAACTATACTACAAACAGAAACGGCGCTGTCCTGCAAATGGTCAGCTCCTTTCCCGGCTAGTCAAAAGAAATGACCGCGGTGTGGTAGCCTTGGCGGTCATTTCCTTTTGCGGTCTTTATCCTGATTGGAAATTTTCCATGTAATTTCAAAGGTGGCAAGAATCGCCCCGCCCAAAAGCGAGAGCAGTACCGCTACTTCCGAAAAGGTCATGGAGCATCCCCCCTTTCGCAGAGATGCGGCGGGGGGATTTCTTTTTTATTTACCGTACCAGTGTACCCAAAAGCAAAAAGAGATCGTCCCTCCCGACGCACTGCGCCGGAAAAGGAGCCTGACCACCTGCATTTGCAGACAGCGCCTGACCGCTGCCAGAAGCGGCAACTACAGGATACCATAAAAGAGCAGGTTTTTCAACAAAATCCCACCCCGCCGGTGCAAAACTCGACCCGCCAGACCCGCGTTTGCGCTTGCAGCCCTTTGCACCTGAGCACCCACGCTGCTGCATCGTTTTTTGTGCGCCCGGTCAAAGTGCACAAAATCGCCCCGGGAAGTTTGGAAGGCAGAGCCGGAAAATCTCCGTTCAAAATATTTGAAAAAAGATTTTGTTATGGTATTATCTTTGTAAAATATGCCACAAAAGCGGAGAGAATGCTCCGCCCGGGCGGAAATGAGGGAAAACCGATATGAAATACGCAAGCAACAATATCCGCAATATCTTGATTGCAGGCCATGCCGGAAGCGGCAAAACAACGCTGACTGAGGCATTGGTCTATCTTTCTGGTGCTGCGGAGCGTATGGGCCGGGTCGAGGACGGCACCACGGTTTCAGACTTTGACCCCGAGGAGGCCAAGCGCAAGGCCAGCCTGTCCGCATCGGTCGTTCCGGTGGAATACGACGGCATCAAATACAACCTGATCGACGCCCCGGGCCTGTTTGACTTTGAGGCCGGTGAGTACGAGGGCATCCGCGCTGCCGAAAGCGTTCTGGTGTGCGTGTCCGGCCGCAGCGGTGTGACCGTTGGCGCGGAAAAGGCGTTCCAGCTGGCACGCAAGAACGGCAAGTCCACGATGGTATTCGTCAGCAAGTGCGACCTGGAAAATGCCAACTACTTCAAGATCCTGGAGGAGATGAAGATCAAGTTCGGCTCCAACATCTGCCCCTGTGTCGTGCCCACCAAGCTGGATGACGGCACCCCTGTTTACATCAACCTGTTCAGCCAGAAGGCGTTCAAATACGAAAGCGGCAAGCAGATCCAGGTGGAGCTGCCGGATATCGGCCACCGCTTCCAGGGCCTGATCGAGGCCATGAGCGAGGCCATCGCCGAAACGGATGACGAGCTGATGGAAAAGTTCTTCGGCGGCGAGCCTTTCACCACCGAGGAGATCGTTGAGGGCATGCGCAAGGGCGTCAAGGACGGCCTGATCACCCCCGTATTCTGCGGCAGTGCGGTCAATATGCAGGCACTGGACATGCTGCTGTACAACATGCGCAAGCTGCTGCCCAGCCCGCAGCATGAGGACAGCATCGCAGCAGAGGATGCCGCAGGCGAGCTGGTGGAGCTGCACTGCTCCGAATCCGAGCCGACCGCTGCCTATGTCTTTAAAACAGTGGCCGATCCGTTTGTTGGCAAGCTGAGCTATCTGCGCGTGCTCAGCGGCAAAGTGACTGCGGGCGAGCCGCTGGTCAACGCCCGCACGGGCGATACCGAAAAGATCGGCAAGCCGTTGACCGTCATCGGCAAAAAGCAGGTGGAAGCAGACGGCATCGGCGCCGGCGACATCGGCGCAGTGGCCAAGCTGATCAGCGCCAAGACCGGCGATACCCTGTGCGATGCAGAGCGCGTGGTCAAGCTGTCCGCCCCGGTATTCCCCCAGCCCAGCCTGTTCATGGCGGTCAAAGTCACCAAGAAAGGCGACGAGGGCAAGATCAGCAGCGCACTGGCCCGCCTGATGGAAGAGGATCCCACTTTGAGCTACGAAAACAACGCCGAGACCCATCAGCAGGTCATCGGCGGATTGGGCGAACAGCATCTGGATGTGGTCAAGGCCAAGCTGAAGAACAAATTCGGCGTTGAGATCGGTCTGGAGGCCCCGCGCATCGCTTACCGCGAGTCCATCCGCAAGGCATGCCAGAAGCAGGGCCGCCACAAAAAGCAGACCGGCGGTCACGGCCAGTTTGGTGACGTTATCATGAACTTTGAGCCGTGCGAAGGCGATGACGTTCTGTTTGAAGAAAAGGTGTTCGGCGGCAGCGTGCCCAAGAACTTCTTCCCCGCCGTTGAAAAGGGTGTGCGTCTGGCCGCCCAGAAGGGCGTTCTGGCCGGTTATCCGGTGGTCGGCCTGAAGGCCACCCTGCTGGACGGCAGTTATCACCCGGTGGATAGCTCTGAAATGGCCTTTATCATGGCTGCAAAGCTGGCCTACAAAGCCGCGATGCCGGAGGCCGGCCCCGTTATCCTGGAGCCAATCCACACCCTGAAGGTGCATGTTCCCAACGACAACACCGGCGACGTGATGGGCGATGTGACCAAGCGCCGCGGCCGTGTGCTGGGCATGGAGCCGGACGAGGACAGCATGCAGACCATCATGGCCGAGGCCCCGCTTGCCGAGCTGTCCAACTTCACCACCTTTATCCGCCAGACCACTCAGGGCCGCGGCTGGTTCACCACCGAGTTTGCCCGCTATGAGATCCTGCCCGATATGCTGGTGCCCGCTGTTGTGGATCAGGCCAAGAAGATGGGCAATCTGGACGATAACAGCGACGACTGATCATTTCTTCCCGGATATCTGACATCATCAGGCCCTGTCGGTATTCCCTCTACCGGCGGGGCTTTTTGTCGGCCTGCATCCTCCCACAAGATCGGCAAACGGCCAGCAGTCCTTCTGCCTGCCGTCCCCGGTCTGTGTGCCGGGAAGATTTTTATCGCCACAACAAAACAAAAGCCCTCTGGTTTCCGTAATAGGAACCCAGAGGGCTTTATTCGCTTTTACGCTATGATGCTCGCTTGGGAGATCTTATTTCCGCGGAGCTTTGATAGCAGCCTGTCCTGCATTTTATAAATCGAGTGCAAAAGAAACCGCTTGTTTGCGTTGTTTTTTGGTCTTTTGTCTCAATTTTGCTTAGTTGAAATTCCAGAACGTAGTATTCTGCGTTTTTATTTTGGTTCAATTTTTTCTGTTTTCAGCCCGCTTTTTATATTATAGCAGACTTTTCTTATTATAAAAAGAGGTTACAGAAAATTTCCATACCATTAGAAAGGAGATGGTTTTCCACATGAAGAAGCGTTCACAGTTGAAAATCCGAGGACACACCAAATGACGCTCGACTACTTCTATGGGCAGTCTGGTGAGCTGTTTTCCTACTTCCGCATTCCAAAGGCATTGTTTCAGGACAGCCGCTTCCGGCAGCTCTCCACAGATGCCCGGACACTGTACGGCATCCTGCTTGACCGCATGAGCCTGTCGGTCAAGAACGGCTGGATGGACAAGCAGGGACGGGTGTATATCATCTACACCGTCCGGGAAGTGCAGGAATCGCTCTGCTGCGCCGAACACAAGGCGGTCAAGTTGTTCCGGGAACTAGAGCAAATCGACCTGATCGAGCGCAAACGGCGAGGTCTAGGCAGACCCAGCCTGATCTACGTCAAAGACTTCACCACAAGGTTGTCAAAAACGCACAATCTGAATTGCTCAAACAGCAATTCAGGCGTTGCCCAAATCGCAGTTCAGGAGCAGCCGAAACCGCAAGCAAATAAGACTGATAAGAATAAGACAGAGATGAATAAACCTGATCCTATCCACTCAGGGGACATTCGGGAACAGCTTGAGGATTATTTTTATCGAGAGTTGGAGGTCGAACTGCTGCTTCGGCTTTTCCCGGATGATGAGGACACTATCTATCAGATTGTGGATTTGCTGGTGGACACCTGTGCCACCAAGCGTAAGCTGCTGAGAATCGCCGGAGATGATAAGCCTGCCGAGGTGGTACGCAGTCGGCTGAAAAAATTGAATGCCGACCACATCCGCTTTGTGCTGAACAGCCTTGCCGAAAATGCTACCCCCGTGCGGAACATGAAGCAGTATCTGCTGGCATCGCTCTACAATGCACCCACGACCATGAATCTACACTATCAGAACCTGACGAACCGTGACTTTGCGCACGGTTCCCGGAAAGCGGGGTGATGTTATCGCAAAGAAAGCAACGATCATTGCAGTCACAAACCAGAAAGGCGGCACAGGCAAAACCACAACCTGTGAGAATCTGGGCATCGGGCTAGCAATGGAGGCCAAGAAAGTTCTGCTGGTGGACACTGATCCACAGGGCAGTCTTACCATCAGCATGGGCTGGCAGCAGCCGGACGAACTGCCCACCACACTGTCTACCCTGATGCAGAAAGCCATGAACGACCAGCCCATCCAACCCGGTGAAGGCATCCTGCACCATGCAGAGGGCATAGACCTCATCCCTGCCAACATCGAATTGGCCGGACTGGAGGTGGCTCTGGTAAACAGCATGAACCGGGAAAAGATGCTCAAACAGGTGTTGGACGGAGCAAAACGGGAGTACGATTATATCCTGCTGGACTGTATGCCCTCTCTGGGGATGCTCACCATCAACGCACTGGCGGCGGCTGATACCACGCTGATTCCCGTTCAGGCACAATACCTGTCTGCCAAAGGTCTGGAACAGCTTTTGCAGACCGTCGGCAAGGTGCGGCGACAGATCAACCCGAAGTTAAAAATCGAGGGCATCCTGCTCACCATGACGGACAACCGCACCAACTACGGAAAGCAAATCGACACCCTGATACGCCAAGCATATGGCAGCAAAATCAAGGTGTTCAACCAGACCATTCCCCGGTCTGTCCGTGCCGCTGAAACCAGTGCCGCAGGCAAGAGCATTTTCCAGCATGACCCCAAGGGCAAGGTGGCAGAAGCCTACCAATCTTTAGCGAGGGAGGTGTTGGCGGATGCCGAAAAACGGCTTAAACGTAGCTCTGAAAGGACTAGATGACCTGTTCAGTTCGGAGGAGGCCCGGCAGGAGGAACAGCGGGAACAGGTACAGCAGATTCCTGTGGATGAACTTTTTCCGTTCAAGAACCACCCGTTCAAAGTTCTGGACGATGATGCCATGACCCGGACGGTAGAAAGTATTTCACAATTCGGTGTGCTGGCTCCGCTCATCGCCCGCCCCAGACCAGAGGGCGGCTATGAAATAATCTCCGGGCATCGCCGGAAACACGCCGCAGAGCTTGCTCATCTGGATACCGTGCCTGTCATTGTACGGAATATGGGGGATGATGCCGCCACGATATTGATGGTCGATTCCAATTTGCAGAGAGAACACATCCTGCCCAGCGAGCGGGCATTTGCCTACAAGATGAAGCTAGATGCAATGCGAAAAACCAGCGGTAGACCGTCAAAAGAAAATTCCCGACAAGTTGTCGGGAATTTTGAAACGGCTGAAATCATCGGAAAAGAGAGCGGTGAAAGCGGCAGACAAGTCCAGCGTTTTATTCGGCTCACCAATCTTGTTCCTGAACTGCTGGACATGGTGGATGAGAAGAAAATCTCATTTAATCCTGCTGTGGAACTGTCTTATCTGGACGAAAAACAGCAGCGGGATTTTCTTGAAGCCATGAACGATACGCAGAATGCGCCCTCTCTTTCACAGGCGCAACAGCTGAAACGGATGGCACAGCAGGGCGAGTTCAGCTATGAAGCCGCCTTTGATGTGATGGGCAAAGAGAAAAAGAGCGAACTGGACACCGTGACCATCAAGAACGATACTCTACGGAAATACTTTCCACGCTCCTATACGCCCAAGCAGATGGAGGATATTATCATCAAGCTACTGGATCAGTGGCAGAAAAAGCGTCAGCGCAGCAACGAGCGTTGACCGCATGATGAACCAAAAGACCCGATTCGGGTCTTTTTATTTTGCAAAAATAACGGAGGAAACGCCTATGAACAATACCATTGATTTCAAAACCGCAAAGACCATCGACACCATGAGCAAGAAGATCGACCACATCGACGATGCGGTGACGGGCTTCTTTTCATTCATGCACATGGCAATGCAGAACGAGCTTGCCAGCATGGATGTCTTTTTCGCTGCCGTGTCACCCGTTCTGGATTTAACCGTGATTCAGCCGAAGGAGGCTCCGCACATTCTGCCCTGCTTTGACGAGGACGATGCCGGCTACGGCATCTCCAAGGAGGAACCGCTGGGTTTCCGCTACAACCCCAAGCAGGTCATCAAGCTGATGGGCAAGCGGTATCTGACCGGGCCGGTGATTTTCCACCGCTTTACGGATGATGGCAAGTTTGCACCCCTGACCATGAGTGATATGTTTGTCATCCAGAAGTATCTGGAAACCGCCAGTGTCACGCTGATGGTCGATGCGGATGCGCTGACCTGCATCTGCATCGACTGAGGTGAAACGAGATGGAAGAAAACATTCTTTCCGTATTGCAGATTTCGCCGGGTCAGTATCCGAAACAGGTCGAAATCAACAACGACCTGAAAGCATTGCAGCAGGCAGTCGGCGGCTCCATCGGTGCCACTTATCCCTTTGATGACCCTGTCGCCATCGTCTACAACGATGATGGGAAGCTGATGGGTCTGCCTCTGAACCGTGCCCTGCGGGATGAGCATGGCGAAGCCTACGATGTGATTGCCGGAACTTTTCTGGTGGTCGGGCTGGACGAGGAAGATTTTGGCTCATTGTCTCCCGATTTGGCTGAGAAATTCGAGAAGCAGTTTCATCAGCCGGAATCTTTTATTCCGCTGGGACGCAGGATGCTGGTCGTTCCCGTTCCAGATGAAGCAGTCCGTACAGACGAGAAGAAAGCGGCTCCTCGCCAGCCAGCCGAGCATGACCGGTAAAATCAGTTTTCCGTGCAGGAGGTGGTGAAAATTGCAGGAAGAAATCGAACAGAAATCATTCAACATTATGATTTCGACCACGAAGTTGTCTGCCCGGACAGTCCTCAATGCCGTAAAAGCAGCGATACGGCTGTATCAGTCCAAGGCGTCCCAAGGCAAGCAGAGTGTCCGTACACTCCTGCGGCAGAATCGCGGCGTGTCCAGCGTGGAAATCAGCAAAACTGGTATCAAGGGCTTTGAACGGTATGCCAAAAAGTACGGCATCGACTACGCCATCCGAAAGGACAGCTCCGAAGTGCCGCCCAAGTATCTGGTCTTTTTCAAAGCCCCGGATGCCGAAGCATTCCAATCGGCTTTCAAAGAGTATTCGGCTTCTCTCCTGAGTAAATCGAAGCGTCCTTCCGTTCTTGCCAAACTGCATGAACTGGTACAGGCTGCGGCAGAACTTCCCGGCAAAGTCCGGCACAAGGAACAGGAGCGTGGGCTGTGAACACAAAAAAGCTGACAAAACTGCTGGCTCTGTATCTGCCCTATATCCTGCTGGGGCTGGTGGCAACGAACTTTGGTGAAGCATGGCGGCTTGCCGAGAGAAAAGAACTGGGCGAACGAATCATGTCCATGATGGGAACACTCCCGTCTGCATTTGCGAATCCGCTGCCCAGTCTGCACCCACTGGATTTGCTTATTGGCATTTCCTGCGGCGCAGGACTACGGCTTGCCGTATATTTGCGAAGCAAAAACGCCAAGAAATACCGGCACGGCATGGAGTACGGCTCTGCCCGGTGGGGCAACGCCAAGGACATTGAGCCTTTTCAGGCTCCGAAGTTCGAGGACAATATCATTCTGACAAAGACAGAACGGCTGATGATGAGCAATCGTCCACCTGACCCCCAAAATGCCAGAAACAAGAATGTTTTGGTCGTTGGCGGCTCCGGCAGTGGTAAAACACGGTTTTGGCTGAAGCCGAATCTCCTGCAAATGCACAGTTCCTATGTGGTCACTGACCCGAAGGGCAGTATCGTAGTCGAGTGCGGCAATGCCCTTTTGAAAAACGGCTACAAGCTGAAAATCCTGAATACCATTAACTTTTCTAAGTCGATGCACTACAACCCCTTTGCCTACGTCCACAGCGAAAAGGACATTCTGAAACTTGTCACGACCCTTATGACCAACACAAAGGGTGATGGTTCAGGTGGCGATCCTTTCTGGGAAAAATCCGAACGTCTTTTGCTGACTGCACTGATTGCGTATCTCCACTATGAAGCCCCGGTGGAGGAGCAGAACTTTGCCACCCTGCTGGAAATGTTGAACACCATGCAGGTGTCGGAGGACGATGAGGATTTCCAGAATCCGGTTGATTTGCTCTTTGAGGATTTGGGGCGAAAGAAGCCCAATTCTTTTGCGGGGCGGCAGTACAAGCTCTACAAATTAGCTGCCGGCAAGACCGCAAAATCCATCCTGATTTCCTGCGGCGCACGGCTCGCGCCCTTTGACATTCAGGAATTGCGCGACCTCACCATGTACGATGAGCTGGAACTGGATATGTTGGGCGACCGCAAAACCGCATTGTTCCTCATCATGTCGGATACAGATTCCACTTTTAACTTCCTGATTAGCATGGTCTACACCCAGCTTTTCAACCTCTTATGCGACAAGGCAGACGATAAGTATGGCGGCAAACTGCCAGTTCATGTCCGATGCCTGATTGACGAATGTGCCAATATCGGGCAGATTCCCAATCTGGAAAAGCTGGTAGCCACCATCCGCAGCCGTGAGATTTCGGCGTGTCTGGTTCTGCAAGCCCGCAGCCAGCTAAAAGCCATCTACAAAGACAACGCAGATACGATCGTGGGCAACATGGACAGCCAGATTTTTCTCGGCGGCTCTGAACCCACCACACTGAAAGAACTGTCCGAAACGCTGGGCAAGGAAACCATCGACAGCTTCAACACTTCGGACACGCGCGGCAATTCGCCGTCCTACGGCACATCGTTCCAGAAACTCGGTCACGAGCTGATGAGCCGTGACGAGCTGGCAGTGCTGGATGGCGGCAAGTGCATTTTGCAGCTGCGCGGTGTGCGTCCGTTCCTATCCGACAAGTACGACCTGACCCAGCATCCCAACTATAAGCTGACTTCCGACTATGACCCCAAAAACACGTTCGATATTGAAAAATATCTGAACCGCAAAGAAAAAATCCAGCCCGGAGATGAGTTCCTCGTGCTGGATGCTGATTCGCTCCCGCCTATCTGATCGGACAGGCGGTTTTTATTTTTGACCAGAGAGGTACACCAGAAAATCCACTCTGCCGCAGTTTGCGGCGCAAAAATATGATTTCAGATGTGTACGGACGGTCTACAAGTTTTGAATGATAAAGGAGAAACGACTATGGAATTTTTTAACTCTGCAATCGAAGTCCTTCAGACCCTCGTTGTTGCTCTGGGTGCCGGCCTTGGCGTTTGGGGTGCTATCAACCTTCTGGAAGGTTATGGCAACGATAACCCCGGCAGTAAGTCGCAGGGCATGAAACAGCTCATGGCCGGCGGCGGTGTCGCGTTGGTCGGCATCACCCTGATTCCTCTGCTCTCTGGTCTGTTCGGCTAAACCCTGCGGGCGGCGTTTGCCGCCCTTACATACGCAATGGCTTCATCTCTCGCCGCAGATCGCGGTACTATTATAATAAGGAAGCACACTGCGCCGAATATCAATCTCTTGTCGAAAGGAAGTGCATCTATGGAATTTCTGACCCATCTTATTTTTGTCCTGAATCTTCTCAAAAACCTCATCAACCATTTCAGCTAAGGCGGTGACGGAGTGGAAACCGTTCTCAAAGCCATAGGCGATTGGCTTAAATCGCTTTTGACTGCTGGCATTATGTCCAACCTGTCCGGGCTGTTCGATGCGGTCAACGAACAGGTCGGTGACATTGCACAGCAGGTCGGCACACGACCATCTGCCTTTGAACCTCGCGTTTTTGCGATGATCGAATCCCTCTCCCGGAATATGGTGCTGCCGATTGCCGGAATCATCCTGACCTTTATCGCCTGTTACGAACTGATTGAGATGATTACCCAGCACAACAATATGGCACAGTTTGAACCTGCGCTCATCATGCGCTGGGTTTTCAAGACGGCGATTTCCGTCTGGTTCATCAGCAACACGTTTGATATTGTGATGGCGGTATTCGACCTCACCCAGAAAGTCGTGGCGGATTCCAGCGGCATCATCGCTGGCAATACTAGAGTGAACGATATAGGACTTTCCATGCTGGAAGCCAGTCTGATGAGCATGGAGGTTGGCCCATTATTCGGCTTGTTCCTGCAATCGTTCTTCATCGGTATTACCATGAGAATTCTCAGTATCGTCATTTTTGTGATTGTCTATGGACGCATGATCGAGATCTACTGCATGGTAAGCCTTGCACCCATTCCCATGGCAACATGGGGCAATCACGAACAGAGCCATGTCGGGCAAAACTACCTGAAATGTCTGTTTGCGCTGGGTTTTCAGGGCTTTCTTATCCTCATCTGCGTGGCAATCTATGCTGTGCTGATTCAGAGCATTGCCATTTCCGGCGATGCCATCGGTTCGATTTGGAGCATTGTCGGCTACACCGTCCTGCTCTGTTTCAGCCTGTTCAAAACCAGCTCTGTGACAAAATCTGTCCTCGGCGCACACTAAGGAGGTGTTTTCTTGGCGGCGTATATCTCAGTCCCACGCGACTTGACGAAAGTTAAGTCCAAAATCGCATTCAACCTGACGAAGCGGCAGCTGCTTTGCTTCGGTTCGGCGGCACTGATCGGAGTGCCGCTTTTCTTTTTACTCCGGGAAAGCGGCGGCAACACGGCGGCTACTCTCGGCATGATGGCGGTCATGCTGCCCGCCTTTTTCCTTGGGATGTACGAGAAAAACGGTCAGCCGATGGAAAAGCTGCTGTCGCAGTATCTTCAGGCGCGGTTTCTGCGTCCGAAGATTCGACCGTACAAGACCAACAACTACTATGCAATTCTGATGAGAGGAGGAACCGCCCATGATTCCGTTCTGGAAAAAGAATAAGGACAGCGGCAAAAAGAAGCCGCCCAAGGCAGATGTTCCCAAAACCGCTCAGCAGTCCATCCCGATGCAGCGGATGTTTGAGGACGGCACCTGCCGGGTCAAGACGAATTATTACACCCGGACGATTGCCTATCAGGACATCAATTATCAGTTGGCGCAGCAGGAAGATAAGACTGCAATTTTTGAGGAATGGTGTTCATTCCTCAACTTTTTTGACAGCTCCATCAAGTTCGAGTTGTCTTTTGTCAACATGGCAACGGACAGCACCGAGTTTGAAAAGAGCATTCGCATCCCGTTCCAGAAGGACGGTTTTGATGATGTTCGTGCCGAGTATTCGCAAATGCTGCGTCAGCAGCTTGCCAAGGGCAATAATGGTCTGACAAAGACCAAATTTATCACCTTTGGCGTGGAGGGCGAGAGTATGCGGCAGGTCAAGACTCGCCTCGACCATATCCAGAATGACCTGCTCAACAACTTTCACCGGCTGGGTGTGCTGGCGCGTCCGCTGAACGGTGCCGAGCGGCTCAAGCTGATGCACGATATGTTCAACATGGACGGTTCTTCCAAATTCCGTTTTGACTGGAACGACCTTGTGAAAAGCGGGCTTTCGGTGAAAGATGCCATTGCGCCCACAGCATTTGCCTTCAAAAATTCGCGCACGTTCCAAATGGGTGGTATTTACTGCGCCGCCAGCTTTCTGAGCATCACGGCATCTGACCTCAGCGATCAGCTTTTGAAGGACTTTCTGGATATGGATTCCAGCCAGATTGTTACTATGCACATCCAGTCCGTAGACCAGAACCGCGCCATCAAGACGGTCAAACGCACCATCACGGAACTGGACAAAAGTAAGATTGAGGAACAGAAAAAAGCCATCCGCGCCGGTTATGATATTGACATCATCCCGTCCGATTTGGCAACTTACGGGCGGGATGCAAAGGCTCTTTTGAAGGAACTTCAGAGCCAGAATGAACGAATGTTTTTGGTGACGTTCCTTGTTCTGAACACCGGGCGCACGGAGCAGGAACTGGAAAACAATGTTTTTCAGGCATCCAGCATCGCCCAGAAGCACAACTGCAATCTCTGTCGGCTGGACTACCAGCAGGAGCAGGGCTTGATGTCCTCTCTGCCGCTGGCAGACAACCAGATCGAGATTCAGCGTGGTCTTACCACCAGCAGCACGGCGATTTTCATTCCTTTTACCACGCAGGAACTTTATCAGTCCGGCAAGGAATCGCTGTACTACGGCTTGAACGCCTTGTCCAACAATTTGATTATGGTGGACAGAAAGAAGCTGAAAAATCCCAACGGGCTGATTTTGGGTACTCCGGGCAGTGGCAAAAGTTTCTCGGCAAAGCGTGAGATTGCCAATGCCTTTCTGGTGACAGATGATGATATTATCATCAATGACCCGGAGGGAGAGTATTCTCCGCTGGTGAAGCGGCTGAAAGGTCAGGTCATCAAAATTTCGCCCAACAGCGATCAGTATGTGAACCCTATGGACATCAATGCCAACTACTCCGAGGAAGATAATCCGCTGGCTCTGAAAGCGGATTTTATTCTTTCCTTGTGCGAACTGGTGGTGGGCGGCAAAGATGGTCTGATGCCGGTGGAAAAGACGGTCATTGACCGCTGTGTGCATCTCATCTACCGCAAATATTTTGCCGACCCCTGCCCGGAGAATATGCCGCTGTTGGAGGACTTGTACAATGCCCTGCTCCAGCAGGAGGAAAAAGAAGCTCATCATGTTGCCACAGCTTTGGAAATCTACGTCAAGGGCAGTCTGAACCTGTTCAATCATCGCACGAACGTGAATGTTGCCAATCGCATCGTCTGCTACGACATTAAGGAGCTGGGAAAGCAGATGAAAAAGCTCGGTATGCTTGTCATTCAGGATCAGGTCTGGGGCAGAGTGACCGCCAACCGCACCGCAGGAAAATCCACCCGGTACTATGCAGACGAGTTCCATTTGCTTCTGAAAGAGGAACAGACTGCGGCATACTCTGTGGAGATTTGGAAGCGTTTCCGCAAGTGGGGCGGCATCCCGACAGGATTAACGCAGAACGTCAAAGACCTGCTTTCTTCGCGTGAGGTCGAGAATATTTTTGAAAATTCCGACATGATTATCATGCTGAATCAGGCGGCTGGTGATAGACAAATCCTTGCAAAGCAGCTCAACATTTCGCCGCACCAGCTTTCCTATGTGACCCACTCCGGCGAGGGCGAAGGGTTGCTTTTCTTCGGCAATGTCATCTTGCCTTTCGTTGACCGTTTCCCGACCGATCTGGAACTGTACCGCATTATGACAACCAAGCTGGGTGAGGTTTCGGAGGGTGCGCAGAAATGAGCAATCCGAAGCTGAACTTCAAAGAGGAAACGTCTGCAAAAAAGACCCGCTCACCCCCGGAGAAAGCAAAGGTCGAGCAGACACAGCCCAAAAAGAAAAAGCTGAAGCTGGACACGGACAAAGCCAAGGAAAAGGCACAGCACCTCCGCTTTGGCAAAGCCGAACTGACCCCGGATGATCTGCGCCGACTGAGCAAGGAGCAGAAACGCGAGATGTACGCCGCCGCCCTTGCCCGTTCTGCGGCGCACCGGGAAATCGACCAGTACGAGGAAGATAATGTCGGTGTGCAGGCATTGAGCGAGGGCGAAAAAGCCGCCGGGAATGTTCAGGATTTTTCCAAGAATCGCTACTCCCGGAAGCTGAAAAAGAAAGCCAAGATGCAAGCGAAGAAAAAAAACGCACCACAAAATCTTCCACCCGCCAGCCAGATAAAGCACAAAATGCAGGAGATTCCAGCGTTTTTCACGGTGAAACCAGTGAGGGCGGCTCCAACTGGCTTTCCCGGTGGCGGCAGAAACAGGATATTCGTAAAGGTTATTACGCCGCTGCCCGGTCGGGCAGCACGGTGGCGCAGACCGCAGGCGGCAAAAAGGCTGCATCCGGCGGCTCATCTGCAACACGGACTGGCGTAGAGCAGGTGATCGACAAAGGAAAAAGTGCAGTCAGCACCGCCATCAACGGTCTGGCAACTGCCGCAAAGAGCAACGCGCACGTTCTGGTGATCGTGGGCGTTTTTCTTTTGCTCATCCTGCTGGTCATGTCCGGCTTTTCCTCCTGCGGTATCCTGTTCAGCGGCACAACACAGGTGTCCGGGCAGACCATCTACACCGCCGAGGACAGAGATATTAAGGGTGCAGAAGCGGATTATAAAAAACTGGAGAAGGAGCTGGACAAGAAAATCAAGCGCACTCCCATCGACCATCCCGGCTACAACGAGTATCAGTACCACCTTGACCCTATCGAGCATGACCCGTGGCAGCTCACCTCTTTTTTAACTACGCTCTATGACGATTATACCCGATCGGAAGTGCAGGCAAAGTTGCAGGAGATTTTCAAGAAGCAATACAAGCTGACAACATGGGTCGAGGTGCAGATTCGGTACAAGACGGTCTGGGTTATCAGTCCGGCAGGTATCCCTGTCCCTACCCAAGTGCCGTATGAGTACAAGATTTTTCACACTAAGCTGGAAAACCGAGGACTGGAAACGGTGATTCGGGAAGAACTGGATGAAGATCAGTGGAAGCGGTACAAGATTTTTCAGGAAACGCTGGGCGGCAGACCGTACCTGTTCAACGGCGGCTTACCGCCCGGTGGCTCGGATGGCTCCGGGGAATCCGGCATCGACTATACCGTGCCTGCCGAAGCCCTGACCGACAATGAGTTTGCAGCCATTTATGAGGAAGCAAAGAAATATGTCGGTACGCCCTACGTCTGGGGCGGCAGTTCTCCCGAAACCGGGTTTGACTGCTCTGGCTACGTCTGCTGGGTCTACAATCAGGCTGGTTATGATGTGGGGCGGACAACTGCCAACGGCTTATGGAACAAGTGCCAAAAGATTTCCGAAGCCGAAGCAAAGCCCGGTGATCTGGTTTTCTTCAAAGGAACGTATGACACCCCCGGCATGAGCCATACCGGAATCTACCTTGGAAATGGCAAAATGTTGTCTGCTGGCGACCCGATCAAATACGCTGATATACACTCGTCCTACTGGGAGAAGTATCTCGCAGGTTTTGGGCGGCTTTCAAAATGAAATGGAGGGTTTCTTATGGGTGAAAGACTGGAAAAACTCAAGGCGATGCTCAAAAAGGAGCAGGAACGCCGCATCAAGCTGAACAACCGCATTGCGATTCTGGAACGGCGCATTCAGGAGGAATCGGCGGCAGAAGTTGCCGACATGGTGCGCACCGCCAACGTGACCCCGGAACAGCTTGCAATTCTGCTGCGGCAGGCGGCAACTATGCCCCCGACCCCGGCTGCGCTGGCCGCAGTCGGTGCAGAGTTTGATAAGGAGGATGTGGAAAATGATGATTAAGAAATTTGGCGCACTGCTGCTGTCGGCTGTACTGTGCATTGGCATGGCGGCTCCGGCATTCGCTTATGGTGACGATACCGCGCCGGTAGAACAGCCTATTCTGGAAGAAGTCGCGGAGGAAGATGTTGTTACCATCACGGATGAAACCACCGGCGCACTGACCCCGGAGGGCAATCTGACGCTGGTGGACGATTACCACACCAATTATTCGGATGGCTCTGGGCAGCAGTTCATCACGCTGGTATCGAAGTCGGGTGCAACATTTTATCTGGTAATCGACCGCAATGCCAAGGGGCAAAACACTGTCCATTTTATGAATCTGGTGGACGAAGCCGACCTTCTGACTCTGATGGAGGAAGAAGCTGCGGATGCCTACACTGCCGAAAAAGAAGCAGCGGCACAGGCTGAACTGGACAGGCTGAAAGCCGAGGAAGAAGCCAAGAAAGCCGCAGAGGAAGCAGCAACCGCTGAACCGCCCAAGGAGAACAAAGTCACCAAGTATGCAGGCGCATTTCTGGGCGTGGTTGCCCTGATCGCACTGGCTGCGGGCGGCGGTTTCTATTTCTATCGCCAGCAGATGCAGAAGAAAAAGGCAGAAAAAGAAGCCCTTGACCCCGATGCAGATTACACCGAGGACAAGGGCGATTTTGAGATTCCGACCGATGTGCCGGACGAGGACGAAGCCCCGGACGAGCAGGACACCGAACCCATCTGATTTTAAGGCGGCCTTTGCCGCCATACATATTGCAATCAGAAACAGATTGGAGGGATTTTTATCGCAAAATTAGTCGTGGCAGAAAAGCCATCTGTCGCTATGTCCTATGCAAAAGTCCTTGGTGCAACCAGCCGCAAAGACGGTTATCTGGAGGGCAACGGCTATTTGGTCAGTTGGTGTGTCGGACATCTGGTGGAGCTTGCGCCGCCGAATGCCTACGGTGAGCAGTATGTCAAATGGAACATTGCTGACTTGCCTATCCTGCCGCAACAGTGGCAGTACCTCGTGTCCACCAGCACAAAAAAGCAGTTTAGCATCCTGAAAGACCTGATGAATTGCCCGGATGTGGATAGCATTGTTTGCGCAACGGACGCAGGACGCGAGGGAGAACTGATTTTTCGGCTTGTCTACCAGCAAGCCGGGTGCAAAAAGCCATTCTCCCGGCTTTGGCTTTCCAGTATGGAAGATTCCGCAATCCGGGAGGGCTTTGCAAATCTGAAACCGTCAACTGAATACGATGCCTTGTATCAGGCTGCGCTCTGCCGGGAACGTGCCGACTGGATGGTCGGCATTAACTGTTCCCGGCTTTTTTCGTGTCTGTACGGTCAGCCGCTTGCAGTTGGGCGCGTTATGACCCCGGTGCTAGCTATGACAGTGGTTCGGGAAGCTGCAATCGCCGCCTTTGTGCCGCAGAAGTTCTACACCGTAGAACTGGAACTGACCAGCGGATGTACGGCATCCAGCCGCCGCATTTCTGAAAAGGACGCAGCTGAAAATCTGCTTGCGGAGTGCCGAAAGGAGATGATTTCCACGATTCAGAAAGTGACCCGCAAGGAAAAGTCCGAAAATCCGCCACTGCTCTATGACCTGACAACGCTCCAGCGTGACGCAAACCGCCTGCTTGGATACAGCGCACAGCAGACCTTGAACTATGTGCAGAGTCTTTATGAGAAGAAACTTACCACTTATCCGCGCACTGATAGCTGCTATATCACCGATGACGATGAGGAAATGCTGGCAGAACTTGCAGATGAACTGGAAGAATTTCTCGGCATTGCCGCTGATACAGCGGATTCCGCTGTTCCCCGGACACGGCGCACCGTCAACCGGGATAAGGTCACAGACCACCACGCTATCCTGCCGACCCGAAGTATGCTGCAAACCGATTTGGATGCCCTGCCCACAGGTGAACGGAATATTCTGAAGCTCATCATTGCCCGGACGCTGATGGCGGTCAGCAAACCTTATCGCTATCTGGAAACGATGCTTACCACCGAATGCGCTGGTGAGGAATTTACCGCCAAGGGCAAAGAGATTCTGGAAGAAGGCTGGAAAGCCGTGGAGCGTAAAGTGCTGGCGGATATTCTGAACCGAAAGCAGGAGCTTACCACCCTGCCAGATGTAGAAGAAAGCGAGTGTGCCATCCTCAATGCAGGATTGAAGGAAGGACAGACCACACCGCCAAAGCATTTCACCGAGGACACCCTGCTGCACTCGATGGAAACCGCCAGTGCAGACAGTATGCCGGAGGGCGTAGAGCGTCAGGGCATCGGCACACCGGCAACCAGAGCCGCAACCATTGAAAAGCTGGTACAGAAAGGTTTTCTGGAACGCAAGGGCGAGAAAAAGACCAAGATTCTGCTACCCACCGACAAGGGCAAAGCACTGATTACGGTAATGCCCGAAGCAATCCAGTCCCCGGAAATGACCGCCGACTGGGAAACGAAACTGCTGCGCATTGAGCGTGGCGAGATGGAGCCGGAAGAATTTATGGTCGAAATCAAAGATATGATCTCCTCGCTGGTGAATACCACCGAGGCCGTGAAAGGAGCGAATACGCTTATGAAAAATAAAGTGATTGGTGTCTGCCCGAACTGTGGTGCAAACGTGATTGAGCGGGAAAAGGGCTGGTTCTGCGACAGCAAACCCTGCCGCTTCGTGCTGTGGAAGGATAACGCATTCTTCAAGCGTCTGGGAAAGCGGCTGGATTCCCATGTTGCGGATAAGCTGCTGCGGGATGGCCGCGTCCGGCTCAAAAACTGCCGCAGTGCCAAGGGCAAGACCTACAACGCCACGGTGCTGATGACTACGGAAGCGGATGGTCGCAGCAAGTTTTCTCTGGAATTTAAGGGTGGCCGCTGATGGAGCAGAAAACGGAAGCCCTCTATCTCATCAATGGGGACAGGTTTTTGCATTTGCGGGAAAACGGTGCCGGTGTCGGTTTTGCCACCTACGACTGCGCCACTGGTGAGCCGCAGGAGTTCGGGCAGATTTCCAAACAGAATCTTCCTCCTGACGGAAGAAATGCGATTCCTGCCGCCCGGAACTGGTATCTGTTTGAGCTTTCCAGCGATGACCGCAAGGCGATTCAGGAGGTCAGCTTGCAGCACCTTGATACCATTCCGCAGTCTGGTGTCCGTAGGCGGCGCATCTGGGATGACCCCGCAATTCCAAGAGATGATGTCCGAATCATCAATTCTCACTATGATGATCTCTACCGTATTCCCAACCATGGGGTGGTTCAGGTTGACCGCTCCGATGGCAGCAGCTACACGGCGCGTGTGGAACATCTGGACGATTATCATTTTGATTTGGGAGAGTACGGAAACGTCTATCATATCGCCCAGTTTGGCGAGATGATGGAGCGCAGCGGTTCGACCGCCTATCCTGAGATTCAGACGCAGGACGAGCAAGGCGCATGGGAACTGGGCGGCAAGGGCTATATTGCCATCCAGAGTTGTGAGGATGGCTGGGATTATACCATTTATCACAGCGATTTTTCCGTGATGGACGGAGGACAGATCGATGCCCCAGAACTGACGATTCAGGAAGTGCGCGAGGAAATCTTGACCGCACACCACATGGAAAAAGGTCGGCGTATGCTGAAGGACTATGACCTCATCATGGACAAGGTTGCCGAAGCCGAAGAACTTGGACTGTCCAATCGCCCCTCAACGCTGGAAAAGCTGGCAGAACTGGCGGGCGCAAGAGAAAAATGTGATGCCCCGGAATGCAACCCTTTTGGATGTAAGAAAGTGAGGGATGCCCATGAACTTTAACGGCGAGGAATTGATGCTGATGATGCTCTACAACACGGGAAGTCGGCTGGGGCTGATGCAGGAGCTGCGGCTCATGCAGTGCTACCTGATGCCCGATGAGATTGCCCTGCGCGAACTGTCCGAGGGCGTGGTTGAGAAGCTGAAACTGATGACCGATGCCCAATTTGCCGAAGTTGAATTTCCCCTTGACTGATTTTTGCCGCCTGCGGGCGGCGTACATAAGCTCTTTCCTGCTATAGAACAATGTGCTATAATCAAATGGCTACCACTAGATTGCTAAGGAGAGCTGTTGATGGAATTTATTGATACTCAAATCATCTCATACAAATTTAATGGCCGTAAAAATTTGTTTGATGGCGATATTCATGGCCGTAAAATTTCATCAATTGTAGCTCTGGAATTTCTTGGACTTATGGTGAAATCTGAAAATCGGGCACGAATGTACCCATTCGTATTAGCTAAAAATCACAGCCCACTTCCTGTACAAGTGCCGCATAGAACAAAAGGTCGAGAATTAGGAATAGGTTGCACAGATAGAATGATAATAGATTTTAATGGTGATTTTGACAGTATCATAATCTTTTCAAATGAGGCTATAAGCAGGCTTATAAATAAAAAAGACCTTTCCACTTTATTGTTTTTTGCGAAGAGTAGCTTGGATAAATTTTCCTATAAACAATTTAGAAGGAAAGTAGAGTTCTTGATAAACAATGACATCGTCGTAGTTCCATTATCTCAAGAAAGCGTCAACACTATGCACCGCATTTATGAGATGATTAAGGACAACTATAATGTAAAATCCAATTATAGAAATTCAATCATGGATTTGCTAATACTTTCTACAGCAATCGAAAACGAAGAGCCGCTTATCACACTAGACAAGGAGCTTAACAAGGTTCTTGAGAAATGCTGCCCAGACATTGAGATTTCAAATTCACCTAACGGGTTGGCTCGTATCACCTATCTAAATAAGAGCAACAAAAAAAGCAACGAGAATGGCAACAAAGGTTATACAAATAACGGATGGCGTGTCATGCTCCAAAAGAATCGTGATATTACGATATGATTTGCCCCGGATTTCTTGTGTGTAACTACAACCCCACCGTCCACCAATTTTGTTCAGTGTGAACGCCGAATCTTCAAAACCCTTAAAAGTGTGGTCTTGATAGCACAGTTGAATTCATGCTATACTAAGGCTACTTTATCGTTTCAGACTCAAAACAGAAAGCGAGGAAAGCCAATGGACAACGAACGCCGCTCCCCCATCGACCGACTGCTTTTTGCTACCTTCTTGAAGGGTCGTACATCTTCCCGTGACCTTTGGGATGAAAAGGGTGAGATGTCCCTTGAAGATAACCAGAAGATTGTGAACGAGACTAACGAGATCATCACCGATGATTCTACCTACCCGTTTATCAGCTATCTGACCGATCTTCTTGCAAAATCCAAGCCCTCCGATGCCGCTGTCAAAAAGTTGCATGACCTCATCGACCAGATTGCCGCAGCGACCGGGCATGACAGCACCGATATTTTCCGTGTGCTTCTGGCGAAGCTGATTGAAAAGCCCGAAGAACAGCAGACATTCGACACTCTGCTGGAACTGGCCGAAAAGATTGCCGCAAAACACTAAAACAACTTTACATGGAATCCATAGCGAGTGACCTATTTGGTTGCTCGCTTTTTTATTTACCCTAAAACCTGAAAGGAGGAACGCAGTGCCAAATAAAACCGAAGAATATCTTGCCCTTGCCCAGCGCACGGCGAACGGGCTGACCCGGTATTGGGAACACTGGACGGATTATTTGACTACGGCATCCCGGCTGTACAAATATAGCTTTGCCGACCAGCTGATGATCTATGCCCAGCGTCCTGATGCGACTGCCTGAGCCCTTCCCGAAAAAATGGACAAGAAAAATGCGAAAAAAGCAGAATGAAGC
>JBJERU010000058.1:0-9031 GCA_051882415.1 Faecalibacterium sp. | reverse complement strand
GAAACGCGGGTCGCTTTTCTGGTTCTCTTTTGGCGAGACAAAAGAGAACATTCCATCGGCTATCGATTGAATAACAGGGCATAAGCCTGACCCATCCCGTCCGCGATCTATCGGGATGCACAGAGTCCAGGGCAGCACCCTGGTCGTGCCCCCTGTCCTTGCCGCGCTGAACACGCGGCATTTGCTGCGCAAACCGGACTGTCGGCTGAAAAGCCCCACTGGGGCTTTTCTGGCTTCGCCACCGCCGAGCATCTCAACGCGGGTCGCTTTTCTGGTTCTCTTTTGGCGAGACAAAAGAGAACAATCCACCGGCTATCGATTGAATAACAGGGCATAAGCCTAACCCATCCCGTCCGCGCTCTATAAGGATGCTTAAACCGCCCCTTAGCACCCATCACCCCCAAAACGCAGCAAAAAGGAGCTGTCACAGACATGACAGCTCCTTTTGTCCTTTTATATAAGGTTACTCCCGCACGGCGATGCACTCGATCTCCAGCTTTGCGCCTTTGGGGATCGCCGCCACCTGCACACAGCTGCGGGCCGGGAACGGCTCGGAGAAGGCTTTGGCGTACACCGCATTTACCGCAGCAAAATCGTTGATATCTGCCAGGAAAATGACCGTTTTTACAACATTGGCCATGGTCAGGCCCGCCTCGGCCAGAATCGCCTTGAGGTTTGCCAGACTCTGCGCGGCCTGCTCCTCCACAGTATCGGCCATCTTACCGGTGGCCGGATCTACCGGGATCTGGCCCGAAACAAAGACCATATTGCCCAGGTCAAGCGCCTGGCTGTAGGGGCCGATGGCAGCCGGTGCATTGGAAGTGGAAACAACTTTCATAGCTTATCTCTCCTTATCATTTTGGAAACAGCTTTTTATCCAGTGTCTGCGCAGCAGATGCTTATACGCGCTCGGCTACCAGCTGGAAGCCCGCACGGGTCAGCTCGGTACGGATCTGTTCGATCTGGGCAGCGTCGCGCGTTTCCAGGCCAAGCTTGAGGAAGCAGCTGGAAATGGGCATATTGGGGTCGGAGCCGTCATACTGCACCGAGACCACATTGCCGCCGCAGCGGGAAACGATTTCGGATACATGGGTCAGCTGGCCGGGCTTATCCTCCAGCGCAATGGTCAGGTTTGCCTTGCGACCACCCATAATCAGGCCGCGGGTGATGACACGGTTGAGGATATTTACATCAATATTGCCGCCAGAGATCAGGCAGACCACCTTTTTCCCTTCGATGGGCAGCTTATGGAACAGCGCCGCTGCCACCGGAACCGCACCTGCGCCTTCGGCTACCAGCTTCTGATTTTCCATCAGCGAAAGGATCGCCGCAGCAGTTTCGTCCTCGCTTACCGTAACGATATCATCCACATACTGCTCACACAGCTGATAGGTCAGCTCACCGGGAGTTTTGACCTGGATGCCGTCCGCAAAAGTGGAAGCCGTGGCAAGGGTCTGATACTTATGCTCATGCAGGGAACGGTACATGCTGGGCGCACCTTCGGCCTGTACGCCGTAGACCTTTACATCCGGGCGCAGGCTCTTGATGGCAAAGGCCACACCAGAGATCAGACCACCACCGCCTACCGGAACGATCACCGCGTCCAGATCCGGCAGCTGATCCAGAATTTCCAGGCCGATGGTGCCCTGGCCCGCAATGACCTGCTCATCATCATACGGATGGATAAAGGTCATGCCCGTTTCGGCCTGAAGCTCCACAGCCTTATCGTGAGCATCATCATAGGTGCCGGGCACAAGGCATACCTCTGCGCCCAGGTGCTTGGTGCTTTCCACTTTCATGATCGGCGCGCCGTCCGGCATGCAGACGATGCTTTTGATGCCGCGGCGGGTGGCGGCCAGCGCTACGCCCTGCGCATGGTTGCCCGCCGAACATGCGATCACGCCCTTGGCGCGTTCTTCTTCCGAAAGCTGGCTGATCTTATAGTATGCGCCGCGCACTTTGAAGCTGCCGGTCACTTGAAGATTTTCGGTTTTGAGATAAAGCTGGCAGTCGCTCGACAGGCGCGGGGCCTCGATCAAGTCGGTGCGGCGGGCCACATCCTTGAGCACAAAAGCAGCATGATAGATCTTATCCAGAGTCAACATTCTAACGTACTTCCCATCCTTCTATATTTCCTTGCGCTGCCGGGCACCCTTCCCGGCTGTGGCGTGTCTGCCGCGCCGCTGCGCTGATGCGGCTTCCAGTATAAGATACCCCATTTGATTTGTCAAATGAAAGCAATTCATCTTTTTTGTCAATCAGTCAACACAAGCTATCTTTGCTGCCCTGCGGCACTTTTCAAATTTACAAAATCGCTCTTTTATACTATACTATATTAAAGCAAAGTGTACGGATAGGAGGAATTTTGTTTTGCTTACAACCTGGATCGAAACCGCCAACCGCCTGCTTTGGGGCGATTTGATCGTCCTGCCGCTGGGCGGCGGGATCGGACTCTCCCTTATGGCCATCCTGCTTTTGACAGCAGGTGTATATTTTACATTGCGCACCCATCTTTTGCCGGTGCGTCTGTTCAAGGACATGCTGCGCGCCGTCTGCGAGAAAAATGGCAGCGACGGCAGCCTTTCCTCGTTTCAAACGCTGGTGGTATCCACTGCTACCCGCGTTGGAATGGGAAATCTGGTGGGCGTGGTAGCCGCGGTGTCGCTGGGCGGCGCAGGCGCTGTGTTCTGGATGTGGGTCACAGCGCTGCTAGGAGCCTCCACCGCCTTTGTGGAGTCCACCCTGGCCCAGAAGTACAAGCAGCCTGACCCGTTGTATGGCGGCTGGCGGGGCGGCCCGGCCTATTATCTGCACGCCCTGGCTGAGCGGCGGCAGGGCAAACCGCTGCGGCGTTCGGTTTTTGCGGGACTGTTCGCGCTGTCCGGCCTGCTGTGCTGGTGCGGCATCAGCCAGGTCATCAGCAACTCGGTGAGCGAATCCTTTTACAATGCGTTCCATATCTCGCCGTGGATCACCACCGTGCTGCTGACCGGGCTTTCGGCCTGCATCGTGCTTCAAAAAAATGCCAGCGTCAAAAGCCTGGACGTGATCGTTCCTGTAATGGCGGTGTGCTACTTTATTATGACATTATACGTCATTTTCACCAATCTTTCGTCCCTGCCCTCAGTGCTGGGACGCATCTTCTCCGAAGCATTCGGCCTGCGCCAGGCAGCGGCAGGCGGTTTTGGCGCAGTGCTGATGAACGGCATCAAACGCGGCTTGTTCTCCAACGAAGCGGGCAGCGGCTCTGCCCCCTGTGCCGCCGCTGCCGCCGAAAGCAGCAACCCGGTCAAGATCGGTCTGGTACAGGCACTGGGCGTTCTGATCGACACCATTCTCATTTGCAGCTGTACTGCCTTTGTCATGCTGCTGGCCCCTCAAAGCGTGACCCATGGTTTGCAGGGCATGGACTTGCTGCAGGCCGCCATGCAGCACCATCTGGGTGAATTTGGCGTAGTATTCATTGCGGTGACGCTGGCATTGTTCAGCTTTTCCACTTTTATCGGCGTGCTGTTCTATGCCCGCTCCAACGTCGCCTATCTGTTCGGCGATCGCTGGTGGTGCCAGACCGCTTACAAACTGCTGGCGCTGGCCATGCTGCTGGTGGGCGGCGTACAGGCTTACACCGTGGTATGGGATCTGGGCGATGTGGGCATCGGCCTGATGACTATTTTCAATCTGCTGGCCCTCTACCCAATGGCTCCGGAAGCTTTGGCCGCCCTGGAAGAATACGAGCAGCACAAAGTCTGATGCCCTCACTTTACAAATTTGACTATAAGCCGGCGATGCTGTGCCTGTTCCGTTTAAAAAGCTCAAATTTCAACTTTTTTCAAAAAAGCAGTTGACAAATCCCCGTTTCCATGCTAGAATAAGCAAGTCGTCCGGGTTAAGCGGATGACATGGAAAATCCGGGCGTGTTCCCGAGTGGCCAATGGGGACAGACTGTAAATCTGCTGCTTTCAGCTTCGGTGGTTCGAATCCACCCGCGCCCACCAACAAAAAGCACCTGAAAACTTACGTTTTCAGGTGCTTTTTGATTTATAAAACCCACTTTGCAACTCACTTTTGAACCAGCAATAGCCCCCGCAGAAAAGTCCTACGGGGGCGCTGTACACGATTTTAAAAAATATAGGGAGGATCGCCGGAAAAATCAGCGATCACGCCATGTGCATTTTCCAGATAGAACACCTCAAAAATCGGATTGGAGGCCTCACCGTACTGGCTTTTTACGATGGGGTTTGCAATGCACATTTCCTTTGCGGTCATGTTGTTCTCAAACACAGCTTTGCCGTGCAGACGGATCCACGCGTATTCCGGGCTGGAAACAGAGATCTCGATTTCCGGATTGGACTGCATATCCTGATAGACATCTTTGGTGTTGTTGGTGCAGAACCACAGCTTGCCGTCCAGTTCGCCGGCAAACATGAAGGGACGGCATTTTGCCTTACCATCGCGGCCGACCGTAGCCAGATACTGCACAGGGTTGGACTTCAAAAATTCAACGACTTTGTTCATGAGAAAGTACCTCCGATTTGGGATCAGAAAGAAGGGGTTGCGTTCTCCTTTCGGTAAGCCTATAATAACGCTATAGAGCAATTTCGTAAAGTAAGCACAACATTGTGCTGTAGTTACCAAAAGGATACGATTGGAGGTCTTTATGGAAAACAGGATATTCAAGGAGATGCCGGCCTGCCCGGTGGAAACAACATTGACGCTCATCAGCGACAAATGGAAGGTGTTGATCCTTCGTGACCTGATGCCGGGAACCAAGCGCTTTGGTGAGCTGAAAAAGTCCATCGGTCATGTAACGCAAAAAGTCCTGACTGCTCAGCTGCGGCAGATGGAGGAAAGCGGTCTGCTGACCCGTAAGGTCTATGCCGAAGTGCCTCCGCGCGTAGAATATACGTTAACGGAATTGGGATACAGCTTGAAACCCATTCTGGATGCGATGTGGACATGGGGCGAAGATTATCAGAATAAGCAGCGCAGTCATATCTAAAAAACAAAAACAGGGTGCGTCCGGGGTGAGCGCACCCTGCAAAATATCCCGGAAAAGCTTTTCTCCAAGACTGCCTTTCCGGGATACGATTCTGCCTCCATCTTTATGCTATATGGAGAAACTGTTCTGCTTGTATGGATGTCTCAACGATCCCACTTGTCGCACAGAGCGTTGATCTGGTCGGCAAAGCGGGCCAGATCCTTGTTTGCGCCGCCCTGATTGCGCTCGATGACGCGCATCAGGCGCTTGCCAGCGCTGACCAGCCGCTGGAATACCGCGGCTGCACGGCTTTGGCCCTCGGTATGCCTGCTCTCGACCCGCACCCGGCTGCCCTCGCGCAGGCAGACTGCGCCTTCGGCCTTGATCAGCCATTGTTCACCGTTATATGGTGCGCAGGCTGCAAAGCCCTGTTCGGCCAGCGTTTCGGCAAAACGGTTTTCCACCTCGTCCTCACCGTGGACGATAAACACCCGCCGGGGCTGCGGCGCAAAAGCATGCACCCAGCGCAGCAGACCATCGCGGTCGGCGTGGCCGGACATGCCGGTCAGCTGGCAGATCTCCGCCCTGACCTCGATGCTCTCGCCGAACAGTTTGACCATATCGGTGCCATCCACCAGTGTGCGGCCAAGAGTGCCCACCGCCTGATAACCCACGAACAGGATGGTGCTTTCCGGCCGCCAGAGATTGTGTTTGAGATGGTGGCGGATGCGGCCCGCCTCGCACATACCGCTGGCCGAAAGGATCACCTTGGGTATCAGGTCGGCATTGATGGCCCGCGAATCCTCGCTGGTAACGCTGACCCGCAGGCCCGGAAAGCTGATGGGATTGATGCCTTTATCAAGCAGCGCCAGCGTTTCCTCATCAAAACAGACAGGGTCGGTATCCAGGAAAATGCGGGTCGCTTCGATCGCCAGCGGACTGTCGATGTACACCGGAAAATTGCCGTGCCCTTTGACCAGACCTTTTTCCTTGATCTCGCGGATAAAATAGAGCATCTCCTGCGTGCGGCCCACCGCAAAGCTGGGGATCACCACATTACCGCCGCGATCAAAGGTGCGCTGCAAAATTTGGGTCAGTTCCGCCACATAATCCGGCCTTGGCCCGTGGATGCGGTCGCCGTAGGTGGATTCCATCACCACATAATCCGCGTCGCTCAGGTAGTCCGGATCGCGGATGATGGGCTGGTTCAGGTTGCCGATATCTCCGGAAAAGACCAGCTTGGTAGTCTTTTCCTCCTCAGTCACCCAAAGCTCGATGCTGGCCGAACCCAGCAGGTGGCCCGCATCGGTAAAGCACACGCGCAGACCCGGAGCCAGCTCGGTCTGTACGCCGTAGGCCACACCCACAAACTGTTTGAGCGCTGCCTCGGCATCCTGCACGGTATACAGCGGCTCCACCGGCTCTGCGCCAGAGCGCTGGCCCTTGCGGTTTTTCCACTCGGCTTCAAATTCATGGATGTGGCCGGAATCCCGCAGCATGATGCCGCACAGCTCCACAGTGGGGCGGGTAGCATAGATTTTGCCCCGGAACCCCTGCCGCACCAAAAGCGGAAGCAGCCCGGTATGGTCGATATGCGCATGCGTGATCAGCACACCGTCGATCTCCCCCGGCGCAAGGGGCAGAGGCTGGTTTTCATAGACATTCTTGCCCTGCTCCATGCCGTAATCGATCAGATAGCGGCAGCCCGCCGCTTCCAGCAGCGTGCAGCTGCCAGTCACCTCGTGGTTTGCGCCCAGAAACGTCAATTTCATCCAAAAGTACCTCCCAGCGCCCGCCGCCGCATGCGGGGTGTGTTTTGATATCCCAATTATACCACATTTTTACTTTGCCCGGGGGCAAAATCCGCCGCCTTGCATCGGGCAAAACGCCGAAAGCCCGAAAAAATTTTTATACAATCTTGACAAGAACCCCTTGCATGCTATAATCTAAATTTGTATGATGAAACTCCCAACATGAGAGACAAAATAGAGAGGTAGTATATTTATGGTTCGTAATGACCTGCGCAACGTTGCCATCATCGCTCACGTTGACCACGGCAAGACTACTTTGGTGGACGCGATGCTGCATCAGAGCGGCGCGTTCCGTGACAACCAGGTGGTGGCCGAACGCGTCATGGACTCCGGTGCCATCGAGCGCGAGCGCGGCATCACCATTCTGGCCAAGAACTGCTCTTGCAGCTACAAGGGCGTGAAGATCAACATCGTTGATACCCCCGGCCACGCCGACTTTGGCGGCGAGGTGGAGCGCGTGTTGAAGATGGTCAACGGCGTTCTGCTGCTGGTGGATGCTGCCGAGGGATGCATGCCCCAGACCCGTTTTGTGTTGCAGAAGGCTTTGCAGCAGAACCTGAGCCTGGTGGTCGCCATCAACAAGATCGACCGTCCCGATGCACGCATCAAGGAAGTCATCGACGAAGTCCTTTATCTGCTGATGGATCTGGGCGCTTCGGACGAGCAGCTGGAATGCCCTATCCTGTTCTGCTGCGGCCGCGAAGGTACCGCCAGCCTGGATCCGGATGTGCCCGGCACCGATCTGGCCCCGTTGTTTGACACTCTGCTCAGCACCATCCAGCCGCCGGAAGGAGACCCGGAAGCGCCCTTCCAGATGCTGGTATCTTCGGTGGACTACAACGAATTTGTGGGCCGCATTGGTATCGGCCGCATCCAGAACGGCGTGGCCAGCGTAGGTGAAGAAGTCCTGGTATGCGACTGGCACGATCCCGACCTGAAGATGCGCGGCCGCCTGACCAAGCTGTATGACTTCCAGGCCAATGGCCGCGTTCCCTGCGATCACATCACCGCAGGCGACATCGTGGCCTTCTCCGGCCTGCCGGAAGTGACCATCGGCAACACCCTGTGTGCTCCCTCCAACGTGGAACCGCTGCCCTTCCTGAAGATCAACGATCCCACGGTTGAGATGACCTTCTCGGTCAATGACAGTCCTCTGGCCGGCCGTGAGGGTAAATTTGTCACCAGCCGCCAGATCCGCGATCGCCTGCAAAAAGAGCTGTTGAAGGACGTTGCCCTAAAGGTGGAGGATTCTGCCACCACCGATTCCTTCCGTGTCATGGGCCGCGGCGAGATGCATCTGTCTATCCTGATCGAGACCATGCGCCGCGAGGGTTATGAGCTTCAGGTCTCTCCCCCGCATGTTCTGACCAAGGTGATCGACGGCAAGACCTATGAGCCTATGGAGCATGTGGTCGTTGACGTACCCACCCAGTACCAGGGTGCGGTCATGACTGGTCTGGGCCAGCGCAAGGCCATTCTTCAGCAGATGGAAGCTTTGGGCGACACCCGTGTGCGTCTGGAGTTCCGCATGCCCAGCCGCGGACTGTTCGGCTACCGCAACCAGTTCCTGACCGACACCCACGGCGAAGGTATCATCAACCAGATCTTTGACGGTTACGATGTCTGGGCCGGCATGATCGCCAACCGTTCGACTGGTTCTCTGGTCAGCTTCGAGACCGGCGAATCTGTCACCTACGGTCTGTTCAACGCCCAGCAGCGCGGTACTCTGCTGATCGGCCCCGGCGAGAAGGTCTATGAGGGCATGGTCATCGGTTACACTCCCACCGGCGAGGACGTGGACGTGAACATCTGCAAGACCAAGCATCTGACCAACACCCGTTCTTCCGGTTCGGACGATGCTCTGCGTCTGATCCCGGTCAGCCCGCTGAGTCTGGAAGGCTGCCTGGAATTCCTGGCCCCGGACGAGCTGCTGGAGGTCACTCCCCAAAGTCTGCGCATCCGCAAGCAGATCTTGAACCACGAGCAGCGCATGAAGGCAAAAAGCCGCTTGAAGTAAACGCTTTTTTCGGATAAAAACCAGCCGCCGCAGCGGTTCCCTTTTACAAGAAGGGACGCTGCGGCGGTTTTTATATTTGGCGGCAGCTTGCCGGGGCATACTGACAACGGGAAAGTTCTGCGTTTTGCTTTTAACGGGTGCTAAGGGGCGGTTTAAGCATCCTTATAGAGCGCGGACGGGATGGGGCAGGTTTGTGCCCTGTTATTCAATCGATAGCCGGTGGAA
>JBJERU010000057.1:38667-40523 GCA_051882415.1 Faecalibacterium sp. | reverse complement strand
AGGCTCTACTTTTAGGCACAGTTACACCAGCGCCCCATGGCCCGTATCGCGCGTACAAAGTGCAGCGAAGCCTGCCCTATGCGAATAAAAACTTTGGCCTGTGCGTATGCACAGGCCGATTGAAAAGTTTTTGCCCCGCTTTTTTCAAAAAGCGGGAAAAGAAAAAAGCTTTTTCGGTTCCTTTTTCTCGAAAAAGGAACAAAACCCCCCGTAAAAAAGTGGAGACTCAACGCTATGCTGCAATGGCTAAAAAAGAACAGGGAAGTTCTGTTGTATCTGGTATTTGGCGTGCTGACCACGTTGGTCAACATCTTTTTATATGCGCTGTTCAACGTACTGTTTGGGTACCAAGCGGCCAACAGCTGGGGCAACATTCTGGACAACATTCTGTGCATCCTGTTCGCGTATGCAACAAACCGTGCATTCGTATTTGCCAGCAAGAGCACCGGCGCTGCGGCGTTACGGGAATTTACCACCTTTGCGGCATGTCGGCTGGGCACACTGGTGCTGGACTCAGCCATCATGATGATCGGCGGCAACCTTTTGGCCCAGCCGGGCACAGCGCTGGTTCTGGCAGTTCTGGGCCGCTGGGCAGACAGCACGGCGGCGCGCGATCTATGGGGGCTGGGCGTCAAGGTAACAGCCAACGCAGTTGTGATCGTGTTAAACTATGTGTTCAGCAAGTTTTTGGTATTTCGCAGCAAAAAGACCTGACCCCTGCAAGTAGGGGTTTGGAATAGAACGTGATTTTTTTGGAGGTACGGTTTATTATGAAACGTGGTTTAAAAGGCTTTGCATTCCTGGTTTCCGGGTTGGTTCTGGGCATTATTGGCGCCACGGTGTCGGCCACGGCCATCACGCTCAGCGCGGTTGGCATGGCAAAGGTGCATCGTGCATCCAAAAGCTGAATGAGGAAGGAGAACGTTATGACCCGCGAAGAAATCCTGTCCCATGTGGATCATACCCTGCTCAAGCCCGAAGCGACCTGGCCCCAGATCCGCGAGCTGTGTGACGAGGCCATCGCCAACCACACCGCTTCCATCTGCATCAACACCTGCTATGTCAAGCAGGCGGTGGAATATTTAGCCGGGCGCATTCCGGTGTGCTGTGTGGTAGGCTTCCCTCTGGGCGCAATGGACACCGCGTCCAAGGCGTTTGAGGCCAAAACCGCCATCGAAAACGGCGCACAGGAAGTGGACATGGTCATCAACATCGGCCGCCTGAAAAATGCCGAGTATGACGCTGTGCGCCAGGATATCCGCGCCGTCAAGGAGGCTGTGGGCAGCCATGTGCTCAAGGTCATCATCGAGACCTGCCTGCTGACCGATGCCGAAAAGGAAAAAATGTGCGATATCGTGTGCGAGGCGGGCGCGGACTATATCAAAACCAGCACCGGCTTTTCCACTGCGGGCGCAACCTTTGACGACGTTGCCCTGATGGTCAAGGGCGTGCGCGGCCGCTGCAAGGTCAAGGCAGCGGGCGGCATCTCCACCGTGGAGGACATGGAGCTCTTTCTGGCTCTGGGTGCCGAGCGTCTGGGCACCTCCCGCGCGGTCAAGCTGCTGAACGGCGAACAGGCAAAGGGCTACTGACACAAGCTTTCTTGAAAGAAAGCCGGGCAAAGAACGTTTTACTCAAAGGCACACGCTGCGGCGTGTGCCTGTTTTTTGGCATCTGCGCAGGAAAAAGTTTTTCGGCACGAACAGAGGATGCATCAAAGCTGGCAGAATGTCTAAAAAGAGGAGGACTCTTCTTGACAATCTGACGAAAGGATGCTAAAATAAACGTACAACTGAATACCGCCTTATCAAGAGTGGCTGAGGGGACAGGCCCTGTGACGCCCGACAACCTGCGCG
>JBJERU010000057.1:0-38567 GCA_051882415.1 Faecalibacterium sp. | reverse complement strand
GCCTTATCAAGAGTGGCTGAGGGGACAGGCCCTGTGACGCCCGACAACCTGCGCGCAAGCGTAAGGTGCCAAATCCTGCGGGAAACCGAAAGATAAGAGTGCAACGCTCGGAGCCTTCGGCTTCCGGGCGCTTTTTATTCCCACCAAAGCTTGATGGAACGTGTAGGAGGCTGGACCGCAATTTACACCTGCAAATCCCCAAGGGAGGATCATTTTTATGGCAAGACACCTGTTTACTTCCGAATCCGTGACCGAAGGCCATCCGGACAAGATCTGCGACCAGATCTCGGACGCTATCCTGGACGAGATCCTGGCCAACGACCCGGACGCCCGCGTAGCCTGCGAAACCTGCGCTTCCACCGGCCTTGTGCACATCATGGGCGAGATCACCACAAGCTGCTATGTGGATTTTCAAAAGATCGTGCGCGAGGTGGTGGCGGATATCGGCTATACCCGCGCCAAATACGGTTTTGACGCCGACACCTGCGCTGTCATCTCCAACATCGACGGTCAAAGCCCGGACATCGCGCTGGGCACCAATGATCAGGTGGGCGGCGCCGGCGACCAGGGTATGATGTTCGGCTATGCCTGCAACGAGACCCCGGAGCTGATGCCCATGCCCATCAGCCTGGCCCATCAGCTTGCCAAGCGCCTGACCCAGGTGCGCAAGAACGGCCAGATGGAGTATCTGCGTCCGGACGGCAAAAGCCAGGTCACGGTGGAATATGTGGACGGCAAGCCCGCCCGCGTGGACGCCGTGGTCATTTCCAGCCAGCACAGCGAGGCTGTCAGCATGGAACAGCTGCGCGCAGACGTGATGGAAAAGGTGATCAAGGCCACCATCCCGGCCGAACTGCTGGACGAGAACACCAAATACTATATCAACCCCACCGGCCGTTTTGTGGTCGGCGGCCCCCAGGGTGATACCGGCCTTACCGGGCGCAAGATCATCGTGGATACCTATGGCGGCTATGCCCGTCATGGCGGCGGTGCCTTCTCTGGCAAGGATCCCAGCAAGGTGGACCGCAGCGCGGCCTACGCCACTCGCTGGGTGGCCAAGAACATCGTGGCCGCGGGCCTGGCCTCCCAGTGTGAGGTGCAGGTGGCCTATGCCATTGGCGTGGCAAAGCCCGTGTCCATCATGGTGGATACCTTTGGCACCGGCATCGTCCCGGACGAAAAAATTGAGGCCGCAGTGGAAAAGGTGTTCGACCTGACCCCCGCCGCTATCATCCGTGAGCTGGATCTGCGCAAGCCGATCTACCGCCATCTGGCCGCCTATGGTCACATGGGCCGCGAAGATCTGGGCGTGAAGTGGGAAAACACCGACCGTGTGGATGCGCTCAAGGCGGCTGTGGCCGCGCTGTAAAAGCGGCGGACAGGCACAGATTTTGCGCTTTCTTGAAAGAAAGCGCGGCAAAGAACTTTTCAACTGGCCCGCACATGTTTGTGCGGGCCGCTGTTTTTTGTAAGAATGCCCGTCCCCGGCAGGGGACAGCCGATGTATGCTGGAATGTGGTTTCCGGTCACACATGCCCGCTATGGCCCGCCCGGGCCTTGAAAATACGGCAAAATCTGTCCTATGCCAAATAAAAACCTGGCCCATGCGTATGCATGGGCCGATTGAAAAGCTTTTTCGGTTCCTTTTTCTCGAAAAAGGAACAAATCCCCGCATTTCCCCAGCGCGAAAGAGGGCGGATTTTGTAAAAATATCACAGACTGGCTGTATTTTCGGAAAAACAGATGTGCAAGGCGCAGAAAATGTGCGGCTGTTGTATTTTTCAGGTGGAAACGCGTAAAATTTGTGATAGAATAAAGACAGATATGCACTTCCACGTTTGTTTTTATCGTTTGGATAAAGGAACCATAAGGAGCTGTAATTATGTCCATTGAACTGACCCCGAAAGAAATTTTCAAAGAAAGCAGCGTTGGTGAGCTGCGTCTTTTGACCTGTCCCGGCGCCGAGGAGCTGACCAGCCTGATCGACCGTCATCTGGTCGCATGGGCGCGGCAGGCCGGCATGGAGAAAGAGACCTACATCACCCCGTGCGAGTGCCCGCGCTTCCAAAGCGGCGATGCCAAGGGCCTGGTCAGGGAGTCGGTTCGCGGCGATGATATCTTTATTGTAGTGGATCCGGGCAACTACAGCGTGACCTACAACCTGTTTGGCTACGAAAATCATCTTTCGCCGGACGATCACTTTGCAAACCTCAAGCGCCTGATCCAGGCGGTTGCGGGCAAAGCCCATCGTGTTTCGGTCATCATGCCCAGCCTGTACGGTGGCCGCCAGCACCGCCGCGTTGTGCGCGAAAGTCTGGACTGCGCCGTAGCGCTGCAGGAGCTTCAGACGATGGGCGTGAGCAACATCATCACCTTTGACGCACACGATCCCCGCGTTCAGAACGCGGTGCCGCTGCTCAGCTTTGATAACGCGATGCCCACCTATCAGGTCCTCAAAAGCCTGCTGAAAAAGGATCCGGACATCTCCTTCGATAAGGACAAGTTCATGGTGGTCAGCCCGGACGAAGGCGCAATGAGCCGCAACATGTATTTCTCCAGCGTTCTGGGCTGCAACCTGGGCATGTTCTACAAGCGCCGTGACTACACCCGCGTGGTGAGCGGCCGCAACCCCATCGTTGCCCACGAATACCTGGGCGAGTCGGTAGAGGGCAAGACCGTCTTTGTTGCCGATGATATCATCGCCTCCGGCGAGAGCATGCTGGAAGTGGCCCGCGGCCTGAAAGAGCGCGGCGCGGCCAATATCATTGCCAACGCTACCTTCCCGCTGTTCACCAGCGGCCTGGACAAGTTTGACAGGGCAGTGGACAACGGCGACCTGACCTATGTGGTGGGCACCAACCTGACCTACCGCATGCCTGAGCTGCTGACTCGTGACTGGTATGTGGATGTGGATGTTTCCAAGTACGCCGCATACTTTGTGGTTGCGCTCAACCACGATCTGTCTGTTTCCAGCATCATGGATCCCATCAAGAAGATCAAAGCGCTGCTGGCAAGCCGCGGCTGAGCCTTCCTTTGTCAAATGACAGCAAAACGCTGCCGTATCCCAGACGGATGCGGCAGCGTTTTTCCTTTTATAGGGTCAAAGGCGGAAGCGGAAGCTTTCGCGTCCGGCGTAGACGGCGCTGCCGCCAAGAGCTTCTTCGATGCGGAGCAGGCGGTTATACTTGGCGGTGCGTTCCGCGCGGCAGGGCGCACCGGTTTTGATCTGCCCGGCGTTGACCGACACCGCAAGGTCTGCGATGGCAGTATCCTCGGTTTCGCCGGAGCGGTGAGAGATGACGGCGGCGTAGCCGCTGCGCCGGGCAAGCCGGGCCGCGGCCAGCGTTTCGGACACGGAGCCGATCTGATTGGGCTTGATCAGCACAGCGCTGCCCGCGCCCAGGGAGATGCCTTTTTCGATGCGGGCGGTATTGGTAACGAACAAGTCATCCCCGACCAGTTGGACGCTTTTGCCCAGAGCATGGCTCAGGGCCTGCCAGCCGTCCCAGTCCTCCTCGTCAAGGCCGTCCTCCAGCGACAGCAGGGGATAGCTTTCGGCCAGCTTCCGCCAATGGGCGATCAGGCCGGCGGAGCTGATCTCCGCGCCGGACTTGGGCAGCTTATAGCATCCGGGGCCGCGGGCCGGGTCTTTCCACTCGGAGGCGGCGGCGTCCATGCCAAGAAAAATATCCTGTCCGGGCCGGTAGCCTGCCCGCTCGATGGCGGCCAGCAGCAGCTCCAGCGCCTGCTCATCCCCGGAAAGGTCGGGCGCAAATCCGCCTTCATCGCCTACAGCGGTAGACAGGCCTTTTTCGCGCAGCAGGGCGGCCAGGGCATGATAGACTTCTGCACCCATGCGCAGGGCTTCCCGAAAGCAGGGCGCGCCCGCCGGAAGGATCATGAATTCCTGAGTATCCAGGCTGTTGGCGGCATGCGCCCCGCCATTCAGCACATTCATCAAAGGCACAGGCATACAGGCGGCGCTTGCTCCGCCCCAAAAACGCCACAGCGGAAGATCCAGCGCAGCGGCCGCCGCGCGGCTGACCGCAAACGACACCGCAAGAATGGCGTTGGCACCCAGACGGCTTTTATCGGCCGAGCCGTCTGCCCGCAGCAGGGCGGCGTCGATCTCGCCCAGATCACAGGCGCTGCGCCCCACGATGGCCTGTGCCAATGCGCCGCTGATATGGGCGGCGGCCTGCTGTACGCCTTTGCCGCCATAGCGTGCGGGGTCATGATCCCGCAGCTCCAGCGCCTCGAACGCGCCGGTGGACGCGCCGGAGGGCGCACAGCCCAGGGTGGTGGTACCGTCGGCCAGGCGGACCTCGGCTTCGACGGTGGGATTGCCGCGCGAGTCCAGGATCTCGCGGCCGGTCACGGATACAATGTGCAGATCGTGCATCAAAATGCCTCCTTGAACAAGGTCTGGTTTCTGCTCAAAGCATGCCCCGCCGGGCCGGGAGCTATCCCTGACGGCGGAAGAAAATACCTTGTCAGCGTTTATTTTAGGGGGAGATGTTTTTGAGATGAAAACACTGTAACCGATCTGAAACCTGTGAATTTTGCTCATCTGGCGTTTTTGCGAAGTGAAGCAGATATAAAAGAATCAAAAATAAAGCATGCGGTTTTGTTGAAACTGTCAGTAAAAAAGAAGCTTCTTCCAAAAAACTATGGACGATTTGTGAATTGCGGCGGGGAAGCGGGGTGACTATAATAAGAATGACAAAGCAAGGCCGCTTTGAGGGAAAGGGTCTTGCTTTATCCTTTTCTACACGAACGCACCAACAAGGGAGGATATAGAACTATGAAAAAGCTGATTTCCCGTCGTAACTTCCTGGCAGCCGCCGGCGTTGCCGCTGCTGCCGGTGTGCTGACCGCCTGCGGCGGCTCCAGCGCTTCCAGCACTGCCGCTTCCAGCACCACCGCTTCTGCCGGCGCTGCTTCCGGCGCAACCATCAAGGTGGGTGTCCTTGGACCCCTGACCGGTGAGGTCTCCGTCTACGGCAAGGCCGTTGTCAACGGCGCTACCCTGTACCTGAACCAGGTCAACGAGAAGGGCGGCATCAACGGCAAGCAGCTGGAGATCATCACCATGGACGAGCAGGGTGACGCTACCCAGGCTGTTACCTGCTTTACCAAGATGTGCGACCAGGGCATCACCGGCCTGATCGGTGACGTTACCACTACCCCGACTCTGGCCGTTGTTGCTGAGAGCCAGGACTACAACATGCCGATGGTCACTGCTTCCGCTACCGCCGAGGCTGTTACTTACGACGCTGAGACCGACACCGTTTATACCAACGTGTTCCGCACCACCTTCACCGATCCTTACCAGGGCGTGAAGATGGCTGACTATGCATTCCAGAAGCTGGGCTACACCAAGGCAGCCGTCATCTTCAAGAAGGGCGCTGACTACAACGAGGGTCTGGCGGAGAACTTCGAGAACGAGTTTGCTGCGCAGGGCGGTACCATCGTCGCTTCCGAGAGCTATTCTGAGGGCGATGTGGACTTCAAGACCCAGCTGACCACCATCCTGGGCAAGGCGCCTGAGGTCGTGTTCTGCCCCAACTACTACGAGGAAGTGGGCCAGATCCTGGCTCAGGCCGAGAGCGTTGGTCTGGACGTTCCCTTCCTGGGCGGCGACGGCTGGGACGGCGTTGCAGGCTATGCCACCGCTGAGCAGCTGGCTGACGGCTTCTTCTGCGCCAACTACGCCACCGGCGCAAGCGCCGAGTTCGAGAGCGCATACCAGGCTGCTTACGGCGAGGCTTATCCCAACGGCTTTGCTCCCCTGGGCTACGATGCTGCCATCACCCTGTGCTTTGGCATCCAGGCTGCGGAGGACGCTGGTCTGGAGGCTGGCTCCGATGACTATAAGCAGGCTATGATCGATGCGATCAAGGGCGGCACCATCGAGGGCGTGACCGGCACCTTCACCTTTGATGAGCACAACAACCCCGTCAAGACTGCCGCCATCCTGACCTTCGATAACGGCACGGTCGTGCTGAAGGAGCAGTTCTGATCAGCCATTCTGCGCCAGAGGTCTGACGCAGCGGGCGCGAGCCGGAAACGTTCCAGGGGTTTCGAAACAATCCAGATGCGGAGACCGCCAGAACAGGGTTTGCTCGGCTGTCTCCGCATTTTTTGTTTGGGTCTGTGCGCAAAATTCTTCTTTTTACCGCCTTTCAGAAAGGAAGTATCAAACAATGACAGTGTTTTTTAGTCAGCTGATCAACGGCCTGTCCCTGGGCAGCATCTATGCGCTGATCGCACTGGGCTACAGCATGGTGTACGGCATCATCCTGCTGCTGAACTTTGCCCATGGCGATATCATCATGGTGGGCGCATACATGAGCTGGTTCGTCATGAGCCGGCTGGGTCTTGGGCCGGTCACTGCCGTCTGCGCCTCCATCATCACCTGTACGCTGCTGGGCGTCGTGATCGAAAAGATCGCTTACACCCCGCTGCGCAGCGCTCCGCGCATTTCGCTGCTGATCACCGCCATCGGCGTCTCCTTCTTTCTGGAGTACACCGCCGAGCTGGTTCTTGGCTCCGGCGCAAAGGTCATCCCGGCTTATTTCAGCAACAAGACCTTCCATTTCGGCAAGGTGCCGGTAGGCCTGACCTCCATTATCACGCTGGCGGTCACGGTGCTGTCCATGCTGGTGCTGACTTTTCTGGTCCAGAAAACCAAGCTGGGCAAGGGCATGCGCGCTGTGTCGGAGGATATGGACGCCGCCCGTCTGATGGGCATCAACGTCAACAGCACCATTTCCTTCACTTTTGCGGTGGGTTCTGCGCTGGCCGGTATCGGCTCGGTGCTGTACTGTTGCAGCTACCCCCAGGCAACCCCCACGATGGGCTCCATGCTGGGCCTGAAAGCCTTCGTTGCAGCCGTTCTAGGCGGCATCGGCTCCATTCCGGGCGCAATGATCGGCGGCATCGCCATCGGTCTGTGCGAATGTTTTGTTTCTGCCATCGGCCTGTCCGCCTGGAAGGATGCCGTTACGTTTGCGATCCTGATCATCGTGCTGCTGTTCAAGCCCACGGGCTTCCTCGGCCGTCAGGTTCAGGAAAAGGTGTAAGGGAGGCGCAGTTATGAACAAAACCATCCAACAGCGCAAGACCCTGAAAATGCCTGTGCGCTATCTGATGAACGCCGTGCTGGTGGCGCTGATGTTTGTGGCGCTGTCCTTTGTCACGCAGAATATCCTGTCCACCTATCAGAATAAGATCCTGCTGTCGGTGGGCATCAACATCATCCTGGCTGTTTCGCTGAACGTTGCCTGCGGCTATCTGGGCCAGCTGCCGCTGGGTCACGCGGGCTTTATGGCGGTGGGCGCATATACCTGTGCCCTGTTCACCAAGTACAGTCCCCTGCCGGATGGCCTGTCCTTTGCGGCGGGCCTTGCGCTGGCGATGGTCATGGCGGGCCTGTTCGGTGTGCTGATCGGCATCCCGGCCCTGCGTCTGACAGGTGACTACCTGGCCATTCTGACGCTGGGCTTTGGCGAGATCATCCGCATCGTGCTGAACAACATCGACGATGTGCTGGGCTTCAAGCTGTTTTACGGCGCAAAGGGTCTGAAGAACATTCCTAAGTATTCCAACTATGCCAACGTGTTTATCTGCGTGGTCATCACCTGCTTTGCCATCCACGCCATGATGAAGTCCCGCCATGGCCGTGCGATCCTGGCTATCCGGGACAATGAGATCGCCGCAGAGAGCTGCGGCATCCAGACGACCTATTACAAGGTCATGGCTTTTGCGTTCTCGGCAGCCTTTGCGGGCTTGGCCGGTGGTCTGTACGCCTGCTATTTGGGCGTTCTGGATCCTTCGACCTTTGGCTTCATGAAGTCGATCGAGATCCTGGTCATGGTGGTTCTGGGCGGCATGGGCTCCATGATCGGATCCATCCTTTCGGCCACGGTGCTGACCATCCTGCCCGAGGCGACCCGCAGCTTTGAGAGCTACCGCATGGTGGTGTACTCGCTGGTGCTGATCCTGATGATGATCTTCCGCCCGGGCGGACTGCTGGGCAGCTACGACTTCTCCATGAGCCGTATCGTGGAGCGGGTGATGAACCGGGACTTTGGAAAGAAAAAGACCGCTGCGGAACAGGAGGGTGCAGACCATGAGTGAAGAATTTAAGACATCCCTGCACAGTGTGCCTTCCGGCGGCTTCCTGACCGACCGCGACAAGGACAAAAAGCCCATCCTGGACGTGCGCGAGCTGGGCATTGATTTCGGCGGTCTGACCGCCGTGGACGGCTTCAATCTGATGATCGGCCGCAACGAGATCACGGGTCTGATCGGCCCCAATGGTGCGGGCAAGACCACAGTGTTCAATCTGCTGACCAATGTGTACCAGCCCACCCGCGGCTCCATCCTGATCGACGGTATGCCCACCGCGGGCAAAAAGACCTATCAGGTCAACCGCATGGGCGTGGCCCGTACCTTCCAGAACATCCGGCTGTTCAAGAACATGTCGGTGATCGACAACGTAAAAGTGGGCCTGCACGAGTCCATGAAGTACAACCTGGCCTCCTCGCTGCTGCGCATGCCGGATTACTGGCGGCAGGAAAAGCAGACCACCGAGCGTGCGCTGGAGCTGCTGGATATCTTCCACATGGCAGACCTGGCAGAGGCCCAGGCGGGCAGCCTGCCCTATGGCGCACAGCGCCGTCTGGAGATCATGCGTGCGCTGGCCACCAATCCCAAGCTGCTGCTGCTGGATGAGCCTGCCGCCGGCATGAACCCCTCCGAGACCGCCGAGCTGACCGAGACCATCCGCCGCATCCGCGATGAGTTCAACATTGCGGTGCTGCTGATCGAGCACGATATGAGCCTGGTCATGGAGATCTGCGAGGGCATTGCCGTGCTGAACTTTGGACGCATCATTGCAAAGGGCACGCCGGAGGAGATCCGCAACAATCCCCAGGTCATCGAAGCCTACCTGGGCAAGAAGGAGGGCTGAGCGATGGCAGAAGTTATGCTGAGCGTGGATCATATCAATGTCTATTATGGTGCGATCCACGCGGTCAAGGACGTGTCCTTCCATGTGAACGAAGGCGAGATCGTCACCCTGATCGGCGCCAACGGCGCGGGCAAATCCACCAACCTGAAAACCATCTCCGGTCTGCTGCATCCCAAGACCGGCGATATCCTGTACCGGGGCAAAAGCATCAAGGGCATGCGCGCGCACAAGATCGTGCAGGCGGGCCTGGCCCAGGTGCCGGAAGGCCGCCATGTGTTCCTGCACATGAGCGTGGAGGAAAATCTGGAGATGGGCGGGTATACTCAGCCCGCCTCCACCATCCAGCCCAATCTGGAAAAGGTGTTCACCCTGTTCCCCCGTTTGAAGGAGCGCCGCCGCCAGATGGCGGGCACATTGTCCGGCGGTGAGCAGCAGATGCTGGCAATGGGTCGTGCTCTGATGAGCGGTGCGTCCATGCTGATGCTGGATGAGCCGTCTATGGGCCTGTCCCCGCTGCTGGTGCAGGAGATCTTCGAAATCATCCGGGACGTGCATGAGCAGGGCATGACCATCCTGCTGGTGGAGCAGAACGCTCAGATGGCGCTTTCGGTGGCGGACCGGGCCTATGTTCTGGAGACCGGCCGCATCGTCATGGAGGGCACCGGCGCCCAGCTGCTGACCAACGAAAAGGTGCGCAGCGCCTATTTGGGTGGCTGAGCCGGGATCCTGTTTCGAATACGCAAGAACGCTGTATCCCATTGGGATGCAGCGTTTTTTGTGGGCGCAGGTGTTGACAAATGCGGTTTGCTGTGATAAACTACCGAAGTTAGCGGACGATAACCAAGCTGTCCGCTTTTTCAGGGATAAAAAGTTAGCCGATACTAACAAAATTTGGAAGGCTTTTACAACAGCAGGGAAACGGAGAAAACGGCATGATGATCAACAAGCGGCTGATCGGGATGGTCAGCGAAAGCAAACGGTATGTAGCGGCCAACGTTGCGCTGCAATGGTGCGCTCTGGCGGCAAACATCACCATGATGGCGGCGATCTGCCGTCTGCTGGAGCGTCTTTTTCTGCGCCAGGCAGCGCCCGCAGATCTGTATGGCACGGCAGCCGCAGCGCTGGCCGCAGCAGCAGTGCGCTTTGTCTGTGCGGTGGGGGCTTCCCGCATGAGCTGGCTGTCCAGCCGGGCGGTCAAAAAGACGCTGCGTACCCGTATCTATGAAAAGCTGCTGCGCCTTGGCCCCGCTTACACCCAGCAGGTGCAGACCTCGGAGGTGGTGCAGGTGGCCGTGGAGGGTGTGGATCAGCTGGAAACCTATTTTGGCGCGTACCTGCCGCAGTTCTTCTATGCGATGCTGGCCCCGATGACTTTGTTTGCGGTGCTGTGCTTTGTGGATGTGCCCTCGGCGGTGCTGCTGCTGGTGTGTGTACCGCTGATCCCGGTTTCCATTGCGGCGGTGCAGACCTGGGCCAAAAAGCTGCTGGGGAGATACTGGGATCAATACACAAAAATGGGGAATACCTTTTTGGAGAACCTGCAGGGGTTGACCACCCTCAAGATCTACGGCGCAGATGAACGCCGCCAGCAGGAGATGAACGACCAGGCCGAGCAGTTCCGCCGCATCACCATGCGGGTGCTGACCATGCAGCTCAACTCGATCACGATCATGGATCTGGTTGCCTACGGCGGCGCTGCGGCAGGCATGATCCTGGCGGTCTGGCGGTTTTCCACCGGACATGTGGGGCTGAGCGGCTGTCTGCTGATCCTGCTGCTGGCGGCCGATTTCTTTCTGCCCATGCGTCAGCTGGGAAGCTTTTTCCATGTGGCGATGAATGGCATGGCGGCCTCGGACAAGATTTTCCGCTTGATCGACCTGCCGGAGCCTGTTCCCGGCACACAGCAGGCGCCTGATCGCTGCGATGTGGTGTGTAGCGGGCTGCGCTTTGGCTATGAGAAGGAGCGGGAGGTGCTGCGCGGGGTAGATCTGACTTTGCCGATGGGCAGCTTTACGGCGCTGGTGGGCGAGAGCGGCTGCGGAAAATCGACGTTGGCGGCGCTGCTCATGGGCCGCCGCAGAGGATACACGGGCAGCGTGACGCTGGGCGGTGTGCCGCTGGATGCATTGTCGGAGCAGAGCCTGCTGCGCAGTGTGACCTATATCGGCCACCAAAGCTATCTGTTTGCGGGCAGCGTGCGGGATAATCTGAGGATGGCCGCGCCGGACGCTTCGGACGAAGCGCTGTGGCAGGTCCTGGAGCAGGTGCGGCTGGCGGGCTTCCTGCGGGCAGAGCAGGGTCTGGACACCCTGCTGGCCGAAAAAGCCGCAAATCTTTCGGGCGGTCAGCGGCAGCGTCTGGCGCTGGCCCGTGCGCTGCTGCACGATAGTCCGGTGTACATCTTTGACGAAGCAACCTCCAACATCGATGTGGAGAGCGAGAATGATATCATGGAGCAGATCCATTGTTTGGCCGGGTACAAAACGGTGCTGCTGATCACCCACCGCCTGGCCAATGCGGTGGCCGCGGATCAGATCTGTGTGTTGGAACATGGCGCTGTGGCCGAGCGCGGCACCCACACCCAGCTGCTGGCCCAGAAGGGCCGCTACGCGCAGCTGTGGCAGGCCCAGCAGACGCTGGAACACTATGGCGAACGCGAAAAGGAGGCGTGACCCTATGAAAAAACGGAGCAATTTTTCCGTGATGCGGCAGCTTGTTGGGCTGGTGCAGCCTTTGGCGGGCTATCTGGCCCTGGCGGTGCTGCTGGGCTTGGCGGGCCATCTGTGCGCCTCTTTCATCACCATCCTGGGCGGTTACGCCGTGCTGAAGGTGCTGGGCTTTGCGGTGCCGGGTCTGGCGGTGCTGTTTGGTCTGGCAGCGGTCTTTGCGGTGATGCGGGCCGTGCTGCGCTACGGCGAGCAGACCTGCAATCATTTTGTGGCCTTCAAGCTGCTGGCGCTGCTGCGGGATAAGGTGTTCCGCGTTTTGCGCCGTTTGGCTCCTGCCAAGCTGGAAAGCCGGAACAAAGGAGATCTGATCGCGGTCATCACGGCGGACATCGAGCTGCTGGAAGTATTTTACGCCCATACCATTTCGCCGGTGGCCATCGCGCTGTTGTTCTCGGCGGGGATGTGCCTGTTTGTGGGCCGGTATCATCCGGCGCTGGGCCTGCTGGCGGCAGCTGCTTACCTGATGGTGGGCGCAGCTGCACCTCTGCTGGCCTCCCGCGCCAGCGGTGAGGATGGCCTGCGTTTTCGCACCCGCTCCGGCGCGTTGAGCAGCTTTGTGCTGGACAGTCTGCGGGGCCTGACCGAGCTGCAACAGTATGGCCAAGGCCCGGCCCGGCTGACCGAGATGAACGCCCGCACCGATGCACTGGCCGGGGACGAGGCCCACATGAAGCATGTTGCGGGCCGCAGCACGGCGGCAGTGAACACCGTGATCCTGTTTTTTGATCTGACGATGCTGTTTTCCGCTGCTGTGCTGTACCAGCGGGGCGCGGTGGGCTTTGACGGGGTGCTGATCCCTACGCTGGCCCTGATGAGCTCGTTTGGCCCGGTGGTCGCACTGGCAAGCCTTGGCACCACTTTGCAGAATACCTTTGCCGCAGGCAACCGCGTGCTGGATCTGCTGGAGGAGATCCCTGCCGTGCAGGACGTGACGGCCCAGCCGCCCGCGGCATTTTCGGGTGCTGCGGCGGAACAGGTCTGCTTTGCTTACGGGGAAGAAACCGTATTGCAGGATATCTCGCTGGAGATCCCCCGGGGGAAAATCGTGGGCATTGTGGGACGCAGCGGCAGCGGAAAATCGACGCTGTTAAAGCTGTTCCTGCGCTTTTGGCAGGCGCAGCAGGGCCGGGTGTGCGTATCCGGCCGGTCGGTGGATGAGATCAACACCGCTGATCTGCGGGACCTGGAGGCCTTTATGACGCAGGACACCGATCTGTTCCACGACAGCATCCGGGCAAATCTTTTGCTGGCAAAGCCGGATGCTACCGACGAAGAACTGAAAGCCGCTTGCAAAAAGGCATCGATCGATGATTTCATTCGTTCGCTGCCGCAGGGATACGATACCCCGGTGGGAGAGCTGGGCGGGACGCTTTCGGGCGGTGAGCGCCAGCGTCTGGGCTTGGCGCGGGCCTTCCTGCACGATGCACCTTTCCTGCTGTTGGACGAGCCGACCAGCAATCTGGACAGCCTGAACGAGGCCGTGATCCTGCGTGCTTTGCGGGAGGAACAGGCCGACCGCACGGTGCTGCTGGTGTCACACCGGGCTTCCACCCTGCGCATCGCGGACACAGTCTATTCGGTGGAACGCGGGAGGGTAAGTTGATGGATCTGCAAGCCAAGCGGGAGCGGGAGAAACGGGTGGTCTCGGAGATGATCGCCCTTTACTGCCGCCGCTGCCATGGTGGGCCGGGCCTGTGCCCGGAGTGTGCCGCGCTGGAGGCTTACGCCCGTCAGCGCAGCGACCGCTGCCCTTTTATGGAGAGCAAGACTTTCTGCTCCAACTGTAAGGTACACTGCTACAAGCCGGAAATGCGGGAAAAGATCCGCACGGTCATGCGCTGGGCCGGGCCGCGGATGCTGCTGCATCACCCGGTTCTGGCGATGCAGCATGTGTGGGAATCCCGCCGGGAAGCGCGCCGGCTCAAGCGACAGGAGAAATAAGATGGATCTGAAAAAAGCATTCTACATCACCCTTGGCTGCATCGGCGTGGCGCTGGGCGCACTGGGCGCTGTGCTGCCGCTGCTGCCGGCATTCCCATTTCTGCTGCTGGCGGCCTGCTGCTTTGGCCGCAGCAGCGAGCGTCTGCACCGCTGGTTTGTGGGCACCCGGCTCTATAAGGACAATCTGGAAAGCTATGTGCAGGGCAAGGGTATGACCCGCCGCACCAAGGTGCGCATCCTGACCATTGTCACCCTGCTGATGGGCTTTGGATTTGTCATGATGCACCGCGTCCCGGTGGGGCAGGTGATTTTGGCGGCCGTGTGGGTATTTCATGTGCTGTACTTCTGCTTTGGCGTGCGGACGCTGGAGCCGGAGGAAGCGCCGGACGAGATGGATCCGCAGCCCAGACCTGAAAAATAACGATCCTACAGCCCGCGCTTTGTCCGGAGGCATGCCTGCCGGGAGCGCGGGCTGTTTGTCCATTTTGGAATGGAAGATCATCAAATATTAAAATGGATACAACCTTCTTGACACCGTATAAAAACGGGCGTAGACTACAAACCGTAAACGGTGTGAGTCTGCCCGCGGAGATGGCGGGACTTTTGCAAGGAGGGAATCATGACAGAAAACGGAAATGGCTCCAAAAAATCAACGGCCCGGGATATGACCAGCGGCCCCATTGCGCTTCAGGTGTTGCTGTTTGCGCTGCCGCTTATGCTGGGCAATATTTTTCAGATGCTGTACAACACGGTGGATTCCATCGTGGTGGGCAACTTTGTAGGCACGCAGGCGCTGGCGGCGGTCGGCTCCACCACTATGATCATCAACATGCTGGTGTTTTTCTTCAACGGCTTTTCCATCGGTGCGGGCGTGGTGATCGGGCGGTATTTCGGCGCCCGCGATATGAAGCAGCTGCACAAAGCTGTGGAGACCACCATGGCCGCTACCTTTGTGCTCTGCCTGATCTTTACGGCGGTGGGTGTGCTGGGCGTCAAGCCCATGCTGCGGTTCATGTCCACGCCAGAGGATGTGTTCGGCGAGGCCGTCACCTATCTGCGCATCTACTTTGCGGGCATTTCCGGCCTGCTCATTTATAATATGGGCAGCGGTATCCTGCGCGCGGTGGGCGATACCTCCCGGCCGCTGTTCTTTCTGGTTTTGACCAGTGTGCTGAACATCGTGCTGGATCTTTTGTTCGTGCTGGGCTTCGGCATGGGCATCGAGGGTGTGGCTCTGGCCACCATCCTGTCCCAGTTTATTTCGGCGGCTCTGACGCTGGTGCTGCTGACCCGTTCGCAGGACATCTATCGCCTGACCTGGAGCGACCTGCATATCGACGGAAGGATCTTGAAAAATATCTTTGCAGTGGGTCTGCCTGCGGGGATCCAGTCGGTGATCACAGCCTTCTCCAACGTGTTTGTGCAGTCTTATGTCAATGCCTTTGGTTCCAGCTGCATGGCGGGCTGGAGCTGCTACAACAAGCTGGATCAGTTCATCATGCTGCCCATGCAGAGCATGGCAATGGCGGCGACCACCTTTGTCAGCCAGAACATGGGAGCTAAGCAGGAAAAGCGCGCCGACCGCGGCACGATCACAACGGTGGCCATGTCGGTGGGGATCACGGCGGCGATCGCGGCGCTGCTGTATCTGTTTGCGGCCCCGGCGGTGGCCTTGTTCACCAATGACCCTTCGGTGGTGGAGTTCGGGGTGCTGTTCCTGCATGCGAATGTATTTTTTCTGCTGTTCAACTGCGTCAACCATGTGCTGGCGGGTGCGCTGCGCGGCCGGGGCGATTCTCAGGGGCCGATGGTCATCATGATCGCCTGCTTTGTGGTGGTGCGGCAGATCTATCTGTTTGTGGTCACGCGCTTTGTGGCCAATACCCCGCTGCTGGTGGGCCTGGGCTATCCGGTGGGCTGGGCCAGCTGCTGCGTGGTGGAACTGACCTATTTCTTTGTGCGCTGGCACAAAAAAGACCCGGAGCCGCTGCCGGATATCTGAGCAGATCGAAGCTGCTGCCGATTTTCTGCCTTTCGCTGGATACGCCTGTACGGGCTTTGTTGCAGCTTGTCTATTACAACCTCAGCGTATAACAAAAATGAGACAGACACCCCCTTTTGGGGAAGTCTGTCTCATTTTTGTTCGGGCCGTTTTGCAACAGCCTCTTTTCTTTTCTTCACGCCCTCCGCCGCGCGGCAGCTTTCCCGCTCTTTACAGGGCCGCGAACGCCTGCCGTACATCGCCAGAGAAATACAGAGTGCCCAGGGCACAGACCGGCCCCTGTCCGCCCAGCTCCACAGCGCGGGCCACGCCTGCTTCAATGGAAGGGGCGGCTTCGGCGATGCAGCCCCGGGCGCGGATATTTTCCGCCAGCGTTTCCGCCGGCATCGCGCGCGGGGTATTGGCCGCCACTGCCACAAACTGCCGCGCCAGCGGAGCCAGCAGCGCCAGCATCTCATCCACATCCTTGTCTGCCATGATGCTGACAAGGAACACGAACTTTTGCCCGGGAAAACGATCCCGCAGGCTCTGCACAGTCGCGCGCATCCCGTGGGAATTATGACTGCCGTCCAGCACAAAGGCCGGAGCATGACGCAGCAGCTCAAAGCGGCCGGGCCAGCTCACCGTTTCCAGACCCGTGCGGATGGCGTTGTCCGGGATATCCCAGCCCCGGCTGCGCAGCACCCGCAGCGCCGTGACCGCCAGTGCCGCGTTGCGGGGCTGATAGCTTCCGATCAGCGGCAGGCGCACATGTTCCAGTCCATCGTAGGAAAAGACCACCGCATCCAGGTCTCCGCTCTCCACACAGAGAGAAGAAAAATCCACCTGGGTCAGAGGGATCCCCAGCTCTGCCGCACGTGCCGCAAGCACTGCGTCCGCTTCGGGCGCGCCGCCATAGCTGACCGCCGGGCAGCCCGGCTTGAAAATACCCGCCTTGGCTGCGGCAATGTCCGCCAGCGAAGGGCCAAGCTCCCGGACATGATCCATGCCCAGCGCTGTGACCACCGCGCATTCCGGCGCATCGATCACATTGGTGGAGTCCAATGTACCACCCAGACCTACCTCCAGCACCACGATATCGCATTTCTGCTCCAAAAAATAGAGCATGCCCAGCGCTGTGATGATCTCAAATTCAGTGGGCACATCGGTCATCGTGTCTGCCGCCGGGCGGACGCGCTCCACCAAACGCACCAGTTCTTCGTCCGGGATCTGTTCTCCATCCACCTGCAGCCGCTCGTTGAAGCGGTTGATGTAGGGCGAGGTGTACAGTCCCACCCGAAAGCCTGCGGCCTTCAGGCAGGAGGCCAGCATTGCCGCCGTGCTGCCTTTGCCGTTGGTGCCCGCCACATGCACAAACCGAAGCTGCTTGTGCGGGTCTCCCAAAGCGGCCAGCAGGGTGCGGGTGCGGGTAAGGCCCGGCTTATGGCCTGCCCACTGCACCGCATGGATATATTCCAGCGCCTGTTCATAGTTCATCGAAAATGCCCTCCTGCCCGGCAGCGGGCGGTCTTGTTTTGTTCGATCGTTTTTCGTTTTAGCTCCTCCGGGGTGCATCCGCTGCCTTCATCAGCGCTCTGTTCTGCAGCAGGATGCGCAGCAGCACGGTGTTTACAACGCTGAGCACCAGCGCGTTGGGGATGCGGGCCGCCAGCACGCTCCAGGCATAGCCATAAAAGATGCGCAGCGCCAGCGAAGTTATGATCATGGAACCTACGATATGGCCCAGCAGCACGCTGCATCCCAGCCGGAGCGCCGTGTTTTTACCGGGCAGATACCGCCATGCCAGACCCGCCACAAAACCGATGGCACCCGCGCCCAGCGTGATCAGGGGGTTGATGGCATAGCCGGACAGCACACCGCCGATGATATCCGCCACCGCGCCCACGGCAAAGCCTGCACCCGGCCCAAACATCACAGCCGCCAGCAGCACGGGCAGACTGCCCAGATTAAAGCGCAGAAATCCAGTGGAGATGCTCAGCACGCGGCTGAACACGATGCTCATTGCGATGAGCAGGGCCAGGATGGTAAGTGTACGGATCGAAATTTTTTCGTTTTTCATACTGTTCGTCCTCCTGTTCAGGAACTGTTGCGGAAGGACGAAAAAACGCCCTTCCCTTGTGACAAACCGCACAAAGGAGGGCGTGAATCCAACAAGCTTTCACTTCCAGGCAGGGCCGCGCAGACGGTCCAGCCCGCACCCAAGTCCATGCAGCAGCGGGATGCAGACCATGCACCGCGGGTACACCTTCGTCCACAGCACAACTCCCCGTTGATGCGGCACTTAACGCACATGGTCTTACTCTGTTGATGCCCTTATTATAGTCCTTTTTCCAGCAGGCTTCAAGATTCTGTTTGGACAGCTTTGACAGTGAAAAACGATTGTTTTTGTCTATTTTGACGCAAGACAGAACTTTGGGAGGGGCTTCCCTTTTTGCCTGGAACGTGATAAGATGGGACAGACTACAGCATGGGGATATTTTTCCCGGAAAGGAACCAAGTGCTTTTATGAAATTCAGCGAAATGACTTATACCCGCCCCGATGTGGACGCTCTGCTGGCCCACTGCCGTCAGCTGGCGGAAAAGGCGGCCGCTGCCGCCTCCGGCGAGGAGCTGGTACAGCTTTATTACGAGCAGAGCAGCGCCTTTGCGGACTACAACACCGCCGCCAATCTTGCCAACATCCACTATACCTGCGATACCCGCGATGAATACTGGAGCGCCGAACAGGACTTTTTTGATGCCTGCGGCCCCGAAGTTTCCAACGCCAGCGTGGAGATCTGCCGCGCCTTCCTGTCCAACCCGCATCTGGACGCCCTGACCGAAGCTTTTGGCTCCACCTGCGTGCCGGGCATGAAAAACGCCGTGCTGGGCATGGATGAGCGCACCGTAGAACTGCAAAAGGAATACAACACTCTGGTCAGCGCCTATCAGAAGCTGTATGGCGGCGCACTGGTGGAGATGGACGGCCGGCAGCTGACCATCCCGCAGCTGGTCCCTTACAAGGAGGATCTGGACGCCGGCGTGCGCCGCCGCGCCTACGAAGCGGAAGCCGCCTATTTTGATGCGCACCGGGGAGAGCTGGATGAGCTGTACACCCGGATCGTAAAAAACCTGAATGCACAGGCCCGGATCCTGGGGTACAAGGATTACAGCGAGCTTTCCTATGTGCGCATGAACCGCATTGGCTACGGCCCGGAGGAGATCCAAAGCTTCCGCGATCAGGTGGCCCGCGATGTCGTGCCGGAGCTGCAGAAGGTGGTGGCATTGCGCAATCGGCGCACTGGCATCGAACATCCCACCTTTGCCGACCTCCCGGTAGTGTTCAAGGACGGAAATCCCAAGCCCATCGAAGGCTACAGCGCCCGCATGGAGGCTGCCCGCACCATGTACCATGCGCTCAGCCCCGAGACCGCCGCATTCATCGACTTTATGCAGGACAATGAGCTGTTCGATGTGGAAAGCCGCCCGGGAAAAATGTCCGGCGGCTATATGACCAATCTGCCCAACTACAAAGCGCCCTTCATTTTTGCCAACTGGAACGGCACATCCGGCGATGTGGATGTGCTGACCCATGAGTGCGGCCATGCTTTTGAGGGATATATGGCCGAGCGCGATGAGAAGATCCCAGCCGATCTGGAATGCCCCGGCATGGAAAGCGCCGAGATCCATTCTATGGCCATGGAGTTCCTTACCGCACCGTGGCATCATCTGCTGTTCGGCAGGGATACCGCAAAGTATGCCCTGCTGCATGCTGAGGACAGCTTTTTGTTCCTGGCCTATGGCTGCGCGGTAGACGAGTTCCAGCACATCATGTATCAGAACCCTGATCTGACCCCCGACCAGCGCAATCAGGTCTGGCTGGATCTGGAGCACAAATACCGCCCCTGGATCGACTTTGATCAGCTGCCTTTCTACAGCCGGGGCGCAGGCTGGCAGCGCCAGCTGCATATCTACGAGTGCCCCTTCTATTATATCGACTACTGCCTGTCCACGATGGCGGCGCTGCAATTCTTCCTGCTGAGCCTGACGGATCACAAGGATGCCTGGGAACGCTATCTGCGCCTGGTGCGCCGGGCAGGTACCGCCAGTTACAGCGAGCTGTGCCAGACTGCCGGGCTTCGGGTCCCCTTTGAGGCGGGCAGCATCAAGGAGATCGCGCAGCAGATGAGCCAGTGGATCGAAGAACATCAGGTCTGAGCTGTCCACTGCTCCCTTTCCTGCGCTCACCTGCTGCCAAACGGCAGAAGATCCGCAGCCACTCTCCTACAAAATATTCCTGAACGCTTTCCTTGGCAAAGAAAACGCGGAAGGCAAACAGAAATCCCGATCATGATGCATGGTCGGGATTTCTGTTTGCATCCCAAAAAGCCATTTGTGCGGAACACAGACAAAAAACATGGCCCGCGCAATTGCGCGGGCCGATCGAAACGCTTTTTCGATTCCTTTTTCTCGAAAAAGGAAGAAAACCATTCCTTTAAAAATCGATCTCTTCCAGCTTCAGCAGGGCCAGAACGTAGATCTTGAGCGCCTCCAGCAGCTTGTCCAGCGGAGCGGACTCATTGGCGCCGTGCATCGGGCCGCCGAAGGAAGGCAGCACCATATCGTTATGTTCGGGGCCAAAGCTCACCGCATAGGGGAAGTGGCGGGCATAGGTGCCGCCGCCCATCGTGAAGGGGGTGGCATTTTCGCCGGTCACTTCGTTATAGGTATCGATGCAGGCACGGATGGCCGGGGTATCCGCCTCGATATAGAAAGGCTCATTGCCGCCCGCATCCTGCAATTCTGCGCCCGTGCCGATGGCGGCGCGGATCTGGTCTGCGATGGTGCTGGTGTTGGTGCAGGTCGGATAGCGGCTGTCCATCGTCTGATAGATACGGCCTTCTTCCATATAAATACGGCCGCCGATGATGGTCAGCGGGCCGAAAGGCCCATCTGCGCAGGCGATCCCCAGGCCTTCGCCCGCGGTGGAGCAGTGCAGCTTCTGCAAGGCTTCCAGATAAGAGCGCTCGGCGGGGTTGCACAGGTCATTCTCCAGCAGATAATCCACGACCAGACCGATGGCGTTTACCGTGCCCTGGGGAGATGCCGCATGACCGGACTTGCCCCATCCGCGGACACGCACACCGCCATTTTCCGGTTCCAGCGTGATATTGGGCGCATTTTTCAGGCCCGCCATATCCACCGCGATCAGAGCGCTGGCACGGTCGGGCACAGCGTTATTGGCCACGCCGCCCTCAAAGTCACGGATGACGCCGCCGCACACCGGGCTGACCAGCTTGCCGTTGAAATGACCCTTTTCACCGTTGCACACGGGGAACTCCGCATCCGGCGTAAAGCAGAACACCGGGGCCGGATAATGCTCCAGATAATAATCCACATCCTTCATGCCGGTCTCTTCGTTATCGCCCACCAGCGCACGGATCGGATAGCGCAGCGCATAGCCCTGCTCCTTGAGAAACTTGAGCGCATACAGCGTGATGATCATCGGGCCTTTATCGTCCGAAACACCGCGGCCCAGCAGCCAGCCGTCCTGCACGCGAAGGGTAAAAGGATCTGCCGACCAGCCATTGCCCACCGGCACCACATCCACATGGCAGATGGTGGCCAGATACTTATCCGGCTCACGGCCGGGCAGCTCGGCATAGCCGATATAGTTTTCGCAGTTTTTTGTGGCAAAGCCCATGCCTGCTGCCAGCTCCAGCGTCTTGTCCAGCGCAGCCCGTGCGCCGGGGCCAAAAGGCGCGCCCTCTGCCGGGGCGGACTCCACGCTGTCGATCGCCACCAGTGCGGCGATGTCCTTGAGGATCTGTTCCTGATTCTCCTTGATAAAAGCATCCAGCTTCTGGTTCAATGCCTGATCCATGAATGCGTTCCTTCCTTTCTTTTACGACGGCACGTTGCCCCCGCGCCCGCCGTCTGCTCTTGTTCAAAAAATGCTGAGATTCATTCTAGCACATTTCACAGGGAAAAGCTATGGTCAATTTAAACGACAAAAAGCGCTTCGATTTGGCTTGGTTCAGCCCACTGCAAACAGGCTGCTGAGTGCGCCCAGCAGCCCCGCGCTGGCCAGGCCCATGATGATGCCCGCCAGCAGCACACCGCCCATGCAGGCGATCAGGACATCCTTGAACTTCATGTCCAGGATGGAGGCCGCCAGGGTGCCGGTCCAGGCTCCGGTGCCCGGCAGCGGAATGCCCACAAACAGCAGCAGAGCCAGCGTCAGGCCGCGGCCGGCCTTTTGTTCCAGCTTGCGGCCGCCTTTTTCCCCCTTGACGATAAAAAACTTACAGATCCCGCCGATCAGCGGCTTGTTGCAGCCCCAGATGAGAAATCTGCGGGCGAACAGATAGATGATGGGCACAGGCAGCATATTGCCCAGCACACAAACCAGATAAGTAGGCAGCGCGGGCAGGCCCATTCCCAGTCCAATGGGGATCGCTCCGCGCAGCTCGATGATGGGCACCATCGAGACCAGAAAGACGAACAGATAACTTTTGAGCATAAAAACCTTCTTTCGGTATGTTCTTGTTTACAGGTCGATCTGAAGCTCCACCGGGCAGTGGTCAGAGCCAAAGATCTCGTTGTGGATCTCGGCGGCTGTCACCCGGTCGGCAATGCGGCGGGACACCAGAAAATAATCGATGCGCCAGCCCGCATTCTTTTCCCGCGCGCGGAAGCGGTAGCTCCACCAGCTGTACTTGACTTCCTCCGGGTGCAGCAGCCGGAAGCTGTCGGCAAAGCCCGCCGCCAGCAGCTCGGTCATCTTTCCGCGTTCGGCATCGGTAAAGCCCGCATTCATACGGTTGGTCTTGGGGTTTTTGATATCGATCTCCGCGTGGGCAACGTTCAGGTCGCCGCACAGGATCACAGGCTTTTTTGCGTCCAGCGCCAGCAGATAGGCGCGAAAATCATCCTCCCACTGCATGCGGTAATCCAGACGCTTCAGCCCATCCTGACTGTTGGGAGTATAGCAGTTGACCAGATAAAACCCGGGATATTCCAGCGTGAGCACCCGGCCCTCATGGTCGTGCTGCTCGATGCCGATCCCCCTGGTCACAGCCAGCGGCGCGGTACGGCACCAGCAGGCGGTGCCGGAATAGCCCTTTTTCTCGGCAGAATTGGTATATTCCACATAGCCTTCCGGCGCAAAATCCGCCTGGCCGGGCTGCATTTTTGTTTCCTGCACCGAAAATACATCCGCGTCCAAAGCCGCAAAGCTGGCGGCAAAATCGTGGGTCAGGCAGGCGCGAAGGCCGTTTACATTCCAGCTGATCAGTTTCATACAGTACCTCTTATCATTTTATCGGTTGGATCCTTTTCTATGCCTGATATTTGGTTTTCCACCGCCCGCTGGCAAATCGGGCGACAAAGCAGATGGTGCGGCAGATCCAGTCCACGACCATCGCGATCCACACGCCGACCGCGCCATAGCCCATCCGGACGCCCAGCAGATAGCTGAAGCCGATGCGCCAGACCGCCATGCTCAGGATCGAGACCACCATCGTAAACCGGACATCGTTGGCGGCGCGCAAGGCGTTGGGCAGAACAAAGGATACCGGCCACAGCAGCATGGCACACCCGTCGTGGATGCGCACCAGCAGAATGGCCAAAGCCATCGTTTCGCCGGACAGCTCATAGATCCCCACCAGCTGCCGGACAAACAGCAGGATCGTGCCGTTGAACAGGCCCATTGCCAGATAAGCCCAGAGCACCAGCCTGCGGGTATAAGCCACCGTCTGTTTATGGTCGCCCGCACCGACACAGCGGCCCACCACCGTGATCATTGCCAGGCCGATGGCCTGGCCCGGGATACAGCCCATGCCGTCCAGATTGTTGGCCACGGCATTGGCTGCGATCTGCACGGTGCCAAAGGTGGAGATCATGCTCACCACCAGGATGCGCCCGGCCTGGAACAGGCTGTTTTCAAACGCCGAGGGCACGCCGATGCGCAGGATGCGCCGGGCCATGCCGACATCCAATCGAAACGTATGGGGCAGCGTGATGCTCTGATCCTTCTGGTAGCAGCAGCGCAGGATCAGGACTGCCGCCAACGCGCGGGAAAAAACGCTGGGCCAGGCTACGCCCTCTACCCCCATTTTCAGGACAAAAATGCACACGGCGTTGCCCACCACGTTGATCACGTTCATCAGCACACTGATCTGCATGGAAATTTTGGAGTTCCCCATGCTGCGGAACAGTGCCGCGCCCGCATTGTACAATGCCAGAAAGGGGTAGCTAAGGGCTGTCACCTTTAAGTACCGCACGCCCGCTTCAAACACGTCCGCTTCGATGGAGCCGTAAAACAGGCGGATGAGCGGCGCGGCAAACAGCACACTGAGCACTCCGACACAAAGACCCAGCAGCGCGCTGAGAAAAATCAGCTGACCGGCGCTCTCGTTGGCATTGTCCGGATCCTGTGCGCCCAGATACTGGCTGACCACCACCGCGCCGCCGGTCGCCAGCGCCGCAAACAGCACGATCACCAGATTGTTGACCATATCCACCAGGCTCACGCCCGAAATAGCCGCCTCGCCGCAGCGGGACACCATCATCGTATCTGCCATGCCCACCGTGACGGCCAGCAGCTGCTCGACCAGCAGCGGCCACACCAGACGCAGAAGTTCCTTTTGTGTAAACAGCGGTCTGCGTACCGCTGCCGGATTTGCTTGCTCTTGCATCGTATCGTTACTCCTTACCGCTCCCGCCGCGCGGCAGGGGCCTGTAGTATCCATCTTAGCACAGCTTTTACAGATTGTAAAGCAACACCCTTTTTCCGCTTTTGGTAGGAGCCAAGCGAATTGCAAAAGTATTTTCGTCAGTTTGCCGGCAAGACAGGCCGGAATTTGTGCGTTTATCCAAAAATCTGATATTTTTTGCGTTTGGGAGTATTTTTTGGGAAAAAGGTCTTGTAATTTTGAACCAAAAGTGGTATGTTGTATCCAACAAAAACGGTGCGGATGGATGAACCTTGCCCGTTTTTGTGATTTTTCTTCATTTCATGCTATTTTCTTCATTTACCTTCTTATCATTTACCCTGCCTGTCCCGAAAGGGACAAGAGAAGCGGCGGCCCAACCTGCACGGGCTGCCGTTTTTCTTTTGCTGTTTTACGCAAAAAGCTACCGCTCCAGCGTGCAACAAAAATGAGACAGACATCCCCTTTCGGGGAAATCTGTCTCATTTTTTGTTCGGGCCGTTTTGCAACAGCTCCTTTTTGGAAAGGGGCAGCCCTGGACGGGAAAACAGCTTCTTATTTCCAGCGCCAGATCCTGGGGACGGAAGGAAGCACGGGGTCGGGGATCTCAAAAAGATAGCGCTCGGTGGCGTTGATCACGGTGGTGCTGCCGCGCTGACAGACGCGGGGCAGCTTGGGGTCATAGCTCAGGTGGATATGCCCATGGATGAACCATTTGGGCTGGTATTCGTCCAGCAGGCGGTTGAAGCATACAAAGCCCCGGTGGGCCGGATCCTCGCCATCGTTCAGGCCGTAGGCGGGGGCGTGGGTCACAAGCAGATCGATGCCGCCCAGCTTGTGCACTTTGCGCCGGAGCCTGGCGGCGCGTCTGCGCATGCCCAGCTCGGTGTACTGGTAGGTATCCTCCCGGTTATAGCGCACGCACCCGCCCAGCCCCATGATGCGCAGGCCGTTGCAGACGTAAACATCGTCATCGATGCAGGTACAGCCGCCCGGCTCGTTGTCCTGATAGCCGTCGTCATGGTTGCCGTGTACATACAGGATAGGCGCGGTGGTAAAGTTGGTGATGTGCTCCAGATAGCGTTTGGGCAGATCCCCGCAGGAAATGATCAGGTCGATGCCCTCTAGCCGCTCTCGGGTACAATAGTCCCACAGCGCTTTGGAGGGGACATCTGAGATTGCAAGTATTTTCACGTCCGCTTTGCTCCGTTCCGTTTGGTTTTACTGCGGTTTGATGTTGTCCAGGCCGTTGATCTCCAGCAGCGCGCGCGTCTTGACGTCCAGCGCCTCGTAAGGCGGCAGACCGTTTTCCACGCATTCATCCAGCCAATCCATGCACATCAGCTCTTTGTAGGTATAGACGGCGGATTCCGGCGAATGCAGGATATGGCCCTGTGAGTACACCCTTTGCGGGAAAATGCGCAGAGCGTCCTCCCGCAGCTGCTTTTCGATCAGATCCAGCAGCTGCAAGGTGCTGCCGGGCAGCCCCTCGGTGGCATAGCGGATCTCCTCGGCGCCGCTCTTCATGCCCCACCAGTAGTTGATGGCCCGGCCATTGGCAGCGATATCCCATCCGCCGTCCAGGATGGAGCGGATGATGCCGATATAAAAGGTGTCCCACCTCCACACCGGCAGCGCCAGCGGCTGCAATGTGCCGTCCGGCAGACGGCGGCAAAGGCCATAGTCGCGGTTGGTGCCTGCGGGTTCCCGCTGATCGCGGGCGTAGAACAGCTCGATGTCCGGCTGGTCAGAGAAATCCAGCGGCTGGGCCGGGTCGGGCAGGCAGGCCCAGCGCAGCAGGATACGGGCGTCCGGCCGCACCGTGCGCAGGCCCTGTGCAAAGGCATTGACCGCGGCAGGCACGCCGTACACCGGGTTTGCGGCCACATAGCCCACCCGGTCGGTCTTGGAAAGAATGCCTGCCAGTATGCCCAACAGGTATGTTACTTCGTAGGTGCGGGGATAATAAGTGCGCACCAGCGGATGGGGCGCGTGCAGCGAACAATTGAGGAATTTGGTATGGGGGTGCTGTGCGGCTACCTTCAGGCAGGCGGTGTGCATGTGGGCGCTGGTGGTAAAAACCACATCCGCATTGTCGTGGGCCACTTCTTCCAGCACCTGTTCGGCGTCTACTTCAGGGGTGATGTTTTCCCGGCAGCTGATGATCAGCCGCTCCGGGAAGGTGCGGGCCAGCGCATCGCGGCCGCGGTTGTGCCTGCTCACCCATGCGCTGGACTCGGCGTTGTGCTCGTGAAGAAACACGACCCGCAGCTCGCTGGGTTTGGGGGAAAAGATATTCAGCTTGGAAAGCAGCGGTTCGCTGGCGGATTTTGGTTCCAGCGAAAGCTCCACTGCCTGCGGCTGGGTCAGGATCTTGACCTCGTCCCACAGCTTTTCCAGATTGGCCCGCATCTGGGCGGGAGGCGTGTCGCAGGCGTCCGCATAACGGTAGACAGACAGATACACCAGCATCGCGTCTCCCGGTGTCAGATCCAGGCTGTCGCCGCCCAGCGCCTTGAACTGCTGGGAGAACAGGGTGTAAAAAGCAGAAAAATTGGTGCGGTCATCGTCCGTCCAGCTTTCGTTGCTGGCCTTGCATGCCAGCGTTTGCAGCTTGGCGTAGCTGCCCGGCCGGGAGAAATGCACCGTGCAGATCCTGGACAGCTTGTAAAAGTCCAAAAACTCGTAGTAGATCTTATTTTCCGGGCTGTCGCTGCGGGCCGGGATCAATCGGGTGACTGTGCCGGGGATGGTGGCGGCCTGATAATATTTCAGCACCGAGACCCGCTTGTTGCCTTCCTGAACGTAGAACTGGTTCATGAATTCAAACGCGGTGATGGGAGTGTGGATGCCCTCTTCCAGATGAGCTTCGCACAGATGAGACCACTTGGCGGCAAACTCCGTTTCTGCGTCCAGCAGAGGCATAAAGTTGGAGGCAAAGGCAGTATGGCGGCCGCTGGTGCGGGTGCCCACGATGCTTTCGGCGGGAATATCCACAAGGCCCAGGGATTCCTGTGCCACGATGTTGACGTTGACCAGAATATCGTCCAGAACCGCCAGATAGGGCGACTGGCCGCGGGCTACGCTGGCCCGGTAAGCGCGCTGTCCCGCGCGCAGAGCTGCTTTATAATCTTCGAGCATAATGAAAAACGCTCCTCTCAAATCGATGGGTAAAGGCGCAGCGGCTGCCGCGCCATCGAGATCTATATGAAAAAGCCGTGTCCTGCGGCAAAGGGCGGCGGCTTTCCGCCTGCACCGGAAAATGAACCGGCCCTCTTACAGTATACCATGAATTTCAAATTTATGGGGGAAAAGTGTTGATTTGCTGCCCAGTTTCAGGTAGGATATCCATATAGAAAATAAAAAATGGGTGCAAGCGAGGAAATTTTATGCAGACACAGTCCCTGCCGATGCTGACCGCGGGCGAATATCCCGGCGGTACATGGTACTACGAACCGCATGTCTATCTGCCCTATCGTTATGTGCTGGGCCGGGTGGGACGCCGTCCGCTGGTGTGCATTGGCATCAACCCCAGCACGGCGCAGCCCGGTGCGCTGGATCCGACGCTGAAAAGCGTGGAGCGGCTGGCGGCGGCAAACGGCTTTGACAGCTGGATCATGTTCAACGTGTATCCGCAGCGGGCCACCGACCCCAACGATATGGATCACGAGCCGGATCGGGCGCTGTGTGATGAAAATCTGCGCTGGTTCCAGGCGGTGCTGCAGCAGACGGAACCGACGCTGTGGGCCGCGTGGGGGACACTGATCGAAAAGCGGCAGTATCTGCCCGGGCTGATGCGGGAAATGGTAGCCCTTGCGCGGGAAACAAATGCCCCTTGGGTGAGCATCGGGAAACGGAGCAAAAAAGGGCATCCGCATCATCCGCTGTACCTGCGCAAAGATGCCGTTCCGGAACCTTTTGATGTGGAATATTATCTGGACACCTGCTTTTGAGCAGGACTATGAAACGGAAAGAGATGGCAACAGGATGACTGTGGAACGATACAAGCGGATCTATGATTGGTTTGGCGCACATCCGCGCTGCTGCCGCGCAGTGATCTTTGGAGATCGCTGGTTGGCGCTGGTGCCGTTTGTAGCATATCCGATCCTCATCGTGCTTTTGAATGCACAGCTGTTCAGCCGCCTGGCGGCCGGACAGAGTGTTGAGGCGATGGAGCTGATGCAGGACATTGCACGCGCGGTATTTGTGCCGGCGTTCACGCTGTGGCTGGGCACCTTTATGCGGCGCAAGCTGAACCGTCCGCGCCCCTATGATCAGCCGGGCTTTGTGCCGCTGGTGGAAAAAACGACCCGTGGCCATTCCTTTCCGTCCCGCCATACGCTCAGCGCTTCGGTGCTGGCCGCCGTCTGGATGTTTTTTTACCCGGCGGCAGGCTGGATCATGACCTTGATTTCCGTGTTGATCGGCGTGCTGCGGGTGCTGGTAGGCGTGCATGCACCGGTGGATGTGGCGGCCGGATTTGTCATGGGATTTGTATTGGGATTTTTCGGCATGCGGATGTGACCGGCCAAACAAAAAAGGCGGGAAAACAGCAAAAGACTTGAAACAAAAAGCAGCGGTCTGCACAAGCCGCTGCTTTTGCTCGTTTTAGGGCCGTCGTCTCTTTTTGCATACCGGAGCAAGGCGGGCAGACTTTGGAGAAATTCGGATGCTCCGCGGGTCATTTTTCCCGCGCAAAAGAACGGCGTTTTGGAGAAAAACGGACCCGGGCATCCTGTGAGGAAGCCCGGGTACCAGCTCCCAGCCGCGAGTCGGAGCGATCCAAAAAACAAAGGCAGAGATACAGGCCGCAGCTTTGTATGGGACGGTGGGAACGGTACGGAACTGTGTGGGACACAGGCGGGGATCCGCTGCCTTTGCGTGAAAGCAGAAAGTTACAGGTCGAGCTTTCCGTTGACCTTATTCACAACATAATATGCAACGCCTTCTTCGGGCTTCACATAGATCTTACAGGACTGGACTCCTACCTTATGGGTGGTGCGGTAGTCAGCTTTGGCGCGCTCGACAATATTGGAAATGTTATATTGTTTGCTGCCCAGCTCGACATAGACCTCCGGCGAAAGGGGAGGACGGCTGCGCCGGGGAGTTGCAGCCTTTGTCTTGGCAGCTTTTTTCGCGGCAGGTTTCGGAGCCTCCACTGCGGGGACGGCAGGCGCCTGGATGGATTCAGGGGTCGTCGTCTGATTCTCGGACATCTCATCTACCTCCTTGGGACACAAGAATAATTTGATCGATCCGTCTCAAAACAATGCCTGATTATATAATAGTTTCTTGAATGGGATTTGTAAAGCTTTTTTTAAAAATTGTACATAAGATTTCTTTAATTCCGTCACAAAATCGGCGCTGTTTCCGGCGGCAGAAATTGTTCGCAGATAGGGCCGATTTGAAAGCCATGTGCAGCAAAGAAAAATTTTATCTTGATTTTATACGGGGAATCCGCTATAATAAGGCTGTTCTTCCATCAGAAAAATAGATTCGATCATAAGCCGGTGTGTCGGAATGGCAGACGAGGGGGACTCAAAATCCCTTGTGCTAATCACACGTGTGGGTTCGACCCCCACCACCGGCACCAGAGCAGATACCGCAGCTGATACGATGAGATCAGCTGCGGTATCTGCTTTTTATGCCGATATTGCAGAAATAGCCGGTGTCAGGAAAGCGGCAGCGACCGCATGCCTTTTGGCCGGATCCTGGATGTTTGCGCTGTTTGATCGAATCGCTATAGAGAACATCATCAAAAAATCAGGCACACGCAATTGCGTGTGCCTGTGTAAAAAGTTCTTTGCCCCGCTTTCTTTCAAGAAAGCGGGAATCCCCCGTATTTATTTCTGTGCGCGCCGGGCGCGTTCGGCCACTTCTTCCTGGGTAGGGGGCAGATCGCCCTGGGCGACCTTTTCCAGCTCACCCACGCGGCGGCTCAGCTCGGTAATGCGCTGCGACACCACATCGGGCAGATCCTGCTGATCCAGGTCATCGGCGGGGATCACTGCCTTGTTGTTGATGCGCACCACCTCGGCGGGCACGCCCACGGCCGTGCAGTTGGCCGGAAGATTGCACAGCACCACGCTGCCCGCACCGATACGGGCATTATCCCCGATGTACACCGGGCCAAGCACCTTAGTGCCCGCACCGATCAGAACGTTGTTGCCCAGGGTGGGGTGGCGTTTGCCGGTGTCTTTGCCCGTACCGCCAAGAGTCACGCCATGATAGATGGTGCAGTTATCGCCGATCTCGGTCGTTTCGCCGAACACGATGCCCATGCCGTGGTCGATGAACAGGCAGCGCCCGATCTTTGCGCCCGGATGGATCTCGATGCCGGTGCGGTGGCGTCCGTGCTGGCTGACCCAGCGCGCCAGAAAAAAGTGCTCGTGCTCATACAGCCAATGTGCGATGCGGTGATAGACCAGAATATGAAAACCCGGATACAGCAGCATGACTTCCAGCACGCTGCGCGCTGCGGGATCCTTGCGCTGGATGTTCCGCGCGTCCTCCAATAAACCCATAACGGGGTCCCCTCCCTCTCTTACAACAAGCTCCGCGGCCGCCTGTAGGCACAAAGGCGGGCCGGATACCCTTCATTTTATCACAGCGCGGGGGGAAAGTACAGGGGAAAAAGCCGAAGGAAAAAGAGATTTTGGGAAAAGACACACAAGGCCCGGCAGCGGGCGTACAGCAGGACAGCTTGTTTTGGGTAGAGTAGCCAAAAATTCGGCCGGATACGGGCAAACCTTTTCACACCCGAAGCGGCAGCAGAGCATTGACACATTTTGCGCTTCTATGATAAAATATGCAAAAGCATCTGACATGTAAAAAGGAGAAACAGCCATGTATGCCCTGAGCGAGCGCGTAAAACTGAAAAAGCAGTTTGCCGCTGTCTTTGGCGTGGAGTCGTTGTTCCCTTTTTTTGCGGATTGAACTTTTCCCTTTCCGGGAAAAGTTTTTTTTTGCCCGGCTGCCGGGCGCTTGTACGCACCAGGGATATGAGAGCCGAAGGAGGATACAACCATGCTTCTTGTCAACGCAGTTGATGCCGCGGGCCATTCCGTCGAGATCTACGCCGCCGAGGGAAAGATCCAGGCGGTGGGCCAGGGCCTGGCAGCTTTGGCCGGGCCGGAGGAAACCGTTCTGGACGCGGGCGGACGGACCGTTTTGCCTGCTTTTGTGGATCTGCACTGCCACTGGCGCACGCCGGGCTTTGAATACAAAGAGGACATCGCCACCGGCAGCCAGGCGGCCGCGGCGGGCGGATACACCTTTGTAAATCTGATGCCCAATACAAAGCCGGTTTGTTCCAGCGCGGCACAGGCGTTCCAGGTGGAGCAGAAGGCCGCAGAGATCGGTCTGTGCGATGCGAACCAGACCGTTTCCATCACCGAAAACTTTGACGGCGTGTCCATCGACCACCTCAAAACTCTGCCCGCAAGCGTTCGCTTTATCACCGAGGACGGCCACGGTGTTCAGGACAACGCAACGATGGCCCGGGCCTTTGCCATCTGCACCCAGCGGGACATCACCGTGATGAGCCATGCCGAGGATATGGAGATCAGCCCCTGGGACTATCGCCTGGCAGAGGACATCGAGACGGTGCGCAACTGCTGGCTGAGCGAATATTACCAGACCCGGCTGCACATGTGCCATGTTTCCACGCGGGGCGCGCTGGAGGCCATCCAGATGGCAAAGCTGCGGGGCGCGCCCGTTACCTGCGAGGTGACGCCGCACCACCTGTGGTTCACAAACGACACCTGTGACTACCGCGTCAACCCGCCCATCCGCACGGCGGACGATGTGAACGCCCTGATCGATGGCATCCGCACCGGTGTGGTGGATGCCATAGCCACAGATCACGCCCCGCACTCCGAGGAGGACAAACAGCGCGGCATGGCCGGCATGGTGGGCAGCGAGACCGCTTTTGGCGTCTGCTACACCAAGCTGTGCAGGGAAGAGGGGCTTCCGCTGGAGCTGCTGAGCCAGCTGATGAGCGAAAACCCCGCCCGCATTCTGGGCCTGGCCAAGGGCCGTCTGGAGCCGGGTTACGACGCGGACTTTGTGCTGGTGGATCTGGATGCCCCCTACACGGTGGACAAGGACAAGCTGCACTCCAAATCCCACAACTGCCCCTTTGACGGCGCGCAGCTGTATGGCAGGGTCTGTGCCACCGTCAAGGGCGGCAAGCTGACCTACCAGGCGGAATAAAAGAAAAAAATCAACTTTTTGGGATAGAAAGAGAGGAACCGTTTATGACGAATATGGACAAACTGTATGAGGCAGTCGAGGCACGCGGCCCGGTCTGCGTGGGTCTGGACACCGATTTCAGCTATCTGCCTGCGGATTTTGTGGACAGCACTCTGTCCAAGGGCGAGAATATCGTCCGCTTTAATAAAAAGGTGATCGAAGCCACCAAGTCGGTGTCCGGCTGCTACAAGGTGCAGATCGCCTACTATGAGTCGCTGGGCCTGGACGGTCTGCGCGCCTATGCCGAAACGCTGAAGGCCGTGCGCGAGGCGGGCATCCCGGTCATCGCGGACGTCAAGCGCGGCGACATCGCCAAGACCGCTGAGATGTATGCCATCGGTCACTTCACCGGCGATTTTGAGTCCGACTTTGTGACCCTGGCTCCCTACATGGGTCTGGATTCCATCAGTCCCTATCTGCCCTATGCGGAAAAGCAGGGCAAAGGCATGTTCGTGCTCTGCCGCACCTCCAACGGCGGCGCAAAGGATTTTGAGTATGAGAAGCTGGCCGATGGCCGCCACGTCTACGATCTGGTGGGCGACAAGCTCAACGCTCTGGGCAAGGGCTACATGGGCGAGCACGGCTATTCCTCCATCGGTCTGGTCATCGGCGGCACCCACATCGAGGAGGCCACCGAGATCCGCGCCAAGTATCAGGACAGCTTCTTCCTGATCCCCGGCTACGGCGCACAGGGCGGCAAGGCCGAGGACATCGCTCAGTACCTGACCCGCGGCAACGGCGGCGTGGTCAACTCCAGCCGCGGCGTGCTGCTGGCCTACAAAAAGCAGCCGGGCGTTTCCTTTGACGAAGCTGCTTACAACGAGTGCGTGAACATGAAGGAGGCCATTGCCCATGCGTGCAGCCTGCTGTGAGGCCACTGTGCTGAGCCACAAGGCCGTTGCGCCTGATATCCGCCTGCTGCGGGTGCTCTGGCCGGATCGTGAGCATGCGCCCCATGCGGGCCAGTTCTTTACCCTGCGCTCCTGGGGCGCGGACGAAGCGCCCTTCCTGTCCCGGCCCATCAGCGTCCATAAATGGGAGCCGGAAAGCCGGACGGTGGAGTTTTTGTATCAGATCGTCGGTGACGGCACCCGCAAGCTGGCGGCTTTGCGGCCCGGCGATACCTTTCAGCTGACCGGGCCGATGGGCAACGGCTTCGATGTGCCCGCGCTGGTGCAGAAATATCATAAGATCGCCGTTGTGGGCGGCGGCATTGGCACTGCGCCTATGTATCAGCTGGCACGGGAGCTGTTTGCCGCGGGTGCTGTGCCGGACGTGTTCTTCGGATTCCGGGATACGCCCTATTGCATGGAGGAGTACCGCTCCATTGCCAATCTGGTCAAGGTGTCCACCGACACCGGCGCAGTGGGCTTTCACGGCTTTGTCACCCAGCTATACGATCCGGCGGACTATGATGTAGTGCTGGTGTGCGGCCCCACGGTGATGATGCGCAACGCGGCCCGCCTGTGTGCCGAAAAGGGTACGCCCTGCTTCGTCAGCCTGGAAAAGAAGATGGCCTGCGGCATCGGGGCCTGTCTGGGCTGCACCTGTGAGACCAAAGGCGGCGAGGGCAAAAGCGTATGCAAAAACGGCCCGGTGTTTGACGCAGCGGAGGTGTTCTGATGGCAAATTTACAGACGGATCTGCTCGGCTTTTCCATGAACAGCCCCATCATCGGCGCTTCCGGCACGGTGGGCTACGGTGTGGAGTATGAGGAACTGGCCGATTTTACCAAGATCGGCGGCATTTCCGGCAAGGGCCTGACCCTGCACGGTCAGTATGGCAACAAGGGCGAGCGCCTGTGGGAAACGCCTTCCGGACTGATCAACAGCATCGGTCTGCAGAACCCCGGCGTACAGCATTTCATCGATGTGGAGCTGGCCGAGATGCTTCAGCTGAAGCAGAAATACGGCACGGTGGCCATCGCCAATCTGGGCGGCCACAGCGAGGAAGAATATGTGGAAGGCGCGGCCCTGCTCAATGACAGCGCGGTGGACATCGTGGAGCTGAACATCTCCTGCCCCAATGTCAAGGAAGGCGGCATGGCCTACGGCGTCCAGGCGCAGGCAGCCGGCACGGTGGTGCGCATGGTGCGCGATGTGTGCAAAAAGCCCCTGATGGTCAAGCTCAGCCCCCAGGCAGAGAACATTCCGGATATGTGCCGCGCGGTGGAAGCTGCGGGCGCGGATGCCATCAGCCTGACCAACACTTTCCAGGCCTGTGCCATTGATCTGGAAAAGCGCCGCCCGGTGTTCAACAACATCTTCGCGGGGCTGTCCGGCCCGGCGGTGCGGCCCATCGCCCTGCGCATGGTCTGGCAGGCCGTGGGTGCGGTGAACATCCCGGTGGTGGGCCTGGGCGGTATCGCCACCGGCCGCGACGCACTGGAATTTATCATGGCCGGTGCAGCGGCGGTGCAGGTGGGGGCGGCAAACTTTGCCAATCCCCGCGCGATGGAGACCATCGCCGATGAGATGGCTGCCTGGATGGATGCCCACGGTGTGAAAACTTTGGACGAGATCCGCGGCTGCGCCCGATAAAATGAATAAAAATTCGGATATCCGCATTATAACTGCAAAAATGCAGGATGATTTTGAATAAATTTGCATTTCTGCAAAAAGCGTGATACAATACCGCTTGAACCAGAAAACAGCGTACAAAGCGTACGATACAAACAGAGAGGGAAACGTATTATGAGTGAAGCGATTGAAATCCTGAAGAGCTGTGACGCATTCCTGGAGGGCCACTTCCTGCTGTCCTCCGGCCGCCATTCCAGCGCTTACTGCCAGATGGCCTATCTCCAGCAGTATCCTGACCGCTGCGCCCAGGCGATGAAGCCGGTGGCCGATAAGATCAGGGAACTGGATGTGGATGTGATCGTTGGCCCCGCGATGGGCGGCATCGTTTATGCCTACGAGCTGGCCCGTCAGACCGGCAAGCGCGCCATCTTTACCGAGCGCGTGGACAATGTGATGACCCTGAAGCGCTTTTCCATCCAGCCGGGTGAGAAGTGCATCATTGCCGAGGACGTTGTGACCACCGGCATCTCCTCTCTGGAGACCAAGCGGGTCATCGAAGAGGCCGGCGGCGTGTGCCTGGGCATCACCTGTGTGGTGGACCGCACCAAGCCCGAAGCTCCGTCGCCCATTCCCATCCTGGCCAGCGCCCTCAAGCTGGATCTGCCCAATTATGCCCCCGAAGAGTGCCCCATCTGCAAAGAAGGCAAGCTGCCCCTGGTGCACCTGGGCAGCCGCAAGATGAAGCAGGAAGCCAAGCAGACCCTGTGATCGCGCACTCCAAGCTGTGTTGAAATGAGGGATATTATGAACGCGTATCTTCTTTTGGCCAACGGCATGGTCTTTCCCGGCCAGTCGGTGGGGGCCAAGGGCGTCACTGTGGGCGAAGTCGTGTTTGCCACCGGTATGGTGGGCTTTCAGGAAACGCTGACCGACCCCAGCTACTACGGCCAGATCATCACCCAGACCTACCCGCTGATCGGCAATTACGGCATGAACCGCCAGGATATGGAGTCCGACCGCATCTGGGCGCGCGGCTATATCGTGCGCGAGGCCTGCCAGACCCCATCCAACTGGCGCTGTGAGGAAACGCTGGACAGCTTTCTGAAAAAGAACAACACCATCGGCATCGAAGGTGTGGACACCCGCCACCTGACCCGCATCATCCGGGAAAGCGGCGTGATGAACGGCGCGATCCTGACCACCTTTGACCCGGCCGACCCCGCCAATGCGGACAAGACGGAGGCTCTGCTGGCCGAGATCCGCGCCTATGCGGTGACGGACGCGGTCAAGAACGTGACCTGCGCCGCCCCGGAGGTGTACAATCCCCAGGGCCAGACCCATATCGTGCTGATGCACTACGGCTGCAAGCGCAACATCGTGCGCTGCCTGACCAAGCGCGGCTGCAAGGTGACGGTGATGCCCGCCTTTGCTTCTGCGCAGGAGGTGGCTGCTCTGAACCCGGACGGCATCATGCTGTCCAATGGCCCCGGCGACCCCGCCGAGCCGGTGGAGGTCATCGAAAATCTGAAGCAGATCTTCGAGCTGGGCATCCCCACCTTTGGCATCTGCCTGGGCCATCAGCTATCGGCTCTGGCGGCAGGCGCCAAGACCATGAAGCTCAAGTACGGCCACCGCGGTGCAAACCAGCCTGTGACCGATTTTGCCTCCGGCCGCACCTTCATCACCAGCCAGAACCATGGCTACGCGGTGGTGGGTGAGGAACTGCCCGCAGAGATGGGCGAGGTAGCCCAGGTGAACGCCAACGACGGTACCTGCGAAGGCATCCAGTATAAGAAATGGAACTGCTTTACCGTCCAGTTCCACCCGGAAGCGAACGGCGGCCCCAAGGACACCGAATTTCTGTTTGACCGCTTCCTGAACAACGTCAAGACCGCAAAGGAGGCGCGCTGATATGCCCAAGGACCCTAGAATCAAAAAGGTACTGGTGATCGGCTCCGGCCCCATCATCATCGGCCAGGCGGCGGAGTTTGACTACTCTGGCACCCAGGCCTGCCGCGCGCTCAAAGCGGAGGGCATCGAGACGGTTCTGCTCAACTCCAACCCCGCTACCATCATGACCGACCCGGATGTGGCCGATCATGTGTATATCGAGCCTATGACCCTGGAGGTCGTGGAGCGCATTCTGGACATCGAAAAGCCGGACTCCGTGCTGCCCAATCTGGGCGGCCAGATGGGTCTGAACCTGTCGATGGAGCTGGCCCGCTCCGGCTATCTGGACAAGACCGGCATCCGTCTGCTGGCCTGCAAACCCGAGACCATCGACCGTGCCGAGGATCGTGAGCTGTTCAAGGAAACGATGGAAAAGCTGCACCAGCCCATCATCCCCTCCGAGGTCGTAGAAACGCTGGAGGATGCCCTGGCCTGCGCCGACCGCATCGGCTATCCGGTCATCGTGCGCCCTGCGTTCACGATGGGCGGCACCGGCGGCGGCATCTGCGAGAACCGCGCCAAGCTGATTGAGATCGGAACCAACGGCCTGCGTCTTTCCCCCATCCATCAGATCCTGGTGGAAAAGTGCATCGCGGGCTGGAAAGAGATCGAATACGAAGTCATGCGCGACCACAAGGGCAACGTCATCACGGTCTGCAACATGGAGAATCTCGACCCTGTCGGCATCCATACCGGCGACTCGGTGGTCGTGGCGCCCTCCCAGACGCTGACCGACTACGAGTATCAGATGCTGCGCACCGCCGCGCTGGACATCATCACCGAACTGGGCATTGAGGGCGGCTGCAACTGCCAGTTTGCCCTCAAGCCGGACAGCTTCGACTACGCGGTCATCGAGGTCAATCCCCGTGTGTCCCGTTCTTCCGCGCTGGCTTCCAAAGCAACCGGTTATCCCATCGCCAAGGTCGCTACCAAGATCGCCATCGGCTACACGCTGGACGAGATCACCAACGACGTTACCGGCAAGACCTGCGCCTGCTTTGAGCCTGCACTGGATTACATCGTAGTCAAATACCCGAAGTGGCCCTTTGATAAGTTCGTCTACGCGGACAAGTCCCTGGGCACCCAGATGATGGCCACCGGCGAGGTCATGAGCATCGGCAACAGCTTTGAGGCCGCCATGATGAAAGCAGTGTCCTCCATCGAGCTGGGCATGGATACCCTGACCCACAAGCCCTTTGAGGAGCTGACCGACAACGAGATCATCCGGCACATGTATGTGCAGGATGCCGAGCGCGTGTTCTGCGTCTATGAGGCGCTCAAGCGCGGCATCGACCACGAAACGATCTACAAGATCACCAAGATCGACTGGTGGTTTTTGGACAAGATGCAGCATCTGGCCGACCTGGAAAAGGGTCTGGCCCGCTGCAACGGCGTGCTGACCGAGGCCCAGTACAAGGAAGCCAAGAAATACGGCTTCCAGGACAAGACCATCAAGCGCCTGGCCCAGGTGGATGCACTCCCCGTGGAAAATTACCGTGCCGG
>JBJERU010000056.1:0-41896 GCA_051882415.1 Faecalibacterium sp. | reverse complement strand
AGAGAACATTCCACCGGCTATCGATTGAATAACAGGGCATAAACCTGACCCATCCGGTCCGCGCTCTATAAGAATGCTTAAACCTGCCCTTAGCACCCGTCACCCCCAAAACGCAGCACTTCCCCGTTTCAGTATGCCCCAGCAATCAGCCCACGCCAAAATAAAAAAGCGGCAGGTCGCCCCGCCGCTCCATACTCAAAACGAATTACTCTGCAAAGCCAGACTCGACCAGCTTGATCAGCCCGTCCACGGCAGCCTGCTCATCCGCGCCGTCCGCAATGATGCGGATGGTGGTGCCACCTACGATACCCAGCGAAAGAACACCCAGCAAGCTCTTTGCGTTCACGCGGCGCTCTTCCTTCTCGACCCAGATAGAGGACTTGAACTCGTTGGCCTTCTGGATGAAGAAGGTTGCCGGACGAGCGTGCAGACCAACCTGATTTTCAACGGTAACTTCTTTCACATACATAGTAAAACGCTCCTATCTATTATCATATTCGGGGATGCGATTTTGTTCTGTGTCCGATGTGACGATTCTATTTTAGCGCAAGCGGGAACCGTTGTACAGACCCTGCTGGAATTTTTGGCGCTTTTCCCAATCCGACCGGTGCCATTTTTCATTATTTGTACAAACGCAATAAAAAACTTTCCACATCGTTGGCGGGGTGGCACAAAAGTTTTCCACCTGTTTTCAACAGGCGGTCAATTTTTGTTTCCACTCTCCACCAAATTTTCCTCTGTCTGCAAGATCGTTTCCGCCGTAGTTTCCTGCGCCGGAACCGCTTTTTTGCGGCGGTGGCGGCTGGGCTTTTTGGGTTTGGGTGTTCCGTCCCAGCCGCCCGCGGCCAGATAACTCTCCCATAAGTCCGGGCGGCGGGTGCGGGTGCGTTCCCGGCTCTGTTCGCCGCGCCAGTCGTCCACTGCCTTGTGATTTCCGCTCAGCAGGATGGGCGGCACGGCACGTCCTTCCCATACCTCCGGGCGGGTGTACTGGGGATATTCCAGCAAACCGTTCCAGTAGCTTTCTTCTTCGTAGCCCTTCTGCTCGGCCAGAACGCCGGGCTGAAGACGCAGCACGCTGTCTGCCACCACCAGACTGGCCAGCTCGCCGCCGGTGAGGATGTAGTCCCCAATGGACAGCTCTTCGTCCGCAAAAGCCTCGATAACACGTTCGTCAATGCCCTCGTAGTGGCCGCAGACCAGCGTGAGATTGTCATACTGGGCCAGACGGCGGGCGTGTTCCTCGGTGTAGCGCGCACCGCCTGCCGTCAGGAACACAATATGAGGCGCAGGCCGCCCCTGCTGTTCCACCTCGGCCTGTACTGCTCGGATGCAGTCCGCAATGGGCTGGGCGTATAATACCATGCCGCAGCCGCCGCCGTAAGGATAGTCATCGGTCTGTTTCTGTCGGTTCAGGGTGTAGTCCCGGATCTGATGGCAGTGCGTTTCAATGCAGCCGCGCCTGGCCGCCCGGCCCAGGATGCTCTCGTCCAGCACGCGCTGGCACATGTCGGGGAATAAGGTCACAATATCTACCCGCATGCCCATCGCTCAGCCCTCCTCCCGCTCGCTGAAGCTATCATCATCCAGCAGTCCTGGAATGGGCGTGACCAGGATATAGCCCTGTTCCGGCACACGCTCTTTGATAAAAGCATCCACCGCAGGCAAAAGATATTCTTTTCCGCTGGGGGACTTGACGGTATAAATATCCTGCGCTCCGGGATGGTCTACGCTGGTGACAACACCATATCCTTTGCCGGTATCCGCGTCCCGCACCTCACAGCCGATGATGTCAGCCCGGTACCAGCGGCCTTCGGGCAGATGTGCTTCTGTGCGGTCAAAGTAGAGCACCTGCCCGTGCATGGCGCGGGCCGCGTCCATGTCGTCCACGCCCTCCAGCCGCAGCAGACCCATCTGCCCCTGAGCACGCAGAGATAAAACTTTCCAGCTTCTTCCGCCCTGCGCTGTGGCGTATAGCTGCTGTACCGGCTTTAAAAAGTCTACGCCATCACACCAAAGCTCCAGCTTCATTTCCCCGCGCACTCCGTGGGTGGTAACGATCTTGCCCGCTTCCAGATACTGCTGCATCCTGTTTTTCTCCTGTCAGATGGTTTGTAGTTCTTTTCAGGGGACTGGGTTTCCCCTTTTGTTCCTTTTTTGAAAAAACGGAACCGAAAAAACTTTTCATATAGCCAGCGCATACGCGCTGGCAAAGGCGGTATTGTGCAAAAAGACCCCTTGCCTTATGGCAAAGGGCCAGAAAAACACTTTAGTCGATCTCGACGAGGACCTTTTCATCGACCCGCACAGCAGCAGCGCGCATCACCACACGAATGGCTTTTGCGATCCGGCCCTGCTTGCCGATGACACGGCCCATATCTCCCTCTGCCACACTCAGGTGGTAGACGACGGTGCCGTCCTCGCGTGGCTCGTCCACCGTCACCCGGACGGCATCCTTGTCTTCCACGAGGCCGCGGGCAACTGCCAGCAACAGCTCCTGCATGCGTCCGCCCTCCTAGCTTACAGAATGTTGGACTTCTTCAGCAGGACACGCACGGTATCGGTGGGCTGAGCGCCGTTTGCGATCCACTGCTTTGCCTTCTCAGCATCGATCTTCACAACGGAAGGATCTGCATTGGGATCGTAGGTGCCGATCTCCTCGATGAAACGGCCGTCGCGGGGGAAGCGGCTGTCAGCAACAACAACGCGATAGAAAGGAGCCTTCTTAGCACCAACGCGGCGCAGACGAATCTTAACTGCCATAATAATAATCCTCCAAAAATGTGTTCGGCCCCAGTGGGGGCATATTTGATTGATATTGTAAAAACCCGGCTGGGGTCTATACCAATGTTCAGCGCAGCCCGCGTCCGCCCATCATATTGCTCATGCGGCGGGCAAATCCTTTGGGGCTTTTCTTGAGCTGCTTCATCATTTTCTGCATCATCTCAAACTGCTTGAGCAGCTTGTTCACATCCTCCACGCGGGTACCGCTGCCTGCGGCAATGCGGCGCTTGCGCTTGGGGTTGATGATGGAGGGCTTTGCCCGTTCTTCCTTGGTCATCGAGTAGATGATGGCCTCGATGCGGTCAAACGCCTTTTCATCGATCTGGCTGGGATCGATGCCCGAACCGCCCGGCAGCATGGACAGCATCGCGCCCGCGCCGCCCATCTTTCGGATCTGTGCAAACTGTTCCAGCATGTCGTTCATGTCGAACTTATTTTCCAGCATGCGCTTGGCGGTTTCCGCGGCGGCCTTTTCGTCCGCCGCGTCCTGCGCCCGCTCGATCAGGCTCAGCACATCGCCCATGCCCAGGATACGGCTGGCCATGCGGGAGGGATGGAACACCTCCAGGTCGTCCAGCTTTTCGCCCACGCCCTGGAACTTGATGGGCTTTCCGGTGACAGCCAGCACCGAAAGTGCCGCGCCGCCGCGGGTGTCGCCGTCCGTCTTGGTCAGGATGATGCCGTCCACGCCAACCGTTTCGTTAAAGGTCTTGGCCACGTTCACGGCATCCTGGCCGGCCATTGCGTCCACCACCAGCAACGTTTCATCCACAGGGATATTCTGCTTGATGTCCACCAGCTCCTGCATCAGAACTTCGTCGATCTGCAGGCGGCCGGCAGTATCCAGGATCACGACATCGTTGCCGTAATCCTTGGCGTGGGCCAGTGCTTTTTTGGCAATGACCGGGGGCTTTGCGCCTTCCAGCACAAACACCGGTGCGCCCGCCTGTTTGCCCACCACCTTCAGCTGTTCGATGGCAGCAGGGCGGTAGATATCGCAGGCTACCAGCAGCGGGCGGCGGCCCTGCTTGATGAAGTATTTGGCAAGCTTGGCGGCGTGGGTCGTTTTACCGTTGCCCTGCAAGCCGCAGAGCATAAGCACGTTCTGGCCCTTGTTTTTCAGCATCAGGCGGGGGGCTTCCTCGCCGCCCATCAGGGCGATCAGCTCCTCGTTGACGATCTTGACCACCTGCTGGGCGGGGGTCAGGCTTTCCATGACCTCCTGGCCCATCGCCCGCTCGGACACTTTTGCGCAAAAGTCCTTGGCCACCTTGTAGTTGACATCGGCCTCCAGCAGCGCCATGCGCACCTCGCGCATAGCCGCCTTGATGTCGTTCTCGTTGAGCTTGCCGTGGCCGCGCAGCTTCTTGAACACTCCGGAAAGGCGGTCTGTCAAAGATTCAAATGCCATTGGGGTGTCCTCCTTCCGTCAGGTCAGCGCCTGGCTTTGTCTATCAGAAAGAGAGCGGTTCAGCTCTCGTTTGCCTCGTCGATGGATCGGATCAGCTCCAGCATTTTGTTCAGCTGGGCAACGTACTGGGTGCCGGTCATGCTGGCGTAGGGGCTTGTGCATGCAAACCGCACATCGATCACCATCTGTTCCAGTTCTTCCAGCGTCTGCTGCACCCGGCGGTAGCGGGCCGCAAAGCCCACCTTGGCCTCCAGCTCTTTCAGCGTGGTCTCGCCGTGCTTGATGGCGTCCCGCGCCCCCTGGCGCGTGATGCCAAAATTTTCGCCGATCTCGCTGAGCGAAAGGTCATCGTTATAATATTGGCGCAGCATCTCCCGCTGTTTTGGGGTGAGCACCTCGCCGTAAAAATCCAGCAGATAGCCCATTTCCAGATCCTTTGCCACGTTTTTTGACCTCCGGCGCCGCCGTTTCGGGGCATGTTGTAAAGTTATTTTGCTTTACGGATGGATTATAGCAGACCCGGCTCTTCTTGTCAAGGATTTTCCTGCATCTTCGCCAAAAAACCGGCTTTCTTTTCAGCATTTCGCCCACCGCTTGACGCGGAGCCGGGTTTGCGGTAGGATACAAGAGGTACGTTGTCCAATTTATAGAAAGGAGCCCCCGCATGGCCATCTTCCCCAATATCTACCAGACTCTTTCGCCCTGTCCCATCGTGGAGCTGCGCGGCTACGCCGCCGCCTGCGGCCTGGGCGGAAAGCTGTATGCCTATCTGGATTTCAGCGGCCCCACCGGTACCGCGCGGGACGGCCTTGCCGAGGGCATGCTGGCTCTGGCGGCCGAGCGGGGCGCGCTGGAACCGGGTCAGCCGCTGGTGGAAGCTTCCATCGGGGCGTTTGCCTCGGCGCTGACCCTGGCGGGGCTGACGGCGGGGCATCCGGTCTGGCTCTGCATGCCGGAGGATGCGCCGCCGCTGCGTCAGGAAACGCTGCTGCGGATGGGTGCAAAGCTTCTGCTCTCTCCCGCGCGGGACGGCCTTGCCGGTGCACGGGAGCTTGCAGGGATAACTGCCGCGCAAAAAGGATGGTATTACACCAACTGGCTTGCCAACGATGACAATCCGGAGTATCACCGCCGTCTGACCGGCCCGGCCATCGTCCAGGCCATCGCGCGGGAGGGTGCCAGCCTGGTGGATGCGGTCGTCATAAGTGTGGGCAGCGGCGGAACGGTCACTGGCGTGGGCGAAGCGGTCAAAGCCTGGACCAACGATGTGCGCATCGTAGCCGTGGAGCCGTTCGAGTCCCGGGTATTGGGCGGTGGCCTGCCCGGACGCCACGGCATCCCGGAGATGGGGTTTGGTCTGGTGCCGGAAAATTACAATTCGTATGTGGTGGACAATGTAGCGGCCGTCACCACAGCCGATGCAGCCCGGGCAGCGCAGCAGGTGCTTTCCACCGATGCCGTCCCTGCGGCTCCCAGCGCGGGGGCAGCCCTGCATGCGGCGGCACAGCTGCTGTCCAGCGGCAAATGCCGGGCTGCGCTGGCCGTGTTCAGTGCCCGGCAGAGTATCTGAATGATTTTTTTGATGGGAAAAGAGGAATCCAAGCATGACCAAAGACATGACGACCGGGGCGATCACCCCGCTTCTGGTCAAATTCACTGTTCCGCTGATTCTGGGCAACCTGTTCCAGCTCACCTACAATGCCGTGGACAGCATCATTGTGGGGCGTTTTGTGGGCGAGGACGCCTTGGCCGCAGTCGGCACATCCAACCCGCTGATGACGCTGGCCATTTTGTTCATCAACGGCATGTGCCTGGGCGCGGGCATCCTGGTCAGCACCGCCTTTGGCGCGGGCGACACCGACCGGGTAGAGCGTCAGGTATCCACCACTGCGCTGGCAGGCGCAGGGTTTGCGCTGGCCTTTTCCGCGTTCTGCGTGCTGCTGGCCACCCCCCTGCTGCGTCTGATGCAGGTACCCGAAAGCCTTTTGCCCATTGCTGTAAGCTATCTGCGCATCGTATTCGGCGGGTTGATCTTTACCTTTTTCTATAATTTTCTGGCCGCGACCCTGCGTGCTCTGGGCGACAGTCAGAGTGCGCTGTACTTTTTGATGGTCAGCGCCCTGCTCAACATCGGCGGCGACCTGTTTTTTGTCAAGGCGATGGGCTGGGGCGCTGCGGGTTGTGCGCTGTCCACCGTTCTCAGCGAGGCACTGTGCTGTGTGCTCTGCATCGCGTACATCCAGCGAAAGGTTCCTGCCCTGCAGCTGGGCCGCAAGTGGCTGGTGTTCGACTCTTCGCTGCTGCGCCAGACCGTGAGCTATGGCTGGGCCAGCGCCATGCAGCAGGCCACCGTCCAGCTGGGCAAAATCGCGGTGCAGGCCATCGTCAACACGATGGGCGTCAGTGCAATGGCCGCCTTCACCGCCGCCAGCCGTATCGACGATTTTGCGTATACGCCCCAGCAGAATATTGGACACGCCATGACTACCCTGATGGCCCAGAACCGCGGCGCGGGCAAACAGGAGCGCGTGCGGCGGGGATTTTACGCCGGGATGCGGCTGGAATTCGGTTATGCATTGGCCCTCACGGTAGTGTGCTTTGTGTGGGCGGGACCCATCATCCGGATGTTTGCCTCCGATCCAGAGGTCGTGGCGCTGGGCGTGCGCTTTTTGCGTCTGATCTCGATCCTTTACTGTATGCCTGCGGCTACCAACGGCATCCAGGGCTTTTTCCGCGGCTTGGGCGATCTCAAGATCACGCTGCGCAGCAGCACCCTGAATATGGTGGGCCGCGTGGCGGCTGCGGCAGTGTTCGTTCTTTTGCTGCACCTGGATATCGAAGCTCTGCCCTGGAGCTATGCAGTAGGCTGGCTGCTTATGCTGTTATATGAGCTGCCGCCGCTGTTCCGGATGCTGCGCCAGAAGGATCTTTGGGAGAAGTGAATGGCTGCATGATACGGCAAAAGGCCGGGCCTCCGCAGAGGCCCGGCCTTTTATGGTTTGATTCAGCTGCGGTCGCGGCTGTTGCCAAACAGACGCACCACATACAGGAAAATGTTGATAAAGTCCAGATACAGGGTCAGTGCGCCATAGATGGAAGCCTTTTCCGCCAGCTCGCTGTCATAGGCGTAGTAAGAGTACATCTGTTTCAGCTTCTGGGTGTCATAGGCTGTCAGCAGCATAAACAGCACCAGGCCGATGCCGCAGTAAAGCACCGAGGTGCCAAAGCCGAAGCCAAACAGCATGCCGATGACGCCGCTGATCAGCAGAGCGATCAATCCCATCATCAGGCGGGGGCCCCAGCCGGTCAGATCCTTGTGCGTGGTCGTACCGTACACCGCCATCAGTCCAAAGTAGACACTGGTGGCCAGGAACGCCAGCACCAATGTGCCGACCGAGAAAATCAGGAAGTAGTAGCTCAGCACCATGCCGTTCAAAGCCGCATAAGCAAAGAATACGCCCCGGGCCGCGCCCACCGACATATTCTGTACGCGTGCGCTGAGGATGAACACCAGAGCCAGCTCCGCGATGGTCAGCGGCAGATACATTGCATCCACAAAGTAGATCAGCGAAGTCGCCGCGGTAAGATAGGCCATTGCAAAAGTGACCAGCAGACCGCAGGCCATCCAGCGGTAGGTGCGGGTCATATAGTCCGACGCGGTCATAGCAGGTTCGGTATAGCCGCGGTCATAGTTGCGGTAATCCATTGTCATTCCTCCAGTCTTGGTCTGCCAAAGCGCCTTGCCCCGGCTTACAGGATATAGTATACTAAATAGAAATGAACGATTCATGAAAAAGGCTGTGATATTTCATGTCCCTGGGACTTTATCTGCATATTCCCTATTGTTTTTCCAAATGCCGGTACTGCAACTTTTATTCCCGCCCCGGTGCGCGGGGCGTCCCGGCGGATTATACGGATGCGCTTTTACGGGAGCTGGCGCGTTTTTCGCCGCAGCATCCCCTCCGGCCAGACACAGTCTATTTTGGAGGCGGAACCCCCAGCCTTCTGCGCCCGGAGGATGCCGCCCGGTTGATCGCAGCGGCCGCACCCGCGCCGGGCGCGGAGATCACGCTGGAAGCCAATCCGGAAACGGTGACGGAGGAAAGCCTGCGGGCCTTCCGGAAAGCCGGAGTCAACCGCATTTCCTTTGGCGTGCAGTCCGCGCGGGACAGCCAGCTGCGCACACTGGGCCGTCCGCATACGGCGCAGGACGCCCGCGCCGCCTTTTCCGCCGCGCGGCGGGCGGGATTTGAAAACATCAGCGGAGACATCATGCTGGCCCTGCCCGATTACAGCCGCGAGGAATTCGACGAGACCCTGGCCCTGATCGAGCAGGGCGGCGCAACGCATATTTCAGCCTATCTGTTAAAGATCGAACCGGATTCCGCCTTTGGACGCACCCCGCCCCAAGGACTGCCGACTTCAGACGAGGCGGCAGAGTTTTATCTTTATGCGGTGGAACAGCTGGAGCAGCATGGCTATCGGCAGTATGAGATCTCCAACTTTGCCCGTCCGGGATATGAGGGGCAGCACAATCTGATCTACTGGGACTGCGGTGACTATCTGGGGCTTGGTCCGGCGGCTCACTCCTGCATGGGGGGAAAGCGTTTCTATTATCCGCAGGATACGGATGCTTTTTTGCAGGACGCCTGCGCCCCGGTGATGGATGGCGGCTGCGGCGCAGAGGATTATCTGATCTTGCAGCTTCGTCTGCGCAAGGGGCTTTCCCTGCCGGAATATAAGCATCGATTCGGGCGGGAGCTTTCCCCCCGGCAGCGGAGCTTTGTGGAAAATTGTGTAAAGGCCGGGTATGCAGCGTTCGATGGCAAAACGTTGGCCCTGACCCCCGCCGGGCTGATCGTTCAGAACAGCATCCTGGCGGAGCTGCTATAAAGGGATCGTTTCGTCCAGCCGCACCACCGGCCAGCCCAGCAGACGGATGGCCTCCCGGTCATGGGTTGCCAGCAGAGTCGGTTTGCCCGCCGCGCGTTCCCGCAGCAGCGCCGCCGCCTGTTCCAGTGCCGCGGGATCCATACCGGTAAAGGGTTCATCCAGCAAAAGGGTATCGCTCTCGGCCCACAGCGCCCGAAGCAAAGCGGTGCGGCGCTTCTGTCCGCCCGAAAGCCGCTGTGCAGGCAGGGTAAGAGCGGCGCGGTCGATTCCCATCTGTTGAAGATCCTGTTCGATTTGCGTATAGTATTGAGTTTCTGTTCCCGGAAGCACCAGCGCAATGTTTTGCGCGGCGGTCAGCTGTGGACACAGCCGATCCTCCTGAAAGACTGCCGCCACTCTTCCTGCCCCCAGTACCCGGCCCGCAGTGGGCGCTTCCAGATCCATCACAATGCGCAGCAATGTGGTCTTGCCCCAGCCGCTGGGAGCCCAAAGAACCGCCGGGGCACAAATGCACAGATCAAGGTTTTCAAACAGGATCTTGTCGCCAAAGCGCTTGCTCAGATGTTCCAGCCTCAGCATCCCGCCTGCACCTCCTCTCCTGCCACAGCCCTTACCCCCCGGTCTAAAAGGGCAAGGAATAGTTTTTCAAAGGCCGCGCTCAGGCATAAGATCACAAAGGTCCAGGCAAACAGTTCCCCCGTGGAAAGGGTGATTTTGGCGCGGTAAAGAGCATCTCCGATGCTGCCGTCCGGCAGACCGATGACCTCGGCTGCCACGCCGCTCTTCCAGCAGATGCCCAGAGCCACGCTGCATCCCTGCCGAAACGCGGGCAGCACAGCGGGCAGCCAGATCGCCCGCAGCCTGCGCACCGGCGAAAGGCGAAACACCTTTGCCATTTCCAAAAGCTGAGGGTCTGCACCATCGATGCCGGTTCGCACCGCGCCGTAAAGCACGGGCAAAACCATCAAAAAGCTGATGAGCACCGACAGCCATCGGCTGCGCACCCATACCAGGGCCAGAATGATAAAGCTGGCCACCGGCGTGGCTTTCACCACCTGCATCACAGGGGTCAAAAGGAAATCGATGACTTTCCAGCGGTGCGCAGCCACTGCCAGAACAACGCTGCACAGCGCGCCCAGACCAAAGCCCAGCAGAATGCGGCCGCTGCTGTGCCCGATGCGCTGCCAGAACGATACCTGCGGCAGCAGCTGTAATAAGGCAGACAGCGCCTGAATGGGCGAAACAAGAAACACTTCCTGCCCGATGACCATCGCTGCTACCTGCCATACCGCCAGCCAAAACAGCACCGCCGCCGCGCGCTGCAGCCAGGGCTTTTGCAAAATGGTTTTCAAAGGTTTAGGCTCCTTCTTTTGTTTTTTGTTCCTTTTTCGAGAAAAAGGAACCGAAAAAGCGTTTCACACAGCCAGCGCATACGCGCTGGCGAAGGATCAGTTTTTTGCCTTACAACAACAGCATACGGGGTTTCTACCAAAAAAGCAAGTACCTTTTGTTCAAACCAAAAAGGGCGCCGCAATTTTGCAGCGCCCTTTTTCGTTTTGTAAAATAGAGTTTCAGTTTTCCGACCAGTAAAAGTCGTCGCCGGGCATGGCGCCGCCTACAGCCGCCGGGTCTGCATCATACAACACCTGTAAGTAGGCGCCGACATCGGCTTTCAGGTCATCCCCGGTCAGGCAGACGATATTGCAGGCGGGAAGAGCCTTTTTCGCGATCGCAGCCTTTGCCACCACGCCCTGCTGCTCACACAGCGCGGCCGTGCCATCCAGATCCGTATTGGCCGCCTCCACGCTCTGGGCATAGTCCGCCAGGAAAGCCTTCACTGCCTCAGAGTGCTGCTGGGCATACTCGGTGCGCACCACGGTCACGCCGGTAATGAGCTGGGTATCCGCTACCTTGCTCCATTCCTCGGTCAGGTTCAGTGCCACGCGCAGGCTCTCATCCTGCAAGGATGCCGCTGTTACATAGGGCTGGGGCAAAACCGCAATGGTGTTGCCGCCCGCGGCGGCCATCTGCGCTGTTACCTCAGTGGCCTCGCTGTAGTATTCCAGGGTCACATCCGTGTCAGGGTCAAGGCCGTTCTGGGCCAGCAGATAACGCAGCACATACTCCGGCGTAGTTCCCTTTCCGGTAGACAGGATGGTGCGGCCCGCAAGGTCTGCGATGCTCTGCACCGTTTCGCCGCCCTTTTCCACAACGTACAGCACGCCCAGCGTATTCACCGCCACGGCCTGGATGCCGCCGCTCGTTTTCTGATACAGCGTTGCGGCAAGGTTCGCAGGGATCGCCGCAGCATCCAGCTCACCCTTTATCAGCAGCGGCACGATCTCATCCGCCGCGCCGTACAGCTGAAGATCATATTCCAGCGAGGCCGCGCCACTTTCTTCCATCGCCAGCAGGTTGACCAAGCCCATGGTGGTGGGGCCTTTCAAGCCTGCCACACGCAGCGTTTCCTTTTGGACCGGCTCAGCCGGTGCCTCGGAAGAAGCCGCCGCCGAAGAAGCCGTCTGGCTTTCTGCCCCGCTCACGCTGGCGGGGGCAGATGTTCCGCCGCAGGCCGCCAGGCTCAGAAGCATCGCCGCTGCGGTCAGCAGGGCAATCAGTTTTCTTTTCATTCGTTTTCCCTCTTTTCCAATAGGTTGACAAATCGTTTGGGGCAAAATCCGCAAAAGGATTTGCTTTTCCCGTTCCAGTTTACTATAATGGAGCTGAAATTGCTGTTGCCTGTGCAACAAAATGGTCAACGGGCAGTGAGAGCCCCTGTCAATCCTCACGGATATGTTATGAAAGAATATCTGTCTTTATTGCAGACCACTCCCCTGTTTGAAGGGATCAGCGCCAACGCACTGCCAAAGCTTTTGACCGGGCTTTGTGCTGTCGTGCGCTGTTATGGCCGCGGCGAGATCCTTGTTCAGGCCGGGCGGCCCAGCCATCGGGTAGGCATCCTGCTTTCAGGCCAGCTGGAAGCCTACCGTCCCGCACCGGACGGGGCCAATATCCCCATCGCCCGGTTTGAACCGGGGGGCGTGTTTGGGGACGTGCTGGGCGGCTCCAGCCTGTCCAGCCCGGTCACAGTGCTGGCCGCCTGCCCCTGCGAGGTGCTTCTTCTGCCCTACCATCGGCTCCTGTGCCCGGACGGAAGCCCGGAACGCCAGCGTGTGCTGCAAAATCTGGTGCGCACCATCAGCGATAAATATTTTCTGCTCTCCCGGCGGATCGATCTGCTGGTCCTCAAAAGCCTGCGCGCCAAAGTCTGTGCCTATCTGCTTTTGGAGGCAGAGCGCACCGGCAGCACCACGTTCAGCATTCCGTTTTCCCGTGTCCAGCTGGCGGATTACCTCAACTGCGACCGCAGCGCTCTCAGCCGGGAGCTGAGCCGGATGCAGCACGACGGCCTGCTGGCCACCTATAAAAGCAGCTTCAAACTGCTGGAACCGGAGCAGCTGCGCCGCATGGTGCAGTGAACCGGAAGATCCCAGATCAAAGGAGTTTTTTCTATGGCAAGACCCATTTTATGGATGGTGATCCCCTGCTATAACGAAGAGCAGGTTCTGCCCATCACCGCCCCCCTGTTCCTGCAAAAGCTGCGGGATCTGACCAACGCCGGAAAGATCAGCGATAAAAGCCGCGTGCTTTTTGTCAACGATGGCTCCAAAGACCGCACTTGGGAGCTGATCTGTGAATTTGCGCGTCAGGATGAGCATTTTATTGGTGTTGCTCAAAGCCGCAACCGCGGCCACCAAAATGCTGTTCTGGCAGGGCTTATGGAAGCCCGCGCTTCGGGAGAGTGCGACGTGACCATTTCCATTGACTGCGATGGCCAGGACGACATCAACGCAATGGACGAGATGGTGCAAAAATATCTGGACGGCGCAGAGGTGGTATACGGCGTGCGCTCCCGCCGCGACACCGATACCTTTTTCAAGCGGTTTACAGCAGAAGGATTTTATCACCTGATGAACTCCCTGGGCGCACAGATCGTGTTCAATCATGCGGACTATCGCCTGATCAGCACCCGCGTGCTGGACAGCTTTGCAGATTATAAAGAGGTCAACATTTTTCTGCGCGGCATGGTTCCTCTGGTGGGCTTTCCCAGCGCCACAGTGAGCTATGAACGGCACGAACGGCTTGCCGGCGAAAGCCATTATCCCCTGAGCAAAATGCTGGCCCTTGCCTTTGACGGCATCACCAGCCTGTCCAACAAACCCATCCGGCTCATTACCGGAGCGGGCATCGTTGTCAGCATCGTCAGTTTTATCGGTGTGATCTGGGCGTTGGTGCAGGCTTTTTTGGGCAGCGTAGTGGCTGGCTGGGCCTCTACCATCTGCATCGTCTGTTTTGTGGGCGGCGTGCAGCTGATCTGCCTGGGAGTCATTGGGGAATATATCGGCAAGATCTATATGGAGACCAAAGCCCGCCCCCGCTATATTGTCAGCGAACGCACCTGGAAACCCTATGAAAGGAAGTATCACGGATGAGCAAACAAAGCTGGAAGGGCAGCACCCTTCTCAATCCGGAACCGCCCGTTCTGGTATCCTGCGGCGGATTGGAAAGCCCCAATCTGATCACGATCGGCTGGACCGGCACCATCTGCACCCAGCCCAGCATGGTGTCCATCAGCGTCCGCCCAGAGCGGTTCAGCCATCACCTGATTGTAGAAAGCGGGCAGTTTGCCATCAATCTGCCCACCGAGCCGCTGGTACGGTGGGTAGACTGGTGCGGCGTCAAAAGCGGACGTGATGTGGATAAATTTGCCGCCTGCGGCCTGCACGCAGCCCCCGGCTCGGTTCTGACCGAATGCCCCATCCTGGAGGAAAGCCCGCTGAACCTGGAATGCCGGGTAACGCAGCGCATCCCGCTGGGCAGCCATGATCTGTTTTTGGCGGAAGTGGTCGCGTGCGATGTAGACGAAGCCCTGCTGGATGAAAATGGGCGTTTGTGCCTGGAAAAGGCCAAGCTGATCGTCTACAGCCACGGCGATTATCTGGCACTGGGGCGCAGGCTTGGCATATTCGGTTACAGCGTCCGCAAGAAAAAGCCGCGCCGTCGGTAATCTTCGGCATAGCAGCAAAAGCCCCGGCCTGCCGTGCAATACGGTAAGCCGGGGCTGATTTTTGGGGTCAGATCAGGCAAAAAGCGTTCTTTTGCCGTCTTACTTTGCCTTTGCGATCATCTCGGTGTAGGCCAGCACCAGGGGGCCAACGCCCTTGGCATCATTGCACACGACCGGCTCGCTGAAGTAGTAAGCCAGAGAGCCATCGCGGTGATCCTTGCCGCCCAGACCTGCCACCAGGCAGATGCCGTCCAGCTGCAAGCTGCCGTCCGGGTTTTTGGACAGATACTTGTCGCAGGTGCCGTAGAAAGCCTTTTCCGCCCATGCGGTCATGCGCTTGGGCAAAAGGCCCAGACGCACGCCCTTGAGCACCGCATAGGCAAACAGAGCGGTGCCGCTGGTCTCCAGATAGTTCCCCTCCACGCCGGGGTGATCCATCACCTGCCAGAACATGCCGGTTTCCTCATCCTGGAACTTGTGCACATCCTCGATGGTCTCTTTGAGCATCGCCTGGATGCCGCGGTACTCATTATACAGCTGCTCGTCCATGCGCTCCAGCACGTCCACCATTGCCACCATGAACCAGCCCATTGCGCGCAGCCAGAAGTTGGGGCTGCATCCGGTCTCAGGATCTGCCCAGTACATTTCGCGGCTTTCGTCATAGCCATGATAGTACAGGCCGGTCTTGGGGTCGCGCATGTGCTTTTTCACGTTCATAAACTGGCGGTAGCTGTCAATGCAGCCATGCATCTTGTTAAAACGGGTCTCATACTCCATGTAGAAGGGCTGAGCCATATAGGTGCCGTCCAGCCACACCTGCCAGGGATAGATGTCCTTGTGCCAGAAGTTGCCTTCCTTGGTGCGGGGCTGGGTCTGAAGCTGCACGTTGATGGTGTCGATGGCTTTGCGATACTTTTCGTCTCCAAAGATGTCGTACAGGATAAACAGGTTTTTACCCTGATTGATGTTGTCCAGGTTGTACTCTTTGGGGTCAAAGGTCTTGATGGAGCCGTCCGGCTGGACAAAATAATCGATAAAATCCTTGGAGAATTTCAGATACTTTTCGTCGCCGGTGGTCTTGTACAGGCTCAGGCAGCCGGTGATCATGCAGCCGTCGATGTAGTTCCACTTGTTGGGTTTGCCGCTGCGCACCTTTTCGATGTTCCACATAGGGGCCTCGGCGCTGGAATTTTCGATCAGATAATCGACATAATCGCCCAGCATGGACAAAATTTCGTCATGAGTCATGGGTCAGTCCTCCTCAAAATGGCCAACGTTGGCAAAGTGCAGACGCTCGCCCTCGTAACCTTCGATCTTAACGTTGTGCAGGTCGATCTCCTTGACGTTTTCGGCGTAGATGGCCAGCTTTTTGACATTGGGGCGGTTGTCCGCCATCGCTGCCTGTCCCTCTTCCGCATTGGGGTCAAAGCTGATGCTGACGTTGCGCATGGAAACGCGCTCGATGGGCATTTCGGGCAGACCGTCAAAGTAGCAGCCCGCAAACTGTGCATCGGTAGCGGTGATATCTTCCATCGTCAGAGTACCCAGCTTGGGGGTATACTCGTCCACCGGCAGAGCATCGCGGCACTGGACATAATCGCCGTGGCCGTCCGGATCGCAGAAGTAGAACATATTGATGACAAAGGGAGCCTTGACGCCGCGCATCTCAACGTTGCGGAACACCAGCCCGTCGATCACAGCGGTCTCGCCGCGGCCGCGGCGGGTCTTGACGCGCAGACCGCGGTCGGTGTGATCCATCAGGCACTGTGTGACCACCATATCCTTGACGCCGCCGCTCATCTCGCTGCCAATGACGATACCGCCATGGCCCTTGTCCAGCAGGCAGTTGCGGATAATGGTGTGCTCGCAGCTCTTTTTCAGCTTCATACCCAGATAGACCTTGCTGGCCTTCATCGCGATGCAGTCGTCACCGACATGGATGTTGGCGCCGATGATGCGGGTGTTGACGCAGCTCTCCGGGTCAATGCCATCGGTGTTGGGGGCATTGTAGGGGTTATTGATGCGGAAGTCCAGCAGATCGAGGTCATGGGTGAACATGGGGTGGATGGTCCAGGAGTAGCTGTTCTGGACCGTCACGCCATGCAGCACAACGTTTTCGCTGTCGGTAATGGCCACCGTGCGGGGACGCCAGGAGATCTTCTTTTTCTTCGGATCCTTCCACCAGTCGCCGTTCTGCGCATCTGCGTCCAGGGTGCCCTGGCCGGTGATGACCACATTTTCAGCCTGGGTCACATTGATCAGCGCGGCAAAGCTGTCCAGCGGATTTCCCTCCCAGCCGGTCAGATAGTACTCGTCCACCTCATTTTCGCTGGGCAGCACGCCGGGCAGGATGGGATAATGCGTGCGGTCGTTGTCGCCCAGCAGCACTGCATCCTTTTCCAGATACAAGGTGGTGTGGCTCTTCAGGAACAGACTGGCGGTGCGGTAGCGGCCCGCGGGCACATATACAGTGCCGCCCGGAGGACAGGTAGACAATGCCGCCTGAAGCTTGCCAGTGTTGTCCGTCACGCCGTCGCCCACAATGCCGTAACGGGAAGCATCCACAAAGAAGCTTTCCGGCAGAGTTTCAAACGGCAGGGTCAGAACCTCATCGCCCGCCGTAACAGTAACGGTGTACATACTGCCGGGCAGCAGAGAGTACAGGGAAAAAACATTGGTGTTGCAGGCTTCATAGACCACCACGCCGTCCAAAGCCACTGTAAAGGGAGCTTCGGGGCGGAAGCAGCAATCGTTTTCCAGTTCAAAAACTGCGCTGCGGGTCATGGAGCGGACAAGAGACAGATTCATAAAAAGATCATCCTCCTGAACTTGTTTGATGGGAAGAAAATGTGATATGATAGGGAAAAATGGCTGCAAAGCCGGGAAAAAGGGGCGCTGTAGATGAGGACAGAGCGGGAAAAATGGAACGAGAAGGTACAGGGTGCAACCCTTCGCATGACCAGCGGCAAGCTGGAGACCGAAGCCAAAGAGGACACCTGTTATCTGATCCTGGTCATCGGCGGCAGCTGTCTGCTGGGCAGCGGGCCGGATGCCGCCGCCGTAAACGCGGGCAGCGTGATCCTTCTGGGCACCAACACAGAGCTTGTTTTACAGCAGACCAGCCGGACGGTGCCGGAGCTGTCCGGCTGCACTTTTCCGCTCAGCATGCTGCATGAGATCCGCAGCATAAGCCCAAAGGATTATACATCCATGTTTGCGGAAGGTGAGACCACTGTGCTGCATGGCACAGCCCAATGGACCAGCCGTCTGCGCACGATTCTGGAGCTTTTGCGCAGCTCCACCGCCGAACCGGAACATCCGGGCTGCCTGTATCTGGCGCTGCTCCTGCACTATGCACAGCAGCAGTATGCCCTGCAAAGCGGAGCCGGTTCCCGCCCGCACAACGAAACAGTGGAACAAATCTGTGCCTACCTCGCAGCGAACTATCAGAAAAAGCTCTCCCTTTCCGAGGTCGCAGCACAGTTTTATCTTTCCCCGTATTATCTCAGCCGCCTGTTCCGCCGTGTCACAGGCCAGTCCATCGTGGATTACATCAACGGCTGCCGCATCGAAGCCGCACAGCGCCTGCTGGAGACAACCGATCTGAGTATCAGCGCCGTGGCCGAGCAGACCGGATTTTCCACCAGTGCACATTTCCGCCGTGTTTTCCGTGAGCTGATGGGCGAAGGCCCGTTACAATACCGCAAGGGGCATAAACAGAGCTGAGATCTTTCCGGGATTTGGGAAGCTGTTGGAATTTTCCGCAGCGCCTTTTCTCAAAAAGTTCTGCGGCAACAGGATTTTTAGGGTCGTGTTCCGTTTTACGACAACCTTACAAAGCAGCACGATGGCTCGAATGTTCACGATTCTGCCAAAGCCTTCCTCATTGAGCGAGGTAAAATTGCGAAGCAATGACGGAACGAGTACAGTTACTGCCACTCTCTCCGTCGCCTCAAGGACGAAGTCTTATTCGCGCTAAATGGATGGAACACTCCAGGCCATCAGCACCCTATGCTGGCGGCTTTTTGCTGCTCATGGTTTACTTTCAGTAGATTGTACTTTAATGTATACAGAACATTGCTCCTGCATAGGTATCTGCTGTCAGCAGCTTTTGCCAAAAGCAGCACTCTTTCAGTTTTTACCATCGGCTGCGTTTTGCCGCAGACTGTAATTTGGTATGGTCATTGTCAAAAATCAGACGTAGGCTCAAATGCCCGGCGGCGCGGTCGAAAGGCTCTCTGTTCTCCCGAAACTTCCGGAAGCCTGATCCTTTTTGCTGTTATTGAACACCATTCCAAAAACCTCTGCGGTATTCTGTAAAAAGCTGGAAACCGGAAACGCCCCCTGCACCATTACGGGAAATGGCACAGGGGGCGCCGTTAAGTTTCCTTAGTACGTCAAAAACGTCACGCAGGGATGCAGGGGATTAGCCCTTGACAGCACCAGCAGAGATGCCTTCGACGAACTGATCCTGTGCACAGAAGAAGACGATCAGCTGAGGCAGGATGGAGATCAGGGACAGAGCCAGGATGCGGTTCCAGGAGAAGCCGGTATCACCGTCCATGGACAGCTTAACGAACAGAGACATGGGGTACTTTGCAGGGGTCTGAACGTAAAGCAGCGGGCCCATGAAGTCGTTGCAGCTCCACATGAACTGGAACAGTGCGCAGGACACCAGAGCGGGTGCCAGCATGGGGACGATGACCTTGTACAGCGTCTGGAAGGAGGAGCAGCCATCGATGGATGCAGCCTCGTCCAGGTCACGCGGAACATTGCGCATGAACTGCACCAGCTGGTAAACGAAGTAGGTCTCGGTCGCGAATGCGGTGTGGACCCAGATCGCCAGATAGAACGGGCTGTTGACCCAGCCGAATTTGGTGTACAGCAGGAACTGAGGAACGTTCAGAACGACCTGGGGCAGGAACAGGGTAGCCAGCATGATGCTGAACAGGATCTTGCGGCCCGGGAAGTTGAAACGGCCAAAGCCGTATGCTGCAATAGCGGAAGAAACGACCGTGCAGATGACCTTGGGGATAACGTAGGTGTAGGTGTTCAGCATGGCCTGCAGGATGTTGATCGAGCCGCCAAAGTTATTCAGCGCCTGACGATAGCCATCCAGGGTGGGGTTCTTGATCCACAGGCCGATGCCTGCAAAGATCTCGCTGTTGTCCTTAAAGGTGGCGCTGATCATCCACAGCAGCGGATAGATCATGATCAGGCCAACCAGGATCAGCACAAAGTACTTAAAAAACGTCGCAATGGCGTTGGATGCTTTCATTCCCATACGGTTATACCTTACCTTTCATCAGAGTAGTAGACCCACTTCTTCTGGCTGGTGAAGGCGATGATCGTCAGGATGCAGACGATCACGAACATGATCCAGGCCAGAGCAGAAGCCATACCCATTTCGTTAGACTTGAAGGCGTAGTTGTAAACCAGAATGGAGATCAGCGTAGTGGAACCACGGGGACCGCCGTTGGTGATGATGAACGGACCATTGAATTCCTGGAAAGCCTGGCAGATCTGAGTAACCAGGTTGTAGAAAATAATGGGGGTGATCATCGGGACAGTGATGGAGAAGAACTGACGCCACTTGCCTGCACCGTCGATGGTAGCAGCCTCGTACAGGTCAGCGGGCACACCCTTCAGAGCGGCCAGGAACAGCACCATCGCGGAGCCGAACTGCCAAATACGCAGGAAGCAGATGATCCACAGCGCGTAGTTGGGGTCAGACAGCCAGGAGGGGCCCTGGAAGTGACCGAAGGTGATCATACGGATCAGGGTGTTGACCAGACCGTCATCACGGAAAACAGCCTTCCACAGAACGGCGATAGCGACCGAGCCGCCCAGGATGGAGGGGATGTAGTAAACGGTACGGAACAGGTTCACGCAGGCGATCTTGAAGTTCAGGATGTACGCAATGAACAGAGCGAAGATCAGCTTCAGGGGAACGGTGATGAAGGAATACTGGAAGGTGGTGATCAGCGCCTTGGTGATTCTGGTGGTCGTAAAGGCGGTGACGTAGTTCATGATGCCGTACTCGCTGATACCGGTAAAGAAGTTCATATCGGTAAAGGAGTAGTACAGCGACTGGCCAAACGGAATCGCCTTAAAGACAATGAAACCGATGATCCAGGGGATCAGATAGAAAAGGCCCTGCCACTTATCGCAGAACTTTTGGAACGGGGTACGCCCTACAGCGGGCGCGTTGCTTTCTTTCATCCGGGGGTCCTCCTTTTGCAGGAATTTTTTCTCAAAAATCAGCGTTATCCATGAAAGTGATACACTTTGTTCAAAGAGTTTTCATACATCTTCGTGCAAAAAAGGGCACCTGTCGTTATGGGCACGACAGGTGCCCTGTGCGTATTACTTTCCAAAGGGGGTATGCGCGCCTATGCGCACACCGTTTTGCTGTGGGATACCGGGAAATCAGACGTTGTAGCCAACGGCCTCCATGCCATCCAGCAGGATGTCAACCAGGTCAGCGCCATTGCACTTGTCGTAATCCAGAGTGTCGAACACTTCCTGATAAGTACCGGTGCCGGTAGCCTTCAGGTCGGTAGCCTCGAACAGGGGATCCAGCTGGAATGCGGTGCTGGCCATAACCTTGCTGTTTGCCTCAGCAACCAGGCCGTCAACAGCGCCGGCAGCCTGAGCAGCAGCCAGGCCAGCCTTAGAAGCGGGGACGCCGCAGGCAGAACCCATCAGCTTTGCGCCCTTCTCCTCGTTCAGCAGGAAGTTGATCAGCATTGCGCCCTCAGCAGGGTTCTTGCAGGTCTTGGTGATAGCCAGACCCATCGAGACCTTGGTAAAGCCGCCCTTGTAGCTGCCAAACTCGATCTCATCGCCAACAACGAAGCTGTCCTTCGTCTCAGCGGGCAGAGCTTCCTTGTACTTGACAGCGCCGGAATCCCACTCGAACACGCCAGCCAGCTGGCCGCTGATCCACTCGTTGGACTGGTTTGCAGCGCTGTCGCCGTTGGAGCCGTAGTAGGTGGGCAGGCTCATGATAACATGCTCGTCCACCAGCTTCTTGATGAAGTCGATGCCTTCGGCAATCTCTTCAGCGGTGTAGTTCAGGGTGGAGGTAGCGGGATCTGCCCAGTCCTTGCCGTACTTGGACTCGAGGTAGAACACCATCAGGATCATACGGTCGTATGCGCCCAGGTGCAGGGGGTAGTAGTTGTCGCCCAGCTTCTCCTTAAAGGTCTTGCCGGCAGCCAGCAGCTCAGCCTCGGTCTTGGGGTAGTCGATGCCAGCCTTCTGGAAGGTAGCCATGTTCCAGTAGAAGATACGGCCGGTCATGGAGACAGGCACAGCCTGCTGTGCGTTTGCCACAACACAGGCGTTCAGCTGCGTAGCATCCCACTGGGTCAGATCCAGATAATCGGAGACGCTGTTCAGATCCAGGAAGGTCTGGCCTTTGCCAGAGTAGTTGAACAGCCAGTTCCAGTTGACCTGGCAGACATCCTCAGCCACGCCGCCGGCAAACTTGGTGGACATGGTGTCCTCCCAGCCAGACCAAGCTGCGAAAGTGGGGTTGACGGTAATGGTGCTGTGCTCAGCCATGAACTCCTTGATGGCAGCCTGGTAAGCCTCGTGACGAGAGTCGCCGCCCCACCAGCTGATGGTCAGGGTGACAGGGTCAGAAGAGGGACCCGCCACGGAGACCGGAGCGTCGTTCGCCGTGGTGCTGGAAGCCGCCGAACCGCCGCCGCAGGCAGCCAGCAGGCCTGCCGCGCCAACGGCACCAGTGACCTTCAGGAAGTCACGCCGAGAAATTGCGTTGCTCATTTTGTTCTCCTCCTAAATCATAGAAAACAGTCGATAACGGACCTTCTGCTAAGAATCCGTTGTATACAATTATGATATCAGAAGAAGCCGCAAAAAGAAAGACGCAAATTGTGGTTTCGCACTCAAAAACGAACAAATATTGCTGTGCTTTTCGACCTGAATTTTGCATCCTTGCTGAAATGAATAAACTTCAACCGAAAAACTGTGCAACTTGTATACTTCGACACTTTGCATAGAAAAAGCCAAAAAGCTTTTGCGCGGAGCGTTGAATTTGTAACAATTCAGCTGATTTTCCTGCCAAAGTTCGTCCTGCCCGCTGTGACCAAACGCGGCGCAAAAAGGCAGGAACGGGCGTTTCATCTGATATATCAGTAGCGCAAAATAAGAGCGCCGCAGCTCTTTTGCGCTGCAGCGCTCTCACAACCTGTTTTATAGCCGGCGCATCCCGGACAGCTGAAGATTTTGCCGACAGACAGGTCATTTTTTCTTGGAGATCCCAACGGGTCGTAAGGAAAAACAACACACTGGAAATGGACAAAAAGATCGTTCACACGGCAGGCAATCGTACAAAAACAGGATGTTATGATGTTATCTTGTTATTCCAGTCCGGCTGCTTTTTCCCCGCATTTCCGCGCGTCCCGGCCGCGGTAAAAAGCCGCTCTTTCCCGGAAATAACACTGCGGGCACATGCTGACATACTGTACATCGTTTTCCATATCGATGGCCACCTGTTCGCCTTCAAATACAAATCTGTCATTGACCTTGCGGCAGTTGCAGATGGCCTTGCGGCCGCAGGTACAGATGGTTTTCATTTCTTCCACAGTGTGCGCCAGCTCCAGCAGACGGGTGGAGCCGGGAAAGCCTTTCAGAGAAAAATCCGTCCGCAGTCCGTAGCAGATCACCGGGATATTCAGTTCCACTGTCACCATAAACAGCTGTTCCGCCTGCTGCGGCGTAAAGAACTGGCTCTCATCACACAGCACGCAGGCCAGCGGTGTTCTGCCTCCGGCAGCCTTTTTCACCGCCGCAAACACATCTACCTCCGGCGGGATCAGCAGGTCTGCTTTGCGGCGCACCCCCAGCCGGCTGACCAGTTCCCCGCCGCCCTTGGTGTCGATCTGGGGCTTCAAGATCAGCACCCGCATGCCCTGTTCCTCATAATTATGCGCCACCTGCATCAATGCGGTGCTTTTGCCGCTGTTCATCGCGCCATAGCGGAAATAAAGCTTTGCCATAAAAATACCTTCTCCTTTTTGCTCTGCCCGAAACGCAAAAGAAATGGCCCCGCTTATGCAGGGGCCACCGGTTGCGATCCATCGATTAGTCCTGATTGCGCAGACGATAGCCCAGGCTCATCAGGCTGTCGCCCAGATGGACGTTTTCCACCACCACATCAGGGTACGGCACCGAAAGGTCATAGTGGGAAAAGTTCCAAAACCCTTTGATGCCCAGCTCCACCAGCCGTCCGCTGACCTGATGCGCCCCTTCGCGCGGGACGCACAGCACCGCCACTTCCGGGTGATGCTGGCGGCAGAAGCCTTCCAGCTCGTCGATGTGGCGGATGGGCACATCGCTGATGGTCCTGCCCACCTCATCTTCGGACACATCGAACGCGGAGATCAGCCGATAGCCGTTGGTGTCCTTGGTGATAAAGCGGCTCACCGCCTTGCCCAGATGTCCGCATCCGATCAGGATGGTGGACAGACGCTCGCCGTTGCCAAACAACAGCGTTTCCAGAATGGACAGCAGGTTATCGACCGAATAGCCGATCCCCTGACGCCCGTTGACGTCACCTAGACAGTTGAAGTCCTGCCGCACCTGGGAAGCCGTGGTTCCCATCTGGGCAGCCAGCTCCCGGGAGGAAATGTTGGTCACACCCTCTGCCTGAAGCGTGCGCAGATAACGGTAATATTTGGGCAGCCGCTTGATCACCGGCAGAGATGCTTTACCGGGGGTATTCATAGGGGTAGTTCTCCTTTCATCCAATCTGCGCCCCGCAGCGCAGGCCGGAGCGCTTGCACAAAAAATTCCATGACATTTCTTTATCAATTTACAGTTTTATAATAAAGTATACATCACTTCAACAGAATGTCAAATCCTATCTTGTATTTTTTTCAAAAAACTGCTTTCCATGCTTTTCCCCGCTTCACCACTCTACGGCGCTGCCCTGCGGCGGGATAAGCTCCCCGTTTTCTGGGCAGGATATCCTTTGACAGGATATTATTTTACAGGTTCCGTTCCGGTCTGTCGAGGCCGCACAGCGGACAGGGAGGGTCATCCATGCAGAAAAACGAACATCCGGATACCGCCGATCTCCAGCGGCTGGAACAGGAGCAGATCGAGGATCTTGGCACCGTCTGGCGCACGCGGGGCCGCCATGCCATCCATTGCCTGACTGTTGTAGGGCAGATCGAAGGCCATGTAGAGGCCCCCCAGGGCCAGAAAACGACCAAATACGAGCATGTGATCCCCCAGCTTGTGGCGGTGCAGGAGGATCCTCAGATCGAGGGGCTGCTGGTGCTTCTGAACACAGTGGGCGGCGATGTGGAGGCAGGCCTGGCGCTGGCGGAGCTGATCGCCAGCGTATCAAAGCCCAGCGCCGCAGTGGTACTGGGCGGGGGACATTCCATCGGCATCCCGCTGGCGGTCAGCGCACAGCGAAGCTTTATTGTGCCTACCGCTACCATGACCGTGCACCCGGTCCGGCATTCCGGCATGATCCTGGGCGTCCCCCAGACCATGCGCTGGTTCGAGCAGATGCAGGAGCGCATCACCGGTTTTGTGGCCGCCCACAGCGGCATTTCGGCCCAGCGTTACACCGAGCTGATGATGCGCACCGGTGAAATGGTCATGGACGTGGGCACGGTGCTGGATGGACGGCGCGCGGTGCGCGAAAAGCTGATCGATCAGCTGGGCGGCCTTTCGGATGCACTGGACTGGCTGTATCGTGAAATCGAACGCGGACAGACATCATAAAAAGGGTGCCTTTTCTACCCCGGCTTTTGGGCACAGAGAGACGGGCCGAAGCCTTTTGGACGTCTGTTTTGTTAAAGAGGCAATGTTGCACAAAGCTAATATATTTCATTTGTCGGAATGTCCAAAAGATGTTCCGACATTTTTTAAAAAAACAGGACATTTTTTGAAACCGCTTGTTTTGCTATTAAGATTTTGTTAAGATATGAATCACAAATGAACAGCGGGCGCGGCCCTGTGCGAGCCGGATCCCGCTGGAATGATTGAAGGAGGACTTTACTTATGAAAAAGATCTCTCGTCGGAACTTTCTGACCGTTGCCGGTGCATCTGCTGCTGCCCTGGCACTGACCGCATGCGGCGGCTCCAAGTCTACCGCCACCACCACTTCCTCTTCCGCTGCCGCACCTGCCGGTGATGCCGCAGGTGCTGCTTCTGATCCCAAGGTGACTTTGGTCTACGCCGAGGTCAATCCTCTGGAAACCATCGTTGGCCAGACCGGTTCTCACTTTAAGGAGAAGGTCGAGGAACTGACCGGCGGCACCGTCGTCATCGATGTGCAGGCTTCCGGCGTTCTGGGTTCTGAGAACGATGTTCTGGACGCCATCCTGGGCGGCTCCACCTCCATCGACATCAGCCGTATTTCCGCTTTTGCTCTGACCAGCTACGGCTGCACCAAGTCCAAGCTGCTCAGCCTGCCTTTCACTTTCCAGAGCCGTGACCACTTCTGGAACTTTGCAAACTCTGATCTGGCTCCCGAATTCCTGGACGAGCCCCAGGGTCTGGGTCTGCCCGTCCGCGGCCTGTTCTATGGCGAAGAGGGCTTCCGTCACTTCTTCACCGTCAAGCCGGTGGCCTCCATCAGCGATCTGAAGGGCATGAAGCTGCGCGTGTCCAACGACCCCGTCATGAACGGTCTGGTCGAGGGTCTGGGCGCGTCTCCCACCGTCGTTTCCTTCGGCGAGCTGTACTCTGCTCTGCAGACCGGCGTTGTGGACGGCGCCGAGCAGCCCATTGCAAACTACAAGGCCAATGCCTTCCCCGAGGTCGCTCCCAACCTGATCCTGGACGGCCACACCTTGGGCGCTATCCAGGCTGTCATCACCGACAACGCATGGAACAAGCTGACCGCCAACCAGCAGGCTGCCATCATGGAGGCTGCTGCCGACACCCAGAACTTCAATGCAAGCCTGTCCCAGTCTGAGGAGGACAAGGTTCTGGCCGATCTGCGCTCCAGCGGCTGCACCGTCGTGGACGTGGACGACAAGACCCCGTGGGTCGATGCCTGCCAGAAGGTCATCGAGGACAATACCAAGGATCAGGCAGAGCTGTACCAGAAGATCGTCGATCTGCTGTAAGATTTCTCCCAAAGGATCTACCAAAGGGCACGTCTGGGCCGCACGGTGATGCGGCCTGACCGACAGTAAATGGTTGCTGTGGCCCGGCGGGAAGGACGGAGCGGTTCCGTTATTCTCGCCGGGCCGTTATTGTAGGAGGAAACTCTATGCCGAAAATCTTTACCACTCTGGATAAGATCCGGCCGGCCTATGACATCACTTATAAAGTAGTGCTGTTCATCTGCAAGATCCTGCTGATCGTGGATATTCTCATTACCTCGATGGCAGTTGCAGGCCGGTACATCCCCTTTATCCCCGACCCGTCCTGGTCGGAGGAGGTCGTTCTGACCTGCATGAGCTACATGGCCGTTCTGAGCGCCGCCTTGTCCATCCGCCGCGGCGCCCACATCCGCATGACCGCATTTGACGTCTATCTGCCCAAGAAAGTCCTCAAGATCCTGGATATCCTGGCTGACCTGGCAGTGCTGGCGCTGGGCGTCATCATGGCTGTGATCGGCTGGAAATACGCCACCACTCTGGGCAGCCGCGGCACTTATGTTTCGATGCCCTGGCTGTCCCGCTTCTGGATGTACTTCCCGGTTCCTCTGGCGGGCGTGGCTATGATCGTGTTTGAGATCGAGTCCCTGTATAACCACATCAAGAGTATGTTTGTAGAGGAGGAGAACTAATATGACGACCCAGACTTTGGCGATCATCGTCCTCCTTGCGAGTTTCTTTATTATGATCTTCCTGCGCTTTCCCATTGCATATGCTGTTGGCATCTCCAGCGTGCTGTGCATGATGGTGCAGGGTCAGGCTTTGACCGATGTCTGCCGCCTGATGGTCAAGGGTATTTCCTCCTTCAGCCTGATGGCAGTTCCCTTCTTTATCACCATGGGTGTGCTAATGGGTGCCGGCGGCATCAGTGACAAATTGATCGCGCTGGCAAACTCGCTGGTCGGCTGGATGCGCGGCGGCATGGCCATGGTCAACATCGTGGCATCCTACTTCTTCGGCGGCATTTCCGGTTCCGCTTCTGCGGATACCGCTTCCATCGGCTCTATCATGATCCCCATGATGGTGGATCAGGGCTATGACGCCGATTTCTCCACCGCTGTTACCATCACCTCCTCCTGCGAGGGCCTGCTGGTTCCTCCCAGCCACAACATGGTCATCTACGCCACCACCGCGGGCGGCATCAGCGTGGGCAGCCTGTTCCTGGCGGGCTATCTGCCCGGCGCTCTGCTGGCCGCCGTCCTGATGATCGGCTCCTACATCATCTCCGTAAAGGAGAACTATCCTAAGGGCGCCCCCTTCAGTCTGATCAGCTTTATCAAGCAGCTGGGCACCTCCATTTGGGCGCTGGCAGCCGTTGTCGTCGTCGTGTTCGGCGTTGTTGGCGGCGTGTTCACCGCTACCGAGAGCGCTGCTATCGCAGTCATCTACTCTCTGCTGGTTTCCGTATTCGTGTACAAGGGCCTGGATTGGAAAGGCGTCTGGAAGGCTCTGGACGAGTGTGTGAATACCCTGTCCATCGTTCTGATCCTGATCGCCACCTCCGCCGTGTTCGGCAACTGCCTGACCATGCTGCATGTGCCTGAGCTGGCTGCCAACGCCATCACCAACCTGACCGACAACCCGTACATCATTGCGCTGCTGCTGGATCTGATCATCCTGCTGCTGGGCTGCATCATGGATATGGCTCCCATCATCCTGATCGCCACCCCCATCCTGCTGCCCATCGCCACCTCCATTGGCATCGACCCCATCCAGTTTGGCATCATCGTAGTTTTGAACTGCGGCATCGGCCTGCTGACTCCTCCGGTCGGCTCGGTTCTGTTCATCGGTTCCGCCGTCGCCAAGCGTCCCATGGAAAAGGTCGTCAAGGCCACCCTGCCGTTCTATCTGTGCATGTTCATCGCGCTGCTGCTGCTCACCTACATCCCGGATGTCAGCCTGGCCATTCCCAAGCTGCTGGGCGGCTACGTCAGCCCGATCGCCGATCCTCTTGGCCCTGTGTTCATCCACTGATCGGCATCGTTCCTGCACCGGTTTTACAGCCTTTTGGAAAAAAGCCTGCGTCCAAAATACCAGCTGGTACTGCAAGGTACCGGCTGGTATTTTTTTCGCAGGATTCTATCTCCCATACAGGCTGTGCGGGCTGAAGTTTGCAGGCGGGTCGCACAGAGGTCGACAGACCGCCCCGGATGCCCCTCAGAGCACAAGCCAAGCAGGGCTGTGTGTCCTCCTACTAGCCCGAGGCGCAGCATTTCTTACAGGCCGTAGACACGCCCCTTTCGACACTCTGTGTCCAATGCCGCGCTGTCTGAGAAATCCGATAAGAACAGCTCAGGACAGGGCCGCCCTTTTTGCGGAAAAAAAGCAGGGATTTGAAGCAACATTGGCTGCTTTTCTCCTAAATCTCCTTCACCAAGCGAAAAAGCGGACAACATGTGTCAAGCAAAAGAACGAAGCCGATCGATTTTTCCCTCAATGTCTACCCGGCAGGATGCATTCAACACCGCCTTTTTGACAGACAAGAGTTCAAAAATCATCAGAGGCTCTTTTCTCCAAACTTTGCTTGGCCAAATCGATCCCTCTCGAATGATCCTTTGTCTGCTCCCTTTTGAACGGCATAAAAAGAGCCGAAGCACCTTTTCAAGGATGCTCCGGCTCTTTTCATTTTACCGCGTACGCAGCGGTTTACACAGGATAATGGGTGCGCTTACTTCTGGAACACGCTCTGCACCATCTCACCCAGCTGTGCGGGGATCTGCTGCACCTTCTGCCAGATAGCGCTCAACGGGGAGACCGTGGGCAGCTCGGCTTCCAGATGGACATTGCTGAAGGTCACATCCGCGTTGCGGGCCACATAGAATCCCACATAGATGTAATCCGGGTCAACCGCAGTCAGCGCATAGTCAAAGCCAGCGGAAACGGTTGCGTTGTCGCCATAGGTCAGGGTAAAGCCATCCGCAGTGCCCACCAGCTTGAGCTGGACGGTGTCGCCCGCGGCATATACTTTTGTGGCTGCGGGACCGTCGTACAGCTCACCGCTCTTGCGGCCAAAGCAGTTGATCTTGCCCTGATTGCGGGTACCAACAGCCACATAATCGCCCATCGGGTCGGAAATGCTGGTATCCACATACATATCATCGCGAGCCATCAGGCCAAAGGATACCTGGTTGTTCTTTTCCAGATGGTTCACGGTAGCGGTAGCCGTCAGAGTGAACTCGGTGCCCGCCGGGATCTGCACATAGTACATCATGATGCCATCCACGGTGGAAGCGATCTTACCGCGGTTCTTCTGAACCTTCAGATTCACGCTGTCGCCATCCACAACGGAAGAAAAGTCTCCGCTGGTGATCACGCTGTCGCCGCCCACGTTACCAAAAGCCGAACCGTTCCACACAATGCCGTTCGCATCGGTGTAGGAAGCCCACAGGGTGCTGGCAGCAGTGGGTGCAGTGTAGCTGGAGGGGATATAATCCGGGTTCACAGCGTCGCCAAAGTACAGCTCATAGGTGGGCTTAGCCTTGCCCTTGCTGTATGCGCCCAGAGAAGTATCCTTCGACAGCTCCGAGATCAGCCAGGCATTCAGCTTTGCGCCATAGCTGTTGGTGTGGGTCAGATCCAGACCGGTGGCGGTCATGGCGCCATTTTTGCCTTCCTTCGCGCCGGTGAAAGAGTGGGTCCACTGGGCCTGATTGCCCATTGCCACGTTTTCTTCAATGGTCGCAGCGGTCATGTCGATGCAGATCAGACCCAGCTGGCTGCACATATCGCGGATCGCCTGGGCATAGTCGCCGCCCGCAAAGGTTCGGCCGTCAATAGTGACCGCAGCGGTCTGATGGCCGGACGCACCGGCATAGCTCTCCACGGTGTTGGCCTCGGTCAGCCGCGCAATGGGGGTGCATACCACCGGGGTCACACCACGTTCCAGCGCAGGCTGGATGTAGTTGAGGTACAGGCTGTTCGCAAAGGAGCCTGCGGTCAGATAGTCGCCGTTGGGATCGGTGAAACGGGCATCCTCGGTCTTTTCATCGTTGTGGCCAAAGCCGATGATCAGGAACTTGTCGCCCTGTGCATCGCCCAGTGCAGGCACGCTGTCGGAGCCGTTCATCAGGGTCTTATAGTTGGCCATGCCGGTAAAGTCCTTGCTGGACGCGCCAGAAACAGCCAGATTGTAGACATTGGCATTAAAGTAGTAGCCCAGCTCTTCGCCGTAACCCTCACGAGGCAGATAGTAGCTGTCGCTGAAGGGGGACACTGTGGAGTCGCCCACCACCCAGATGGAAGCCTTTTGAGGTTCTGCCTGGCCCCAGGCCGCGCCGCGTGCGCCGGACTCGGTGGCTGCCAGCCCCTTTTCGTTCAGCAGCAGCACACCGTGCATATCGATGCCGCCGCCCTGGATGCGTGTAGGCTCCACAGAGGTATCCAGGCTGTAGAACCAATCCTCACTCACCGTGATGGCGTTGGAAGAATTGTTATGGCTGGTCTGGGTCTCGCTGTCCCAGTAGAAGCTGCTCTCGCCATAGACGGCGGTGCTGCTCTGGCTTTGCAGGTTCAGCTGCTCCTTGCCATCGGTGCCCTTGCGGAAGGAAATGACGCCCTTGGCCGCATAATCGGTGGCCGCAGACTTGTTGTTGGTGTACAGGGCCACATTATAGCCTTCGTTGTTGTAAGAGGTAGAATTGTAGACCTTGACATCCGGGCAGGAGTTGGAGTCGATGCCCTTGGCGGCATTGTCATAGGCGATGGAATTGATGAGCGTATGACCGCCGGGCAGGTTGGTGCCGCCCATCTTAAAGCCGTTGCCGTTGCCTGCCTCGATGGTAACGCCCACGCTACCAAAGCTCAGGTTGCCCAGATCATCGCAGGTGACTGTCGGGAAGGCAAAGGCCTCCTTCTTGGCAGGCTCCTTCTGAAGCATCAGATAGCCGTTTTTGTAAGCCACGCTGTTCTGGATGGTCACAGCGCCGATGGAACCGGTAGCAGCCTTTGCAAACAGATCCCATCCGTCGTCGGCGTTGTAGGCGGCGATGCAGCCGTCAAACACGTTGCCCACACCGGTGGTCAGCTTGGCGGCAAAACCGTCCGCATCTTCCATCGCGCGGTCCGCGTTGTTCATCGAGGTGCAGTTGCGCACGGTGTTGTAGCTGGGCCAGCGCTCGATGGTGTCGGTAGACACACCCGAGATCTGCAGACCGGTGTTGCCGTTGTTGTAGAAGTTCATCTGCTCCAGCACACAGTGGCTGCCTGCCAGCTGCATACCCTTGGAGCCGTCCGCGGTGGCGGTGATGTTCAGCTTGCTGATGTTCCACCAGTCGCCCCAAGCAGTAAAGCCGGTGCCCACGCCGCCAAAGTCCAGGGTGGCATACTTGCCATCCGCGGTGGTCATGGTGATGGGCTGGGCGGCGGTACCGTTGCGTCCGCGCTCGATCTTCAGCTCACTGGTCAGAGAGTAGACCCCGCTCTCCAGCAGGACAGTCTGCCCTGCGGAAGCGTAGCTCAGAGCGGTCTGGATGTCCACCGCGTCTGCCGGGGACTTGCCGCTCTTGGATGCCGCGCCGTTGGGCGAAACATAGATCACGCCGTTCGCACCCAGCTTGCGCACGCTGACCTTCTTTTCGATGGTCTTGGTGGAGTAGTCGCTCAGCTTTTCGTAGGCGCTGATGACATAGTTCTTGTCGGGGGCAAAGCTGACCTTAAAGGTCGTGTCCTTGCTCACCGCATAAGAGCGCACCAGCTCCTCGCCCGCCTTCATTGCAACGTTCTTGTCCACAACCTTGCCGTTGGCGTACACGGTAGCCAGGCCATCCGCGTTGGCCTTGAACACCAGCTGATAGCTATCCTCCGCGCAGGTGGAGGGGCTGGTGATCTGATAGCTGGGTTCGATGTAGCTGGTGGGCTGGACGCTCCACTGGCTGGCATCCCAGGCGGTGGTGGTATAGGTGATGTTGGAGAAGGTCACGTTCATGCCGCGGGCTGCCGCAAAGCCAACGTAAGCCTTGCCTGCCTCCTGCACGGCCATGGGATCGTCCAGCTCGGTATACTTGGATACCTTGGTCGCGGTGGTATCCTTGGCCGGGATGTACAGGGTGGAGCTGCCGATCACCGCGCCGGTGGTGCCATCCGCATTGATGGCGTACTGGGTGGCCACATAGCCGTTCGCGGTCTTTTCCAGGCTGACCCGGTAGGTGTCGCCCTGCTGGATAGGCTGCGCGCTGAAAGCCTCACGCGTAGCAACGACTTCATTGGAAGCCGCCGTCTCGTTGGAGATGATGCCGGTGTAGCTGCGCACACCCACGGCGTCCTTGATCTCCACGCCGTCCAGCGGGAGCTTGGTGCCGGTGACAGACATCTGGTTGGAGAAGTAGCTGCCCGAGCCGCTGATGGTATCGCGCACCATCAGGGCAAAGCCCTCCTGTCCGTCCGGAGCAGGGTTGATGTAGTCGATGGTGACATCCGCCTGGAGATAGAAGTTCTCTTTGGTGGGATCAATGGTGGTATAATAGAACGAAATTCCGTCCGCAGGGGAATCCGCCACGAACTTGCCGCCCTTTTTGTCGATGCTGCCGTCCTCTTTGACGGTGCATGCAGTCAGGGACACGGTACCGGCGATGTCCGAGCCCTCGCGGAGGGTGTTTGCCGCAGCGGAAGTGGAAGTACCAAAGCCGGCAAACTTCCATGCACTGGCCGCTGCGCCATCTTCCGCGAACGCTGTGACCGCTGCAAGCGGCATGCTGGCCAGCAGCATGGCTCCCGCCGCAAGCGATGCAGCCAGACGCCGCAAATGCTTTGCCATAGGTTTCATGATGTCTCCTTTTCTCCACCCCGCGCCAAAAAGCCCCCTGCTCTTTGCCGCGCGGAGCGTGTTGTATCCTAGTTTACACAATTCTTGCCATTTTTACAAGTCCATAGAACAATGTTTTGGATTTTTAGGCATATTGTTCAATTTTGTAAGGTTATTTTGAACTTTTGCACATCCCGCATCATCCATCCTGCCGGCCTGATCCTCTGCCGGAGCATCCGCAAAACCAAAAACAGCGGCATCGAACCAGCGGAAAACTTGTTTCTACCCGCACAGAACACCGCTCCAAGACCCGCGCAGCCTTCCGGACGGCGAAAAACCGCCGAAGGGCTTTCACCCTTCGGCGGTTTTTCAGATGATAGGAGGATCTAAAATGATCTTTCGTCGATTAGTTCAGGATGGTCTGCTCGGTCTCGATATCAAAGACATGAACCTTGCGAGGATCGAATGCAACGCGAACCTTGTCTCCGTTGCGAGCCTTAGAGGTGGGAGCAACGCGAGCGGTCATCTTGTTGCCCTTGTACTCCAGGTACAGATAGATCTCGGCGCCCATCATTTCGGAAACATCGACCGTAGCGTTCAGCTGGCAGTCGGGGTGCTTTGCCATAAACTCCGGATCGTCATCGATGTCCTCAGGACGGATGCCCATCTTGACCTTCTTGCCAACATAGCTGTCCAGCTTGCCGTCAGCGGTCTTATCCTTGGGCAGAGGAACAACATCGCCGCCCAGGTCAACACCGTACTGGTCGCCCTTCTTGACGATAGAGCCATCCAGGAAGTTCATCTGGGGGCTGCCGATGAAGCCTGCGACGAACATGTTGCAGGGCATATCGTACAGGTTCTGCGGGGTATCGACCTGCTGAACGATGCCGTCCTTCATAACGACGATGCGGTCGCCCATGGTCATAGCCTCGGTCTGGTCGTGGGTAACGTAGATAAAGGTGGTAGCCAGCTTCTTGTGCAGCTTGATGATCTCGGTGCGCATGCTGGTACGCAGCTTGGCGTCCAGGTTGGACAGAGGCTCGTCCAGCAGGAAGACCGCCGGGTTACGAACCATTGCACGGCCCAGAGCAACACGCTGACGCTGACCACCGGACAGAGCCTTGGGCTTGCGATCCAGCAGGTGCTCGATCTCCAGGATCTTAGCAGCCTCGTGCACGCGCTTGTCGATCTCATCCTTCGGAGTCTTGCGCAGCTCCAGACCGAAAGCGATGTTCTTGTAAACGGTCATGTGGGGGTACAGAGCGTAGCTCTGGAACACCATCGCGATATCACGATCCTTCGGGGGAACGTCGTTGATCAGACGGCCGCCGATGTACATCTCGCCCTTGGAGATATCCTCCAGACCGGCGATCATGCGCAGGGTGGTGGACTTGCCGCAGCCAGAAGGACCGACAAAGATGATAAACTCCTTGTCCTGGATCTCCAGGTTGAAGTCCGTAACAGAAGGAGCAGTAGCGCCCGGATAGATCTTGTAGATATGCTGGCAGCTGATCGAAGCCATAGTTCTTGCCTCCATTGAAACTTCTTGTTGATGTATGTACCTTGACGGCACACCGGTTCGTTGCTATTATAATACCAGATAAATTTGTGATATAAAATAGCATTTTATTGATACGAGGTGTCAGATATTGATTTTTGATTGGACCTCCACCATCGCGCTGGCCGCCCTGCGGGACGAGCAGACCTGTGTCCCGCTGATGCTGTCGGGCGAAGGTCTTTGGGTGTGCCTTGTTTCCAGCGGGCGGTGCATGGCGTCGCTGCCCCCTGCCGAGCCTTCGGCCGGCAGCGCAGCGCTGATCCTGCCGCCCCAGATGGTTCCTGCGGGGCACCTGATACTCAGCCGCGGCCCGCTGACGCTGGAGCCTAAGGGCCTGTGCCATTTTTTGTGTGCGCAGCTCATCGGCCAGGCCCCGGCCCAGTTTCTGGCCGGCCTGCGGGAGCTGCCATTTTTGGCGCGGGGCGAAACCTGCCCCGCTGCCGCCGAGCTGCTGGGGAGGCTTTCTGCCGAAAACCCGATGCATACCCGTATGTGCAGCCAGCTGGCCTTTGCTCTGCTGTGCGAGCTTTCGGGCGCAGACAGCGCCGCCCCTGCCCTGCCGCCGCTGGTGGCCGCCGCCATCGAGGATATCCGTTCCAACTATGCAGGCCTGTATGGTGTAGAAGAGCTCAGCGAGCGGCTGAACGTATCCAAAAGCCATCTGGTGCGCACCTTTACTGCGGCCGTAGGCATGCCGCCGGGCCGCTATCTGACGCTGGTGCGCATCGAAGCGGCCATGCGCCTGTTGCAGCACCGGGAATACACGCTGGACGTGGTAGCCAGCCTGTGCGGATTTTCGGGGGCGAACTACCTGTGCCGCGTATTTAAAAAGGAGACCGGCCAGTCGCCCGCACAGTGGCGGGCGATGGCCGGTCGTGTCCAGCAGGCGGAGCTTTCCCCGGAGGAACAGCTGCGCGAGCAGGCAATGTACATTTAAATCATTTTCTGTTCCGGACGGCGCAGCAGCACAAAGGTCAGCACAGCCGTCAGAGCCTCAGAAGCCGGGAACGCCGCCCATACGCCGTTCATGCCAAACAGCGCGCCCAGCACCAGCGAGCATGCCACGATGGTGACGATGCCCCGGCTGAGAGACACCGCCGAAGCCTGTGCAGGGTGGCTGCTGGCTCCAAAATAGCCCGCCGCCACGATGTTGAGTCCCGCAAACAGATAGCCGATGAAGTATGTCCGCATGCCCTGCATCGCATAGACCGCCATCTGGGGGTCATTTTCCTGATTAAACAGCGCCACCAATGGGCCGGTAAACCGGAACACCCCCGCATACAGAGCCGCCGCCAGCACCAGCGAAGTGGCGCAGCCCAGCCGCAGCAAGTGCCTTGCCCCGGCCTGGTCGCTGCGTCCGCAGCAGCGGCTGACCAGCGGCTGTGCGCCCTGGGCCACGCCGTTGAACACTGCGGTGGCCACCAGCGCATAGTTTGCCACCACCCCGTAAGCCGCCACGCCCACGTTGCCCGCAAAGCGCAGCAGTAAAAAGTTGAACACGGTGGTGGTCACGCCGGAGGACATTTCTCCCACAAAGCCCGAGATCCCCAGCTGGCAGCTCTGGGCCAGCAGCCGTGCCGAAGGCTTCTGACGCACAAAGCGCACTGCATTGGAGCTTTTGCGGAAATGCAGGCTGCACACCGCGATGCTGAGCACCGGGGAAACCGCTGTGGCCAGCGCCGCGCCGGGCAGCCCCAGCCCCATCGGGAAGATAAAGATATAATCAAACACCACGTTGAACAGGCTTCCGCTCAGGGTGGCGGCCATCGCCAGCGAGGGATCCCCATCGTTGCGCACAAAGGCGGACACGATGTAGTTGCACATGAAAAAGGGTGTGAACATCAAAAAGATGCGCATATATCCTTCACCCAGCGCCACGATCCCCGCATCGCCGCCCATCAGCCGCAAAAGCGCCCCCGGGCACAGGATGCCCGCCAGCACAAAAGGCACCGCCAGCAGACAGGCCCACAGCACTGCGTTGGAAAAATAGCGGTGCATCCGTTTGTCCCCGCCGGCTTTCAGGAGCGAGAACCGTGTCGCCGCGCCCAGCCCGATCATCGATCCGATGGCAAAGATCAGGTTGTAGATGGGCAGGCAGAGGTTCAGCACCGTGATGCCGTTGCTCCCAGCCGCCCGTGCGATGAAAAAAGTGTCGGCCAGAATATAGCACGACACTCCCAGCAGACCAAAGATGTTCTGGGATACATATTTAAAAAATGTACGGGTCATCCCGGCGCCTCCTTTTGCAAAACACAGGCGCCATCCCCTGCCCCCAGCCGGGCCGCAGGGAAAACGACGCTTCAAAGCCTGTTTTTTCCGTCCAGCTGATGATTCTAACACAGAGCACGGAAGGCTGTCAAGCCGTCCGCAGACCATAGCGCAATGATAGGAGGAATTTACCATGTCCACCACCAGGCAGGCCCTGCTCCAAGCCTTGTCGGATGCACAAGGCGGCTGGCTTTCGGGCCAGAAGCTGGCCGAAGCGCTGGGTGTCAGCCGGGCCGCCGTTCATAAGGCCGCCGCCGCGTTGTCCGCGCAGGGCTACGCGCTGGAAGCCGTTCCCCGGCGCGGCTACCGTCTTTTAGGGGGCGACCCCTTTTGTGCCCAGGCCGTGGGAGATCATCCCGCGCCGGTGTACTGTTACGAAACGCTGGACAGCACCAACCGCGCCGCCAAGCAGCTGGCGCTGGATGGTGCGCCGCATGGAACGCTGGTGTTGGCCGCCCACCAGAGCGCCGGGCGCGGACGGCTGGGCCGCCTCTTTGAAAGTCCCGCAGGCAAGGGTGTCTATTGTTCGCTGCTGCTGCGCCCGCAGCTGCTCCCGGCGGATGCCCAGCGGGTCACAGCAGGGGCAGCGGTGGCCGTCTGCCGGGCCGTGCAGCGCCTGTGCGGGCTGCAGCTTTCCATCAAATGGGTCAACGACCTGTATTATCAGGGCAGAAAGGTCTGCGGTATCCTGACCGAGGCCGGAACCGATATGGAATCCGGCCAGGTAGACTGGCTGGTGGTGGGCATCGGGTTGAACCTGACCACCTCGCCCGCCGACTTTGCGCCGCAGCTGTCCCGCACAGCGGGCAGCCTGTATCCGGGCGGGCCGTCCCCGGTGGGACGTGCAGCGCTGGCCGGAGAGATCGCGCGGGAGCTGCTGGCCCTGTGCCCCGGTTTTGATGTGCTGGAAGAATATCGGCGCCGCTGCTTCGTGCCGGGACATTGGGTCACGGTGCATACCAGCACCGAAATCTATCCCGCATGGGCGGTCTCCATCGACGAGGAGGGACGGCTCGTGGTGCAGCGGGACAGCGGCCGCCGCGAAGCCCTGCGCTGCGGCGAGGTGAGCATCCGCCCTGCCCGCACCGAATAAGGCACTGTCCCTGCGCCCCAGCCGCACAAAAAGCCGACCCCCTTTTGCAGGGCCGGCTCTTTTAAGTTCATGTACTTATGCCGTGGCGGGGCGGGCCACCGGCACCGGAGGAACAAGCTCCTGCGCTTCCAGCACCGGGATGCCCTCCCGTTCAAAGGCCTGCCGCAGCGCCTGGGCCAGGCCCGGACGCTCCGTTTTGTTCTGGATGCACAGCGTAAACACTCCGTTCAGGCTGGAAGCTTCCACACCCATCGAAGCGCCGTCCGCCGGGACCCAGACCTGGAAATCTTCCAGATACGGCTCCAGCACACGCCCCCACTCGCCCAGCGGATAGCCCAGATAGCTGATCCAGAAATCCGCCGGAGCGCCGCTGAGGTACTCGCCCATCTGAAACACCCGCTGCTTGATGCGCAGCGATGCCTTTTGCTGGGAGACCTTATAGATCCAGCCCATCTGCTCGGCCATAACGCGGATCTGATTGTCCGGCTCCAGCGCGGCGCGCACCTGCGCATCCAGCACCGGCAGCACCTGCGCAAGGCCCTGCCCCGGCCCAAAACGGACATTGTCCTGAAAGGACGCCACACAGTTGTACAGGGCATCCGGCACGCCCGCGACCTTGCGGGTATCCGCAGAATAGGAATAGCGGATCATCTCCTTGCCCAGATAATCGCTGAATCCTTCGCACAGCAGTGCGGTCAGCGCGCTGAAAGGCTTTGCGCCGCCGCGCAGTGCTGCCCTGACCACAGCCTCCTTGTCCACCCGCACCCGCACATACTGGGGCTGGCCCTCACAGGTCTGTACAGCCTTGCTGTCCAGATTTTCGCTGCCCTGGGCGGGATACTGTTCCATCATCGCGGCGATGTCGTAGGGCGGACTGCACACCAGCGGTGCACAGGCAAAGGTCGTACCGCTGCGGCGGTTCAGGTACTCTTTCAGCAAAAGAGCGATAAAACGGGAGATCCCGCTTCCATCCGCGATAAAATGGTACCAGTCCACAAACAGCTGGCAGCCCTGGCAGCCCACGCTGAAGAGATATCCCTGCGTCTGCTCGGGCATCTGGCGCATCTCGCTACCGCGGTGCAGCAGACAGCGCTCCGGGTTCGGCTCCAGGAACGCGTCCCGTTTTTCCCACACCAGCCGCACCCGGAAATACTCCGCTTTGGCCAGCGCCGCATCCAGCGCCTGCTGCATCAGCTCCGGGTCGATCTCTTCCCGCAGGGTAAACTGATAGCGGCACTGGATCTTGTACGCGCGGTAAAAATACATCGTGCCCTGAAAGACATATTTCGCCGAACGCAGCATCTGCTCCATCTGCTCACCCTGCATTGGCAACCAGATAATCCACCAGATCGCTGATGGTCACAAAGCTGCGCAGCTCCTTTTCGGGGATGCGCAGGCCAAACGTTTCCTCCAGATCCGCCACGATGGTCAGGATCTCCATCGAGGACAGATCAAGGTCATTCATCAGGTCGCTGTTTTCGGTCACATCCTCCGGGGAGATCTCCGCCACATCCTCCAGGATGGCCAGGATCTGGGAAACGATTTCTGCTCTTTCCATAGAAATATTCTTCCTTTCCAATAAACAGCCCCTGCAACCGGGGCCATTCGGCCTTTTTACAGCCTGCCGTATGGCTTATAATAATAATACCCCTGTTCCTTCTGCTGCGCAAGGGCCTGTGCACCGGCCGTCCTTTTTAATATGTCACAGCACAGTCGGTTTTAACCGCGCACCAGCTTGCCCGCCGCATTGCGGGCCAGCGGCCCGGCGCTGAACTCCACCACCATGCGCTTGTACAGCGGCAGACTGCGGTTCAGCTCGGTGACAAAGTCCTGCACTGCCTGCTGTCGGTCATCGGGGCAGTACACCACCGCGCAGATCCGCTTGCCCTTTTCCTTCACCAGCGCTTCCGTAATGTCCGGGCAGCCCATCAGCAGCTTTTCCAGCTCTTCGGGGCTGACGTTCTCGCCGCTGTCCAGAATGATAAGATTCTTTTTGCGGCCGGTCAGATAAAGATAGCCATCCTCTTCCACGCGGGCGATATCGCCGGTGTGGTACCAGCCTTCGGCATCCACGACCTCGGCGGTAGCGGCGGCATCCTTGTAGTAGCCCATCATCACGCAGCCGCCCCGGATGCACAGTTCGCCGCCCTCCACCTTGTATTCGCAGCTGTCGTCCACATGGCCTACGCTGGACAGGTGTTCCAGCTTCTGGGAGCAGTTGAAGGCGCCATCGCCGCAGGTCTCGGTGGAGCCGTACATCTGCGCGATATAAAATCCGTTGTCTGCCAGATCCTTGAGCATGACGGGGTCAAAGGTAGCCGCGCCGCAGCCCACCATCCACAGCTTGCCCAGCCGTTCGCGGCGGCCGCGCTTGACATCCTTGTAGATCATATCCAACAGCACCGGCACCACCGCGATATAATCGCTGGGCATGGCGGCCAGGTCGCGATAGAAATATTTGAGGTTGTTGCACAGATTGATGGTATAGCCCATCACGCTCCAGGACACAAGGCTGGTCACTGGGGCAACGTGGAACATGGGCAGCACCGAAAGAGAATCCAAATGGGAGATATCGTGTCCCGCCTTTTCCAGCTCTTCAAAAGGTCGGACAAAAGCAGGCATCGCGTCAAAGAAGATCTTTTGCGAAAGCATAACGCCCTTGCTGCGGCCGGTGGTGCCGGAGGTGAACAGAATGAATGCCAGCCGGGTCAGATCCTTCTGTTCCTGCACCTGTGCCGGCTCAAATGCGGTAAAACCGTCCATCGGGGCCAGCAGACCGCCAAAGGCTTCGCCCAGGGCCGGCTCCCGCTCCAGATACTCGCCGTCGTGCAGGATCAGCGCAGGCTCCACCAGCTCCAGCTCGTAGCGGATCTCATCCCAGTCCTTGGCCAGATTCATCGGCACCGCCACCGCGCCCGCCAGCACCGTGCCGTACAACGAGATGACATATTCGTAGCTGTTGCGGGCCAGGATCGCCACGCAGCGGCCCTCCATGTCCCCCTTTGCCCGCAGACCGGCCACAAACCGGCGCAGATCGCGGGCATACTGGCTGTAGGTCACTTGGGACACGCTCTCGCTGGCCTCGTCATACCAGCGCAGGGCTACCCGATCCGCGTAGATCGTTTCCATGTTGCAAAGGGACTGATATAAAGATGTAACCATTTCTTTTCCTCCGTTGTATGTTTCCCATTTTTCCGCGGGGAGTGTGCCCGGCCCAAGATCGGACAGGCCGTATGCTGCACCAAAGCGCGTTTTTTCCTGCGCCGCCCTGTTTTGGAATCTGCACCCAGTATAATCCTATTCCCGCCAAAATGCAATATTTTGTTTCCATAAATGCGCAATTAAAACTTGCTATAGACATCCAACAGGGAAGTTTTTCCCTCTGATTGCAGCCGCCGGGCCAATATGATACACTGTTTTTTTGCCGGGACATCGTGTCCTGCCGCGTCATACATTGGCGCAGATCTTTCGCATCCGCAGCAAAAAATTGACAGCCTGTACAAAAAGCATTATACTAGCTTCATATCCTCTACCAAAATGCTCAATTTTCAACAGTCCGCGCCCTTTTCCGGCGGATCTCCGCCCCAAAGCCCGGCGCAAGGAGGGAACCTGATCCATGCAAACCACCAAGCCCCGCACCGTCAGCTCTATCGGGATGTTCGATCTGCTCAAAGGCGTCGGGATGCTGACCATCGTATTTGTCCACACCGCAGAACTGTATTCCTTTGATATGGCCGGCGGAACTTCGCTGACCACCTTTTTCCCGTTTATCTATCGCGAATCGCTGATGGCCGCTTTTTACATCGCCAGCGGCTATGGCTTTCGCAAGCGTTCCATCGGCAAATGCATCGAGCAGCAGTGCAAAAGTCTGCTCAAGCCCTATGTTTTCACCGCTCTGGCCACAACCGTGCTGCACTTTATCA
>JBJERU010000055.1:0-1901 GCA_051882415.1 Faecalibacterium sp. | reverse complement strand
GTTTTCACAGGACTTTCTTGTTCTCTGCACCCGGAGTGGTGACGATCACCTTCTCCGGCGTGATGATCAGCGCACCCTTTGCCGTGACGGCGCCGTTGAACATCTTTTCAACCATAGCCTTGAAGTTTTCCACGATCTTGCCCTCGGTGACATACTCCGCCGTACCCTTGACCTGATAGCCCTCCAGATTCTGCGCATCATAGACAGAGATGGCGATCTTTCCGCCGCTCAACCGGATATTCTTCAGGGTGGTCTCCAAAAACACATCACCCACCGCCAGCTTGCCGTCTTCTGTCACGTCCTTGAACGCAACGGGAACTACGTTGGGCTCGCCGTTAGAGCATGTAGCCAGATCCCACATACTTGCCTTCAGCAGCTTCATAACATTTTCGTTCAGCATCAGAAATACCTCCGAAATCAAATTTGCTTGTTTCAGCATGCTCATTATAGGAGATTGACTCATGCCGAACAAGATATTAGCAAGTTTATGAGTCGCTCACAAATTTCATAGTGTAAGCTGTGCGGCCAAGCGAGAATTGCACACTTCCGGCCTCCCGCCTTCTGGTCTTTGCTCGATACAAGAATATGGAAAAGGCAAGTACAAACCGTAAACAGGCAGAAAAACACACCATACTCAGCCTTTGAAGCTGAATATGGTGCGTTTTTCGTTGACCGCCCCTGCCTGACAGATGCTCATTTCGTAATTTCAGGTTAAACCTGTTTTACGAGCACCCGGCAAAACGCAGGAGGATGTTCTTTTTTGCTTACCGATCCATCCCGCAGGCGGTGGCTGATTCGATCAGACAGCGGTCGTTCATCACCGCATCATAGAACCGGAAACCGCCGGAGAAATTATAACATTCAAATCCGTTCCCGGCCAGGATGCGGCAGGCGATGTAGCTGCGCAGGCCGCTCTGGCAGATGACATACACCGGCTTACCCTTGTCCAGCTCGCCCAGCCGCTCCCGCAGCTCGTCCACCGGGATATTGGAAAAGCCGTCGATATGCCCATGGGAAAACTCCCCTGCCGTGCGGGTATCCAGCAGCGTCACGCTGCCGTCCCGGGGCAGCTTCGCCGCGTCCTCCAGGTGCCACTGTTTCAGGCCGCCGCTGGCGATGTTCTCGATCATAAAGCCCGCCATGTTGACCGGGTCCTTGGCGGAGGAATAGGGCGGCGCGTAGGCCAGGTCCAGGTCCTTCAGTTCCGTAGCCTTCAGTCCGGCGCGGATGGCAGTGGCCAGCACATCGATACGCTTGTCCACGCCTTCATAGCCCACGATCTGGGCCCCCAGCAGGCGGCAGGTCTCCTTCTCAAAGACCACCTTCATCGTCATCACCTTGCCGCCGGGGTAGTAGCCCGCGTGACTCATGGGAGAGAGGATGACCTTGTCCACATTCAGCCCTGCTTTTTTCGCGTTGGTCTCGTTGATACCGGTGGCAGCGGCGGTCATGTCGAACACCTTGATGACTGAGCTGCCCTGGCTGCCAAAATAGTGGCTGTCGCCACCGCAGATATTGTCAGCCGCGATGCGGCCCTGCTTATTTGCGGGGCCCGCCAGGGAGATCAGGGCGTCCTGCCCGGTGACGAAGTGCTTCACCTGAACCGCGTCGCCCACGGCGTAGATGTCGTTGGCGGAGGTCTCCATCCGGTCGTTGACCATGATGCTGCCCTTGATGCCCAGTTCCAGGCCGGCCTCTTGAGCGAGGTGGGTATCCGGAGAAACACCGATGGCCAGCACGACCATGTCAGCATGGAGCGGGGCCTCGTCTTTCAAAAGGACATCCACGCCGCCGTCCTTTTCCGCAAAGCCCTCCACGGTATGGCCGAGAGCCAACCTGACGCCGCGCCTGCGCATTTCACTGTGGATAAAAGATGCCATATCAGCGTCGAAGGGATTCAT
>JBJERU010000054.1:0-113072 GCA_051882415.1 Faecalibacterium sp. | reverse complement strand
ATGGCCCGTATCGCGCGTACAAAGTGCGACGAAGCCTGTCCTATGCGAATAAAAACTTTGGCCTGTGCGTATGCACAGGCCGATTGAAAAGTTTTTGCCCCGCTTTTTTCAAAAAGCGGGAAAAGAAAAAAGTTTTTTCGGTTCCTTTTTTCAAAAAAGGAACAAAAACCAAAAGGAATAAAAACCCTCGTAGAAAGAAGATGCCTTTCCATGGAACACACTCTTTTCGACGCCCATGTCTGGGCCGAAATCGACTTAGACGCGCTGTGCGAGAACTTTGCTGTCATCCGCCACCGAGCGGGCGGCATGCCGTTATGCGGCGTCGTAAAGGCAGATGCCTACGGCCACGGCGCAGTACAATGCGCCAAAGCGCTGGCCGGAGCGGGCGCGGAATGGCTGGCGGTGAGCTGTCTGGCCGAAGCATTACAGCTGCGTCGGGCAGGTCTGGCCCTGCCCATCCTTCTTTTAGGCCGCGTCCAACCCAGCTGCGCGGCAGTCCTCATCGAACAAAACCTTACCGCCGCCTGCTACTCTCTGGAACAGGCACAGGCGCTAAGCTCTGCCGCTCTTGCCGCGGGCGGACGCGTCGGCATCCACCTAAAAGCCGACACCGGCATGGGACGCATTGGCTTTGCGCTGCGCACCAACTTTGACGCAGCCATCCGGGAGATGTGCGCGGTCTGTGAGCTTCCCGGGCTGGAAGTCACCGGCCTGTTCCAGCATTTTGCGGTGGCGGACAGCGCGGGTGAAGCCGACAAAGCCTATACCGACGAACAGCACGCCCTGTTCCTACGCGCCTTTGACGCTCTAAAAGCTGCCGGCCACGAACCGCAGCGGGTACACTGTGACAACTCCGCAGGGGTCATGCTGCACCCGGACTGGCCTGCGGGCCTGCCCCGCAGCCATTGCATGGCCCGGCCCGGCATCATCCTCTACGGCTTTGATCCCAGCAACGAAGTCCGGTTCCACACCTTCCGTCCCGTAATGAAGCTCAAAACCGTGGTCAGCATGGTCAAAGAATTGCAGCCCGGCCAATCGACCAGCTACGGCCGCCGTTTTACAGCGGACAAGCCCACCCGGGTAGCCACCCTATGCGCGGGCTACGCCGACGGCTATCCCCGCCTTTTAAGCTGCGGCAAGGGCATGGTCGAGATCCACGGCCAGCCCTGCCCGATCCTGGGCCGGGTCTGCATGGATCAGTGCATGGTGGACGTGTCTGCCGTGCCGGACGTGCGTGAGGGCGACGAGGCCGTCCTATGGGGCGGCAGTGTCAGCGACAGCGCCGAAAGCATCGCCCAAAAAACCGACACCATTTCCTACGAGGTTTTGTGCGGGGTCTCCCGCCGGGTGCCGCGGGTCTATCTGCGGCACGGCCAGACGATGACCATCGAGAACTGGCTGGAAGGCTGACCTCCCTTTTATCCGATCCATCCACCCCTTTGTCCCGGAGGAACACATGGCAAAAGACAACATCCGCAATTTCTGTATTATCGCTCACATCGACCACGGCAAATCCACTCTGTCTGACCGCATTCTGGAGCTGACCAAAAGCGTGGACGAGCGCACCATGGAGGATCAGATCCTCGACAACATGGACATCGAGCGCGAGCGCGGCATCACTATCAAGGCCCGCGCCGTGACCATGAACTATACCGCCCAGGATGGCCAAACCTACGAGTTCAACCTGATCGACACGCCGGGCCATGTGGACTTTGCCTATGAGGTCAGCCGCAGCCTGGCCGCCTGCGAAGGCGCGATCCTGGTGGTGGACGCCACCCAGGGCGTGGAGGCCCAGACCCTGGCCAATACCTATATGGCGCTGGAGCACAATCTGGAGCTGGTGCCCATCCTGAACAAGATCGATCTGCCCTCTGCCCATCCCGAAGAAGTAGCGCAGGAAGTGGAAGATGTGATCGGCCTGCCCTGCCTGGACGCGCCGCGCGTTTCCGCCAAGACCGGCCTGAACATCGACCAGGTGCTGGAACGGGTGGTCGCCGACATCCCCGCCCCTGTCGGAGACCCGAACGCACCGCTCAAGGCCCTGATCTTTGACAGCATCTACGACAGCTACAAGGGCGTCATCGTCTACGTCCGTGTATTTGAGGGCACCGTCAAACCCGGCGACACCATCCGTATGATGGCCACCGGCGCACAGTTCACGCTGGTGGAGGTGGGCCGCATGGGTGCCACCAGCCTGACCCCCTGCGCCCAGCTTTCGGCCGGCGAGGTCGGCTATCTGACCGCCAGCATCAAAAATGTGCGGGACACCCGCGTGGGCGATACCGTAACGCTGGCCGCAAACCCCACCCCTCAGGCTCTGCCCGGCTACCGCCAGGTCAAGCCGATGGTATTCTGCGGCATCTATCCCGCCGACGGCGCGCGCTATCCCGACCTGAAGGACGCGCTGGAAAAGCTTCAGCTCAACGATGCTTCCCTGACCTTTGAACAGGAGAACAGCACCGCGCTGGGCTTTGGCTTCCGATGCGGCTTTTTGGGCCTGCTGCACATGGAGATCATCTCCGAGCGTCTGGAACGCGAGTTTGATCTTGACCTTATCACCACCACTCCCAGCGTGCGCTACCGCCTGACTTTGACTGATGGCAGCATAGAGATGATCGACAATCCTTCCAGCTATCCGGATCCGTCCCAGATCGTCAAGCAGGAGGAGCCGTTTGTGGATGTACACCTGTACACGCCCAACGAATATGTGGGCAGCCTGATGGATCTGTGCCAGCAGAAGCGCGGCGACCTGATCGACATGAAATATCTGGACGAGGTGCGCGTAGATCTGCATTATGCTTTGCCGCTGGGCGAGATCGTATACGACTTCTTTGACGCCATCAAGAGCCGCAGCCGCGGCTATGCCAGCTATGACTACGAGTTCAAGGAGTACCGTTCCAGCGATCTCGTCAAGCTGGATTTTCTGCTGAACGGCGATCCGGTGGATGCGTTGTCCATGATCGTGTTCCGGGACAATGCTTATGCCAAGGGCCGCCGCATCTGCGAGAAGCTGCGGGACAACATCCCCCGCACTCTGTTCGAGATCCCGGTGCAGGCGGCCATCGGCGGCAAGATCATCGCCCGCGAAACGGTCAAGGCCATGCGCAAGGATGTTTTGGCCAAGTGCTATGGCGGCGACATCACCCGCAAAAAGAAGCTGCTGGAAAAGCAGAAGGAAGGCAAAAAGAAAATGCGTCAGCTGGGTACCGTATCGCTGCCCAGCGAAGCCTTTACCGCTGTGCTCAAGCTGGACAGCGACGACAACTGATCTCTTTGCCTTTTTCCAAAACGAACAGCGCGGCGGGCCGCATCCGATGGGGTGCGGCCCGCCGCGTTTTTGCTCGATTCCGGTTTATCCGGTATACCGGGTATACGGCTGCATGTGATGGGTCAAAGGGTCATAGTGCTCCATCAGAACATAATATGTTTCCGGAAAATGGCACAGCGCCGTTTGCAGCGCCTGATCCATACGGCCACGCACCGGCACAAGGCTGACGATATAACGGGTGATCACCTGCAATGCATCCTGCTCCAGACCATAGCACAGGCCCACGGCCAACAGCGGCACCACCATCTGCTGCACCTGCAAGGGCACATTATCGCCCAGCTTTTCCAGCACGGGCCGGCTCATGGAAGAGGCCGCCCAGACGCTTTGTATGATCTTCCACCTGGAAAACTGCCCCATATGCCCCAGCGAAAGCACCCGCTGCACGATCTCCGCATCGCTGAGCAGCTCGCCGCGCACCTCTTTTTCCGAGCAGGTAAAAACACACTGGATCATATCCATCAGGGCATCCTGATATTTTTCTGCAAACTGGCTTTTGCTGCTGCAGGAATCAACCAATATCTGTACCAGCAGATCGGTATCCTCACTGGCTGCCAGACTGCCAAAATTCAGCCCTTCCAGCCCCAGCTTCTCCAGAGTCTCGTTCAGGACAGGGATCTCCTCCTCCACCCGCACGGCAGGCAGAAAGCGATCATTACCATTGCGGTGGAACCCCCAGCTCTCCGGCAGGATCCGCGCCACGATGTCCGCACTGCTGATGATATTGAACACATTGCTTGCGTCCCAGCGGGATTTCAGTGTCCCGTCTGCGGCGTGGTTGTGATCATAGTCCAGCAGCAGGGCGGGGTCGCTCTGCGCGGAAACCGCCGCAGGCGCGGCAAACGTATATACAAAGGTATCCTCCGGACGGATCTGCGGCATCTCCTGCGCAATACGCGCAGCCAGCAGGTTTGCCACAGCACCCGCGCGGCTGTATCCACTTATCCAAAGCTGGACAGTTCCCAGCTCCTGCTGCCGGGCAGCCTGTGCAAGATACGCCTGCAAGGTGCTCAGCACATCCGGCAGAACGTTGACCAACCCCTCGTGGCTGGCTCCTTCGCCCACCTTAAAGTTCCCGGTCCACTCCGAACCGTAGCCGCCGCCGCGCAGCATCAGCGCGATCAGCGTCCGGGGCCTGCCATCGGCGCCAGGCAGTGTTTTTTGCGCAATGCCATAGGCCACATAATCCTCCGCCGTGTTCTGGCTGATATCATAATGGTAAAACTGTGCATTGGAAAAGCCCAGCGTTTCAAAGGCGGCAGCAAGGTTATCCTCCCGGCCAACCTTCCCATCCATCCAATAATACCGGTCGCTGTTCCATGTATTGAAGGCGGACATGGCAAGGCACAGCGTCGCTTTTGCCAGCGAATGATCGTATTGCATTGCCGAATGATCGAACAATGCATCGCTGTAATAAAAGCTGCATGCACCGTCCGTCTGCCTGTATTCGCTGCGGTAGGAGATCTCATAAAGGCCTGCGCCCCGCGCCTGGCCCACGGCGGCTGCCTTTGTCCAGGTACTGCCTGCCGCCTGTGCGCCTGGCGCGGCCAGACCCAGCATCAGTGCCAGGGCCAGAACTACGCTCAGAAATCTCCGTTTCATGTACACGCCTCCTTTTACCGCGCTGCCGCTCAAACGCCGCGGGCGGTACGGGTCAGCTCTCCGTACTGCTCCGGGCGGCGATCCCGGAACACGCCCCAGCTCAGGCGTTTTTCTTCCACCGCTTCCAGATCAAATTCCGCCGTCAGGATCTGTTCTCGATCGCGGGAAGCCTCGGCCGCCAGCGCGCCGGTCTCGTCCGCAATGAAAGAGGATCCATAAAACCGCAGCGCCGAGCTTTGGCCGCCGTTGGCCTCGCAGGGGAGCACCGTCTCCAGCCCGATGCGGTTCGCCGCCGCCACCGGGATCAGATTGCTGCCCGCATGTCCCTGCATGCAGCGCCGCCAGTGGCCCGCGCTGTCACAATCCAGGATCGGCTCGCTGCCGATAGCCGTGGGATACAGCAGCAGCTCTGCCCCCAGCAGCGCCATGCTGCGGGCCGTTTCCGGGAACCACTGATCCCAGCAGATGCCTACGCCCACCCGTCCAAAGCGGGTATCCCACACCTTGAATCCGGTATCGCCGGGTGTGAAGTAAAACTTTTCCTGATAATAGTGGTCATCTGGGATATGGGTCTTGCGGTATACCCCCAGCAGCGTGCCATCCGCATCCAGCATGGCCACACTGTTGAACAGCTGGGTGCCCGCCCGCTCATAAAAGCTGATGGGCAGCACGACTCCCAGTTCCTTTGCCACCGGCATAAAATGCTGCACCGCCGGATTCCGGGCAGTTTCGGCGGCATAGGCGTAATATTCATACTGGCGTTCCTGGCAGAAATAGGGCCGTTCGAACAGCTCCGGCAGCAGGATCACATTGGCGCCCTGCGCGGCGGCCTGACGCACCAGAGCGTCCGCCTTTGCGATGTTTTCTTCCACACAGGGCGTGCACTGCATCTGCACCACGCCCACAGTCACTTTTCTCATTTTGCTTCCTCCTGATCGTTGTTCCGGCCCGCAGGGATCTGCTGGGTGATGCAGTGGATATTTCCGCCGCCCACCAGGATGCTCCGCGCGGGGATCGGATAGATCTTGCGGGTGGGGAACAGCTGCCCCAGCAGCTGCACGGCTGCATCATCGTTTTCGTCCCCAAACTGCGGCAGGATCACCCCGCCGTTGGACAGGTAAAAGTTGACATAGCTGGCGGCCAGGCGTTCTTCGGCCTCTCGCTGATCTTCCCCTTCCTCAAAGTCGAAGCCTTCCAGCTCCTGCTGCGTGATGCAGACCGGATGGTTTGGGACAGGGAGCTTGTGCACGGTAAAACGGCGGCCTTTTGCATCCACGGCCTGTTCCAGCGCCCGCAGGCTGGCCAGGCTCAGGGCATATTGAGGATCGTTTTCGTCCTCTGTCCAGGCTAGGACCACTTCTGCCGGGCCGACAAAGGCGCATACATTGTCGATGTGCTCGTTCGTTTCATCGTTCCAGATCCCTCTGGGCAGCCAGACCACCTTTTCCGCCCCCAGATACCGGCACAGCTCCTGCTCGATCTGCTGGCGGGTCAGCTGCGGATTGCGCCCGGCGCTCAGCAGACAGGCCTCGGTTGCAAGAACAGTGCCTTCGCCGTCGGTATGGATGGAACCGCCCTCCAGCACAAAATGCTGTGCGTCGTAACAGTCCAGCTCCAGCGCCGCACACAATGCCCGCGCCGCGGCATTGTCCTTTTCCCAGTGGGCATACAGGCCGTCCACTGTGCCGCCCCAGGCGTTGAACTGCCAGTCCACGCCCCGCACCCTGCCCATACCGTCCACCACGCAGGTGGGGCCTACATCCCGCGCCCAGGCATCGTTGGTGGCGATGGACAGCACATGGATGCCCGCGTCGGCCGCAAACTCTGTCTGCACAGCCGAAAGCTGTTCCGGCGCGGCCAGCATCCAGACCTGTTCACTTTCGGCGATGGCCCGCGCTACCTGCGCAAACGTGCGCTGAGCCTCGGCTCCGCCGTGGGGCCAGGAGCCGGGACGCACCGGCCAGATCATCATACAGCCGCGGTGCGGCTCATATTCCGCCGGCATCCGGAAACCGTCTGCCGCGGGGGTAGTGTGAAGGATCATATCGTTTCTCCTGATGGATGGATTTTTGCAGTGTTTTGTTATGCGGTTATTATAACGTATCTTTGGCAAAGACTCAATGCTCTTTTGGCGGCAGAAAACAGCGCCCGCAGCCACCGGAATGGATCCGGAGGCTACAGGCGTCTGGGATTTTGTTATAATATTTTATGGGGTCACGGCACAAAAGGTTCCTGCACCATCTGCTCGGCACAGTAAGACACGATATGACGGAACATCTGTTCCACCGCCGGGGCCATCGCTGCCGGGCGCTGTACCGCCAAACCCACGATGCGCTCTTCCCGCGGCTCGATGGGATAGATCTTTACCGCTGCGGTGCAGTTTTTCAGCAGCATCTCCGGCAGGATCGAGATGCCCAGCCCTGCCTCCACCATCGCAAGGTTGGAAAGATCGTCCAGCACATGGCAGCGCCGCTCGGTGTTGATCTTGTACTTTTTCAGGAACTGGCGCATCTCGGCATCGGTCGCGTCTCCCTGCACCACAAAGCTCTGGCCGTTCATCAGTTCGGGCGTCATCACGCCGCCGGCCGGCTTCGGCCAGTCCTGCGGAACGATGCAGCGCAGAGGCTCCCGGAACAGCTCGGTAAGGGTAAATTCCTCCCGGCAGGCGGAGGACAGGAACGCGATATCCACCTGGCCGCTGCGCAGCCACTCGGCCACGTCCACATAGGTCCCCTGATAGACCTCCACTTCGATCTGCGGATAATGGGTCTTGAAGCTTTTCAGGATGCCGGGCAGCAGACAGGCGCACACCGAGTTGAAGGCCCCCAGCTTGACCTTGCCCTTTTCCAGGCCGTTCAGCCGTGCAATGCTCTGCTTGAGGGCCTCGTCACTGTTGAGCACCGCACGGATGGATGGGTACAGCGACGCGCCGTAGCTGGTCATGGTCACACCGCTTTTGCCGCGGTTGAACAGAGCAAAGCCCAGCTCCTCCTCCATAACGGCAATGGCATGGCTGATGGCGGAGGGGGTCAGGTGGAGCTGCTGCGCCGCTTTGTTAAAGCTGCCCTGCCGCGCAACCGCGTCAAAGATCTCATAAGAAAACAGTGTCATGCCCGGTCCCTCCCCATTGACATCGCGTGAATCTTTTTCATCTTGAAGATGTTACAGTTCAATTTTCTTTTTGAGTGTACTATTCCGGCCCCGCTTTGTCAAGCATCCGGGCCGGATTTTTTGCCCTGCACGGCACTTTTCACCGGTTTGTCGCAGATCCTTTCCTTGCCTGAAAGTGGCACAAAAAAGGAAAAAGCCCGGTGGTTTCCACGAACCATCGAGCTTTTTCTTGGCGGAGTAGGAGGGATTTGAACCCTCGCGCCGTTGTTTAGACGACCTACGCCCTTAGCAGGGGCGCCTCTTCGGCCTCTTGAGTACTACTCCAGAGCAAAGTGTGTGACACTTGATTCAATAAAATGGCGGAGAGAGTGGGATTCGAACCCACGGTGCGTTGCCGCACGGCAGTTTTCAAGACTGCTTCCTTAAACCACTCGGACATCTCTCCTCGTGGACATCCGTACACGCCGTATCGAATGCCCATTTAATTTACCAGATTTCTGCGATTCTGTCAAGCCCTAATTTCAAAAAAGAAATCCAAAACGACCTTCCGTTTTGCGGAACAACTTATTTTCGGGGCTTTTTTCGATTCTCCCTTTACATAAACATCTTTTTGTTGTATAATAAACACAACAAAAAGTCACCCACAAGGTAAAGGAGCAAAATGCCATGTCGTTTTCAGAGCTTTTGAAGCAGTGCCGCAAAAAGCAGGGGTTGAGCCAGGCCGAGCTTGCGGCAAAACTTGGCGTCACACAGCAGGCCGTCGGCAAATGGGAAAACGGCAAGTCCTCGCCCGACCCTTCCACGGTGGCCCGCATCGCCGAGCTGCTGAATACCACCGCAGACTATCTGCTGGGGCTGTACCGGCCTGCGTCCAACGTTTCTGCGCTGGAGGAACGCTTTTTCGGCGGCTATGCCGAAAGCCTGATCCCGGTGATCGGCACGGTCAAGGCAGGCTACGGCGCGCTGGCGTTTGAAGAAGATTACGGCCAGGAGTATGCCCGGGTCAAGGATCCCTCCAATTATTTCTATCTGGTGGTGCGCGGCGACAGCATGGAGCCTCGCATCCAGGATGGCGACCTGGCGCTGGTGCACCGGCAGGATACGCTGGAAAACGGCGATCTGGGCGTTTTGATCTACGGCGATGAGGGCGAAGGCACCCTCAAACGCTATCTCCAACGGGGCAACAGCGTGGTGCTGCAGCCCTTCAATCCCGCCTACAGCGAGCTGGTCATCAAAGGCGAGGATCTGAACCGCCTGCACATTGCGGGCCGGGTGGTGGAGACCAAGGCCAAGTGGTAAGTTTCTGACACTTGTAAAACATTTTGGATCAGGAAAAGGACGGGGGCGGCCCAAGACCGCCGTCCCTGTCTTTTTTGCGCCCTTTTGGGGGCCGGATGTCCATCCGGAGGGCGTTTTGGGGAGGGATATGCGCCGTGCAACAGACGCTGATGGAAAAGCTCACGATCCTGGCGGACAGTGCAAAATACGACGTTGCCTGCACCTCCAGCGGGGCCAGCCGCACCGCCCGCGCGGGCACGCTGGGCAGCTGCTACGCGCCGGGATGCTGCCATACCTATACGGCGGATGGACGCTGCGTCAGCCTGCTGAAAGTGCTGATGACCAACTGCTGTTCCTTCGATTGCAGCTATTGCGTCAACCGCCGTTCCAGCGATATCTCCCGCGCCACCTTTGCCCCGCGGGAGCTGGCGGAGCTGACCATTGAATTTTACCGCCGCAACTATATCGAGGGATTATTCCTTTCCAGCGCGGTGCTGGTAGATCCGGACTATACCACCGAGCGGATGCTGGCGGTGCTGCGGCTGCTGCGTGGAGAATACCGCTTTGGAGGCTATATCCACGCCAAGGCCATCCCCGGCACAAGCCCGGAGCTTTTGCAGGAGCTGGGATATCTTGCCGACCGCCTGAGCGTGAACATCGAGCTGCCCAGCGAACGCAGCCTGAAGCTGCTTGCCCCGGACAAGGGCCGGCACTCCATCTTCCGGCCCATGAAGCAGATCGCAGTCTCCGGCCAGGCCAACCGCGAAGAGCTGACGCTTTACCGCAAGGCCCCTAAATTTGCCCCTGCGGGCCAGAGCACGCAAATGATCGTGGGCGCTTCGCCCGAAAGCGATCATCACATTTTGCAGCTGACCGAGGGACTGTACCAGAAATACGGTCTCAAGCGGGTGTTCTTTTCCGCCTATATCCCTGTGGCGGAGGACTCCCGCCTGCCCGCTCTGGATACCAAACCCCCGCTGCTGCGGGAGCACCGGCTGTATCAGGCGGATTGGATGCTGCGGTTCTATCATTTCCGGGCGGACGAGATCCTGGATGCTGAACATCCGGATTTTGATCCCTATCTGGATCCCAAATGCAACTGGGCCTTGCAGCATTACGGTCAGTTCCCCATAGACGTGAACCGCGCCCCCTACGAAATGCTGCTGCGCGTGCCGGGCATCGGCCCCAAAAGCGCCCGGCGCATCCGGGATGCCCGCCGTCAGGCCTCGCTGGGGCTGGATGAGCTGCGGCGGATGGGCGTTGTGCTGAAACGGGCGCAGTATTTCATCACCTGCCGGGGCTACGCCGGGGCGCACCCGGGCCGGGGCCAGGCTGGACGGGAACGCATCACCCGGGCGCTGATCGACCCGCAGGTGTTCAGCGGCGGGGCCGAGCAGCTCAGCCTGTTCACGCCCCCGGCCGTGGATCATCTGGTCGGGCAGGGCGTGCCGCCCCGGGCGGCCATGCGTGCAGTGCGGGAGGAGGCGGTGCAATGTCTGGCCAAGGCGCTGTAAACTCCACGCCCCGACGTCTGCACGATGCAAACGTTGTTTATCTGTACGATGGCAGTTACAATGGGTTTCTGTGCTGTGTGTTCGAGAGCTTTTTGTACCATGAGATCCCTTTTGCTGTGTGGACGCCCCAGCGGGAAACCTCCACTCTGTATCCGGTGCGGGAGATCGTGACCGACCTTGCGCGGGCCAGGCGGGTCTTTTCCAGCTTTGCGCCCAGGATCGGTCCGCAGGCTAAACTGCTGGTCACGCGGGATTTTCTTTCCGGTCGGGAGGACAAGGAGCTGCATCTGCTGCGGTTTCTGCACTTCGCCTTTGCGGTGGGGCCGGGGGCCGAAAAACAGCAGGGCCACCCGCTGGTGGCCCCGCTGTATCAGATGAAAAAGAGTCTTGACTGGGAGGTGGATAAATTCCAGGGCTTTGTCCGCTTCCAGGAGCACGGCGGCATGCTGGGCGCAGTGATCCATCCCAAAAATTATATTCTGCCGCTGCTGCGGGGGCATTTCTGCGGACGCTTTCCGGAAGAAACGTTCCTGATCTACGATGCCGTCCACAGTATGGCGCTTCTTTATCAGGATCATACTCCGCAGCTGCTGGAGCTGGCCGAACCGCTGGAGCTGCCGCCGCCCGACGCGCGCGAACAGCAGCTTCAGCAGCTATGGAAACAGTTTTATGATACTCTGGCGATCCAGGCGCGGCGCAGCGAGCGTGCGCGCATGAGCCATTGCCCCAAACGCTTCTGGGCTGACCTGACCGAGCTTCGGGACAAGCTTTGATGGATTTTTGCGCCAGAATTTACAAAAAGGTTGCATCTGCGCCGTTGCTTCCCGCAAAAGGTATGGTATACTATAGGGGTAATTTGGGCAGCATGTTCTGCCTTACATGCCCCGCACCGGGGCCGATAGAATAAGGAGCATTGCAAGGATTATGGTTCGCATTACTATGGAAGACGGCGGCATCATCGACATCGAGCTGGATGAGCAGGCTGCCCCCATCACCTGTGAGAATTTCAAAAAGCTGGTCACGAGCGGTTTTTATGACGGCCTGACCTTTCACCGGGTCATCCCCGGATTTATGATCCAGGGCGGCTGTCCGCTGGGGAACGGCACCGGCGGCCCCGGCTGGAACATCAAAGGCGAGTTTTCCTCCAACGGCGTGAAGAACCCCATCAAGCATACCCGCGGCGTGATCAGCATGGCCCGCGCGATGAACCCCGACAGCGCCGGCAGCCAGTTCTTTATCATGCACCAGGATGCGCCCCACCTGGATGGCCAGTATGCCGCTTTCGGCCGCGTTGTGGCCGGCATGGACGTTGTGGACAAGATCGCTTCCGTCCGTACCGACTGGAACGACAAGCCCACCACCCCCGTGCGCATGAAAACCGTTGAGATGGTTGAGGCGTAAGGGTTATACGAGGGGGTCTTGTTCCTTTTTCGAGAAAAAGGAACCGAAAAAGCTTTTTACACAGCCCGCGCATACGCGCGGGCTGACTTTTTTGCGGGAGAGGATATTCCCGGCAAAATTATGGCAGCTGCGGATCAAACGTTTTTCTCCACATCCTGCCAGTTTGCATAGACCAGAAGCTCTGCCTCCGGCCCGCAGAACATCTTTGCGGCCTGTTTATCTCCCTGAAGCTGCCAGCAGAACCATGCCGTCATGACCGCATCCGCCTTTGTCAGCATCTCTCCATGATCCGCATCCGCGCGGCGGGCCGCAATCTTCAAAGTCGTCCCCGGCACTGCCGCATAGTTTTCCCGCAGCGACCACAGCGGCGCGATCCCCTGCCCTTCCTCTGCCAAAGAGCTTTCCGCTGTTCCTGCATCAAATGTACCCGTTCCCGCCGTCATCAGATAGGGGATCTCCAGCCCGGAAAGGTCATACGGCCAGTTCAGCCGGGCACTGTCCGACCAGAAACTGGAAGTCGCGCTGGCAGTATACAGGGCCTTATACCGCTTCGCGCCCGGCTGGATCGTCACCGCGTTGATAGCTCCCACGCCGCCCTGCGAATGGCCCGCCGCGCCGATGTTCTGCACGTCCACCCGGCCGCAGAAGATGCTGTCCGGATCCACATTGCGTTCCAGGATCCACTCCAGACTGGCCTGGGTGGATGCCCCATCCCAGGAGCTTTCGTCCTCGTTGCCCACCACAACAAAGCCCCAGGAGGCCAGATTCTCAAAGACTGCGGCATAGCGCGAGGCTTTCACCCCCGTTCCGTTTGCCATGATGACTACCGGCCAGGTCTGCGCACTGTTTTTCAGCGCAGAAGGATACCACACTTCAAACATTCCGATCTTTTCATCTGCCGCACAGGTATATTGCTCCACCGCAAAGCCGCCGTGCGGGGTATAATGCTGTTCCAGTGCGCCGCCCGGGGATAGTTTGGTCGTGTAATCTTTTTCGACTGCCTGCGGCTGCCGCAGCAGCGTGCCTGCCAGCAGCGCCGGAATGCCCAACAGTAACAGTTTTCCAATCCATTTCATTGCGTTTTCCCTTCTATATCTTGACAAATTTCAGCATTGCGGCCACAATGATGTTACAGATGTATCATATCTTGGCCTTTGCTGTCAACGTCCGGCACCGGTCGAGAAACAAAAAGGGGGAAAGTGTACCACATGAATCGCCGTCAGGAGCTGAACGCCTTTGTAAGGGAGTGCATCACCACCGCCCTGCTGGAACTGATGGAAACACAGCCCTTTGAAAGCATCGCCATCACCGCGCTGACCCGCCGGGCCGGGGTGAGCCGAACCTCTTTCTACCGCAATTTTTCCAGCAAGGAGGATGTTCTGCGCCAGCACCTGGCCCGCCTGACCCAGGAATGGGGTTGCTCCTTTGAGCAGACCCCCGGCGCCGATCTGGTGGAAAGCCTGTTCTCCTTCTATCTGCGCAACCGGGAGCTGTTCATCCAGCTGTACAAAGCTGGGCTGTGGTCCCTGAGCCTGCAAAGCATTCTGGATGCCTGCGGGCCAAAAGCGTCACACAGCAACCCGCAGGCTTATCAGAGCGCCTTTTTCGCCTATGGCTTGTATGGCTGGCTGGAAGAATGGTTCAAGCGCGGCCTTGCCGAGTCTCCTGCCGAAATGTCCCGTCTTGCCGCGCAGAACCGACAGAGATCGACCTGAGATATCATCCGGGGCTTGCGCCCTGCCGCCCGGCGTGCTATGCTCAGGAAAAAAGCTTTGCCCAAAGGAGAACGCCTATGAAATACGATTTTACCACCTTCATCGACCGCTGCGGACAGGACGCATTGTCGGTGGACAACCTTGGCGGCCCCGGCGCACCCGGCGCGCCAAAACCCGGCTTCGATGCCATCCCTATGTGGGTCGCGGACATGAACTTTGCCACGGTGCCCACCATCCAGCAGGCGATCATTGCCCGGGCACAGCACCCGCTCTTTGGCTACTTTGCGCCGCGGGAGGAATATTTTGCTTCCATCCTCCGCTGGCAGGCAGCGCACAACGGCGTCACCGGTCTGGAGCCAAAATACATCGGTTATGAGAACGGCGTGCTGGGCGGCGTGGTCAGCGCTTTGAACTGTGTGTGCTCCCGCGGAGACAAGATCCTGGTGCACAGCCCCACCTACATCGGCTTTACCCGCTCTTTGGAAAACAACGGCTACCACCTGGTGCACAGCCCGCTGGCACAGGACGCGCAGGGCGTGTGGCGGATGGACTATGCCGACATGGAACGCCGTCTGGCAGAAGAACACATCCATGCGGCCATCCTGTGCAGTCCACACAATCCCTGCGGCCGCGTGTGGGAGCGCTGGGAGCTGGAACAGGCGATGGAGCTGTTCCGCAGATACGATGTTTTTGTGGTGTCGGATGAGATATGGTCGGATCTTGTGCTGGACGGCCATCGGCACATCCCCACCCAGTCGGTCAGCGAGGATGCACGCCAGCGCACTGCGGCTTTCTATGCGACCTCCAAGACCTTCAACCTGGCGGGACTTGTGGGCAGCTACCACATCGTCTACAACGACTGGTGGCGCGACCGCATCGAGAAGGAATCCAGCCTGAACCATTACAACAGCATGAACGTGCTGTCCATGCATGCCCTCATCGGGGCTTACCAGCCGGAAGGCGACGCGTGGCTGGACGAACTGCGCGAGGTGCTGAGCGGCAACGTCCGCTTCGCCTGCGAGTACATCGAGCAGCACTTTGACGGGGTGCACACCGCCCGGCCCGAAGGCACATATATGCTGTTTGTGGACTGCACCGACTGGTGCGCCGCCCACGGCAAGACCATCGACCAGGTGGAACGCGCCTGCTGGGACGTGGGCGCGGCCGTACAGGACGGGCGGATGTTCCACGGCCCATGCCATCTGCGCATCAATCTGGCTTCGCCCCGCGACCGCATCGAAGAGGCCTTCCGCCGGATGGATCGATACGTCTTTAACGCTGAATAAAGGCTTTTCGGCGTTGTTCGCTCCCTTGACAAACAGCAGGGGCAGCGCGTTCTCAAAAAGAGAGCTGCGCTGCCCCTGCTGTTTTCTTTTGTGTTATGCGCCGGATCTCCGCCGCACAAGCGCAAGGTGTGTGCCGCGCGGTCAGACGTTGGTCTCAGCAAACAGAGCCTTGATCGTATCATTGCGGCTGTAGGCGATCAGCTCTGCGCATTCGGTCTCTCGGATCAGGCCGGCCTCCTTCAGCGCAGCGGCTGCGGCCTCGTACTCGGCCAGATAGCGGGCGTACAGCGTATCAGCGCTCACGTCCTGCTCGCCATAGCCGTAGCGGGCCTTCAGCTGCTCATAGGTAAAATACACCATCGAACCATCGGTGTTGTAGCCTGCACCGTTGCGGCTCCAGTAGTAGGTCGCCACGGGCGCTTCGATCTGCGGCATCCGCACTCCGCCCACCAGGTTGCCGTAGGCATCGCGCTCCACTGCCATCCCCTGCACAGGGATCCACTGTTCCTGGCCGCTGGGCATTGCAAAGGACGGATCCCGCGCCCACTGCGCGATGTTGGCCAGTGCGCCTGTAATGATCTGATCCAGGTTCAGATCCGACTCATAATGGCCTTCGGCATAAACCTTGTCCGCCTTGACATCGCCCTTGGTGTTGGCCATATTGATCTCTTCATAGTTGGGCACCACCGGGCTGACCGGGTCGGAATGAGGTGCGCCTGCAACTTCATACAGGCGGAAGGTGTCGGTATCCGCCTTGGGCGTATAGGCCCAGGTTGCAAAGTTCTTCAGCGAAGATTCCATCTCGGAGGAGATCGCGACAAAAGGCTCCTCGGTATCCACAAACTGGCCGCTGGTAAAGGCCACCGAGTAGTCGTCCGGGTTATAGGTTCCCACGCCCAGCGTACCGCAGACGATGCTGACATAACCATCAAACACCGGGCGTCCCCAGTATGCAGTCTTGGAATGAGGATAGAACACGTTCAGCCAGCCGTTCAGGTAATAGCCGGAAGAGCTCTGCGCACAAAGGAACACCTTTTCGGGCTTGTTTCCACCCAAGATCTCGGCGCCCTTATTGCTCTTGATCAGCTGACCCACCTGATTGATGATATCGTAGCTGATGCCGTTGCGCGCCTTGCCGTTTTCATCGGCAGGATAGTTGATGGCCGCGTAGCGTTCGGGATCAAAGTTCTTCAGGGCAGCCGCGCCGGTGCCGTTGTAGGTGATGCCCACATAGGCGCTGCCTTCCATCAGATACTTGTAGCTGCGCCGCCACAGATCTTCGTTGTCATAGCCTGCCGTGATGTTCAGCAGATCCACATAGACATTGCCATTGAATGCAGGCGCACCATCGGTACCGTCCGGATAGCGCACCAGAATGCGGGTGGTATAGGGCAGGCCCATTTCCGCGATGTACAGGGTGGAGGGATCTTTGCGGTCGGCCAGGTCATACAGGTTGGCCGTGCCGCTGATGAAATATTCCTGCTCGATGTAATGATACTCTTCCAGAACGACCGGATACGTCCCGTTTGCGTCCAGATTGGTCTCCCGGCCGGAGGCGCAGTACATGGAGTTAAAGGGATGGCTGTGCGCGATGTCCGCTCCGGCCGGGTGATACGTCACCTCCGGGTCGGTCTCGACCAGAGTCACCTCAGCGGGGCTGACCCGCATGGCCAGCGCAAGGCCGATATTGTCCCGCACCCAGTTCAGGCCCGATTGCAAGCCGTCCTGCATCTGCCCCATAGCGTCCTCTACATAGTCCCAGCCGGTTTTCTGCGCGGCAGCGGCGTCGGACAAAATGGCGGCCTGCGATTCTTCCGCCAGCGCTGCGGTCCCGCCCAGCAGCCCCAGCGCCAGAGCGGAGACCGTCAACGCGGCAGCCAGCCGATGGAAGCGTTTTGGGAAAGAAGTTCGCGGTCTGAGATGATCCAGTTTCATATCGAAGCACCTTCCTTTGATTTTTCGCCAGATAGTTTTCCACTTTTTTCAGATTTTTTATGCATCAGGACACAACCCCATCATAACAACAAGTCCCCCTGCTGTCAAGTGTTCCCGCCGCAAAAACAAAAACTTTTTTCCGCAGCGCCGCGTTCTGTGTCTGGCAGCGCTCGATGCCCCTCAAAAGCATATCGAGGCGTGCGCTTCTTTCCAAAGCGGGTTCCAGCTCTCCAACGATCCCTGCCTTTTTCAAGGTTCTCCGCGGATACAAAAACAGGCACAGCAAAACAACTGCTGTGCCTGTGCGCTTTTACCGATGGCTGCCCGCCAAGGGCAGGATCATTTTTCTTCCTGGGCTTCCTGGGCAGCTTCGTCCACGGAGTCCAGTTCTACGGCAGTGGCTTCCGCGTCCGCAGGGGTCACATCCGGCGCGATCACACCATCGCCGTTCAAGTCCTTTCCGGTCACAGCTTCCAGCACCGACTGGGTCTCCGGGTGCAGCTTCATGAAGCGGCGCACCGCGATGGTGGTGTACAGCGCGCTGAACAGATTGATGGCGCCCTCCACGATGAGGATGATACCGATGGCCATCACCAGCGTTTCCATCGTGCCAAAGGGGTTCACGATCATAACGATGCCCAGCACGATGCTCAAGGCGCCCAGCACCAGAAAGCCCTTCCAGCTGGAATACTCGCAGCGGCGCAGCTCCAGCGCGTTCTGGATGCGGCCCAGGCTGTCAAAGATCACAAACAGGCCGAACACGATGGGCAGGATCCGCACCACGATGTCGCCGCGGAAAACCAGGAACGCGCCCAGCGCCAGGCAGATCAGGCCCGATAACAGCGTGAACTGGCTGCGAAAAACATTCCGTTCCACGGTGAAGTAGCTGACCAGCTGCACCACCGCCATGATCAGAACTACCGCGCCCAGCGCCGTGCACACGATGTTCAGCGCCGTGCCCGGCATCAACAGCAGGAAAACTCCCAATGCCAGATACAGCACGCTCATAAGGATCAGATTCCATTTTAGTTTTTTGACCATAGCGGATCACATTCCTTTCTGCGTTGTCTTCAATTTTATATTCAGCCTCGCTTTTGTGCGGGGCTTTCATACAAGGGACGGATCACCTTTTTGTTGGTATAGGCCATAAAGCCCAGGCTCAGCAAACAGCTTACGATCTCCGCGATCAGGAACGACCACCAGACCAGCTGGATGTTTCCGCTCAGACTCAGCAGCCAGGCCACCGGCAGCAGCACCGCCAGCTGGCGGCACACCGAGATGATCAGGCTGAACACGCCGTTGCCCAGCGCCTGGAACACCGACGACAGCACGATGCCGATGCCCGCCAGCAGGAAATGGATCGAAATGATACGCAGCGCCGGTACGCCGATGCGCATCATCTCGCTGCTGGCGGCAAAAATGCCCAGCACCTGCTCCGGCAGCAGCTGGAAGATCAAAACGCCGATCAGCATGATGCACTCTGCGTACATCACCGCCAGCTTGACCGTGGTCTTTACGCGTTCGGGCTTGCGCGCGCCGTAGTTATAGCTGATGATGGGCACCATGCCGTTGTTCAGGCCGAATACCGGCATAAAGACAAAGCTTTGCAGCTTGAAGTACACGCCGAACACGGCCACCGCCGTGGCAGAAAAGGCCATCAGGATCTGATTCATCACAAAAACCATCACGCTGCCCACACACTGCATGGCGATGCTGGGCAGGCCCACCGTATAAATACGGCCGATGATCCGGCTGTCCGGCCGGAAGCCGCGCAGGTGGAAATGGATCTCCGGATTTTTGCAGAAATTCAGGTACAGGCCCACCGCCGCGCCGCAGGACTGGCCGATGACGGTGGCGACCGCCGCACCGGTGGTGCCGGAAAGAGCCTGGCCGCAGTAGCCAAAGATGAAGATGGGATCCAGAATGATATTGGTCACTGCGCCCGCCAGCTGGCTGATCATGCTGTAGGCCGTGCGGCCGGTGGAAGCCAGAAGCTTCTCCATCATGGTCGCCGCAAAGATGCCCTGGCTGAAGATGCAGCAGATGGACAGATAGCTCACACCCTGCTGGATGATCTGTGCGTCATGGGTCTGGGCATTGAAATAGGGACGGATACAGGTGAAGCCGATCAGCATGAACACCAGACAGCTGCATGCCGCCAGAAACAGGCCGTTGACTGCCGTTTTGTCCGCGCGCTGCTGATCCTGTTCGCCCAGGCTCTTGGACAGCAGGGCGTTGACGCCCACGCCGGTGCCCACGCCCACGGCGATCATCACGTTTTGCAGCGAAAAGGCCAGCGATACTGCCGTCAGCGCACTTTCGCTGACATGGGACACGAACACCGAGTCCACCACGTTGTACAATGCCTGCACCAGCATCGAGATCACCATGGGCACGCTCAGCTTGACCAGCAGCGGATTGATGGCCATCGTGCCCATGATGTTTTCTCCGCCAGGGGCAGAGGACTTGACTTTTTGACTTTTTTCCACGATTCTCTCCCAATTGTAATAAGTTTATCCAGGCCGACGAAGGGCAGACGCCGCCCGCCCTGCCCAAAAGGTGGGCAGAGCGCACACGCACTCTGCCCACCTTGCAGCTGTTTGCGCCGCGGGCTGTCAGCCCAGGGTCTTTTCCTTGGCGGCAGCCGCGTCCAGGATCATCTTGACACAGGTCTCACGGCCCAGAGCGGCGTTGATCGCCAGATCATAATTGTGCGCGTCGCCCCAGCGGTTCTGGGTATAATAGTTATAATAGGCTGCGCGCTTGCGGTCGGTCTTATCGATAGCGTCGCGGATGCCCTTTTCGCTCTTATCCTTGACCAGGGGGTTGATCTTGGCATACTCCCGCCGCCATTCCACCGGCGCATAGATGAACACCCGCAGCACGTCCTTGCGCTCGCGCAGGACATAGTCACCGCAGCGGCCCAGGATCACACAGGGGCCTTCCTCCGCCAGCTGCTTGATGATGCGGCTTTGCAGGATAAACACCTGATCGCCCAGGGGCAGGTCATTGCCCATGGTATACAGGCTGTACAGCAGGCTGTGGGTATGCTGCTTTTCGCTGGCCGCAACCGCTTCTTCCGACAGGCCGGAGTCTTTTGCGGCCATGGTGATCAGCTCTTTATCATAAAGCTTGATGCCCAGCGCATTTGCCACGTCCTCGGCGATATAGCGTCCGCCCGTGCAATACTCGCGGCCTACCGTGATAATCGTTTTCGCCATAATCTCATCCTCCTAGCTCATATCATGATTCCTGACGGGCGGTTTCCGGGGCCGCCTGCGCAGGATCTGCAACAGGTCTTTGCATGGGGGTCAGCCGCAGCTCTGCCACACGCATGGAGCCGCTCTGATCCACCGCATACACGCTGCACTTTCCGCCCTGCTCCAGCTGCCTGGGCGGAAACAGGATCCCGCCCCCGGCAGTGCGCTCCATCCGGCAGAAGGTGCGGTGCGCCGTGGTCGCGTGGGCCACGCCGTCATACAGCGCATAGGCCACCCAGCCGGCAAAGCTGTCCGGCAGGGGATCCCGACGGCCGCGCCGCATAAAATAATATTCGCCTTCCGCCTGGCCCCGCTCCAGCTCACAGCGGATGCGCCGGGGCCGGTTGGCCGGGGCTTCGCGCAGCTTTGGCCGCAGCGCAATGGCCCGGCCGGTGAAATACCGCATAAAATCGGCCAGGGCCATCGTGCGGTTCACCGCGCCGTTGTTTTCGGCAAAGGGGTCGTTGAGCAGGACAAAGTCTGCCATGACCGTGGCATCGTGCCAGAAGCCCCGCAGACCCATCCAGGTCGTGACCGGCTCGCGCTGATTGCGCGTCCGGTTTTCTACCTGCACTGCCACCGAACATCCATCGTGGATCTGTGCACGCAGATCCTTCAGATCCATCCACGCCTGCCAGCAGGGATATCCGCAGCAGCCTGCGGCCGCCGCCGCAAACGCCGCATTTGCGGTGCTGCCGGTGGCCATATCCTCCATCAGATAGGCCACCTCCTCCGGCAGGATATCCTCGCCCCAGCGGTTCATCAGCGCCGCCAGGATCAGCGGCAGATCCATACTCTGGCCAAAGCTGGGGTCGTGGACGCTCAGACAGTATTCCGGCAGATACAGCTGCCGGTTCAGGGGCAAGCCGTTCTGCTTTTCCCACGCCAGAGGCCGGGCTGCTGCTGCCAGCAGACGCACGGCAGGAGTGGCCTTTTCGTCGTTGGTGGAAAGATTGACCTGCAGCTGGATGCCGGTGCCGCCGCCCGGCACTGCAACCGTGATGGTATCCCCCATCAGGAACACCAGACCGTCCTCGCTCTGGGTCTGGATGCTGCACCGGGGATAATCCGGCGCCCATTTGCCAAAGCTCATCCAGCTGGTCCATGCGCTGCCCGCATAGACTCTGCATCGCACTTCCACCAGGGTATTATGCGGCGCACTGGCGTTCCAGCTGACATTCAGATTGCAGAATGCCGGCATCGCCAGCTCCGGCGTGGTATAGCTGCCATAGGGCAGATACCGCCCCGCCACGCTATCCAGCACCAGGCTGCCGCTGTCCAGCGCCACATTGTCCAGTGCGCCGCGGGAAAAGGTCTCGGTTCCCCGAAGCACCAGATTGTTGCGTTGCTCCATGCGTTTCCTCCTTTACCGCACCGGCGGACAGGTCAGCGGATGCTTTCCTCGTCCGCATCCTCCAAAGCCGCGGCGCGCTCGGCGGCAAGAGCCTCTTCCAGCTCGGCGTCCCGCATTTTCCGGATGCTCTCCTCGATGTGGAACACACGATCCAGATCGTTATAGACGATCTGGCAGGAGACCTCGCTGGAGAACCAGAAGCCGAACACCAGCATCAGCAGCAGGCCCAGCGGCATGCACAGGATCACCACGCCCCAGTAGACGACCTGCACCACCGATGCCGCCAGCGCATGGGGCAGGAAAGCGATCATGCAGTTGACGCTGTTTTTCAGCGTCTGAAGCAGGGACTGATCCAGCAGGACCACCTGCGGCCACATATACGAGAACAGCATATGGAACAGCACCAGGTTGAGCACGGTGGCCACCCAGGTGAACACGCCCACATTGATGCCCTGGCTGAGCATATTGAAGCAGAAATAAACCAGAAATATCTGCACCGTGACCACCACGCAATAGATCACGCCCGGCAGGATGCTGGCCTTGAAATTGCGCTTGAACGCTTTGCGGTAGGTGGTCCACCAGTAGCCGGCCTCATCGCGCAGGGCGCGCAGCACGGTATCGTACATACCGGCCAGCACCGGGCCGGCCAGGATGCCGCCCACGGCGGCGCTGATCAGCATGACCGGCAGGCTGTTCATCAAAAAGCCGATGTACACCAGACAGATCACCGGCACAAAGCCCAGGCAGGTGATCAGGTTGGCCAGGAACATGCCGCTCATGTCGCGGCCCACCAGCTCAAAGAAACGGCCTACGCCGGTCTTGCGGGGAGCGTCCTTTTCGACGCCCGGCCCGGCTTTGAAATCATTTGCGGAAGGAAACAGACCCATTCTCCCAAAATCCTCCTATTTGCACATGGGCGGAAAACGCCATAGTGCTGTTTTTGCACCTATAACTATACCCGCATTTTGTGGAATTTGCAAGGCCGCAGACAAGCCCAATTGTAAAAAAAGTGTTTTCTCTCCCTTTTTTCTCCAAAGTATGTTACAATAAGGTCGGCATTTTACGCCAAAAGGAGGCAATCGAAGTGAATCTGTTCCGTACCATTGCCATGTTCACCTACCTGTTCGGCTACATGATCGTCCATTACAATGTCCTGCGCACCGCCGAACGCGCGCAGGCTGCCGGGGACACCGCCACGGTGGAGCGTCTGGTCCGGGAGCACATCCCGCACTGGAGCCGCGGAATTTTAAAAATCACCGGTGTTTCGCTCACAGTGGAGGGCCTGGAAAATATCCCCGCCGACCGATCCTGCGTTTTTGTGTGCAATCACCGCAGCTACTACGATATCCCCCTGCTTCTGGCCGGGCTGGATCGCCCCTATGGTCTGCTGGCCAAGCAGGAGCTGATAAAGCTCCCCCTGATCAACCGCTGGATGAAGCTTTTGGGCTGTGTTTTTGTAGACCGCGAAGATATGCGTGCTTCGATGCGCTCTCTGAACGACGCGATGGAGATCGTAGAAGGCGGCAAAAGCTTTATCATCTTCCCGGAAGGCACCCGCTATCAGGGCGAGGAAGGCGGCGCGGGCGAGTTCAAGCAGGGCGCGTTCCGCATTGCGGTCAAAACGGGCGCGCCGGTGGTCCCGGTGGCCATTTCCGGAGCGCGGGGGCTGTTTGAAAGCCATCGCTGCATCGTCACTCCCGGCCGGGTGCGCATCAAGGTCCTGCCCCCCATCTATACGCAGGGCATGAGCCGCTCGGAGCAAAAGCAGCTGCCCGCCGCAGTGCGGCAGGCGATCCTGGCACAGCTGTAAACGCACGGCCGCACCCGTAAAGCCAAAACTCTTTGCCCCGCGCGCAGGCGCGGGGTGTGTCAAAAGCTTTTTCGGTTCCTTTTTCTCGAAAAAGGAACAAAAAATAAAAACACACCCAGGAGGATCCCCCGCATGGCAAGCTATCGTTATGAGCGCAACATCGATCCCAAAGACGTCGCCCCCCGCCGGGAGCGCCAGTACACCCGAAAGGAGCGCTGGGCGAACTGGTGGGACTACAACCTGAAATGGGTCATCGTGATCGGCATCGCCGCGGCCTTTGTGGGCTACTGCTTCATCGGCCAATACTTCTTTACGACCCAGCCGGACTACAATGTGGCAGTCGTTGCGCCGTATTATCTGCCGGAGGACACCGTGAACGCGCTGCAAACCGAGCTTGCCCGCTACGGCGAGGATCTGAACGGCGACGGTCAGGTCGTTGTTACCCTGAACACCTACACGCTGGACTACTCGGACGAGGATACCCAGACCGAAAGCGCCGCATACCTGACCATGGCGGGCACCACCAAGCTGGCCACCGATGTGCAGGGCGGCCTGAGCGCCATCTTCCTGCTGGCAGACCCCAAGGGCTTTGAGGACAGTACCGGCACGCTGCGCTATCTGGACGGCAGCCTGCCCGCCGCCGAAAGCGACGATGATTGGTGGAATATGGTCTACAAATGGACCGACTGCCCCGTGCTTACCAGCCTGGAGCTGGGCAATTACGGCCCGGATTCCACCCAGAACCATTCCGGAAGCAGCCAGGAATACATGAGCAGCTTCTACATCGGTCTGCGCGGCGCGTGGAACAACGCCACCGCCGAAAATCTGGAAGGCGGCGAAGAGCTGTGGCGGCGCCTGATCGAGGGCGCAGTGTCCACCGCCTCCCCGGAGGACTGAGACGATGCGCTGGCGCATCGTCTGCCGCCCGGCAGCCCCGCACCCTGCACGGCAGCGCCCTCCCCGGCCCGAGCCTCATCCCGACGCGCCCCGCGCCGCACAGCTCGACAACCCTTATTCCCCCGTTTTTGGCGCGCCGCGCAGCCGCGAACAGCTTCTGCGCCGCCGCAAGTGAACAGCTCCCCGCACAGGGTTCCCCGGCCCGGACACCGGAAATCACGGCTGTGCGTATATCTTGTTTTTGCAGCGTTCAAGCGCTTTCCAAAAGGGTCTGCCCGCCTGGGCCGGCCCTTTTGATTTTGCAGAAAAATGCCCTCCCTTCCGTTGTGCCAGCGTCCGGATTATGGTATACTGAGGGCGAAGCGGCACAGCCGGAAAACAGGCTGTCCACACAGTATGTACAAGCCGCTTTTCAGCGATCGGAACAGAGAACAATGCCCCATTTTGGGGGCAGGATACAAAGGATGTGGAACCCATGGACGCACTGGAACAGGCCCGCCGCCAGATCGACGCGGTGGACGCACAGCTTGCCGCGCTGTTTGAGCAGCGCATGGCGGCCGTGCTGGAAGTAGCACGCTACAAGCAGGCGCACGGCCTGCCGATCTTTGACGCGGCGCGGGAGGCTGTCGTTCTGGACAAAGCCGCCGCCCGCATCCAGGATCCCGCCCTGCGGCCCTATTACCGGGATCATGTCCAAAACATGATGGATGTGGCCAAGCAGTACGAAGCCGAGCTGCTGGGCCGGAACCGCGCCGCCTATCAGGGCGTGGAAGGCGCCTTTGCCCACATTGCGCTGCGGGCGCTGTTCCCCCACGCGCAAGCTGTGAGCTATCCCACCTGGGAGGAGGTATTCAACGCCGTGGAACGGGGGGACGCCGCGCACGGCGTGGTGCCTTTTGAGAACAGCCACGCCGGAGATGTGTCCGCCGTGCTGGATCTATGCTACAATCATCCCAGGCTGTGGGTGGTGAATGTTTACGATCTGCCCATCTCGCAGAACCTGTTGGTACTGCCGGGCGTACAGCTGAACGAGGTGCAGCAGGTGTACAGCCACCAGCAGGCCATCTCCCAAAGCGAGACCTTCCTCAAGCAGTTCCGCCTGCCCGCCTCCGCCATGCCCAATACCGCGATGGCCGCCAAGTATGTGGCCGAAAGCGGCGACCGCACCAAGGCGGCGATCGCCAGCCGGGAGACCGCCGCGCTGTACGGGCTGGAGGTTCTGGTGCCGGACATCAACACCGACGGCGACAACACCACCCGCTTTATCGTGCTCAGCCGCGAAAAGCCTACGGCCGGCAACCGCTTTTCCCTGCTGTTCACGGTGGACAACAAGCCCGGCAAGCTGGCCGAGGTTATCCAGATCATCGGTGCATCCGGCTTTAACATGGAGTCCATCAAAAGCCGGCCTATGCCCCACGTTCCCTTTGAATATTATTTTTACGTCGAGCTGGTGGGAGACCCCGCCCGCGATGAAAGCGCCGCGCTGCTGCGCGAGCTGGATCGGATCTGCCGCACTGTACGGCTGTTAGGAGTGTATACAAAATGAGTGAACCGTTTGGAACCAAGCTGACCATGAACCTGGGCGCGCGCAGCTATGAGATCATCCTGAAAAACGGCGCGCTGGAAAATCTGTACCAATTTGCCCGGCTGGATCGCCGGGTGGCTGTCGTCACCGACAGCGGCGTGCCCGCCGAATACGCCCAGCGGGTGGCCGACCAGTGCAAGGAAGCCTGCATCATCACCGTGCCCCAGGGCGAGGGCAGCAAGAGCCTGAGGATTCTGGAGACCGTGCTGCGCCAGATGCTGGACTTTGGCATGGGCCGCGGCGACCTGGTGGTCGCGGTGGGCGGCGGCGTTGTGGGCGATCTGGCGGGCTTTGCCGCCGCTGTCTACATGCGCGGCATCGACTTTATCAACTGCCCCACCACTACCCTGTCCATGATCGATTCCTCCATCGGCGGCAAGACCGCTGTGGATCTGGGCGATACCAAAAACATCGTGGGCGCGTTCTGGCAGCCCAAGCTGGTCATCGTGGATCCGTCCACCCTGTCCACCCTGCCCCGCCGCCACTTTATCAACGGCCTGGCCGAGGCGGTCAAGGCAGGGCTGCTGGCCGACCCGGAGCTGTTCGACATCTTTGAAAAAGGCGATGTGGACGCCCAGATCAATGAGATCATTTACCGCAGCCTGAAATTCAAAAAGAACATCGTCGAGCAGGACGAGACCGAGCAGGGCCTGCGCAAATCGCTGAACTTCGGCCACACCATCGGCCACGGCATCGAGGCCGTCAAGGGCGTCAAGGGCCGCCGCACCAGCGGCCTGTTCCACGGCGAATGCGTGGCGCTGGGCATGCTGCCCATGATCGAATCCAAGGCGCTGCAAAAGCGGGTGCGGACGGTCTACCGCCGCCTGGGTCTGCCGGTGCGCACTACCTACGACAAGGAAAAGGTGCTGGCCGAGATGCTGCACGACAAAAAGGCCCAGAGCGGCCAGATCACGGTCATCAAGGTGCCGGGACTGGGCTGCTGGCGCGCCGAGAGCCTGCCCGTGGAGGGATTGCGGGCGCTGCTGGGCATGGAGGCATAACACAGCATGAAAAACACCTTTGGCAATAACATTGCGCTGACCATCTTTGGCGAAAGTCACGGCGCAGCCGTAGGCGCCGTGCTGGATGGCGTGGCCGCAGGCGTCCCGGTGGATGAAGCGTTCATCGCCGCCTGCATGGATAAGCGGCGCGCCCGCGGCGATGGCCTTTCCACCGCGCGGGTGGAGGCGGACGAGGTGCGCATCCTCTCCGGCGTTGTGAACGGCCGCACCACCGGCACCGCCATCGCCCTGATGATCGAAAACCAGAACACCCGCAGCGGCGACTACGCCAAAACCGCCGATCTGCTGCGCCCCGGCCATGCAGATTACACCGCTTACGCCAAATATCACGGCTATCAGGACGCGCGCGGCGGCGGACACTTCTCCGGCCGCGTGACGGCCGCCCTTGTCGCGGGCGGCGCCATTCTGCTGGAAGCGCTGGATCGGGCCGGCATCACCATCACCACCCATATCGCCCGGTGTGCCGGCATTCTGGACACGCCCTTTGCGCAGGACGACCCCGCAGCTTTGTCCGCACAGACCGAAGCACTGGCCAATAAAGCCGAAGGCTTTGCCCTGCTGGATGCAGCTGCGGAAGAACCTATGAAGGCCGCCATCCGCGCCGCCGGTTCTGAGGGCGACAGTGTGGGCGGCATTCTGGAGACCGCCATCCTGGGCCTGCCCGCGGGCGTAGGCGAGCCTTATTTTGACAGCATGGAGAGCCAGCTTTCCCATCTGGCCTTTTCCATCCCGGCGGTCAAAGGCATCGAGTTCGGGGCCGGGTTCGGCTTTGCAGAGCTGCGCGGCTCTGCCGCCAACGATGCTTTCCGCGCCGACAGCGCGGGCCGCATCACCACCGCCACCAACCGCAATGCGGGCATCAACGGCGGCATCACCAACGGCATGCCGGTGGTGTTCCGCACGGTGCTCAAGCCCACCCCCAGCATCTACAAGCCCCAGCAGACCGTGGATTACATCGCCCGCAAAAACGCAGAGCTGTCCATCCAGGGCCGCCATGATCCCTGCATCGTGCCCCGTGCGGCCATCGTGCAAAGCTGTGCCGCCGCGATCGCCGCGGCCGACCTGCTGACCGCCCGCTACGGCGAAGCCTGGATGACACGGCCCACTGCTTTCCGGGCAGAGGAGGGATGAAGATGGAATACGGACTGATCGGCGGAAAGCTGGGCCACTCCTATTCCAAAGTCATCCATGAGATGCTCTGCGGATACCGCTATGACCTGTGCCCCCTGCCCACCGAGGAGGAGGCACGAGCGTTTCTGAAAAAACGCAGCTTCAAGGCCATCAACGTGACCATCCCCTACAAGCGCCTGGTCATGGAATACTGCTCTTACATCGACCCCCGCGCCGCCGCGATCGGCGCGGTGAACACCGTGGTGAACAAAAACGGCCTGCTCTACGGCTACAACACAGATTATCTGGGTTTTGCCCATCTGTGCGCGGCCCACAGCGTGGACTTCAAAGGCAAAACCGTGCTCATCCTGGGCACCGGCGGCACCCACAACACGACCCGCGCGGTGGCGCAGGATCAGGGCGCGGCGCGCATCCTGACCGTCAGCCGCGCCCCCGACCACACCAAAGGTGAGCTGTCTTATGCCGAAGCCGCCGTCAGCGGCGCGCAGATCGTGCTGAATACCACGCCTGCCGGAATGTACCCCAGCGTGGGTGTCTGCCCGCTGGATGTGGCGGCCATGCCCGGCCTGGAAGCTGTGGTGGATGTGGTCTATAACCCCAACAAGACCGAGCTGATCCTGCGGGCCGAGGAAGCCGGTGTGCCGGTGGCTGTGGGCGGACTGGAAATGCTGGTGGCACAGGCCGTGTATGCGGCAGAGTATTTTCTGGATCGGCCTTTCCCGGACGCGGCCGCAGAAACTGCCCGCGTGACCGCCGCGCTGCGGCGCGAGATGCTCAATGTGGCGCTGGTGGGCATGCCCTCCTGCGGAAAGTCCACCATCGGCCGCGCGCTGGCACAAAAGCTGGGCAAGACCTTTGTAGACCTGGACGTTGAGATCGTCAGGGCAGACGGCCGGGCCATCCCGGATATCTTTGCCGCCGAAGGTGAGGATGGATTCCGTGCCAGAGAGACCCAGCAGATCGCCCGCTTTTCCAAGGAGGGACGGCAGCTGCTGTCCTGCGGGGGCGGCGCGGTCAAAAGGGCGGAAAACGTCCGCGCCCTGCGTCAGAACGGCGTGATTCTGTTCATCGACCGGCCTGTGGATGCATTGGCGGTGGGCGGAGACCGCCCCCTTTCCTCCAGCGCGGAGGCGCTGCGCCGGATGGAAGCTGAGCGCCGCCCGCTGTATCTGGCCGCGGCGGACGCGGTGATCCCCAACAACGGCACCGTCGCGGACGCTGTGGCGGCGGCTATGGAGGCATTGAATGAAATTTTTGATCCTTAACGGGCCAAACATCAATCTGCTGCGCTATTCGGAACCGGGCCTGCCCGGAGAGCTGGATTACGCAGGTCTGGCCGATTATCTGGCCGGCTGCTGCGGGCAGATGGGCATCGAAACGGATTTTTTCCAGTCCAATCATGAGGGCGACCTGATCGATGAGATCCAGTCCGCACAGGGCCGTGTGGACGGCATCGTGTTCAATCCCGGCGGCTATGCCCATACCAGCGTGGCCATTCTGGATGCTTTGCGGCTTTGCGGCGTGCCCGCCGTGGAAGTGCTTTTGGATCCGCCCGACCCGCGTGAGCCTTTTCGCCAGGTGGATATCGTGTCCTTTGGCTGCCAGGGCCACTTTATCGGCGAAGGCCCGGATGGTTATCTCCATGCCTGCGTCTACCTGTCGCAGCTGCTGCGGATGGATGGCACGCCGCATTCGCATATTGCGATGTAAAGTTCTTTTTGCTTTGTTCCTTTTATTTTGTTCCTTTTTCGAGAAAAAGGAACCGAAAAAGCTTTTCAATCGGCCCACATTCCATGTGGGCCAGGTATTTCATCTGCATAGGGCAGGCCTTGCCCCATTTGCAAGGCCCGGGCGGGCTATCGCATGCGCATCTGCCTGTGGGGATCACGGCGCAGCCGCAGCGCACGGGAGTGCGCAAACCTTCTGCCGCCCACTGCCCTTTTATCCCCCTCTTTTTGCAAAACGCGCATGCGTTTTGCGTATAAAAAGTTTTTGCCCCGCTTTTTTCAAAAAGCGGGAAAATCCCCCGTATCAATCGGGCCTGGATAAAAAACGCACCGTGGAAAGGAATCGACTCCCATGATTATTTCGACCAAAAAAGGCACCCCCCAGGAAGAGCTGGACAAGATCGTTGACCGCTTTGAAAAGCAGGGTCTGGACGTAACCCTGATCACCGGCAAGGACTACAACGTATTTGGTCTGGTGGGCGACACCACCAAGATCGACGAGCGGGACATCCTGTCCAACCCCTGGGTAGACAACGTCACCCGCGTATCCGCGCCCTACAAGCGCGCAAACCGTCTGTTCCACCCGGCGGATTCCGTCATCGACTGCGGCGGCGTGAAGATCGGCGGCAAGGAAAAGATCGCAGTGATGGCCGGCCCATGCAGCATCGAAAGCGCCGAGCAAGCGCTGCGCATCGCAAGCGGTGTCAAGGCGGGCGGCGCATCCATGTTCCGGGGCGGCGCATACAAGCCCCGCACCTCTCCCTACTCCTTCCAGGGTCTGGAGACCGAGGGCATCCTGGACATGGTCAAGGCCCGCGAAGCCACCGGTCTGCCCATCGTTTCCGAGCTGATGAGCGAGGATCGCATCCCCGAATTTGAAGAATACGTAGACGTGGTACAGATCGGCGCGCGCAACATGCAGAACTTCCAGCTGCTCAAGGCGGTGGGCAAGATGCACAAGCCTGTGCTGCTCAAGCGCGGCCTGTGCAACACCATCGAAGAGTGGATCATGAGCGCGGAGTACATCATGGCCGGCGGCAACGAACAGGTCATCCTGTGCGAGCGCGGCATCCGCACCTTTGAAAAGTACACCCGCAACACGCTGGATCTGTCCGCCGTGCCCATCGTACACGAGCGCACCCATCTGCCCGTAGTGGTCGATCCCAGCCACGCCACCGGCAAGGCCAATCTGGTGGAGCCGATGATGATCGCCGCCGTAGCCGCGGGCGCAGACGGCCTGGAGGTGGAGGTGCACTACGATCCCCGCCACGCCTGGAGCGACGGCGCGCAGTGCCTGACCCCGGACGCTTTTGCACAGGCGATGGCCAAGTGCCGTCAGGTCGCATGGGCCATCGGCCGCGACATGTGAGCCATTCCACCTGATTCTCCCGCCTGCGGCTCCGGAGGCTTCCGGGCCTCGCAGTCAAGGGCAAAAGGAGTTTTTCTATGATCGTTACAGTTTCTGCGCCCGGCGGGGTGGGCGGACGCATTGCCGCGCCCCCCAGCAAAAGCATGGCGCACCGGGCAGTGCTTTGCGCCGCGCTGACGCGGGGCGCTTCCCATATCACCAATCTGGAGTTCAGCAAAGACATTTCCGCCACGCTGTCGGCTGTCGGGCAGCTGTGCGCCCGGGTGCGCACCGGCGCGGCCGATGCCGTAGTCGAAGGCCTGGGGAAGTTTCTGCCCATCAGCGTTCCGGTGGACTGCTGCGAAAGCGGCAGCACACTGCGCTTTCTTATCCCGCTGGCCAGCTTGACCGGACAGCCCGTGACCTTTACAGGCCGGGGACGGCTGATGGAGCGGCCCCAGTCTGTCTATGAGAGGATCTTCCGGGAGCAGGGTCTGCGGTTTGAGCAGGCAGACGGTTCCCTTTCCATCGAAGGCGCGCTGTCTGCCGGGGAATACACCCTTGCGGGAGATGTATCCAGCCAGTTTATCAGCGGGCTTTTGTTCGCGCTTCCGCTGCTCAGCGGGGACAGCACCCTGCATCTGATCCCGCCGGTGGAGAGCCGCAGCTACATCGAGATGACCCGCGCGGCGCAGGCTGCCTTTGGCGTAAAAAGCAGCTGGGCAGACCAAACCACCCTGCACATTCCGGGCGGACAGGAATACCTTCCCTGTGACCACACGGTGGAGGGCGACTACAGCCAGGCCGCTTTTCCCGCTGTGCTGGGGGCAGTTCGGGGCGGCGTGACCCTGACCGGGCTTTCGGCAGACACCTTGCAGGGCGACGCGGTGATCCTGGACATCCTGCGGCGCTGCGGGGCACAGTTTGCTCCCGCCGGGGACGGGCTGGTCTTTGAGAGCGCACCGCTGCATGGGGTGGACATCGACCTTGCCGACTGTCCGGATCTTGGCCCGGTACTGATGGTGCTGGGCACGCTGTGCCAGGGCACCACCGTCATCCGCAATGCGGAGCGTCTGCGCATCAAGGAGAGCGACCGCATCGCGGCGATGGAGTCCGAGCTGCACAAGTGCGGCGCGGTGCTGTGGAGCGAGGGCGGCACCATCACAGTGGAGGGTGGACATCCGCTCCATGCGCCAAAAGCGCCGCTGTGCGGCCACAACGACCACCGTGTTGTGATGAGCCTGTCCGTGCTGGCTCTGGCGGCAGGCCTGCCGCTGACCATCGAGGGGGCCGAAGCTGTTGAAAAGAGCTGGCCCCATTTCTTTAAGGCCATCGGCCCGCTGGGAGCGGAGGTAAACTATGCTGGATAAAACAAAACGCTATCTCATCGTGGGCCTGGGACTGCTGGGCGGCAAGTATGCCCTGGAGCTGACCCGGGCGGGCTTTCTCGTGGACGGCATCAACCGCAGCGAAGGGCACTTGCAGTATGCGCTGGATCACGGCTACATCCGCAGCGGCAAGACAAAGGACTTTGAGGATCTGGTGCAGAACGCCGACCACATCATCTTTGGCCTGTACCCCACCGCCCTGCTGGAATGGTTTGACACCTATGGCCATCTGATCAAGCCGGGCTGCATCTTTACCGATGTGTCCGGCGTCAAGACCGGTCTGGTAGAACCGATCCAGGAGCTTTGCCCGCCGGGGGTGGAGTTCATCGCCAGCCATCCCATGGCCGGGCGCGAGACCTCCAGCGTGGAGCACGCGGCAGAGGTGAATTTTGCCCCTGCCAACTTCATCATCACCCCCACCGGGCGCAACACTCCGCAGGCCATCGCCTGGGCGCACGATCTGGCCAGGGTGCTGGGCTTTGAGCACATCTGCACCCTGTCCCCGGCCGAGCACGACCGCATGATCGGCTATGTGAGCCAGCTGTGCCACGCCATTGCCGTGAGCCTGATGTGCGCCAATGACAACACTTCGCTGTCCGAATACACGGGCGATTCCTTCCGCGACCTGACCCGCATTGCGCGGATCAACGACAAGATGTGGGCAGAGCTGTTCCTGTGGAACAAACAGAACCTGATCAACGAGATCGACCAGTTCAACGGCGCGCTGCAGGAGATGCGCCAGGCGCTGGTGGACAATGACCGGGAGCATCTGGAAGAGATGTTCCGTCTTTCCACCCAGCGGCGAGCCGCTTTTGACCAGAAAAAAACGTGATCCCTCCCTGCCGAAAGGAGGCGCGATGTTATGGCAAAACAGGAAGGCCAGCGTTCCAAGCTGCTGGCCCTGCTGCGTATTTTTCAAACGCAGACCGACGACCAGCACCGCCTGAACGTGCCGCAGCTCATCGACAAGCTGGCCGAGCAGGGGATCCCCTGCGAGCGCAAGAGCGTTTACAGCGACATCGATGTGCTGAACACGCTGGGATATACGATCGAGCTTCAGCGGGGGCGGGGCGGCGGATATTGGCTGTCCCACCGGACCTTTGACCTGGCCGAGCTGAAGCTTCTGGTAGATGCGGTGCAGTCCAGCCGCATCATCCCGGAAAAAAAGAGCCGCGCCCTGATCCACAAGCTGGAGGGGCTGTGTTCCCGGTACGAGGCCGTGCAGCTGCAGCGCCAGGTCTATGTCAGCGGACGCCCCAAAAGCACGAACCAGCAGCTTTTGTACAGCGTGGATGCCCTGCATAACGCCATTGGCAAAGGGGTGCAGGTGCGGTTCCAGTACAAAAAGGCGGACGCTTCCCCCACCCAGCGCGTTGTCAGCCCCTGGCAGCTGGCATGGGAGAATCATTGTTATTATCTGATCGCCTATCAGGACGGCGAGCGGCCCGGCATCCGGCATTTTCGGGTGGATCGCATGGAAAATGTCCGCCTGCTCAACGCGCCCCGGCTGGGCAAGCAGGCGTTTCGGGATTTTGATCTGCCCGCGTACCTGAAAAAGCAGTTCGGCATGTATGGCGGGCCGGAGGTGCGGGTGACACTGCGCTGCCACAATTCGCTCCGGGATGCGATGGCGGAACGGTTTGGCGCAGAACCTGTCTGGGTGCCGGAAGATGACGGCGGGCATTTCCACTTCGATGTGCCGGTCTTTGTCAGCGACCAGTTCTTCGGCTGGGTCTGCGGCTTCGGCGGCAAGATGGAGATCACCGCCCCCGCCAGCGTCCGCGCACAGCTGCACGACAAGGCGCAGTCGATCGCACAGGCGCACGAGGCGATTGCTGAATGATACGGGGGTTTCTTCCTTTTTCGAGAAAAAGGAAGCGAAAAAGCTTTTCAATCGGCCCATGCATACGCATGGGCCACCTTTTTTCTACAAGGGGGGATATGGATGCCAAAGACAGGCGGACACCCAAAACCAAAGACCCGGAGCGGTTGCGGCTCCGGGTCTTTGGTTTTTATTTTGTTGTGATACGGTGCAGTGTAATAGATCCCACCGTGTTGCCCGCCACCACCACCGGCAGATACCACAGCGGCGCCCCGCCGCCCACAAATGCGATGTAAAATGCATCTGCGATGCAGTGGTCAAATTTGGCCAGGATGAACACCGCCACCGGCGCAATGAGCATCAGCAGATTCTGGGTCTTTTTGTAGCCGGATACGGCAAGATACATCATCATGCCGCAGCCAACGGCCAGCAAAAACGCCTGAAAAGGGCTTTGGGCGGCCTTGCCTGCAACGATGCCTGCAACGTTGATGCCGGCGGCTTTCAGGTTTTCGCTGTACAGATACCTCGCCGCTATCCCCGCCAGACCTGCCCCCAGCAGATTGCACAAAAGCATCGTCAGATGATCCAGCACATTGCGCCCCAGGCCGGCCTTATCCTCCAGCGGGAAAAAGCCGATGCGTCCTGTGTACAGCTCGCTGCCGGTGAGCACCACCATGATCAGACCGATGGAGAATAAAAATGGCGCCAGAATGCCCGGCATGGTATTGATATACACCATGCCGCCGATGCCGATCATGATACCGGTCAAAATCCGTCGAAGATACTTCATTTTCTTTTCCACTCCTGTTTTTATGCGGTCATCCCTCAAATTCCAGATCGCCGGGCAGGATCACATCCAGCGGGGCGTCCGGTTCGGCCACCAGACGGCGGCTTTGGTTGAAGATGGCCTTTTCCAGCGTATTGCGGGCCAATCGTCCATTGCCCGCCGTGCGGCTGTCCTCCGTCTGACGGCGGTTATAATAGCCCAGCAGCGGGAAGGTGCACCCCTCATCCAGGCGGTAGCCCTTGTTTTTGGCCAGCACCGTGGTGATGTCCAGCAGCTCGTCCGCCGTATAGTCCGGAAACTCGATCTGGTTTGGAAAACGGCTGGCCAGACCGCTGTTGGCCGTGAGGAAGAGTTCCATTTCCCTGCTGTAGCCCGCCAGGATCACCACCAGTTCGTCCCGGTGATCCTCCATGCCCTTGACCAGCGTATCGATGGCTTCCAGCCCAAAGCTGTCCTGCTCGCCGCGGTACAGGCTGTAGGCCTCATCGATGAACAGCACGCCGCCCAGAGCGCTCTGGATCACGCTGTTGGTCAGCGGGGCCGTATGACCGGTATAGCGGCCCACAAGATCGCCGCGGCTCACCTCGATGAGCTGGCCGCCCTTCAGCGCACCGATGGCCTTGAGGTACTTGGCCACCATCCGGGCGATGGTGGTCTTTCCGGTACCGGGATTTCCGGTAAAGATCATGTGCATGGACAGGCTGGCTGTGCGCAGGCCCGCCGCCGCGCGGCGCTGCTGCACCTGCACATTGTCCGCCAGGCCGAACACATATTCCTTGACCGGCGCAAGGCCTACCAGCTCGTTCAGCTCCCGGCGCACCTCTTCCAATGCGCCGGTATAGGCGGCGGGAAGCAGGCCAAAAAGATCCTGTTCCGGGCCGTCGTCCAGCCGGAAAGTGAGCTTCTCCGGCTGTGCGGCCAGAGTGACTTTTCCGGTCAGCGGCGCATCGGTTTGCAGACAGTATTCGCTCAGAGCGCGGAAGATCCGATCACAGCAGTCCGCCAGCCCTGCCGCGCCCTGTTTGCTGCTGCACTGAGCCGCCACATAGTCCCGCACATCCGCCCCGGCAGAAAGGGTCAGCCCCAGCCGGGCTTTCACCTTTGCGGCCAGCGCATTGAGCTGCTGGGCGGCCAGCGCCGCCAGATCCTCCCGCGCAAAAGTGCTGGTACGGCACACATCCCCCAGCGCGGCAACAAATGCCGCGCCAAACTTATCCGCCACAGCCTCCCGGCCCTTCTCCGAGAAGAATACCAGGTACTTGCCGCAGGGGGTGATGCGGCTTACCGCGCCGGGAGCCAGCGCTGTGCCTGCATCCACCAGGATGCCTTCCTTATTGACGAGATACCGGCTGTTCAGCGCGGTGCTGCCCTTTATGGCCAGATCGGACAGGGTTTTCAGAAAGCCGGGATAGCAGCTTTCGTAATGCTCGAACACCACGATCTCGCCGGGGGCGTGGAGAGCGGCATACACATCCTGCAAAAACAGTTTTTCGGCCCCGGCATCCGGATACAGCGCCAGATCCACCACCGCGATGGAATCGTTTTGCAAAAGGCCCCGCGCGGCCATGCAGCGGGCGGTCTCTTCCAGCGCAAAGTGGCGGCCCGTGCCGCGGCCGCCGCAGATCAGGATCACGTTGCGGGCGGCAGGGGCTTCGGTCCCCAGCACAAAGGGGCGGCGCATGGCCCGCACCACACTGTCCACAAAAGCGTCCTGCCCCAGAACGGTCTTTTTGACCTGCGCGGCCAGCCCTTCAAAGCTGCCCAGATGCTCGCGCGGCGTTTCGGAGGTACCTTTGGCCAGCAGGCCGTCCTGCTCCATATCCTTTACCATGCGGCGGCTGTCCTCCAGCGCCTTCTGCGCCGCATCGTCCTGCTGCTTTATCTCTGTGCGCTGGCGGCGCAGCAGCTCGTCCAGCTGCTTTTGCTGCTCCAGCAGCGCCGCATTGAGGTCCGGCAGTCCAGCGGGGGATTGCCGGGGATTTTCCGTTTTGTCCGCAGCCGGGCCGGAAGCACGGCCTTTGTATCTGCCGCCAGAGCCAAACACGCCGTTCATGATGCTTTCCCAATCGTCGGTGTACGCCATAAGCAGCCTCCCTGATAAACGATTTTTTATCCAGTATAGTGCACTTTGGGCCGTTTTGCAAGCGCTGCGGCCCGGCGGGTAAAATTTCGTCCCTCTGCCCTCTTGCAAATCGAATGGCAGTTGGTTATCATTAAAGGGTGATAAGAAGAAATTTCCGCCCCTGCGCTTTTGGCTTATCATGCGCCCGGCGGCAAAAAGGAATGAAGTTGCTATGAATACGGCATCTCCGGCAGAACTCAAGGCTCTGTTCGAGAGCGAAGCTTTTGCCCGGAAAACCACCTATACCGGGCCGCTTGGCCCAGAATATACCCGCAAGGGCACCCACCTTCGGCTGTGGGCACCAACCGCCCAGCGCGTGATGGTGAATCTGTTCCGCCGCGGCGACGGCGGAAGCTGCATCGGCACCCTGCCGCTGGAAAAACGGGAACAGGGCGTGTGGAGCATCTATCTGCCCGGCGACCAGCATGGCCGGTACTACACCTTTACGGTGCGGGCGGGCGGCGTGGATCAGGAAACGGGCGACCCCTACGCCCGCGCTGCCGGTTTGAACGGCCAGCGCAGCATGATCATCGACCTGTCCCGCGCCGAGCCGGACGGCTGGCAGCAGGATCTGCGCCCGGCGGTCCCCCCGCAGCGGCGCAGCGTGTGGGAGGTCAGCGTGCGGGACTTCTCCAACAGTCCGTCCAGCGGCGTGCGCCCCACCTGGCGGGGAAAATACATGGCCTTTACCCAGAGCAATACCACGCTGGATCACGACGGCATCCATCCCACCTGCATGGCTTACCTCCGGCGTCTGGGGGTGGGCTATGTACAGCTGATGCCCATTTTCGACTTTGCCAGCGTGGACGAAGGCCGGCCCCTGGGCCGCCAGTACAACTGGGGCTATGACCCGGCCAACTTCAACGTGCCGGAGGGCAGCTATTCCACCGACCCCGCCCGGGGCGAGGTGCGCGTGAAGGAATGCCGCCAGATGATCGCCGCCCTGCACAACGCGAACATCGGCGTGGTGATGGATGTGGTGTATAATCACATGTACCGTCACGAAAACGTGCTGAACCATACCGTGCCCTATTATTATTTCCGCCAGAATCCGGACGGGAGCTTTTCCAACGGCAGCGGATGCGGCTGTGAATTTGCCTCCGAACGGCCTATGGCGCGGCGCTATATGATCGACTCGGTGCTGTACTGGGCAAAGGAATACCACATCGACGGCTTCCGGTTCGACCTGATGGCGCTGTACGATGTGGAAACGATGAATCTGCTGCGCGCCGAGCTGGACAAGCTGCCCGGCGGCAGGAACATCCTGATGTACGGCGAGCCGTGGCAGGGCGGCGGCAGCCAGCTGCACCGGTACGAAGCCAACAAAAACAATCTGAACATGCTGGACAAGCGCATCGGCGTGTTCTGCGACAACACCCGCGATGCCATCAAGGGCAGCTGCTTCAACGCGCGGGAGCCAGGCTATGTCGAAGGTCAGGCCGGCGCGCTGTGGAGCATTGGCGGAGCCGTGCCCGCCTGGTGCCGCAGCGATGCTCTGCCGCCTCATTCTCCGGCGCAGATCGTCAGCTATGTATCCGCCCACGACAACTTTACCTTATGGGACAAGCTGCTGCTGGTGCGCAGCAAAAAGCCGGACTACACCGCCGACGATCCCATTGCAATGGCCCAGAACCGGCTGGCCGCAGGCATTTACTTCACCTGCATGGGCCTGCCCTTCCTGCAGGCAGGCGAGGAGTTTGCCCGCACCAAAAAGGGCGTGGGCAACAGCTATTGCTCCTCTGCTGCTCTTAACCAGCTGGACTGGCGGCGCGCCGAGCGGTATCATGGCCTGGTGGACTATTACCGCGGGCTGATCGCCCTGCGCGGCCAGTTCCCCCGTCTGAGCGCAGCGGACAAGGCCAGCGCGGATGCCATCCGCTTTTTCTCGCTGGAACAGCCGCTGGTGGGCTGGACGATGCCCGCCGCGCCGGGCGACGGCGCACTTTGGAAGGCGCTGACCGTCTTTTACAATCCTACCGACAGCCAGAAAACAGTGCCTTTGCCCGCAGGCCGCTGGAAGCTTTTGAGCGATGGCATCTCCTCCAGCCTTTGGCGGGGCGTGAGCTGTGTGCGCACCGGGCAGACCGTGCTGCTGCCCTATAGCGCCACCCTTTTCGGGCAGGTATAAGCCGACAAAAAATGGCCGCTGCACTCTTTCCGGGTGCGGCGGCCATCTGCTGTTTTTGGGTCAGCCTGCTTTTCGCTGATATTCGTTCCAGTCGCCCAGGGTCAGTTCCATCGTGACCATCTGGCCGCTGCGGGCCACCGTGACCGAAATGGTCTCCCCTGCCAAATGCTTCTGGATCTCTGTATTCAGATCGGTCTTGTTGTTGATCTCCTGATTGTCCATGCTGACGATCCGATCCCCGGCCTGAAGCCCGGCCCGATCCGCCGGGCCTCCCTTGACGACCTCGGCCACATAAATGCCATAGCTGGATACACCCAGCTGCTGGGCCATCTGTGCGCTGTTCACATCCATATAGGTGATGCCCAGGTAGGGGCGGCCGGAAACGTAGCCGTTTTCCAGCAGCTCCTGCGCCACGGCGATGGCATCATTGATGGGGATCGCAAAGCCCAGGCCCTCGGCTTCTGAATCCGAGGACTTTGCGTTGACGATGCCGACCAGCTCGCCGGACATATTGAACAGTCCGCCGCCGGAGTTGCCGGGGCTGACCGAGGCGTTGGTCTGGATCAGGGACATATCCAGCACCGCGTCACTGCTCTGGATGGACACGCTGCGGTTCAGCGCGCTGATGATGCCGTTGGTCACGGTCCCGCCCAGCTTGCCCAGCGGGTTGCCCACGGCAAGGACTTCTTCGCCCACCACCAGCGCATCGCTGTCCCCGATGACCGCGGGGGTCAGGCCGTCCGCTTCGATCTTGATCACCGCGATGTCGCTGGCAGCATCCTCGCCCACAACGGAGGCGGTATAGCTTTCCTCGCCCACGGTCACACTGATATTGGACGCGCCCGAAACCACATGGGCGCAGGTCACAATATAACCGTCCGAGCTGATGATCACGCCGCTGCCCGCGCCGGACTGCACCTGATTCTGGCCGTACCACGACCACTGGGAGTAGACCACCTGCTCGGTGGTGATGACCACCACGCTGGGGCTGACCAGCGCAGCGACCTGGGCGGTGCTCAAGCTGCTGGAGGTGGAAGCGGTGCTCATCGTGCCGGAACCGGACGCCGCGGGCCGCTCGACCGTCTGCACGATCACCTTGCTGCCGGACATCTGGCCGCCGACATAGCCGCCCACAAAACCCATGACCGCCGCCAGCGCCAGCGCCGCCGCGCTGAACAGCACTTTTTTGATGTTCCCGCGGCGTCTGCGCTTTCCGCCGCGCGGGGGGCGGTCATCCTCCGGTCCGGAGGGCGGCGGGGTGCTGCCGCCCTCCATGGGCACCGGTGTGCGGGACACCGGCACATCCTCCGCCGCGTAGCGGTTGGCGGAATTGGTGCCGCTGCTGCCAACATTGATATAACCGGTATCTGCGGAAGAATGCTGCGCAGAGGTATAATCGTATTCCCATTGATTTTCTTTCTCCATTTGGATCATCCTTTCTCTCTGGAGATATCCCGGGCAAGCGTTCTCTGCTGTTCCGGGGAGCTGATTCTATTGTATCCGTCAATTGTGAAAAAGCCTCGCGCGGGCAGTGAAGAAACTGTGAAATAGCGTCCTGCAAAATCAACTTGACAGCGTTTCCTTCTCCTGATATTGTAAGGGACAGAATTTTTTTGTCAAGCGGAGGAATGACAGATGGAACTTGTACCCATCCCCGGCGGCTTTGGACTGCGCAAGGAACGGGAGCAGATCGGCCGGTGCATGGTGCGGCCCACGGCTGCGGGCGCGGCGCTGGACGGGCTGTGCGTTCTTCCCCAGTGGCGGCGCAAGGGCTATGGCTCCTATCTGCTGCGGGAGGTGCTGCGCCGATACGGTGGCTTCGACCGCGAAACGGCCACCGTATTTACCGCGCCGCTGCCCGCCGCGCCGGGAGAGGGGGTCTTTTGGGCCAAATTCGGCTTTTCCCCCGAGGGGGGATGTCTGGTGCGCCGCCGCACCCCCGACCTGACCGCCGTGCGCTTTGTACAGGACTGGCTGGCCGCCCGCTTTACGGCCCCGCCCCGGCTGTGCATCGATGCCACCTGCGGCAACGGCGGAGACACCGCTTTTTTGTGTCGTCTGACCGCGCCGGAAGGCCGGGTTCTGGGCTTTGACATCCAGCCCGCCGCCATCGCCTCCACCCGCGCCCGGCTGCAAACGCTGGGCACAGACCCCGCGCGGTACGCACTGTACTGTGACAGCCACGAGCATCTATTGCAGTATGTGGAGCTGGGCAGCGCCGACCTGGTGATGTTCAACTTTGGCTGGCTGCCGGGGGCAGACCATACCGTCTACAGCACGGCGGGCAGCAGCCTGCCCGCGCTGGAGGCCGCACTGGACGCTTTGCGGCCCGGCGGAGCGCTGTCCGCCATCCTTTACAGCGGGCAGGTCATCGGCAGCGGCGAAAAGCAGGCTGTGCTTGCCTGGCTGCGGGCGCTGCCCCTGAGCCGCTATACTGTGCTGGTGTGTGAATTTGCAAACTGGGCCGATACCGCCCCTCTGCCCTGCTTCGTGCTGAAAAAATAACAAAAAACCTTGCATCGGCTCGTGTTTTCCGTTAAAATAAAAGTGTATGTGTATTTTTCAGGAGACAGGAGCCTTTTCCCATGTAACTCACACATTTCTCTCCAACGTTGACCGACTTTTTCTGTATTCTCTGTCCGGTGTGCCGGGCAGTCGCCTTTTAGGAGAAACCATTCTATGACAAATCGTGAAGAAATCGAGCGCCGCCGGACCTTTGCCATCATCAGCCATCCGGACGCCGGCAAGACGACCCTGACCGAAAAGCTCCTGCTGTACGGCGGAGCCATCAACCAGGCCGGTTCGGTCAAGGGCAAGCAGAGCGCCAAGCATGCCGTGTCCGACTGGATGGACATCGAAAAGCAGCGCGGCATCTCGGTGACATCCTCTGTCCTGCAGTTCAATTATGCGGGCAAGTGCGTAAATATCCTGGACACGCCGGGCCATCAGGATTTTTCCGAGGATACCTACCGCACCCTGATGGCCGCGGACTCCGCCGTTATGGTCATCGATGCGGCCAAGGGCGTTGAGGCGCAGACCATCAAGCTGTTCAAGGTGTGCACCCTGCGGCACATCCCCATTTTTACCTTTATCAACAAGATGGACCGCGAGGCCCGCGATCCCTTTGAGCTGATGGAGAACATCGAGGAGATCCTGGGCATCAAGACCTATCCCATGAACTGGCCCATCGGCTGCGGCAAGGAGTTCAAGGGCGTGTTCGACCGCAGCACCCGCAAGGTGCTGGCCTTTGAGAGCGACGGCCGCGCCAACGGCGTGAAGAAGGTGGACGAGATCCAGGCCGAGCTGGGGGATCCGCAGCTGGACGATCTGCTGACCCCCTATCTGCACCAGCAGCTGACCGATGAGATCGAGCTGCTGGACGGCGCAGCAGAGGAGTTTGACCTGGACAAGGTGCTGCACGGCGAGCTTAGCCCCGTGTTCTTCGGCTCGGCGCTGACCAACTTTGGCGTGGAGCCGTTCCTGGAGAACTTCCTGCGGCTGACCCCGCCGCCGCTGGCCCGCGCGGACAGCACTACCGGCGAAGCCGTGGATCCCTGCCGCGAGGAGTTCTCGGCCTTTATCTTCAAGATCCAGGCCAACATGAACAAGGCGCACCGCGACCGCATCGCGTTCATGCGCATCTGCTCGGGCAAGTTTGAGCGCGGCATGGAGGCGTTCCACGTCCAGGAGGGCAAGAACATCAAGCTGGCCACCGGCACCCAGCTGATGGCGCAGGACCGTGCCATCGTGGACGAGGCCTATGCGGGCGATATCATCGGCCTGTTCGATCCGGGCATCTTCTCCATCGGCGATACCCTGTGCACCGGCAAAAAGAAGGTGCAGTTTGCGGGCATCCCCACCTTCTCGCCGGAGCATTTCGCCCGCATCGAACAGAAGGATACCATGAAGCGCAAGCAGTTTGTGAAGGGCATGGAGCAGATCGCCCAGGAGGGCGCCATCCAGATCTTCCGCGAAGTGGGCGGCGGCATGGAGGAAGTGATCGTCGGCGTGGTGGGCGTGCTTCAGCTGGAAGTGCTGGAGTACCGTCTGAATACCGAATACAACGTGGAGATCCGCATGCAGCAGCTGCCCTTTGAGCAGCTGCGCTGGGTGCAGAACGACCCGGACACCTATGTTCTGCGCGATCTGGATCTGACCAGCGATACCAAGGCTGTGGAGGACATGAAGGGCAGCCGCCTGCTGCTGTTCACCTCGGACTGGGCGGTGCGCTGGGCCGAAACCCACAACGAAACGTTAAAACTGAGCGAGTTTGGCAATATTTAATCCAGACAGGCTCAAACACGGGCAAGGAGGCCTGTACTTTCCGGAACGATGCCGGGAAGGGGTCTCCCTGCCCTTTTTTATGGAGGGAAAACCAATATGGAAACGATCAAGATCGGCAAAAGCGGACTTTCCGCCCCATTTCTGGGGCTGGGCACCTGGGCCATTGGCGGCGGCAGCTGGTGGGGCGACAACGACGATGCCCTTTCGGTGCAGGCGATCCAGGCCGCGGTGGAAAAGGGCATCACCTGGATCGACACCGCGCCCATCTACGGCCTGTATCACAGCGAGACCGTGGTGGGCGAGGCGCTGCGGCATATCGACCGGGATAAAATCATCCTTTCCACCAAATGCGGGCTGGAATGGCGGCACGAAACGCCCGTCCTGCACAAGGTGGTGGACGGCGTTTCGGTCTACCGCGACCTGTCCGCCAAAAGCATCGTCGAGGACGTGGAGGACAGCCTGCGTCGCCTGGGCACCGACCATCTGGATGTGCTGTACACCCACTGGCAAAGCCCGGACTTTGGCCTGTATCCGCTGGAAGAAACGGTGGATGCCCTGATGCAGCTGAAAGCCCAGGGAAAGATCCGGGCCATTGGCGCTTCCAACGTGACCGCCGACATCATCCGGGGCTACTGCCGCTACGGTGAGCTGGACGTCATTCAGGAAAAATACAGCCTGCTGACCCGCCGCATCGAAAAGCAGCTTCTGCCCACCTGCAAGGAGCTGGGCGTATCGGTGCAGGCCTATTCCCCGCTGGAGCAGGGCCTGCTGACCGGGAAAGTGACCATGCTGACCACCTTTCCGGAGGGCAGCACCCGCAACGCAAACCCCACCTTCCAGCCCGCACGCCGGGCGCAGGCACTGGAGCTGCTGGACGGCTGGCGCGATCTGACCGAAAAGTACCACTGCACGATGGCCCAGCTTGTGATCGCCCTGACCGCCCGCATGATCCCGGGCCTTCATGTGCTGTGCGGCGCGCGTACTCCCCAGCAGGCGCTGGAAAATGCCGCCGCGCTGGAGCTGAAGCTGTCCGGCAGCGATGCCGTGCGCATGAAGTGGGACGTGGATTCCATTTCCTGAGCCGGGAGACCGGGCTTTGCCCATACCGTCCAAAAGAGGGCTGACGCACAGCGCGTCAGCCCTCTTTTTTGCGATTCACAGGGTCTCTTTCCAGAACAGCCCTCCGCTGGTCTGGAACAGCAGCCAGGGATTCACGCTCTTGCTGCCCAGCTTGAAATCCATCGTCAGATCTTCGCCCAGGGTGCCCACGGCCTGGCCCTTTTCCACAGCCTGGCCCTGGGACACCGCAATAGCTTGCAGGCCGTACAGGTAGCTGCGCACGCCGCAGCCGTGGTCGATGACCACCGTATTGCCGGTCAGCGCCAGGTTCCGGGCCAGCACCACCACGCCGTTGGCGGGCGCGCGGGCAGGCGCGCCGGGGATGGTGTACAGCTTTGTGGAGTTGGAACGGCTGCCCGTCTGACCGTCCACCACCTTGACCTGGCCAAAGTCCACCAGTGTCATATAGTTTTCTGCCGGACAGATAAACCCGCCCGACCAAAGCTTTTCCCGCGCGGCCTGCTCATACAGCGGCCAGATCAGGTTCCGGAACTCGGCAGAGGCCGCCTCGGAAGCGGCAGGCTCCGCCTCGGTCTCGACCGTGCCAAAGTCCCGCGGGATGACCGTGATCGTCCGGGTCTGGGTCTCGCCGTTGACCGTGATCCGGATCTCATGTGCACCCGCAGAGGCGTTGTACGCCGCAGGGATATACGCACGCCAGCCGCCGGAGCAGCGGACACACTGCACGCTGCCCAGGTCGGTCTCCACGATGGGCGCACTGTCCCCGGTCATGCCCGTGATCCGCAGGCCCACAATGCCGCCCTGGTCGATGCGCTCGGCGGAAAGCTCGATCCCGGCGCTGGCCTGCAAGGTAAAGCGGAAGGAATACCGCGTCCAGCCGGTGGGCTTTGCGGGGCGTTCCAGCCCCAGATTGCGGCGCAAATCGCCGGTGCTGCCGCCCTCGAACTGCAAAATCGTGCTGCCCTGCGGCACACGCCAGACGGTCAGCTGCGCTTTGTATTCTCCATTTGCGGGAAACAAAAAGTCCTCGTATGCGGTGGGGGCGCCCTCAAACACCGTATCGCCTGCGGCGGACTGGATGCTTAGCACTGCGTATGTAGCCCATTCCGGCAGCGTCAGGGCCGGGTGTGCATCGGTCAGGACGCCCAGCTTCTGCACCGTCAGGGTCTCCGGGCAGAAAAACACCTTGTCCAGCAGACCGCCCAGCAGCGGGATCTGCCAGCAACTGCCGTTTTCCTCCAGCTCCGCCGCGCCAAACTGCGCCGCACCCGCGGGGCGGGATCCTTCGGTGGTAAAGGCATAGCTCACGCCCATCACCGCCGCCAGCAGCACCGCTGTGCCCAGCACAACGCCCACCAGCCACAGCAAAACACGTTTCATGGGTCGCACCTCTCTTTCCGGCAAAAAGGCGCACCGGAACAGGCCTCTTGTTCCGAGGCCCCCGGTGCGCCCGTTGGCTCTTTCGTCTGATATTTACTCTGCGGCGTCCTCAGCAGGGGCAGCCTCTTCCGCTTCCTCAGCAGGCGCTTGCTCTGCCTGTGCTTGTGCGGCAGGCACAGCCTCCACAGCCTCGTCCTCGCCGAACAGCAGGCGCTCGTATTCGTCCAGCTCCTTCTCGCGGCGGCGCAGATAAACGGCCACGGCAGCCAGTGCGCCCGCAACAGCGGCCAGAGTTGCGATCACGGCGATCAGATAGGATTTTTTCATAGGGTCAACACTCTCCTTTTTTCGGTTGAAACGATGTTTCAGCTTATTTTTCCAGCGGGAAACCCGCCAAAGGATCTTTTCCGCTTTCCAAAGAGCGGAAAGCATGTGCAGAGAAGCTTTTAGCAGAAAAGTCATCCGCAGCACCCTCCGTTCAAAGACCTTTTGCATGCAGCATCGGATCCAAGTATGTTCATTATACCCGCTGCGGGCGGAAATTACAACCGAAAACATCAAAATTTTAGGAAAGGGGGGCTTTCTCTTGTGCAAAGCGCACTCATTCGCCAAGCATGCGTTTTTTGTATGCCTTGAATGCGCCGGGCAGGGCGTATTCTGCCCGCAGCTGGCTGCGGCTGGCCCACACACAGCCTTCGGGCGCAGGCTGCTCCGGCACAGTCAGGGAATAAGCGGTCATCCGCCATTCGATGTGGCTGAAGATGTGCTTTGCGCCCGGCAGCGGGGCCGGCTCTGCCCCGCCCCGCTCAAGGCCCAGCCCTTCCAGCACAGTGGAAACGCCCTCAGCGGACAAGACCTCTCCTTCCCACAGCATCGGCTGCCACAGCCCGGCCAGCAGGCCGTGCGCGGGACGCTGCTGCAGCAGAAAACCCGCCGGGCTTTCCACCAGAGCCAGCGTCACCGGCTGGACGCGGCGGGCTTTGGGCGCCGCTTTGCGGGGCAGAGCCAGCCCGGTTCCGGCGTGGTGCGCCTCGCAAAGAGCTGACAGAGGGCATTGCCCGCACAGCGGCGCACCGTTTGGCACGCAGACCAGCGCGCCCAGCTCCATCAGTGCCTGGTTGTAGTCGCCCGGCGCGTCGGGCGGCTGGTGTTCCATGACGCGGGCGGTGAAACGCTTTTTTACCGCAGGGTCGGTGACAAGAGAATCATCGTTGTACAGCCGCGCAAATACGCGCAGAACATTGCCGTCTACGGCCGGGGCCGGAATGCCAAAGCTGATGGAGGCGATGGCGCCGGCCGTATAGTCTCCGATGCCGGGCAGCGCGCGCAGCGCGTCCAGATCGGCCGGGAGCTGGCCGCCGTGCTGCTGGCATACGATGCGGGCCGCTTTTTGGAGGTTGCGGACACGGCTGTAGTAGCCCAGCCCTTCCCACAGCTTGTGCAGGCGCTCCTCGCCGCATGCGGCCAGGGCCGGAATGTCCGGAAGCTCCCGGATAAAACGCTCGTAGTATGGCAGCGCTGCCGATACGCGTGTCTGCTGCAGCATGATCTCGCTCAACCATACATGGTAGGGGCTGGGATCCGTCCGGAAGGGCAGGATCCTCTGGTTCTGCCTAAACCACGAAAGCAGCAAGGGGGAGATATTTTCCATGAGGAGGCTCCTTTTTTACGGGGGTTTTCTTCCTTTTTCGAGAAAAAGGAAGCGAAAAAGCTTTTCGATCGGCCTGTGCATGCGCACAGGCCAGGTCTTTTCTTTGCACAGGGCAGGCCTTGCTGTACTTGGGATGCCCGGATACGGGCTGTGGGGTGGGGTGGGGTGTGACTGCACCTCAAACGGCCAAAAAGAGGGCCGCCGCACAGCGGCAGCCCTGCTGAAAATGAAGCCTTAGAAGCCGTAGGCCGTGCGGGGGAAGGGCAGCACGTCACGGATATTCTGGATGCCCGTGAGGTACATGATCAGGCGCTCAAAGCCCATGCCATAGCCTGCATGCTCTACGCCGCCAAACTTGCGCAGATCCAGATACCAGTCGTAGCTGTTTTTATCCAGACCCAACTCGTCCATGCGGGCAGACAGCTTTTCAAAATCCTCTTCGCGCTGGCTGCCGCCGATCAGCTCGCCGATGCCCGGCACCAGCATATCCGCTGCGGCCACCGTCTTGCCATCCGGATTCTGCTTCATATAGAAGCTCTTGATCTCCTTGGGGTAATCGGTGACGAACACCGGCTTTTTGAACACCACTTCGGTCAGATAGCGCTCATGCTCGGTCTGGATATCCGCGCCCCATTCCACCGGATACTGGAACTTCTTGTTGTTCTTTTTCAGGATCTCGATGGTCTCGGTGTAGCTGACGCGGCCAAACTCGCTGTTTGCCACCAGCTCCAGACGCTCCAGCAGGCCCTTGTCGATGAACTGATTGAAAAAGGCCATCTCATCCGGGCAGTTGTCCAGCACATAGCGGATGACGTACTTGGTCATGGCCTCGGCGTTGTCCATATAGCCGGACAGATCGCAGAACGCCATCTCCGGCTCGATCATCCAGAACTCTGCCGCGTGGCGGGTGGTGAAGCTTTTTTCCGCGCGGAAGGTGGGGCCGAAGGTGTATACCTTGCCAAAGGCCATTGCCATCGCCTCGGCCTCCAGCTGGCCGGAAACGGTCAGGTTGACCGGCTTGCCGAAAAAGTCCTGGCTGAAATCCACCTTGCCGTCCTCGGTGCGGGGCGGATCCTGCACATCCAGCGTGGTCACGCGGAACATCTCGCCCGCGCCCTCACAGTCCGAGGCGGTCAGCAGCGGAGAGTGTGCGTACACAAAGCCGTTTTCCTGGAAGAAGCGGTGGATGGCAAACGCCGCCACGCTGCGCACACGGAATGCCGCGTTGAAGGTGTTTGTGCGGGGGCGCAGGGTGGGCATGGTGCGCAGATACTCCATGCTCATCTTTTTTTTCTGAAGCGGGTACTCCTCGGCGGGGCAGCCGCCCAGGATCTCTACGCTGTCGGCGTTCAGCTCAAAGGGCTGCTTGGCCTGGGGGGTCAGCACGATGCGGCCGGTGACACGCAGACTGCTGTACAGGCCGGTGTGTACTACCTGGTCATAGTTTTCCAGCTTGGCGGATTCCAGCACGACCTGCAACGTTTTGAAGCAGCCGCCGTCCGACAGAGCGATGAAACCGATGTTTTTGGAGTCGCGGATGTTTTTGGCCCAGCCGCAGACGGTCACGACCGTGCCGTCCGCCGGGGTGTCCTTGTACAGGGACACGATCTCGGTGCGTTCCATAATGTAAAAGTTCCCTCCTGAAAATAAAAAAGACAGCTTTTCCCCTGAAATTTCAGGGCGAACAAGCTGTCTTGTAATGTCCGCGGTGCCACCTGAATTACCGGAAGATCCGGTCTCTCGCGCGCTCAAAAAAGCGCTGCCCCTGTAACGCTGGGCGTGCGGCGCGCCTACTGGCGGCAGGTGTGCCCCGCCGAAGTTCAGCTTGCTGCTCCCGGGTGTTCGTTCGCGCAGCCTTGCGCACGCGGCTCTCAGCGTCTGCCGCGCTCTCTGGGGCGTTTGATCTGCGTTACTTTTCCCGATCCTTGCATTTGTGCTTTCAAAATAACACAAGGCGAGGGGTTTGTCAATGCGGGAGTTTTCCCGCTTTTTGAAAAAAGCGGGGCAAAAACTTTTTTCTCGCAAAACGCATGCGCGTTTTGCAAAAAAGGGGTGGGCAGTACAAAACTGTCCGGCAGAAGGTTTGCGCACTCCCGTGCGCTGCGGCTGTGCCGCCGTTCCCGCAGGCACACTTTTCTGCTTTAGCCCGCCCGGGCCTGAAAGGTGCCGCAAAGCCTGCCCTATGCGAAGAAAAAACTCTGGCCTGTGCGTATGCACAGGCCGGTGGAAAAGCTTTTTCGCTTCCTTTTTCTCGAAAAAGGAAGAGATCCCCCGTAAGCAGCCTCACCCTCCCGTCAGCACCTGCACCAGCGCGTTTGCGGCCAGCTGGCCGGCGTACAGTGCTTCGTTGAGGTTATTGCCGTGGCCGCCGATCTCGATCAGCAGGCTTCCTGTGGTCAGATCCTGGTTATAAAAGCGATAGCTGAACAGCACCGGCCGGGTAAAGCCGGGGTACATCCCTTCCATCGCCTGTTCCCAGGCCGCGGCAAACCGCAGGTTCTGCCGCCAGTCGGGGAGCTTGACCGTGCTACCATTATCACAGCCGCAGATGATCATCACCTGGGCGGCCTGGCGGCCGTTCACCGTACAGACCGGAGCCATGCGGGAGCCGCCCTCGGTCTCGATGGCGTCCCGGTGGACATCCAGCACCACCTTGATGCTGGGATACTGCGCCAGATACTGCTGCACCACCGCACGGCTGTTGGAATAGCTGCCCGTATAGCTGGGATAATCGTTGAGGGTCTCATCCTGGAGCGTGCAGATCCCCGCCGCGTTCAGGGTATCGGCCATCACCCGGCCCACCGCGCACATATTCACCGCCCGGTCTGTGCTGCGGGAACCGTCCGCCGGGTCGAACCACAATCCCGCCGACATCCGATAATCCTCGGTAGCATGGGTATGCATGATCAGCACCTGGGGTTCGGTGCTGTACCGCTCGATAGCAAAGGGCAGAGGGTTCTGGATCTCCGCCGCGATCTCTGCCGACGACACGCTGGTATTATTCTTGATACTGCCTGTCCCGCAGGGAACATATTTTTCCCCGCTGCCCTGGGGATAGGTCTTTTCCAGCACGGTGCCTGCATCCGCCGGGCACGCATCCTCCCCTTGCAGTTCCACCAGATAGTTTTCCAGCTCTACCGTGCCGGCAGCGCCAGACGGCGTTGCATCGGCAGAGGGCGCTGTGTCGGCATCGGGCGATCCCTGCTGTGCGGACGGCGCAGACAATGCCTGTCCCCACTTCTCCCGCGCCAGAGAAAACGCCGTCTGGACAGCGGGCACCGGCCCGGCTAAAAACACGGCCAGCCCCAAAGCGGCCCCGCGCGCCAGAAAGATCAGGGCCAGCAGCAGCCCAGCCGCCGCCGCAAAGGGCAGCAGCCGGCCGGATTCTGTGCCCGGCGGCACACTTTTGCTGCGCATGGCCTGTTCCCCCCTTCGCCCCGCATCTGTCGCTTCAAGAACCATCCTATGCGGGCGCTTGTCCGATTATCCCACCAGCCAGCACAGCTGCGAGAGGGTCAGCTGGGGCTGCAATGCCCGATTGATGGCCGCACCCAGCAGCGCAGCGCCATGGGAGATCACGCTGTCCAGCTCGCGGGGGGTGACGACCAGATCCCGGCCTTCCTCCGCCTCCATCAGGGTAGGGATGCCCGCGGCGATGACGGGCACGCCCATCCGCGCCGCATCCAGATGCCGGGCACTGTCCGGCTGGGCCGGATGCAGACCGGTATCCGAAAACTGCATCGTCCGGCCCAGGCGCTGCGGCTCTGAGGAGCACAGGCTGTCCACACACACCAGCGCCGTGGGCCGAAGCTCCCGCACCAGCGCCAGCGCCATCTGCTGCAGGCTGACCCCGGTGGCCGCCGCCACGCCGGGGGCCACGGCCGCCACCGGGCGTACCCCCGGCAGCGGCAGACGATGCCCCGCGCCCATCGTCACCAGCACCTTTTGCACCGTGCGCGGGCCGAGGGCATCCGCCGTCACCCGACGGTTGCCCACTCCCAGGACCAGCACCGGGCCCTGGGGCGGAAGCAGCGCGCGAAGCTGCGCTGCCGCCAGCTCGATCACCGTGCTGTCCCGTTCGTCCAGCACGGCCACACTGGGCGTTTCCAGCGTCACATACCGTCCCCGGGGCCGGGCAAGGCCCTCCCGCGTGATCTCCACCCGCGTGATCCTCACCCCGTTGCGCCGGGCCGTGGCAAGCCGCACCCCTGCGGGCATCTGCGGCTCCGATGCTTCCCCGAACAGCTCATCTGCCAGATCCGTTTGCTTCATTTTTGGCTCTCCCTTCCGTTTTGCGGCCTTTGCGGGGCAAAATCTTATGGAGAGTGTGGGAAAAGAAAAACTTTCTAAACAAAAAACGAAAAAACGCTTGCGCTGACGCGGAAAATATGCTATCATAAGGTGCGCTGTTATAGGTAGCCAAGGAGGTGGAACGAATGCCTAACATTAAATCTCAGAAGGACCGCGTCGTGCAGGCTGCAGCTGAGCAGGCTCACAACAAGGCCATTAAGACCAACCTGAAAACAGTCGTCAAGAAGGCAGACGCTGCCATCGATGCTAAAGCCGCTGACAAGGACGCGATCGTCCTGGCTGCTGTTTCCGCGATCGACAAGGCTCGCGCTAAGGGTGTCATCAAGAAGAACACCGCTTCTCGCAAGATCAGCCGCATGGCCAAGCGTGCCAACAAGAACGCCTGAGCACATATCTGATCTGACGATCGACTGAAGAACAAAGCCTCTGTACCGGTCCTCCGGCACAGGGGCTTTTGTCATACAACGGACGCTCAGGCCGGAATATGGACCGCCAGATCACACGCACTCACCGCCTCACGCACCGGTTCGGAAAGCGCCCCGGCAGGCTCCAGAAGCTGCTCCGGCCCGGGGGAGGTCTGCGGCTGTGCCCACAACCCCCACAGTGCCCAGGCTGTGGGCACCAGCACCGCCAAAGCCAGCCCCGGCCAGACGATGCCTGTCGTCCGGCCAAAGGGACTGCCCGGCGGAAGCACCGATGCCGCGCACAGGGCCAGCGCCGACCAGCTTTCCCACAGGACCGGTTCCCAGTTGTTTTTCATGGATACGCGCCTCCTTTTTCTGCCAGTATATCCGCCCGGAAACGCGAAAAGGAAAGAATCCTGCCTTTCATCGCACAAAATCCACACAGTCGTGCCCTGTGCGGGACAAAAAGGCCCATGCGCATGCATGGGCCGAGCGAAACGTTTTTGCCCCGCTTTTTTTAAAAAGCGGGAAAAGCGCTCTCCTGTCAATTTTGATCGTGGCTTTTGCCGATCCACGAGCATACCACTCCGCACACAAGGCTGGACGTGATGCCCGCGGCGGCGGCGGTGAGGCCGCCGGTCAGGATACCGATGGCGCCATCCTCTGCCAGGGCGGTACGCACGCCCTTTGCCAGCAGGTGCCCAAAGCCCAGCAGCGGGACTGTTGCGCCGCAGCCCGCAAACTCGGCCAGCGGATCATACCATCCCAGCGCCGAAAGCACCACTCCTGCCACCACATAGGCCGTCAGGATACGGGCCGGGGTCAGGCCCGTCCAATCCAGCAGCAGCTGTCCCACCACGCAGATGGCACCGCCCACCACAAACGCCCAAAAATATCCGTTCATTCCACGCCCTCCCCGGCCTTTTTCTCCGGCGCGCGCAGCTCCACCAGATGCGCCACCGCCGGGATGCTCTCCTTTTGCAAAAAAGTGGTCTGGCTCATCAGTGCGCCCGTTCCAAGAAACAGCACCCTCCGCTGGCTGCCCCGCTCCAGCCGGGGCAGGATATGCCCGCAGAGCACCGATGCACAGCAGCCCGGCCCGGATGCACCGCTTTTGACCGTCTGGTGCTCGGCATCATAAAGCAGGCACCCGCAGTCCACATGATTCCTGACCAAAAGGCCCTCGGCGGCCAGGATCTCATGCAGCAGCTGACTGCCCACATGCCCCAGATCCCCCGTATAAATACAATCAAAATCCTGCGGTTCCGCGCGCAGATCTTCCAGATACCGGATCAGCGTGGCCGCGGCAGCCGGGGCCATTGCCGCGCCCATATTATTGATATCCTTTACCTGATAATCCTGGATCCGTCCAAACGTTGCCGCACAGATCCTTGCCCCGGTACCGGCGGGACGCAGCAGGCAGCACCCCGCTGCGGTCGCCGTCCACTGGGCGGTAGGCGTGCGCACCGCTCCATAGCTGAGGGGCGTGCGGAACTGACGCTCTGCCGCACAAAAATGGCCGGATGCCATCGCCAGCAGATTGTCGGCAAAGCCTGCGCTGCACAGCGCCGCGCCCAGGCCCAGCGCCTCGGCCATCGTACTGCATGCGCCAAACAATCCCGCAAACGGTGCGCCCAGCTCCCGCATGGCGTAGCCGGAGGCCGTACACTGGGCTTGCAGATCCCCCGCCAGCGCCAGCTGGATCTCCGTATCCGCTGTACCAGACTTTTTCAGACAGAGCCGGGCCGCCCGCACCTGGAGCTGCCGTTCGGCGGCTTCCCAGCTGCTCTGGCCAAAAAAATTATCCTCGCTCAGCTCGTCAAAGCATGCGGCCAAAGGGCCTTCTCCCTCCCGCTTTCCGCCTACCGCCGCGTGGCTCACGATCACCGGCGCGGGTTCAAAACACAGCGTATCACCGTACCGGGCTGCCATAGGCTCCCGCCTCCTGTTCCATCCAAAAAAGTTGTGTTCCGGGGCTGATTTTACACATATTTTGTGGTATACTGGGCTGCTGACCTGGTTTTGCAATCTTCGCGCCCACCCAGCCGTATTCTAAACAGAATCGCTTATACCACCATCCCGCCCAGCCACAGCAGTGCGCCGTAGATCACCGCGGCCAGCGTACCGTAAACGATCACCGGCCCTGCAATGGTGAACATCTTTGCCCCGGTGCCCAGGATATGGCCCTCGGTCTTGAACTCGATGGCTGCGCTGACCACCGCGTTGGCAAACCCGGTGATGGGCACCAGCGAGCCTGCCCCTGCTTTGGCTGCCAGCTTCTGATACCATCCCAGCGTTGTGCAGATGGCCGACAGCGCCACCAGCGTGCAGCTGGTCAGCGTTCCGGCCAGCTCGGTATCCAGCCCCATGGCCAGATACTGCTGGCGCAGCACCTCGCCCAACAAGCAGATGCCGCCCCCAACGGCAAAGGCCCAGGCACAATCCTTTCCCACCGGAGAGGACGGCCCGATCCGCCGCACCCGCCGCGCATATTCCTCTGCTGTCATCTTCATGCTGTTCGCCTCCGGGGAAAGGATTCCCCGCGCACGGCGTTTCTATTCGCTTTTATCGGATCCACGCCAGAAAGAAGGTCTTTTATGAGCAATCAGCCTGTTCACGGCGCTTCCTCCCCGCGCCAGCGCATGACCCCCGCCGAGGTGCGCCGCCGCAAAAAGCGCCGCGCCATCCGCCGCGCCGCAAGCCTGACCCTTGTGCTGATGATCGCGGCGGGCGGCATCGCCTATCTGCTGCCCCAGCTGACCGCCCAGTCCGCCGATCCCGGCCCGGACAGCGCTGCCAGCATGCCGGCAGCTTCTGCCCCGGAGCAGGAGCCGGCCGCCTCTGCCGCGCCGGAACAGCCGAACAGCATCCCGCCCGAAGCCGGAATGACCGCCGCCGAAGCGCAGGCTATCCTGGATGACCCGTTGATGGTGCTGGTCAACCATCATTCCCCTATGCCGGAGGACTACACCTTCGACACGAAAGAATGCGGTTCGGCCTCCGCCATCAACAAGACCCTGCAAACCGCGGCCTGCGATGCCTTTTTGCAGATGCAGGCCGCGGCTGCCGCCGATGGCGTGACGGTCTGGATGCAGAGCGGCTACCGCAGCGTATCCTATCAGGCCACGCTGTACAAAAACAAGACCCAGTATTACCTTGATCAGGGCTATGACGAGGCTTCCGCCAAGGAAAAAGCCGCCGCCATCGTCAACCCGCCGGGCTATTCCGAACACAACTGCGGACTGGCCGCAGACCTGAACTGTCCCGAACACACCGCCCTGGACGAGGGCTTTGAAAACACCGCCGCCTTCCGCTGGCTCCAGGAGCACGCCGGGGAATACGGCTTCATCCTGCGCTATCCCAAAGGCCGGGAGGATGTGACCGAGATCACCTACGAGCCATGGCACTGGCGGTATGTGGGCGTGGAGAACGCCGCTCGCATCAACGCCAGCGGCCTATGCTTTGAGGAATACATCGCCCAGCTGCAACAGATCGCTGCTTCGGCTGCACAGTCGTGAACAGGGTATGAAACTTTGCGTGCGCATTGCATTTCCCGCGCTGTTATGATAAGATAACTATACTCTGCCCCGTGCCCCGCGCACAGGCAACACCAAACATCCAAAGAAGGTATATCCCATGATGAATCGTACAAAACTGATGGTATCCGCCGCTGTGCTGGCCGCTGCTGTGCTGGCGGGCTGCGGCTCCTCCTCTTCTTCCTCCACGGCGTCCTCACAGGCTGCCTCCTCGCAGGCGCCGGCGTCCTCTGTTTCCACTGAGACCAACGGCGCAGACGCTTTGGCCGACACCGTGAACGCGCTGCTGGAGGCAAACCCCATTTCGAACCAGTTTGAAATCGCCGCCATGAACATCGAGTATGACTTCTGCCTGGCCGCCGAGGATGTGGCCAGCTACAAGGGCGTTAAGAGCAACGACAATGGCGACGCCGGCCTTGTGCTGGTGATCCAGCCCGCCGAAGGCAAGGCGGAGGCCATCTGCCAGGCGCTGGAGGTCTACTGCGAGGATCAGGCTGTCTTTTACGGCAACTACGCCGAGTTTGCACAGGCTCAGTCCAATGTGCAAAACGCGGTGATCTCCAGCAGCGATGACTGCGTGGTGATGCTTATCGCGTCCAACGAATGCGCGGATGCCAGTGCGCTGGGCGAGGCCGCCCGCAGCGCTCTCGCCGGATAAACTAACTCCAAGCGCTCTGCCCGCAGCGGGGAGCAACCGCCCGGCAAAGGTTTCTGTGTTCCCACAAGGCCGCCGCACAAGGTTTGCCCCTGTGCGGCGGCCTTTTTATTTGGCACAAGATCCGCCCCCGTACAAATAAAAACCGGCCCGCATAAAATGCGGGTCGATCAAAAAGTTTTTGCCCCGCTTTTTTCAAAAAGCGGGAAAAGCCCCCACGACGTTTAAAGGAGGCCAATGCCTTGGTTTTCAGCACCATTCTTTTCTTGTTCCGCTTTTTGCCCATTACGCTGGCGCTGTACTATCTTGCGCCCGCAAAGCTGAAGAACACCGTGCTCTTTGCATGCAGCCTGGTATTCTACTGCTGGGGCGAAGTCCGGTTCTTCCCGGTCATGCTGGCCCTGATCCTGATCAACTACCTGTGCGGGCTGGGCATGGAACGGTTCGACCACAGCCCCGCTGCGCGGCGCATCCTTCTGCTGCTGGCGTTGGCGGGCAGCCTGGGGATGCTGTTCTACTTCAAATACGCAAACTTCGCGCTGGAAAGCTTCAACACCCTGCTGGGCACCGCCTTTGCACCCATTGAGGGCATCAGCGTGCTGCCGCTGGGCATCAGCTTCTATACCTTTCAGACTCTTTCCTACTCCATCGATGTCTACCGCCGGGATGTGGCCGCCGAGCACAACATCATCGATTTTGGCGCCTACGTCGTCATGTTCCCCCAGCTCATTGCCGGGCCTATCGTCAAATACCGGGATGTCTCCGCCCAGCTGCACGTCTACCAGCACCGCTGCAACCTCAAGCAGATCGAAGAAGGCATGACCATCTTCACCTTTGGCCTGGCCAAGAAGGTCCTGCTTGCGGACGCGGTGGGCGCACTGTGGACCGACATCATCGGCATCGCGGACAGCCCTTCCGTCACCTGCGTGGGTCTGGCCAACGCTTCCACCCCGCTGGTGTGGCTGGGCGTGCTGTCTTACTCCTTACAGCTTTACTTCGATTTTTCCGGCTACTCCATGATGGCCATCGGCATGGGCAGGATGCTGGGCTTTGATTTCCCCCAGAACTTCAACTACCCCTATATCTCCTCCTCCATCACCGAGTTCTGGCGGCGCTGGCACATGACCCTTTCCGGCTGGTTCCGGGAATATGTCTATATCCCGCTGGGCGGCAACCGCAAGGGCCTCAAGCGCCAGATCCTGAACCTGTTCATCGTCGAGCTGCTCACCGGCATCTGGCACGGCGCAAACTGGAACTTTATCTGCTGGGGCCTGTACTACTTTGTCCTGCTGGCGGTGGAAAAGCTGTTCCTGCTCAAGCATCTGCAAAAAGGCAAAGTCTGGCCCCACATCTACACCCTGTTCCTGGTAGCCGTTGGCTGGGCCATGTTTGTGGGCAACGAACCGGGGGTCGGCTTTGGGCTGCTGTTCCACAAGCTGTTCCTCCCGTCGGGCGGCGTGTCCCCGCTGTATTTCCTGCGCAACTACGGTGTGCTGCTGGCGGTTTCGGTGATCTGCTGCACCCCGCTGATCGAAAAGCTTTGGGATCGGCTGCGCCGCCACAGCGCCACCCGTGTGATCACGATCCTGGCGCTGCTGGTGCTTTCCACCGCCTATGTGGTGGGCAGCACCAACAGTCCCTTCCTCTACTTTAACTTTTAAGGAGGCGCTGCGAAGATGGACAAGCACGCTCGACCCTCCCGCCTGCACGAACTGGGGCGCTACCCGGTGCTGATGGCATTCAGCCTGTTTTTTGTGGGGCTGTTTGCGCTGGACATGCTCACGCCCGACCGCGCCTACAGCGAGCTGGAAAACACCACTCTTACCCAGCGGCCCAGCCTATCCGGTTTTTCGGCCAGCGGGCTGAACAGCTATTTTACAAATTACACCAAATACGTCAAAGACCAGGTGTTTGGCCGGGACAGCTGGATCGCGCTGCAAAGCGCGGCCGAGACCATGCTGCTTCAAAAAACCGAAAACGGCGGCATCCTTTTGGGCAAAGACCACATGATGTTTGCGCGGGATTACAGCCTGATCTCCTCCGAAACGCGCACCCTGCCCAAAAACACCGCTGCGGTATCGGCGCTGGCGCAGCGCTGGCCGGGCAGGGTCAGCGTTATGCTGGTGCCTGCGGCTTCTACCGTCTACCCGGAAAACATCCCTGCCGGCGCCCCGCTGCTGGACGAGAACGCTTATCTGGACGAGCTGTTCTCCACCTTTTCCGCATCGGGCGCCCAGGTGCTGGATGTGCGCCAGACACTGGCCGACCACAAGGAAGAATACCTCTACTACCGCACCGACCATCACTGGACAACGCTGGGAGCTTATTATGCATACGAACAGCTGTGCAGCACACTGGGCCTGGATCTTTTTGACCGCAACGCCCACACCGCAAACACCCAGGAAAATTTTTATGGCACCCACTATTCCAAATCCCGCGATGTGAACGCCCAGCCCGACACCCTGACCTGGTACGAGCTGGACAACACGATGACTATTTATACCGTGACCGGCCCAGGAGATCCGGAACAGGGACAAGCAACCGGTCTGTATGACACCACCAAGCTGGAGGTCTATGACAAATATGCCATGTTCCTGCACGGCAACAACGGTCTGAGCCGCATCCAGGGCAGCGGCGAGGGGCGCATCCTTGTCATCAAGGACAGCTATGCCAACTGCTTTGTGCCCTATCTGACCGCGAGCTATGAACAGATCGATGTGGTGGACTTCCGTAATTATAACTACGGCCTGGACAAGCTGATCGCGCAGAACGACTATGACCAGATCCTTGTGCTGTACAGCTTTGACAGCTTTAAGAGCGACCCCTATCTATACCGGGCGGGCGTGGCCGGATAATCAAAGCTTTTGCATTTATTGCAGTCAACTTTCACAAAGTTTTCACTTGAGTTTCGGATAGGCTTCCAGTTTTTGGTCCTGATTTTCGGAAATGCTTGCGCTAAAACCTCCTTTGTAGTAAAATATAACCAGGGTGAGGAAAGAATTTCAGAGCAAAAGCCGGCCGTGGAGCCGCCTTTTAACTGTCTGCGGTATTTTTCAGAAAGACAGGAGTATTCAAATATGGAAAAAAAGATACAGCTTCCCGCGGCCTATGCCGCTCTTTCAGAGGATGAAATGACTTATACCCAGGGCGGTGGCAGCATGGATATTCTGAGCACTGCTTCCACCGTGATCGGCGCGGCCGTTTTGGGCGTATGCTATTTCTGGGGCGTGAGCCAGGCCCGCGCCTGGCTGCGTGACAAGAACAATCTGGAGGGCAATGTCCTTACCATTATGGGCCGGGCCATGGATGACCTTGGCGCGGATATGAAAGTCTCCCTGCCCAACGCTCTGCGGGACGGCGCTGCAACAGCGACCTATGTCCTGCTGTTCCCCGTCAGCGTGGTTTTGACTGTGGTAGGGTAAGCCCTGTTTTCTGCTTTGGTTAAAATGGCGCCCGCCCGCGCCATGGAAATGCAATTCATATTTTTAGTAAGGAGTGCTACTATGGAAAACAAAATGATGATGCCCGCGAACTATAACGTCATGAGCGAAGATGAAATGACCTATACTCAGGGCGGCGCTGCTGTGGATACGCTCGCTGTCAGCTATGCTTTGTTCGGCATTGCCGGCTCGGTGCTGTCCATCGGCAACCTGATCTGGTCTGTCGGCGTGACCCGTGACTGGATCTCCAAGAACAAGAGCGGCACCTCCGTTGACGCTCTGATCAATCTGGCCGGCAAGGGCGTCAATGATGTTGCCAACTACGCTTCCAAGTCCCTGTGGAACGCGGTTGTTACCGTCTACACCGCTATCAATATGACCGGCTGGTGGCCCATCACCGCGATCGCCTGGCTGACCGCCTGATGCGTGCGTGATACGCCATAGCTCCTGACCGGAGATACCAAAGGGCAGTTCAGGGCGGCGGCCTACCCCAAGCTGGGGCGGGCCGCCGCCTTTTTTGCTGCATCTGCCTTTGGGTCGCTTTGCTGCTCTTGTATCCTTTTGCAGTTCCTGCGATACGAAAGCCCAACAAGGGGCAGCGCTGGCCGCAGCCAATCTTTTGCTGTGGTCTCCTGCCACGATCTTTGTGGGGTGAACGTGGCCGGTCTGCCCGAATGAGCCGTCCCAGATACGCTTTGAAAAACAGCGCAAGATCCCCGGGCAGCTCCGCTGCCCAGGGGTCTCGTATCTTCAGCGCCTGATGTACGCTCAGCCGTTGAACATATCTTTCAGCTTTTTAAAGAAGCCCTTGCGCTGTTCATAGTTCTCGTCCTTCATGGTGCCATCGAACTTTTTCAATGCCTCGCGCTGAGCCTTGTTCAGCTTTTTGGGGATCTCGACCTCACACTTCACATACATGTCACCCCGGCCGCGGCCATTTAGGTACTGGATGCCCTTGCCGCGCAAACGGAAGGTGGTCCCGCTCTGGGTGCCTTCCGGGATGGTGTACTGCACCTTGCCGTCGATGGTGGGCACCGTCACATCATCCCCCAGCACTGCCTGGCTGAAGGTGATGGGCACCGTGACCCAAACATCATAGCCATCGCGCTGGAACAGCGGATCCGGCTTGACCGTGACCATGACGATCACATCACCGGCGGGGCCGCCGTTGGTGCCGGCATCGCCCATGCCGCGCAGAGCAAAGCTCTGATCGTCATCGATGCCCATCGGGATGGTGACTTCCAGCGTCTTTTTGGTGGCCACCCTGCCGCTGCCGTGGCAGCTCTTGCAGGGGTTCTTGACCAGCTTGCCCTTGCCGCCGCAGCGGGAACAGGGCTGCTGGCTCTGCATCACGCCAAACGGAGTGCGCTGCTGGCGCATGACAAAGCCGCGGCCGCCGCAGTCCGGGCAGCTCTCGGGGCTGGTGCCCGCTGCGCAGCCGGTGCCCTTGCACTCGCTGCATTCCTGCTGGCGGGTGATGGTGATATTCTTCTTGCAGCCGTGTACCGCCTCGTCAAAGCTCAAGGTAATGCGCACACGCACGTCCTGGCCCTTGCGCGGGGCATTGGGGTTTGCGCTGCGGGAGCCGCCAAAGCCGCCAAAGCTGCCGCCAAAAATATCGCCGAAAATATCGCCCAGATCCACGCCGTCGGTGCCAAAGCCGCCAAAACCGCCGCCTTGACCGGCCGCATAGTTGGGATCTACGCCCGCAAAGCCAAACTGGTCGTATCTCTGCCGCTTTTCGGGATCCGAAAGCACCTCGTTGGCCTCGTTGATCTCCTTGAACTTTTCCTCGGCTTCCTTATCGCCGGGGTTATAGTCCGGGTGGTATTTCATCGCCAGCTTGCGGTAGGCCTTTTTGATCTCCGCGTCCGTGGCGGTCTTGGATACCCCCAGCACCTCATAATAATCACGCTTTTCCTGCGCCATATCCAATCACCTCTCCAAAACCTTCTGATACAGGGGAGCATTTTCCAGCTTTCTTGAAAGAAAGCTGGGCAAAGAACTTTTTACACGGCCCGCATTCCATGCGGGCCAGAGATCGACGCGCATCGCCTTGCCTCCATGGGCGCAGCCCCGGCGCACGGGAGTGCGCAAAGGCTTTGCCGCCCACTCCCCTTTTCTCCCCATCTTTTTTGCAAAACGCGCATGCGTTTTGCGTATAAAAAGTTTTTGCCCCGCTTTTTTCAAAAAGCGGGAAAACCCCCGTAAACGGGAATCCCCGTCATAACCGGCAAAGGCCGCCCCGGAAGCAACCGGAGCGGCTTTTGCTCTGTGCGCATCCATCCGCCGGTTTGGTCGGGTGGACACAGCTTGTGTTCTTCAGAAAATCAGACTTCCTTAAAATCCGCATCCACAACGCCGTCATCGTTGGGCTTGGACTGGCTGTTGTAGCCTGCATCGGGGCCGGGCTGTGCGCCTGCGGCCTGCTGAGCAGCAGCAGCGGCCTGATACATCTTCTCAAAGACGTGGCTCAAAGCCTCCTGTTTGGCCTTGATATCGTCGATGCTGCCGGACTGCACCGCAGTTTTGAGGTCGGCCAGCTTGCTCTCGGCCTCGCTCTTGACATCGGCGGGCAGCTTGTCGCCGTTCTCCTTCAGCATCTTCTCGGTCTGGAACACCATCTGATCGGCGCTATTGCGGATATCGATCTCCTCGCGCTTCTTCTTATCGTCCGCAGCAAACTGCTCGGCTTCCTTAACGGCCTTGTCGATATCTTCCTTGGACATATTGGTGGAAGCGGTGATCGTGATGTTCTGCTCCTTGCCGGTGCCCAGATCCTTTGCGCTGACCTTTACGATGCCGTTGGCGTCGATATCAAAAGTGACCTCGATCTGGGGCACGCCGCGGGGAGCCGGAGCGATGCCATCCAGGTGGAACACACCCAGGCTCTTATTGTCGCGGGCAAACTCGCGCTCACCCTGCAGGACGTTGACCTCGACAGAGGGCTGGTTATCGGCTGCGGTGGAGAACACCTGGCTCTTGTGGGTGGGGATGGTGGTGTTGCGGTCGATGATCTTGGTGCACACGCCGCCCAGGGTCTCGATGCCCAGGCTCAGCGGGGTGACATCCAGCAGCAGCAGGCCCTTCTTCTCGCCGGTCAGAACGCCGCCCTGGATGGCTGCGCCGACAGCAACGCACTCGTCGGGGTTGATACCCTTGAACGGCTCGCAGTTCAGCTCCTTCTTGACTGCATCGTAGACGGCAGGGATACGGGTGGAGCCGCCCACCATCAGGACCTTCTTCAGGTCAGAGGCGCGCAGGCCGGCATCTGCCAGAGCCTTGCGCACGGGGGTCATGGTGCGGTCGACCAGATCAGCGGTCAGCTCGTTGAACTTTGCGCGGGTCAGGGTCATATCCAGGTGCTTGGGGCCGGTGGCGTCTGCGGTGATGAAGGGCAGGTTGATCTGGCTGCTCATAGCGCTGGACAGCTCGATCTTTGCCTTCTCAGCAGCTTCCTTCAGACGCTGGGCAGCCATCTTGTCCTTGCGCAGATCGATGCCGTTCTCGGTCTGGAAAGCATCGGCCATCCAGTCAATGACCCGCTGGTCGAAGTCATCGCCGCCCAGGTGGGTATCACCGTTGGTGGCCAGAACCTCGGTCACGCCGTCGCCCATCTCGATGATGGAAACGTCGAAGGTGCCGCCGCCCAGGTCGTAGACCATGATCTTCTGGTCATCCTCTTTGTCCACGCCGTAAGCCAGAGCCGCTGCGGTGGGCTCGTTGATGATGCGGCGGACGTTCAGGCCCGCGATGGTGCCGGCATCCTTGGTGGCCTGGCGCTGGCTGTCGTTGAAGTATGCGGGGACCGTGATAACGGCCTCGGAAACCGTCTCGCCCAGATAAGCCTCGGCGTCAGCCTTCAGCTTCTGCAGGATCATAGCGCTGACCTGCTGGGGAGTGTAATCCTTGCCGTTCAGGGCAACCTTGTGGTCGGTGCCCATGTGACGCTTGATGGAAGCCACCGTGTTTTCAGGATTGGTGATGGCCTGGCGCTTGGCAACCTGGCCGACCAGACGGTCGCCGGTCTTGGTGAAGCCCACCACAGACGGGGTGGTGCGTGCGCCTTCCGAGTTGGCGATGACGACGGGCTCGCCGCCTTCCATAACGGCTACGCAGCTGTTGGTAGTGCCAAGGTCGATACCAATGATCTTGCTCATAATAAAAGCTCCTCTCAAAAAAGAAACATGAATGTTTTTATGTCACTCGTAGGGGGTACTGCGGGATCGGTTATCTTGAACTCCCGTTGCCGGGAGGAAAAGCAAACTATTCAGCGACCACAACTGTGGCGTGGCGCACGATCTTATCGCCCAGACGATAGCCCTTCTGGTAGACCGTGACCACCGTGCCGCTCTCCTGCCCGTCCGCAGCAGGGACCTGCTGGACGGCGTTCATCACGTTGGGGTCAAAAGGCTTGCCCAATGCTTCGATCTCCTCCACATGGAGGGCTTGCAACGCCTTGGCTGCCTTGTCCAGGGTCATGGTCACGCCCTTTTTATAGTTTTCGTCGGTGGTGGGGGCGTTGGCGGCCATATCCAGTGTATCCAGAATGGGGATGATCTGATTTACGGCAAAAGACACGCCATCGTTAAACTTCTGATCCGCCTCACGGGTGGAACGCTTGCGGTAATTATCGTACTCTGCCGCCATGCGCAGCAGCTGATCTTTGGTCTGGGCGGCATTCTTTTCCGCCGCGTCCAGCTTGGCCTTGAGGGATTCCAGCTCGCGGCTCTTTTTGTTGAACCAGCCATCCTTCTTTTTGCCTTCCTCCGGCTCCGCATCCACCTTGGAGGCTTCGGCGGCTTCCTCGGGGGCCTGAGATTCGGCCTGAGCCTGCGTCTGCGCAGTCTCCTCTGCGGCAACGGGCTTCTTTTCGGCAGAAGCGGCGTCGGCCTGCGGGGTCTTTTTGGTTTCTTCGCTCATTCCAAATCCTCCTTATAGATCACAGTCCGCCTTGGAGAAGCGGCCTGCGGGGTATCTTTTCGTTTGCCTGCCATTGCTTCGCCCAGCTGATCGGCAAAGGCGTGCAGCAGGGGCATCAGCTTCTGGAAGGGCATCCGGGTCGGCCCGACCAATGCGATGGAGCCAGAAAGTCCGCCGCCCACAAGGTAGCGGTCGCTCACGATGCACAGCCCCGGGATCTGCGGGTCGAGATCCTCGCCCAGAAGCACCATCTGGTTGCGTCCGGCAGGCGGCTGGATCAGCCGGGCCGCCGCCGCTTCCTCGTTGAGCATGGTCAGGATGGAACCCACCTTGCCTTCCAGCTGGGGCCATTCCAGCAGATGCTGCTCACCGCCCAGATAAACATGGGGGGTGGTGCAGTCCTGAAGGATCGCCGCCGCTGCGGAAATCACCGGCACCAGCTCCGGGACAGTCTGGCTGCAAAGCTCGGCCAAAAGCCGACGGGACAGATCCATTGGAGCCACAAAGGTCAGGTTCCGGTTCAGCAGAGCGGCCAGCGCCGCGGCGTTGTCCCGCGTGAGACCGCTGCGCACCCGCGCTACTCGTGTGCGGACATAGCCTGCTGTGGTAACGGCCAGCACCGCGGCCGAGCTGCGGCCCACCTGCACCACCTCGAAGTGGGCGATGCACAGATCATCGGCGCAGGGGGTGCTGACGGCGGCGGTGCAGCCGCTGATCTGGGCCAGCGCTTTGGCAGCGCCCTGGGCCAGCTTATCCGGTTCGTGATCCAGACTGGCGAACACCGCGTCCACCCGGGAGCCGGTGACACGATCCAGCGGTTCGTTGTCCGTCAGCAAATTATCCAAATAATAGCGGTAGCCTTTGGCACTGGGGACGCGGCCCGCGCTGGTGTGGGGCTGCTCCAGCAGACCCAGCTTGGTCAGCGCGGCCATCTCGTTGCGCAGCGTTGCACTGGAAACCGCCATATCAAAGTAGTTTGCCAGAACGCTGCTGCCAACAGGCTCGCCCTCGAGACCATACAGCGCTACAATGGCCTGCAAAACCCGTTGTTTGCGTGCATCCATTGCCATCGCGCCTGCCTCCTTTGGTTTGTTTCTGATTGTTTAGCACTCTGTATCTCTGAGTGCTAAGACCATTATATTCAATTTTCCCCGTGTGTCAAGGCTTTGGAAAAAAAGTTTTGAAAGATTCATAATTCTGTCATAATCCGGTTTGCTCCGTATTTCTTCTGCCGGGCCTTCCTGCGCACAAAAAACACGGCCCGCGCAAAGCGCCGGCCGTGGAAAAAAACTGCCGTTTTATCGTTCTGTTAAAAAGGACTCCTCTCCCGTCACTCTTCCATCTGTTTTGCCAGAAACGATGCCGCCACCGAAATAGCCTTTTGCTGCACCGCGTCGGGGCGGGCAGTGCGATCCTCGGTCAAAAGGCCCACCGCCCCTGCCACATCCCCCGCCGCAACGATGGGCCACGCGCACAGCAGTACCCGCTGGGAGCCTTCGCACGGGAGCACCGCCTGTTCCGGGATGCCTTCATTCAGATAGGGCTTGCGGCTTTCCATCAGTTTTTCCAGCGGCTGGCTGACGCTGCGGTCGGTCAGATCCCGGCGCCCCGCGCCGCTGGCGACCAGGATGCGATCCCGGTCGGTGACAAAGGCGGTCAGGGCAAAGCTTTTGTTCAGCACATCTGTATACTGGGCGGCCACACTGTTCAGCTCCCCGATGGGAGAATACTTTTTAAAAATGACCTCGCCGTCGCCGGTGGTGAAGATCTCCAGCGGGTCGCCCCGGCGGATGCGCTGGGTACGGCGGATCTCCTTGGGGATCACGACCCGCCCAAGCTCGTCAATACGGCGTACAATTCCGGTTGCTTTCATGAAAAATCCCTCCACAGATGGTTTCTTTCCAGTTCTGGAAATAGTATCTGCCATCCAGGAGGGATTATACACTTTTTGTAAATTCAAATGTTCTGTCTGTGGAAAAAGAAGGCTCCCATCCTGTTTTCAAACCTCCTCCGTCCCGTGCTGCCGGTCGGCCCAGGCGTTCAGGGCGATCTGCAGAGCGGCAAACAGCACGCCCGCCACCGGCCAGACGATCCAGCTGGTTTTCCAGGCATCTGCCCAGAAGCTCCAGCCCAGATAGACCGCCGTCGTCAGGCACCAGAAGCTTCCCGCAAACCATCCCGTGCGGCGGCTGCGGCGCTTCTGTTCGGGGGTATAGTCCCCCGCCTGAAGCAGCTTGTCATAGCTGCCCTGCACCATGCCGGTGCGGACAAACAGCTGCATCGCCACCGCGACCGCCGCCAGCAGAAGATCGACACAGGCGACCGATGCAGGATCCGGCACATCCAGCGCCATCGCCCCCAGCAAAGGCACCACGCCCAGCACGCACAGGCTGACCCCCAGCGTAATGCCGCGGCGGAAGGTGGGCGCGTAGTCTGCACGGGCCTGTTCCAGCATCGGCGCAGTGCCCGGCTCCAGCGCAAAGGATTCCTTTTCCAGGTATTCGTACTCAGACAGCTGCATCCCCGCCGGGATCACCAGCATCAGCCCCAGCGCCACCAGAACCAGCAGCAGGATCAATCCCGTGCCCGCGGCAAGCTCCTCCCGCGCGGTGCCCTCCGCCCAGGCTCCCAGCTGCAACAGCGCCGCGGGGCTGAGGATGAACAGCCCCACTCCCACCGCGATACGGCCCCGCAGCTGCCTGGACAGGGCAATGTAGCTTTCTGCCTCGGCGCGGCTGACCTGCCGCAGCGCGGGGACAGGGGCCGGCGCTGGTGCCGGGGCAGATGGTGCAGTCTGCCCGGGCGCGTCCTTTAATAAGTAATCGGTGGACACCCCAAACAGCTCGCTCAGCTTCAAAACTTTATCCAGATCCGGGGCGCACGCGCCGCCCTCCCACTTGGAGACCGCCTGCCGCGAAACATCCAGCCGGTCTGCCAGCTCCTCCTGGCTCCATCCCTGCTGTCGACGCAGCAGCGCGATCTTTTCAGACAATCCCATAACAGCGCTCCTTTCCGGCCGCCCCTGCGGGGCAGCCTGCCATGTTGACAGCCCCATCTTACCATATCCGTAGTCAAAGAACCACCAAATCGGGCTGGAAATCTGTCAACCAGCGGTTGCACCATGCCAAAAAGACCGTTTTATTCAAATGTCACCACGCGGTCATCCTCTTGCAGCAGGGTCTGGCCATCCGGGATGATCGTTTCGGCCCCGCGCAGAACCATCGCGATGAGGATATCAGGCGGCAGCGCCAGATCCACGATCCGCTTGCCGCACCAGGGATGCCATTTTTCGATATGTACTTCTTCCAGCTTTTCGTCCGGCTTTGGGGTATAGCGCGGCGCGATCCAGATCACCTTGTCCCCAGCCTCCACTTCGGTATCTCCCCGGGGCACGATCGTCTGATCGCCGCGCTTGATCATCAGCGCCAGCGCACCTGTGGGCATGGCCAGCTCCCGGATGCGGTGGCTGGCCCAGAAATGCCCTTCCGACACCTTTGTTTTGATCAGCGCAAAGCCGGATTCCTCATAGTCGTTAAAGGTGCGGCGCACGTCTCCGGCATCGTCTACCATGTCCAGCCTGCGGGCCACCTGGGGCAGCAATGTGCCCTGGATGGCCACCGAGAACAGGGACACCAAAAAGACGATGTGGAACAGATCCTCCTGCATCGCCGCGCCGCGGGCCACCGCCATGATCGCAAACACCGAGCTGGACGCGCCGCGCAGACCCGCCCACGAAATGAGCAGGCACTGGCGCACCGAGCACTTGAACGGCACAAGCAGCACGAACACCGCCACCGGCCGGGCGATCAGCGTGATGCAGGCCACGATCGCCAGCGCCGTGCTCAGCATGGAGGGCATCTGATGGGGGAAGGTCAGCAGGCCCAGCAAAAAGAAGATCAGGATCTGGGCCAGGCTGGTCATCCCGTCAAAGAAGGGGATCAGCGTTCCTTTGTTGCGCAGGGGTCGGTTGCCCACCAGAATGCCCATGATATACACGCTCAGATACGCGTTGCCGCCCAGCGTATCCGATATGCTGTAGCACAGCAGGACCGCCGCCGCCAGGAACACCGCGTCCAGGCTCTCGGATACCAGACGGCTGCGGTTCATCGCCCAGGATACCCCAAAAGCAAATACCACGCCCGCTGCCAGGCCCACCACGATCTGGATCACCACCATGCCTGCCGCCCGGCCCGCGCTCAGCCCGCTGACGCCGATGATGGTGAGCAGATACGCCATCGGGTCGTTGCTGCCGCTTTCGACCTCCAAAATGGAAGCGGTGCCGTCCCGCAGATCCAGATTGTTTTTGCGCAGGATGGCAAACACGCTGGCCGCGTCGGTGGAGCTGAGCACCGCGCCGATCAGAAAGCTGTTCGTCAGGGAAAAGCCCAGCAGCTTCCAGCACAGCAGCGCCGTGAGCAGCGCCGTGAGCACTACGCCCGCCGTGGACAGCGCCACCGCCTTGGCCGCCACCGGGCGGGCATGCTTCCACTTGGTATTGAAGCCGCCGTAGAACATGATGATGATCAGGGCGGCCGAACAAATATTTTCCGCCATTGTGAAATTGCTGAACGGAAGCTTGAGGATGCCGTCGCTGCCCGCCAGCATTCCGATAAACATGAAAAAGATCAGCGCCGGCATACCGAACCGGTTGGATGCCTTTTCTGCAAAGACACAGCTCAGCAGCAGTGCCGATGCCATCAGGATCAATTGGGTCATACAAAGCCTCCCTTAAACCTGTTTTTGTAACCATTTCATGCCGTTTGGACGGCGTTTTTGGTATCTGCATGGGATCTACCGGTATAAAGATAACATAAAGATGCCCCAAAAAGCAATCCCACGCAAAATGTTTGCGCATTGCGCCGCCGCCGCGCGTGCGGTATACTGATAGCAATATCAGAAAGGACGGTGCACCCGTTTGAAGCAGATCCTGATCCTGGGCGGCGGAGCGGCAGGGCTTGCCGCTGCGATCGCCGCCGCGCAGACCGACCCCGGAAGGCTCCGCGTGACGGTTCTGGAGCGCAATCCCCGCGTGGGCAAAAAGCTGCTGGCCACCGGCAATGGCCGCTGCAATCTGGACAATGCCAACATTGCGCCCCAGCGCTATTTCACCTCAGACCCGGCGGCGCTTGTGCCGCTGCTGGCCGCCATCGACCGCGCCGCGCCGCTGGCGTGGTTTGAGTCGATGGGGCTTTATCCCCGCGCCGACGAAGCCGGGCGGATCTATCCCTATTCCAATCAGGCGGCAGATGTAGCGGCCCTTCTGGAAAGGCAGCTGGAACGCTTCAAGGTGCAGCTGCGTACCGGATGCACGGTGCAAACGCTGGCCCAGAGCCGGGGCGGTTATCTGGTGCAGTTCACAAATGCCGATGGCCGGGCCGAAAGCCTGTCTGCCCAGGCAGTGGTCTGCGCGATGGGCGGCGCGGCAGGGCCGCAGTTCGGGACGGATGGGTTTGGCATCCGGTTTGCGGGACAGTGCGGCGGCCGCATCGAGCCGATCTATCCCTGCCTGACCGCCCTGCAATCTGCCCGGCCCATCAAGGCGCTGGCCGGGCTGAGAGCCAAAGCGACCGCCCGTCTGCTGGACGGGGGCCGGGTGCTGGCTGCGGAAAGCGGCGAGGTGCAGTTTACGGATTATGGATTGTCCGGCATCTGCATCATGCAGCTTTCCGGACTGCTGGCTCCGGGCCGCGGGCCAAAAGATCCCGTCGTGGAGCTGGATCTTTTTCCGGCGTTGTCGGGGCCGGAGCTGACCGGCCTGCTGGCCGCGCAAGCGCAGCGCACCGATGCGCAAACGCCTGCGGAGTTCTGGCTGGGGCTTTTGCCGGTGCGTCTGGGCATGGCGGTGTGGAATGCCGCCGGGCTGCCCAAAGAGGCTTTGCCCAAAACGATGCCGCCCGCCACCTGGGAGCGGCTGGCCTATACTGCCCGGCATCTGCGCTTTGAGAGATTGACCCCCTGCGGCTGGAAACAGGCCCAGACGACCGGCGGTGGACTTGCGCTGCGCGAAGTGGAGCCGGATACCTTCCAGTTCAAAGGATGCCCCGGCCTCTATTTCGTGGGAGAGACCCTCGACTGCGCTGGCAGCTGCGGAGGCTATAACCTCCATTGGGCCTTCGGCAGCGGCCTGGCCGCTGGAAGGCATGCGGCACACAGGTGCAGCGAAAAAAAACGGGGATGAGGTTTTTTTGTTTTTTCTTTTTTTGTTCCTTTTTTGAAAAAAAGGAACCGAAAAAACTTTTCAATCGGCCCATGCATCCGCATGGGCCAGGTCTTTGATTCGCATAGGGCAGGTCTTGGGGTATTTGCAAGGCCTGGGCGGGCTGAAGCAGGAGGGTGTGACGATCACATTTCAAAGGCAGCGGTCCTTTATCCTTATCTATAGAAAACGAAAAGGATGCGGAGAAATTTTTCTCCACATCCTTTTTGTTTCAGCGATCCATCGGCGGGACGTCGTCCAGGCCTTCCAGAGCTTCCAGCTCCGGTGTCAGCTCCGGCACGTCATCCGGCGGGCAGACAAGGTCGGCAGGGTCTGTGCCAGGCTCTGCCCCCTCCCAGCCCAAGCGCGTTCCATCCGGGCTGACATCTCCATTTTCCAGCGCAGTACCGTAGCTTTCCAGCCCCGCAAAGGAGGCCGCAGGGCCGATCTCCAACCAAAAATCTTCCACTTCTTTTGCGGAAGGCTCCGGGGCATCGTTCTGTTTGTGCTTGCTCATTTTTCCACCTCGCTTGCATGTTGGCCCGCACATCCGAAAAAAGGCGGCGGGAATGTTTAAAGCTTCCCCCTTTGGGCCATGCTTTATGCAGCAAAGCGGACGTTTGCATTTTAGAACCGCTTTTCTTCAAAAGAGCAGCCTGGCGTATCCTTTAAACTAAACGCGCTTGCTTCAGCCCGCCCGGGCTTTTCAAAAACGGCGGGCCTTTCCTATGCGAATAAAAACCTGGCCCATGCGGACGCATGGGCCGATGGAAAAGTTTTTGCCCCGCTTTTTTCAAAAAGCGGGAAAAGAAAAAAGAAAGGACCTTCCTCTTATGCGCAGTGGAGGCTGGAAGCCATTTTGGGCGGCGCTGGGCGCGGCGCTGCTGTTGTTTTTGCCGCTGGCGGGCGGCACGGTACTGCTATCGCGCCAGCAGGCGCGCGAGCGGGTTCGGCAAGCTGCCGAATCCCAAAGCGGGGTCGCCATCCAGCTCCCCCGCACAAACAACCATCTGACCGCGCTGGTCTGCATCGCAGACGAAGTTCCTGCCTTTGTCCTGCTTTACTGCAATGCCGAGCAGAACTGCATCCGTCTGCTGGCCATCCCCGGCGAAGTCTGCGTTTCCTTTGGGGGCGAATCCGTTCCACTGACCCGATGCTACGCAGCGGCAGGCCCCGCCCGATGCCGGGAAGTGCTTTCTGCCGCATTCGATCTGCCGGAGGACACCCGATATCTTGCGCTCTCCCCTGCTGCGCTGGAACAGGTCACGCAGGGATTTGAGCCGCTGCGGGTAGGATTTTCCGGATCCCTGCAAACAGAGGAGCTGGAACAGGCCGGGCTTTCGGCAGAGATCCAGCAGCTTTCGGTCCCGGCGGCGCACCGCATGCTGCGTGGTCTGGCAGAGGATGCCGGGCTTTCGCCCTCCGCCTGCGGAGCGGCCCGCGCCGCGGTCTGGGACGCCTTTTTTCGCCAGAACCTTGAGCTTTTACCCTCCCGGCTGCCCGCAGCGCTGCGCGGGGTCAGCAGTTCCCTGCTGACCGACCTCACCGCGCAGGAATACCTCACGCTGGAGGAAACGCTGGAATTTCTGGCCAACAACAGCGCCCCGGTCTGGAACGCCGTACTGCCCGGCAGCTGGGACAACGACACCGGGCTTTACACTCCTACCGATGCTTCCCGTGCTGCGGTGCAGACGCTTCTCAACGTTTCGCCTACCGATGCGCAGGCTTGGTCCGACAGCGAACCATAGCCCAGCACCAGCGTCCCATCCGGACATGCGCCGGAACCGGTCAGATCATACGCGCTCAATGCAGCCAGCCGGACCCCCTGTTGCGCGGCTGTGCGCACCAGCTGCGCATCCGGCGGGGCATCCCGCACCGTCATCAGCAGATGCAGGCCGGTATGCAGGCCGCTCAGGACGATCTCATCCGGGGAAAAGGCATCGCTCAGCGCCCGGGCCAGCGCATCCCGCCGGGCTTTATAGGCCACCCGCTCCCGCGCAAGATGGCGGGTAAAGTAGCCTTCGGTGATAAAACGGGCCAGCGTCTGCTGCTCAAAACGGCTGACTGTGCTGGAATACAGCCGATAAGCGGTATTCCAGGCGGGCAGAAGCTGCTCTGGCAGCACCATGTACGCGATACGGATGCTGGGGGCCAGGCTGCGGGAACAGGTGGACAAATAGACCACCGGCCCATCTGCACCCGCCATGCCCTGCAAGCTGGGCAGCGGCCGGGTATCAAAACGAAACTCCGAGTCATAGTCATCCTCAATGATATAGCGCTGGCCGGGCCGCCGCGCTGCCCAGTGCAGCAGCTCGGCCCGCCGGCCCGCCGGCATAGTCACCCCGGTGGGGAACTGATGGCTGGGGGTAACATAGCACACAGCCGCGCCGGAACGGTAGAGCGCTTCCAGCGAGAGGCCGCCCGCATCCACCGGCAGGCAGGTACAGGATACGCCGTTGTTTTCCAGCACCTGTTTGGCGCGGGGGTAGCCGGGCGTTTCCACTGCGGCCGGGCCGGGCAGCAGCGGCGCCAGCAGACCCAGCAGGTATTCCAGGCCCGCGCCCACCACGATCTGATGCGGGCCGCAGCGCACCCCCCGATATTCCTCCAGATATCCCGCCAGCGCCCGGCGCAGCTCGATATCCCCTTGCGCGTCACCATGCGTCAAAAGATCCGGCGAGGAATACAGCAGCTCCTTTTGCAGCCGCGCCCAGGTGCGGAACGGGAACAGCGCCGGATCCACGCCGCGGGTGGACAGGTCGTATCGGACGGCCGCGCTTTTTGGCTCCGGCAGGGCAGGCGCCTCCGGCAGGGCAGACAGCGTTTCGGGCAGAGGCTCCGGCAGGGCAAGGTATTCCTGTACATAAAATCCGCTGCGCTCCCGCGGGGCAAGATACCCTTCTGCTGCCAGAAGCTGATACGCTGCGTCCACCGTATTGACCGATACCGACAGCTCCTCCGCCAGCCTTCGCTTGCCCGGCATCCGGGTGCCCGCCGCCAGCACGCCGGAGCGCATTTCCGCCGCAAGGCTCTGATAAAGCTGTTCATACAAAGGCACGCTGGATGCGGCATCCAGCGCAGCAGTGAGATGGAACAAAGCAACACCCTCCTTTTGCCATTTTGAACAGGAGCAGGATGACGTCTTTGTCTACTGCTCCAAACTGACCCCATAAAAAAACTTTGTTCTGGGTATTTTCATGGTGTCAGTTTTGCGTATAATAGGAGCATACCCGCGCGGGGTGGAAAAGTCAAGCTTCAAAACAAAATCAGACTGATTTTGTAGCCTTTTGTGCAATCGGGAGGGAAATCCATGTCTACTACTGCAATGTGGCTGCTGCTGGCGGTCATCGTGATCGCCATCGTTTTTGCAAGTGTGCTGTACAAGCGCACCTTTACCGTCCACGAGCTGGCGCTTACCGGCGTGATGGCCGCGCTGAGCCTTGTGGCCTATCTGTTCTTCCGGGTGCCGTTCTACGGCGGTTCCTCGTTCCATCTGGGCAACACCTTCACCGCTCTGACCGCTCTGCTGCTGGACGGCGTATCCGGCGGTCTGGCAGGCGCCATCGGCCTGGCTCTGGCCGACATCCTGGCCGGTGATCCGGGCTATGCCATCACCACCTTTATCCTCAAGTTCATCATCGGCATCACCTGCGGCGCGGTGGCACACAAGGTGTTCCATCTGCGCAGCCTGGACCGCCATTCCAAGGGCTATCTGCCCAAGGTGATCGCATCTGCTGCGTCTGGCCTGATGCTGAACGTGCTGACCGACCCGTTCCTGGGCTACTTCCGCAACGTTTACATCTTTGGCCAGCAGTACACCGTGGCCCAGGCCCTGAGCAAGATCGCCGGCGGCGTGACCTTTGTTAACAGCGTAGCCTCCACCGTCTGCGTGGTGGTGCTGTATCTGGCGCTGCGTCCCGCACTGGAGCGCGCAAATCTGCTGCCCAAGGCAGAAAAAGCCGCCAGCAACCAGTAACCGCACACTTTAACACGTTTGCTCCATCCGACCCTCTGCCCCCGTACAAGGCGGCGGCAGAGGGCTTTTTTTGCGCCCTTTGATCAAAAGTATTACCAAAATAAAATTCATCTTATCGCATGATAGGATGAACAATGGCATAAAATGGAACCAAAACGCTTGCCAAGCCGGATAAAATATGGTAAAGTTTCTCCATCGTGTACAGATGTACACAGGGAAGAACCACATTCCGACTCGCGTTTGCCCCAAAGCAAACACCCTGCGCACTGCGGCCTGGCAGCCGCACCGCGCACACGCCTTGGGACAGCACGGCGAGGGATGGCCCGCATGACGCGGGCGCCGAAACAAAGCGGCCGAGGGAAAGCGGCCGCCGGCTTTCCGGCAAAGGGCTGGCATCCCTCCGCAGCGCCCTGCGGCCAATGGCGCAGGACGCGGACGGAACGGGCGGCGGAGCTTTGCGGGCAGAGCCTTGGGCATGGTTCTTCCCGCAATTTTTGTAAAGAGGGGGACCAAAATTATGATCGAAACCATCACAAGCGCCAACGGCGTGGTCAACGGCATCGTCTGGGGTCCGATCGGCCTGGCTCTGCTGTTCATCACCGGTCTGTGGATGACCACCCGCACCAAGTGCTTCCAGTTCAGCCACTTTGGACACTGGATGAAGCATACCATCGGTGCCATCTTCACCAACAAGCACGTTACCGCCCACACCGGCAAAAACGACAAGGCCATCAGCCAGTTCCAGAGCCTGTGCACCGCGCTTGCCGCTACCATCGGCACCGGCAACATCGTGGGTATCGCCACGGCTATCATTAGCGGCGGCCCGGGCGCGATCTTCTGGATGTGGATCATGGCCATTCTGGGCATGATGACCAACTATTCCGAAAACGTGCTGGGCATCTACTACCGCCGCAAGAACGCCAATGGCGAGTGGTCTGGCGGCGCGATGTACTATCTGGCCGACGGCCTGGGCGCAAAGAAGAACTGCAAGACGCTGGGCAAGGTTCTGGCCGTTCTGTTTTCCTGCTTCTGCGTGCTGGCATCCTTCGGCATCGGCAACATGAGCCAGATCAATTCCATCTCCGGCAACATGCAGTCCGCGTTCAGCATTCCGCCCATCGTCACCGGTATCCTGCTGGCGATCCTGTCCGCTCTGGTCATTTTGGGCGGCCTGAAGCGTGTGGCGGCCGTTACTGAAAAGATCGTGCCTTTCATGGCCGTGTTCTATGTTCTGGGCGCGCTGATCATCGTGCTCCTGAACATCGCCCATGTTCCCGCAGCATTTGCCTCGATCTTTAAGGGCGCGTTTGGCCTGAAGGCTGCCGGCGGCGGTGTGCTGGGCTATGGCATCAACATGGCCATCACCTGGGGCTTTAAGCGCGGCGCCTTCTCCAACGAGGCCGGCCTTGGCTCTTCGGTCATGGTCCACTCCTCTTCCAACGTCAAAGAGCCTGTCCAGCAGGGCATGTGGGGCATCTTTGAGGTCTTTGCCGATACCATCGTTGTCTGCACCCTGACCGCTCTGGTCATCCTGACCACCGGCCTGGTCGATCTGGACACCGGCCTGATGCTGACCGATATCAAGGGCAGCGCTCTGGTGGGTCAGGCTTTCTCCACCGTGTTCGGCAGCCTTGGCCCCAAATTCATCGCCGTTTCCATCCTGATGTTCGCCTATTCCACCGTTCTGGGCTGGAGCCACTACGGTACCAAGGCTTTTGAATATCTGTTTGGCACCAAGGCCAGCGTTGGCTACAAGGTCGTGTTCGTCCTGATGACCATCGTTGGCGCGACCATGAAGCTGGATCTGGCATGGGATCTGTCCGATACCTTCAACGGCCTGATGATGATCCCCAACCTGATCGGTGTGCTGGCACTGTCCGGCACCGTGGTGCAGATCACCAAGAACTACACCGACCGCAAGCTGCGTGGCATCCAGGTAAAGCCCATGTGGTCTGCTTTTGAAGAATACCAGAAGGAAGAAGAGGCAGAAGCTGCTTTGGAAAATTTTGAGGAAGCCTGATCTTTCTTCGCTCTGACCCCTGATAAAGCTCTATCACCTATAACAGCCGCTGCATCCGTCGTTTTCTGACCGGATGCAGCGGCTGATTTTTTTGGATGGCGCGTAAAGGCTTTGAACGGTATGGAACAGGTACCTGCGCCACTGTTATACCAGCGCCCCATGGCCCGTATCGCGCGTACAAAGTACGACGAAGCCTGCCCTATGCGAACAAAATACATGGCCAGCGCGTATGCGCTGGCCGATTGAAAAGCTTTTTCGGTTCCTTTTTCTCGAAAAAGGAACAAACCCCTCGTCATTCCCTTTCAAACACCAGAAACCGAAACGAAATATCCGTTGTCAGCTCCGTCAGCGCGGCGAGGCGCTGTGCGCCATCGCGAGGCGTTTTCCAATAATAAGGGGTCATTGCAAACAGGGCTTCCAGCTGCGCGGCAGGCACCGTGACCCGGCCCGAAACCTCACGTTCCGCCACCGGGCGGAACCCTTCATAGACCACCTGCTGCACCGGATTTTTATAGGGCCGCTCATAGAGCACCGCTTTCATCTGAAAGAGATGTTCTGCGCCAGGCACCACATAGACCATGCGTCCACCCGGGCGCAGCACACGCCGGAACTCCTCTTTTGCAAACGGGCTGAAGCAGTTCAGCAGCAGATCTGCCCACCCCGGCTGCACCGGCTGGGCAAAGCTGGACGCGACCGCGTACTGCGCTTTGGGCAGGGCTTTGGCCGCCAGGCGCACCGCAGGCTTGGAGATATCGAATCCCGCCAGCTCCAGCGGACATCCTGCCTCCGCAAACTGCTGCGCGATACAGCGGTCATACCAGCCTTCGCCGCAGCCCGCGTCCAGCAGACGCAGCGGCGCGCCGGGCGCGGCAGGCCGGCCATATTCCAGGCACAGCTCTCCCAGGGCCTGGCCAAAGATGCCATAATACCCCGCATTCAAAAACGCGCGGCGGGCCGCCACCATCTCTTTGCTGTCGCCGGGGTCTTTGGTGCGCTTGCTCTGCACCGGAAGAAGATGCCAATAGCCTTCGCGGGCGCGGTCAAAGCTATGCCCTTTGGTGCAGCGCAGGCTGCCCTCCCCGGCCAGCGGCCCACCGCACAGCGGGCACTGCCAAAGGGAAAATGCGTTTTTCTGTGTGCTCATTCTTCGCTGGAATAATCCTCGATCGGTGCGGTCGCGCCGCCGTGGGCATTCATATACTCCTCAAAGCTGGCATACTTCTGCTGCGGCGGGCGGCGGCTGATCAGCACCAGACCCGGATCATCGTCCCGGGCCGGGCTGCCGCGGCGTCCGCGGACAGGCTCCGCCTTGGGCGCTTTGGGGGCGCGGGGCGCGGCAGGCTGCTGCGCGGGGCGGGGCTGATTCTGGGCCGGGCCGGGCTGTCCACCACGGCGATTGCGGGCGGGCGCAGCGGGCTGCTGGGCAGGCGGATTTGCAGTATTCTTTGCCGGAGCCGCGGGCTGAGAAGCGCGGTCATTGCGCGGGGCACGGGCCGGTCGCTCGCTGCGGACAGCAGGCACATTGGCTGTGCTGCCATTTCCGACCGCATTGCGGGAAGGCGCAGCATTGGCATTCGCCGCGCCATTGCCGACGGAGCTGCGGCCATTGCGGGCCTGCTCCGGCTGCGTTTTTGCCGAAGCCGCAGGCTGCGCAGCGGGCTGTTTTTTGGCCGGGCGCAGCGGAGGTGCCTCCGGTGCGCTGACAAAATGGGGGTCGAACTTGGGCTGCATATTGCTGCCGCGCGGGGCAGACAGTTCCGGGGCCGTGTCCCGGCGCGGACGGCGGGAACGGCGGGAGCTTTCGCGCACCGACTCGTTCCGGTCTGCGCCCTCGATCTTCGGGATGGGGCGCTTCTGGCTATCGTCCATCGATGATTCCTCTTTCCTGTTTTTCTGTTTTTGGGGTTTTGGAGGCTGCGCAGCGGGCGCAGCCTTCTTTTGGGCCGGTTTGGGCTGGGTCACAGATGCAGTGGCGGGAAGGCTCTCCCAGGGATGGCCGGCTGCCACCGGGATCTGCTGGCGGTTCAGCTTTTCGATGCCGGCAAGGTATTCCCGCTCATCCGGGGCGCAAAAGCTGACCGCAGTACCGTCCGCCCCCGCACGGGCCGTACGGCCAATGCGGTGCACATAGGTTTCGGGCACTTCGGGCAGGTCATAGTTGAACACATGGGACAGCTCGCTGATATCAATGCCGCGGGCGGCGATATCGGTGGCTACCAACACCCTGGTCTTGCCCGCTTTGAACCCCTCCAGCGCGGCTACGCGGGCGCTCTGGCTTTTATTGCCGTGGATGGCGGCGGCGGGGATCCCCTGTTTGACCAGGTCACGGGCGATCTTATCCGCGCCGTGCTTGGTGCGGCTGAACACCAGTGCGTTCTGCACCGGCGGATCCAGGTTCCGGATCAGCCAGGGCAGCAAAAGCTTTTTGTTGGACTTTTCCACATAGTAAAGGCTCTGGTCGATGCGTTCCACCGTGCTGGACACCGGATCCACCTTGACAAAGGCCGGAGCGCGCAAAATGCCCGCAGCCAGCTGCTCGATCTCGGTGGGCATGGTGGCGCTGAACATCAGATTCTGGCGCTGGGCGGGAAGCTTTGCGATCACCTTTTTCACATCGTGCACAAACCCCATGTCCAGCATGCGGTCTGCTTCATCCAGCACAAAGATCTCCACGCCGGACAGGTCGATCAGACCCTGACCGATCAGGTCGTTCAGACGGCCGGGACAGGCGATCAGGATCTCAACACCCTTTTTCAGCGCTTCGACCTGCGGGGCCTGGCCCACCCCGCCAAAGATGACAGTGCAGCGCAGCTTTTTATACTTGCCGTAGGCATCAAAGCTTTCGCCGATCTGCAAGGCAAGCTCGCGCGTCGGGGTCAGGATCAGCGCGCGCACCGCACCTTTTCTGCGGGCGGGGGCGGCGCTGAGCCGATCCAGCACAGGCAGCGCAAAAGCCGCCGTCTTGCCGGTTCCGGTCTGGGCGCAGCCCATCAGATCCCGCCCGGCCAGCACGGGCGGGATGGCCGCCGCCTGGATGGGCGAGGGCGTTTTATAGCCTGCCTCATGCACTGCACGCAGCAAAGGGGCGGACAGATTCAGTTCTTCAAACGTCATGGTTCTCCTATGGTTTCCATTGTATGGGGCAGATCCGGGATTCATGCCTCCGGCAGGATGCGGCGGCACTCGATGTAATAGCGCTTTTCCTCCGCATGGCCCATGCTGAAGGTCTTGCGGGGCAGCACGCCGCCCAGAACAACGCCCTTGAACAGGTCATTCTTCTCAAACGGCGGCATCAGAAAGCCCACGGCCCCCTTTTCGCAAAAGCCGCGCACCGCAGGCTCGTCGTGGACATAATCCACACGGGCTTCCGGATGGGTCTGGAGATATTCTTCCAGGAACTCGTCGATGGTGCCCACGGTCAGCGGCGCGGTAGGATCCTGAAAGCTCAGGGCGCTTTCCACACCGTGGCCCACCAGCGTAAAGGGCTGGCTTTGGCCGGAGCCAAAGCCGATGCCCGCCATATTGCCATCGCTCCACCTGACCAGAGCCAGAAGCACCGATTCATAGCTGGTATTGAACAGGACACGGTGGATGGGTTCGATCTCGATGGCCGGAGAATGCACGTTGCACACCTCCGCCAGGCACCAGCGGGCGGGATGCCGGACGGCCTGCTCAGGGGTCAGGGTCTTTTTCAGCTCTTCCCAAAAGGCTTTGGCCGTGGCCAAAGAATGGTTGCCGTCGCCCACCGCCAGCGTCAGGGGCTTTGCGCCCCTGGCGGCCGGATATTTTGTGTCAAAGGCATCCTGGCTGCCCAGCTCGGCCAGCGCAGCCTCGATCTGCTCGATCAGCTCCGGCTGCTCCACAGCCCAGCCCGCGATATGGCCGCCTTCCAGCATCAGCTCGCCCTCATACACGGGGCGCAGCTCGGCCTTGCGCCGGCCGATCGGCTCGATCAGGGTGCAGCCGGGGTCGTCTGCCAGCATCATCACATGCGGCGTTTCCAGGCAGGCGCCCTTGCGCACCGCCATGCGGGGCGGGATGCGGGATTCCACCGTATTCTCGCTGGGGCGCACCTCCGGCAGGCTGCCGCGGCGGTAGCTGTAAGCTTCCAGATCCACCATCCCCACCAGGCCCTGACGCACCCGGCCGCTTCGCTCGGTGCGTTCCACATACACAAAGCCATCCACCGCGCGGGTCAGCACCGATCTTTCATACTCCTCCATCGCGCCATGGATGCTCTCGATGCGCTGGGCCACGTCTGCGTCCTCCAGATAGACCTCCGGCAAAATCAGATCCAGCGCACTGGGGCTGCCCTGCGCGGTCTGCGCGGCATGTTCCCAATAGGCGCGGTCGCTGGTGAACTGGTCACAGGCCACGCACCCCCACTGGCCCAGCGGGATCTCCGCCGCGGGCAGAAGAATATGGGCCGGAACAAAACAGGATGCACGATTCATTTTTACATTCCTCACTCTCTGCGCACCGGAAGCTGTCCGATGCATCTCCAAAGCCGCAATTTGAATTTAGAAGCTGTTTTCATAATCATTGCACAACTTCTTAACGGAAGCTGCCCGCCGCATCGTCGCGGATCACCACATACTCCACGCCCTGCTCAAGCAGGCTGACGCGCAGCTCCTCGCGGGCTGCATCCTCCATCGTGGAGCCGGAGGGCACGTCCACCAGCAGGTTCTGCATCCCCAGCCGGGCCGCAGGCGCACCCAGCGTGCCGGGCGTGCCGGTGCAGGAGTCCAGCGGATATTCCAGCCAGAGGCTCACGCTGCCCTCAAAACGGGACTGCCAGGCCGCAATATCGGCCGCCAGCTGAGCCTGGCGCGATGCGCCGCCGGTGCTGCCAAAGTCCTGCTTCTGGCTCACCGCCGCCGGAAACTGCACGCATTCCAGCGCCACATGGTCAAAGCCCATGCCGTGCAGCTCTTCGATCAGGTCGCCGACAAACTGCACTGCGCTTTCGGAATAGGGATTGAGCCAGGGCTTGCCGCCCGCCGCCGCATTTGCGGCATCCAGCCACAGATAATCCGAGCTGTCCTGCGAACGGTAATGGATGGCCATGCTGCGATCCACATAGGCAGATTCCGGGTCGCGGAAGGCCGCGATCTGCGCCACCGGCACAAGGCCATACTCCTCAAAGACCGATGCGATGAGCGCCGGATCCACCATGATCTCCGCCCGCGTGCGGGCTGCCGGCACTGTGGACACATAATAGAGCTTGCCGGATGCATCCTTCAGCTGCACCAGGCCATAAACTGCGCCCTGATCCGCCAGGCGGCGAGCCGCTGTGCGGATGGAGGCCTCGCTGGTCAACTCGGACACCGTCACCTCCGCCCAGCTGCCTTCCACGACCGCTGCGCTGTCTGCGGCGGGCTGCTCCTTTTCAGGTTCTTCGGACAGCTCGTCCAATACTTCATCCGGCGCTTCGGTGCTGACAGCAGGCAGTTCGCTCCGGGCAGCAGAGGAAGCCGCTTGTGCAGCAGCCTGCGAAGATGCCGCCTCTTCCAGCAGCTCCGAGGAGACCGGAACATCCAGATCCCGGTCGCGCACCACGGTGTACCAGGTATGCGTGGCCCAGTCCAGCACATGGGGCGCAGCCGCCCAAGCCAGCACCAGCACCGCCAGCACCAATACCGCGATGCTGACAGCTTTTTTTACCCGCGCTTCCCGGGTATAAAAGCTATGCCGGTAGCGCTTGACCCTGGGACGGCGGTGCTTATGATAATTCGCCATACTTGCATTCTCCTTTTTGGACGCTTTACAGGATCACCGAATGCCCTGTAAAGCCGTAGATCGCCAGCGCCAGCACACCGATATAGATCAGCGTGATGGGCAGCCCCCGGAACGCCGAGGGAATGGTCTCGCTGCGCAGGCGGCGCTGGGCCTCAGTGACCATCAGCACCGCAAACAGATATCCCATGCCGCTGCCCAGGCCAAAGCCCAGCGTCTGCCCCAGCGTAAAGCTTTGTGTGCGGGACACCAGCACTGTACCCAGCACACAGCTGTTGAGGGCCGCCAGCGGCAGGATGCGCAGCAGCTGGCCCTGGCGGGGGATCTTTTTGCCCGCCTTCAGCACCAGCCATTCGGCCAGGCAGACCACCGCGATGCAGCTGACATACACGATAGGGCGCAGCATGGCCCGATAGGGCAGCTGCTTGAGCCATCCGGCTGCAAACCAGGATACCGGCGCCACCAGCACCTGCGTGATGCACAGCATCAGGCCAAACAGCCAGCTGTTGGTGCGGTCATCGCCCACCAGCTGCACCAGACGGGACACGCCCAGCGCACGGGTAAACACGGCGTTCTGCGCGAAAATGGCCAGCAGAGCATAGGTAAAAAAGATGCCGGCCGCGTTGACGACCTCCCTCATTGCTCCTGCTCCTCCTTTTGATACTGGGCCACGGCCAGATTCCGCGCCTCGGTCTTGAGATATTCCTTATACTTATGCGCCAGCGCGCGCCACAGCGCGCACAGCACACCCAGCACGATAAAGCCGCCCGCCGGCATGCTTGCCATCGGCAGCAGCGTGTGATGGGCCGCCTGTACGCCGAACACGGTCCCCATCGCAAGCCATTCCCGCGCACAGCCCACCAAAAGCAGGATCAGCGCATAGCCCAGCGTGATGCGCACACCCTTGGACAGGGCTTTGCGGGGGGCCTCCTGCACACGGCCAAAGCGGTAGAGCAGCAGCGGCTCCACCACCAGCATGGGCAGATAGATGCCCAGCGTGAGCAGTTCCATGCCAAACAGAGCGTTCAGGATGGGATATGCCCCCAGGTACACCACCGAGGTGCTGAAGCAATAGATCAGGCAGCGGGGCAGCAGATTCTTTTGCAGCTGCTCCCGGGTCGGCTTGTCGGACAGAGGAAACAGCCGGCTGAACAGGCAGGCCAGCAGCCGCGATGGGGTGAGCAGCAGCGCCACGGCCGTGGCCAGCATCAGGGCGTTGCGGCCGCTTGTGGCCAGAACCACCAGCGGCGCCAGGCCCATGCCCTGCATCACGACCGGGTTATTGAGGAACACACGGTCATGATGGGCAAATTTTTCCGGATCTTTGAGGATCTCTTGCGCGACCTTTGCCTTCACGCCGAAGCACCTCCCTTCCCGCCACGCCAACGGCCCAACGTGCCGTAGAACTGCGTCTCCATGCGATCCAGCCAGCCGGAAACGCTGTTGACGGCCAGCAGCGCAAAGCACACGCCCGTGCCATCGTATACGCCGAAATAGCGGAAGCCCATTGCCGCAGCGCCCACCAGCGCGCCATAAAGGATGCGGCCCAGCCTGTGATGGGCACAGGTATACGGCTCGTTGAGCAGGAACACCGCGCTGAACAGCGTTGCGCCGCTCAGCAGCTCATTGCGGGCGCACAGCAGCCGCAGCTCGGCCCCGGACACCAGCCCGGTATCCGCAATGCCTACCTGCCGCGGAAAAAGGAACGCGATGACCGCACAGGCGGCCAGAAAGCTGACCGCGGCGCTGATCCGGATATCCTTCTGCCGCCACAGGAACAGCCCGCAGGCCAGGATGATGAGCGCCGCACTGGTGCCCATCGGGGAAGCGTATTCGCCCAGCCAGAGCGACAGGGAGCTGAGGTTGAGCTGGCCGCCGCTGCGCAGCGTGTCGGACACGATGCTTGTGGTGGGCACGCCCGAAGCATCCCACAGCGGGATGCGGGCATAGGGCTGTGGATACCGGAACACCTGCTCCGGCCAGGATACCGCCGCCACCACATAGCCCACCGCCGCCGGGTGGAAAGGATAGCTGCCATAGCCGCCAAAGGCTTCCTTGCCGATCAGCACGCCCGCCAGCACCGCCGTGATGAGGACCGACCAGTCCACCGTGGCGGGCAGCAGCAACGCGATGAGCAGCGCAAAGCTTTCGTTGGAATAATCCTCCGGCCGGTACACGCGGCGGCGCAGCAGGGCGATCATACGGTCGCACAGATTTCCGGTCAGCAGCGCCGCCGCACACAGCAGCAGCGGCCGCAGACCGTACAGGTAACAGGCCATGCACAGCAGCGGCACGGTCATCCAGCAGATATGCAGGTAGTAGCTGCCGGTCTTTTGCAGCTCCTGCTCCTGTTTTTGAACCAGAATTTCTTCCATGCAACTCTTCCCTTTACAGCGCGGCCAGACGGCGGATAGCCGCTGCGGGGTCTGCCGCGCCAAACACTGCACTGCCTGCGGCCAGGATGTCCACCCCGGCCTCCACGCACAGCGGCGCGGTGGTCTCGTCCACGCCGCCGTCGATCTCGATCTTGTAGTGCAGGCCGCGCTTTTCGCGCTCGGCTTTCAGCCAGCGCACCTTGTCCAGCATATCGGGCATGAACTTTTGCCCGCCAAAGCCCGGCTCCACGCTCATCACCAGAACCAGATCCAGCTGATCCAGATACGGCTCCAGAGCCTGCACCGGCGTGGCCGGACGCAGGGTCAGACCGGTCTTGCATCCAGCGCTGCGGATGGCGTCCAGCGTCTGCCGGGTGTCGTCTTCGCACTCGATGTGAAAGCATTGCAGATCCGCGCCGGCTTTGCCAAATTCCGCCGCATAAGCCAGCGGATGGCTGATCATCAGGTGGACATCAAAAAAGGCATCGGGCAGCGCGCGGCGCAGGCTTTTGAGCACCGGCATGCCCACCGTGATGTTGGGCACAAAATGGCCGTCCATCACATCATAATGCAGCATCTGCGCGCCTGCATCCAGGGCAAGGCGGCATTCCTCTCCCAAACGGGAAAAATCGGCAGACAAAATCGAGGGACTTACGATCGACATTTTATTTATACTCTCCGTTTATTTTGTTGTGTATTTTTGCATTTTGTCCCAAAAAATGCGGTGCTTTTTCCTATAACGAGCCGCACAGACATGGGTATTCTTAGTTTACATGAAAATGCACAAAAAATCAAACCCAACACTGTGTTTTTCACGGAAACAACAAAGCAAGGCCAGCCTCCATTGCCGCAGCAGCGGGAAGGCTGGCCTTGCGATCATCAATCGTCCACCGGGCGCATGCTGGCAGGCTCTTCCACCACGGACGGGCGGCCCGTTTCGTCTGCAAGGCGCAGCATGCCGTCCGGGTTGGGCGGCACAGCCGGCAGAGTGAACACAAAACGGCACCACTCCCCCTGCTGACTTTCCACCCGGATCTGTCCGCCGGAAAGGTTGACCAGAACCTTGCAGATGTTCAGGCCCAGGCCCGCGCCGCGTGCGTGCAGACCGCGGGAGCGATCCTCCTTATAGAAACGCTCGAACACAAAGGGCAGCGCCTCCGGGCTGATGCCCTGGCCGGAGTTCCAGACCGAGATCTCCACCTCCGGGCCAAGCTTTTCCACCGAGAAGCGGATGATCCCGCCCTGCGGGGTGAACTTGATGGCATTATCCAGCAGATTATAGGCCACCTGATGGATCAGGTCGGGGTCGGCATAGACCTGGATCTTCTCGTCCATCGTCAGGCCCTCCAGCTCGATCATGCCATCGTTGATGCGCTGCTCTGCCGCAAGCGCCACCCCGGTGAGCGTTTCCCAGATATTGAACATCCGGGCGTTGACCTGATACTCGCCGCTTTCCAGCTTGGACAGATCCAGCATATTCTGGATCAGGCGGGCCAGACGGCCCGTTTCCTCTGAGACGAGCTGCAAATAGTGGTTTTGCAGCTCGGGCGGGATGGTGCCGTCCAGCATGCCGTCCACAAAGCCCTTGATGGTGGTCATGGGGGTGCGCAGCTCGTGGGCGATATTGCCCATGAACTGGCCGCGGGAATTATCGCTGGCCTGAAGATTCTCTGCCATCGTGTTGAAGGTGCGGGCCAGATTTGCGATCTCGCCCTCACCGTCCACGCCCTCGACCCGCACCGAAAAATCGCCGCCGCCAAAACGCTGGGCGGCATCCGCGATCTTTTGCAGCGGGTCGGTGATGCGGCGCATCAGGATGTTGGTCAGCACGCTGGCGCACAGCAGCATCACACAGGCCGAAAAGAAAAAGTTGGAGAAAAATTCCCGCCGGAAATCCTCCAGCCGCTTGCCGGAAGAGCACAGGAACAGATATCCGCTGCTCTCGCCCTGAGCAGAGCGCACTTCCATCGCGGACACATAGCATTTTTCGTCCAAAACGCCGTCCAGCGTGCCCAGCGTGTGATAGTTTTCCCCCGAATGACTGCGCACATCCTCCAGCAGCTTGGGCGATACGGTCTGCCGGCCGATGCGTTCCGGGCTGGAAGATATCACCACACGGCCATCGGCATCGGTGAAGAACAGATACGCCTCCGCCGTTTCCCCGATGATCTTGATCTTGGAATCGAACTGTTCCAGATCCTCGCCTTCGGGCAGATTTCCGCCCTCTGCCAGGTAATTGGCAGTGCGCTGGGCAACGCTGGCCACATCGTCCAGAGTATCGTAGCGTTCATCCGCAAAATAGCGGCTGAACAGCACCCATTCGGAGCAGCACATCACCACGATGCCCAGTGTCATCAGGGTAGTCACCATCGAAAAGATGCCGACCGAGATACTTTTGCGCATTATTGACGCACCTCAAATTTATAGCCTACGCCCCACACGGTTTTCAGCTCCCACTTGTCCGATGCGCCGGACAGCTTTTCGCGCAGACGCTTCACATGTACGTCGATGGTGCGGGAGTCGCCGTAGTATTCAAAGCCCCACACCTCGTCCAGAAGCTGGTCGCGGGTATACACCCGATTGGGATGAGATGCCAGGCAGTTGAGCAGCTCCAGCTCCTTGGGCGGGGCCTCCACCACCTTGCCCTTGACCCGCAGCTCGTAGCTGTTCATGTCCAGGCGGAGGTTATCGAACTCGATCACGCCTTCGGAGGCAGATTCCTTTTCGGTGTTGGTGCAGCGGCGCAGCACCGCCTTGATGCGGGCCACCACCTCTTTGGCATCAAAGGGCTTGACCATATAATCATCCGCGCCCAGCTCCAGGCCCAGCACCTTGTCAAAGGTCTCGCCTTTGGCGGTGAGCATCATCACCGGGGTGTTGCCCTGCTTGCGGATGCGGCGGCAGACCTCCAGCCCGTCCAGCCGGGGCATCATCACATCCAGCAGCACCATGTCGGGCTTTGTCTGGCTGAACTGTGCCAGGCCCTCTTCGCCATCGTTTGCGGTAGTGACCTGATAGCCTTCCTTTGTCAGGTAAAGCCGCAGCAGCTCGCAGATATTGGGGTCGTCGTCCACGACGAGGATCTTTTCGTTTGCCATGTGTTCCTCCTGTGATGTTCCTGTCCGCAAAAGGCGGCCGGATACCGGCTGCCCGCGGTATTATTTTCCAAAAGTGCAGAGTCGTCCATCTCTTATTATACGGGAGAGATATGACAAAATAAAGAACCTTCTGTATTTTTTCTGGAGCAGCACAAAAAACCTTCCGGTCGATCTTGCAGAATCGATTTTACAGATTCACTTCCGACCATACATCATCGAACCAGTGAACACGGCATCGTTCCGGCGACAGGATCTCGATTTGAAGGAAAAACGCCTTAAAGTATTCTCCTGCCATCCCGTCAAGAAATTCCTGTATACACGAGCCATCCTCTGGAAGCTTCCGCATCCACTGGATGGCTTTCTCGCGCCATAAATGATCCGTCTCCAGCGCCTTCCAATATTTTTCCTGTTGAGACAACTGGCTGTTTAAGTGTTCCGCTGCGGTTTCATGCCGCCGGGCTTCTTCATCATACCGTTTCGCTTCCGCAATGAGACGATCCGCCTTATTTTCCCGCAAAAGTTCCTCCGCACCGCTGCTTTGCAGCAGTTCAGCTTCGGTCCGGGCCATTTCTCCCCTGCGTCTCAGCCGCCTGGCCTCTTGCAGATGACGCTCCATCGCTTCATTGAGGAAGCTGCGATGGTACTCCGCTCGATCCTCTGTCTGAATCGTTTGCAGCATCTGCAGCACCTCCTGAACCACGCCTTGCTCATATTTATATAAGGAAACAGACGAAAAGTGTCCATCCAATGGGATCTTTGCCTCTCCGTTTTGCAAAGTAAAACGTTCGGCAGCCGCTTTTCTGCACAGCGCAGTCAATTGGCTCTCATCGATCGGAGGGGCCATGCACACCTGCCGCCCATTTTTTGTGGCTGCTGTGGCACACTTCCAACGCGCTTTGGCAGAGCTGCCCGCGGCATAATGGAAAAACCGCCCACAGCGGCAGCACACCAGCCTTCCCGAATAGGGATGTTCTGTCCTGTTGCCCCCATGTCCTTGCTGGTATCTTGCACAATTGCGCTCCACAACACATTGCGCTCGCTCAAACAGTTCTCTGCTGATGATGGGCGGGTGATGGTTTTTGATATATGCCTTGTCCATCTCCCCATTGTTTCGCTTCCTTTTATGGGTCAGGTTATCCACTGCATAGGTTTTCCCCATGACGACATCCCCACAATACCGTTCCAGCCTCAGGATCCGGCTGATATGCTGCCCGGTCCACCCTATGTACAGCCCTTCTTTCAGGCGGCCAGCCGCCTGCCGATCATCATCCCCTTTCTTTTTTCCGCAGCGCCCTTGGGGTGCCGGGATCCCTTCCCGGTTCAGCCTGCGGGCCACATCAATATAACTGCTCCCTGCTGCTGCCTCTTCAAAGATCCGGCGCACCACCTTTGCCTCTTCTTCCACGATCTCCACTTTACGAATGGGATACCCCGTTGGAAGGATCTCATACTCCTCCGCATATCGATAGCCATAGATGATGCGATTGACCGCTTCCCCATTTTGGGTCCGCTTCTGATTCCCCCACAGAAGATTTGTTGATATGGATTGGCTTTCCTCCTGTGCAGAGGCGGCCAGCGCTATCAGCATCAGATGATCGTTGTGAAAGGCGGTATCGATGTTTTCCTTCTCGAACAATATCGTTACGTGGTACTCGTCCAGGAGATGCAGGGCTTTTAAAAACTCGAGGGTATTGCGATTGAAGCGGCTGATCGATTTTGTAACGATCCGGTCGATCTTTCCTTCTTTGCAGTGCCGGAGCAGCCGTTGATATCCAACTCGATCTTTGCATTCCGTTCCAGACAGGCCATAGTCCGAGTAGATGCCGGCGGACACAAGTTCCTGATGTTCATCCAGCATTTTCTCGAAATACCTTCTTTGGACATCATAAGAATCCGCTTGATCATTCGTATCGGTGGATACGCGAATATAGGCTGCTGTACGCAGCACCCGATATTGGGACGCATCCTGCGTCATGCTTTCATTGGCAGAGCGAGCGATCGATTTCACGTTCATTTTCTGTCCTCTCCCTTCTCTCCTTCTAACACGCGAAACGGCCGGCTATTCCCTGCACTGGATATCATCAAGCCAAAAGACATTCCATAGCAGACCGAATCCCCTTCTGCTCTCATGCTGATGACAAAGGAACGGAAGATGCGTTCATCAAACTTCAGCGGCCCATACTCGCTCCATGCTGCGGCGCCATCTTTTGCTTTATTGTCCTTCCCACGGTTTTTTGCGGCACTCTGTCTGGAAAGCTCCGCCCTTTGATCCAAGTTTCTTTTCTCCTCATACGTTACCATGCTTTTATCGGGTAAAGCCTGTAACTCCCCAAGAAAGGCTTCGTAATTCCGCCTCATGCTCTCGATCTTATCAAAGCTTTGCCGCAGCGATTCCCGCTCTGCGGCTTTTTTATCCATGGCTTCCGTAAGGTCATCGATCCGAAGCCTGTATTGGGTACACATCGATGCGTATCTGCTATATTCGATCGATTGACTTGGATACCGTTCCATCAATGCCAGGCAGTGCTGTGCTTGTGCGCTGATCTCCTGACGCTCCTGCCCTATCTCGTCCAGCTCCAGGTCGATCAGGTGGAGCTGCTGCTGCAAGAAACCGCTGTTTCTCTTTTGGGCCGGAATGTTCTGGAAGAGGCTGGAAAATCCCTGCGCGATATCCGATCCATCTTGGCGCAGGAGATAGTCCGCACGAAGATGATACAGCATCTCCATAAAGCTTTGCTCTATGCTCGATTCAGGAAGCGTCCGCGCTTTGCAGGGACTGTGGGCCGAACCATTCTTCCCATTCGCCCCGGGGCATTTCCAAACAGCATATTGCACGATGTACCTTTCTTTTTCTTGTTCCAATCGACTATTGGGGAAGGAAGAAGAGGCGTTTTTATAACACACTTTTTTGTATGTCATCCGTTTCATTTTCTTTCCACAAGCACAGCGCAGCAGATGGAACGGCTCCGGATCCGTCCCCCTTTTTCCGTTTTCCAGCATCGCTCTTCCGATCTGCTGCCCGTTCAGATCGCTGGTGTTTTGCCCGATAAGGATCCTTTCTTCCCCTACTTCCACATCCGAAAGCTTTCGTTTTCCACGCCGGAGCAAGAGAAGTTCCTGCGTTTTCTTCCACATCTCTCTGGGGATAATGGCCGGATGATGATTCGGGGCATAATACTGTGCCGCCTCCCCCGTATTTTTGACGGCTTTATGCGTCAGAAAGCTCTCTGTGAATGTCTTTTGGCTGATAATATCTCCGGCATATTTCTCATTTTCCAATATCCGGTACACACTATCTGCTTTCCACGGATTTCCGTACTTTGTTTTATATCCCTTTTCATTCAGTTCCTGCGCGATTTTTCTGGCGCTTGTGCCTTCATTGAATCGCCGGTAAATGCAGATCACAATTTCCGCACCCGCGTCATCGATCTCCCAATGGCCATCGTTCCCCTTGCGATAGCCAAGGATCCGATTGGGACTTACAGTGGTTTTCCCTTCACGAAATCTTTTTTGAAAAGACCAACGGATGTTTTCACTGATGCTCTGGCTTTCCCCCTGAGAAAAACCACTGTACAGCGATAAAAAAATATCTGTTTTGGCATCCAGAGTATCCAGATGCTCTTTTTCAAAGAAGATCCCTACCGGTGGAGACATCCTGCGCAGCTCCTGGGTACAGCTCAGGATATCGATTGTGTTTCGTGCGAAACGAGAGATCGACTTTGCAATAATGTAATCGATCTCGCCAGCTTTGGCTTTCTCCATCATGCGATTGAAATCGGTACGGCCTTTTCTGGAGGTCCCGCTCTTTCCATGATCCGCAAAAACGCCTACAAGCGTCCAGCCCGGGTGGAAAGTAATGTAATTCGTAAAATATCGGCACTGTCCCGCGAAAGACTCCTCCTGGGATTCATCGTCCGTGGAAACACGGCAGTAAGCAGCGACTCGAACACGGGTCCTGTCCTTTAGCAGAGCATTATTCTGCAAACTCAGCTTTGTTGCAGGGATGATGGTCACTTCGGGGGGACGCTCTGCCCGGAGAGTTTCTGTCATTTCCATGCTGCTCCTCCCACTTGCGTGTTTGAAATGGGTGCGCAGAAGAGAACCTCTCCACTCCGACGGCAGTTTTGACTTCTGACGATCGAACAATGCTTGCCAACACAGTATTTTTGCTTCATTTCTGGCAGCTCCTTTCAGATGATACTGCCAGTATACTCCGCTCGGGTCTACGGTGCACCAGATGGTTGCGCTGGTTTGAGATGCCCCCCAGCCCAGATCAAAATTCCCTCATTCAGCCTTACAAGCGCCCGGATCAAAGCCTGATCACACTGCGCTCTGCGACTGTGCTTTGTGCAGCCGGTTGGAGGCTGCTGGTGCTCAGATCGGACAGGATCAAACACCCGAACCGCGACAAGCGCAAGATGCGGGCTGGAAAGGCTTGAATACGAAGCAAAGCATTGAGGGCGCACGCCTTGACCCGCGCATCAGAACACACTACAAGAATCTCAGCTTTGGATATGGCGGCTACTGTTTACCAAAAGACACTGGGCATCTCCTCGCAAACTATGCAGATATCCCGCAGAACATGATGTCCGCCATCGTGGACAGTAACAGAATGAGAATGTCTACCCTAAATTTTCAGTCGAGTTTTCGTAGGCTATGATGACCGCAAAAATCATTCATTATTGCCGGAAAATGATGTTTCGGGTACAGGTTTGCGGATAGTGATAAGTACATTTTCAAATGAAATGGAAAGGACTATTTCGTGGGCTATGGAGTGTAAGGGAGCATTTTTACATGAAATGGATGAGGCGGAAAACATGGATTTTTTCGTTTCGGGTAGAGGTCTGGGAATGGTGATAAATACATTTTGAACATGGAATTGGGTTGGAAGAAGATAAGAAGAAAACGAAAAAATGCCGTAATATCAAGGATTTTTGATAGATGATATAGAGATTAGGAGAGGTCTACCCTAAAGAATCATAGGGAAAAATTGAAGGGATAGAGGCCCGGAAAATGCTCATTTACAGTTTAAGACCTATGGGAGAACCGAATTGTTGTTTTCAATGATTTATCAACAGGCCTAGGGGTTTACCCTATGAACTTTAGTTGATGGCTTTTCGGGGATAGATGAGGGTTTTGAAGCCGAAAATGAACATTTCTCGGACTGAAAAACCCACTGAAATGAAAATGAACATTTTCGGATAGACCTGTCCATGAAGTGATAAACACATTGAGGCTCAAGATGAAGATTGCAGATTCTACGTTGTGAATATCATCTCAGATGATAACAACAGCTTTATATAAAAACATTCCTACCAAATAGAGGAGTAAGCATGAAGAAGCACACGATTGCAGTTGCCGGTACCGGCTATGTGGGATTATCCCTTGCGGTGCTGCTGGCACAACACAATAAGGTCTATGCCGTGGACATCGTCCCGGAAAAAGTGGAGCTTATCAATAATCGGAAGTCTCCGATTCAGGACGAGTACATAGAGAAATACCTGGCTGAGAAGGAACTGGATTTGACCGCAACGCTGGATGCCGAGAGCGCCTATAGCAATGCGGACTTTGTTGTTATTGCAGCTCCGACCAATTACGATTCCGTTACCCAGCACTTCAATACGACGGCTGTGGAAAATGTGATCGAGCTGGTCATGAAAGCGGATCCGAATGCCATCATGGTCATCAAGTCCACGGTGCCGGTTGGATATACGGTTTCTGTCCGGGAGAAATACAACTGTAAGAACATCCTCTTCAGCCCGGAGTTTTTGAGAGAGTCGAAGGCCCTATACGATAATTTGTTCCCCAGCAGGATAATCGTTGGGACGGATGCAGAGGACGAGCGGCTGACACAGGCGGCGCGCACTTTCGCAGAATTGCTCCAAGAAGGTGCGATTAAGGAGAAAATCGACACGTTGTTCATGGGTTTCACTGAGGCCGAGGCGGTCAAGTTGTTCGCTAACACCTATTTGGCTCTGCGAGTCGCGTACTTCAATGAACTCGACACCTACGCTGAAAGCAAGGGCCTGAATACAAAGCAGATTATTGAGGGTGTGTGCCTCGATCCTCGTATCGGAACACACTACAACAATCCGAGCTTCGGCTATGGTGGCTATTGTCTTCCGAAAGATACGAAGCAGCTCCTTGCAAACTATGCTGACGTTCCTCAGAACATGATGTCCGCCATTGTGGACAGTAATAGGACAAGGAAGGACTTCATTGCAGACCGGGTGCTTCGCCTTGCCGGGTACTACGGATACGGCGAGGACAACCAGTGGGATAAGCAACATGAGAAGAATGTGGTCATCGGAGTATTCCGACTGACGATGAAGAGTAACTCCGATAACTTCCGACAGAGCAGCATCCAGGGCGTCATGAAGCGCGTGAAAGCGAAGGGGGCAACCGTGATCATCTACGAGCCGACACTGGAAGATGGCGAGAAGTTCTTTGGATCAGTGGTAGTCAACGACTTAGAGAAGTTCAAAGAACTGAGCGATGCCATCATCGCTAATAGATACGATGTAAGTTTGGATGATGTAAAAGAAAAGGTTTATACGAGGGATCTGTTCGGCAGAGACTGACCAGTAAAGGTGGTAGGGAAAATGAAATACACAGAGGAAGGAGATGCAGAGATGGAAAAGAAAAAGCTGCTCATATATGCACATTATTACATACCGGATACTGCATCAACTGGTCAGATTCTTCGTGAACTCGCGGAAGGAATGCTGGACAAGTTTGATATTACCGTGATTTGTGTGGTTCCGTCTTATCTTGGAACCATTGAAGATAAATATAAAACTCAAAAATACTACGAAGAAAATATCAACGGAGTAAAGGTGCTTCGCATCGGAGTGCCGGAATTCAGCAAAACCAATAAGAGGAGTCGTATCAAGAACATCGTGTCGTATTTCTTTGGAGCGATGGCGGCGACTTTTAAGGTTGGGAAGATGGATTATGTTTTTTCCATTTCGCAGCCGCCTATATTAGGCGGCTTGCTTGGCGTATGGGGAAAATGGGTAAAACACGCTAAGTACATCTACAATATCCAGGACTTTAACCCGGAGCAGGTCTTGGCGGTCGGATACAGCAAAAACAAGATCATCACAGATGTGATGATGTGGTTTGATAAATTCAGTTGCAAGCGGAGCAACCTTATTATCACGGTTGGACGCGATCTTGTCGAGACTGTTGAGAAGCGATTTACAGGCAAGAAAGTACCCAAGACGGTCATGATCAATAACTGGATTGACGAAAACGAAATCTATCCATTGCCGGAAGATCATCCGAAGGTAGTCGAGTTCAAGAAGCAATATGGACTGGATGGCAAGTTCGTCATCATGTATTCCGGTAACATCGGTTTGTACTATGACCTGGAAAAGCTCATCAAGGTTCTAAAGCAATTCCGCAAGGGGTACACGCTGACTGGCGTGTATGAGGAAGGCCCAAAGACCAAAGATGGGCGAGAGATTGTATTCGCATTTGTAGGTGCTGGTTCTGTGCTGGATAAGCTGGTTCTGTACAGCAAAAAGCATCATTTTGAGAATATCGTTTTCATTCCATACCAGGACAAAGAGGATCTTGTTTACAGTCTAAATGCTGGTGATGTCCACTGGTGCGTGAATGCCAAGGGTATAAAAGGCGTTTCCTGTCCGTCTAAAGCATACGGCATTATGGCTGCTGGGAAAGCAGTCATCGGTGTGCTGGAAAGCGGAACCGAGGTTCGAGGGCTGATCGAGGAGTGTAACTGCGGTAAATGCTGTGAGCCGGGGGACTACGTTGAAGTGGCGGATATTATCCGTTGGTACATAGAAAACGCTAACAGTGCTGAAGTGAAACACATGGGTATGAATGGACGAAAGTATCTGGAAGAGAAATTGACCAGAGATGTGAGCGTTAATCGGTATGCTGAGGAGATATTGGAACTGTGACAGGAGGCGAGAGGAATGAACAGTAACTGGTTCAAACTGGTTATGAAGATGACGAAAGTTGAATATGGAAAGAACCTCTTGCTGAAGGGTGTACCAGTTATCTTCAACAAAGGCGGTGCCAAGCTCAAGATCGGTGAGAACGTTACGATAAAGAGTAGCTTTCTAAGCAATCTGGTTGGTCTCTACAGCCGGACGATCATTGTTACCCGCGCTCCGGGGGCAGTGATTGAAATCGGGGATAACGTTGGTATCAGTGGTGCAACGATTTATGCTCGTAAGAAGATCACGATAGGGGAAAATACCTGCATCGGAGGCAACTGCAAGATTCTGGACAACGATTTCCATCCCATTGAAGCAGATGCGAGAAATAAACTGCTGAGAGATGAAAATGGTGGAGACAGTGATCTGGTGCCGAGCAGGGAGATTGTAATTGGTAAGAACTGCTTTATTGGTTGCAATAGTATCATCTTGAAGGGGACTGTGCTGGGCGATGGCTGCGTTGTCGGTGCCGGCGCGGTAGTCTGTGGGAAGTTTGAAGACAACTGTGTGATTGCTGGTAATCCGGCGAGAGTGATTAAGAGGTTGTGAGGAGCTGGCGATGACTGATTTAACCGTTGTTATATTAACAAAAAATGAAGAAAAGAATCTTCGCAAGTGTGTGGAGTCCTTTCGTGGAGTTGCAAAGAGATTTGTAATTGTAGATAGCTTCAGTACAGATGGCACGGAAGCACTGTGTAAGGAACTGAATGCAGCGCTTCAGAAAATTGGTTCGAGATTGGACTTTTATCAGAACAAATGGATTTCTTATGCGGATCAGTTAAACTGGGGTCTTCAGAACACAGGCATCGACACAGAATGGTCTATGCGTATGGATGCCGATGAAGAAATCATGGAAGATCTCGCTGCGGAAATTGATGAAAAACTCCCTCAACTTACGGCGCCTGTGAACGGAGTTATCCTTCGTCGTAGAGTCTATTTCATGGGACGCTGGATCAAACATGGTGGACGCTATCCAGAGTTGTTGCTCCGTATCTTCCGCACAGGAAAGGCGTCCTGTGAGATGAAAATCATGGATGAACACATGATTCTGTCTGAAGGAACGACAGTCGAATTCAAGCATGATTTGATTGATAATAATCAGAAAGATTTGGAATGGTGGACAGCCAAGCACAACTGGTACAGCAACCGTGAGGTTCTGGATCACCAGATGACGCTAGAAAAGGCTATGGATGAAAGCCTGGAACAAGATGGGACATCATCCGGGCAGGCTAAGATGAAGCGTGTAGTAAAGAACGGTGGCTACTACAGATTGCCGAAGTTCTTCCGGGCGCATTTGTATTACATTTATCGTTACTACATAAGGTTGGGATTCCTTGATGGTCCAGAGGGAAGGATATTTCATTTTTTGCAAGCATACTGGTACCGCTTCTTAGTAGATGCAAAGATTTTTGAATGCGAGAAAAAGGGAATAACTATGAAGGCACAGGGAGATTTGAAAGCGTAGGGTAATGGAAATGATAAAGGTATTGATGATTGCGAAGGCAATGGAACGAACAGGTGTTACGAATGTAATGCTTTCCTATTTCGATTTTATTGACAAGAATCAAATACAGATCGACTTTGCGACAGGCTCAATTTTTGAGGATAGCATTAAGAAGCATATTGAGAATGCCGGAAGGCTTTTTTGGGTAATACCTAATCGGGATAAGAATCTGCCTGCATATGTTATGAAACTCGCACGATTAATCAGAGAGAATGGATATGATGTTGTCCATGTTCATGGAAATAGTGGGATGATATTTCCAGAGCTAATGGCAGCGAAATTGGGAGGAGCTAAAGTAAGAATTGCTCATTCTCATAATACTATGTGCAATCATCCAAGATTAGAGCCTTTAGTTCGTCCACTCTTTGAGCATTATTATACGCATGCGATTGCTTGTTCCAAAGAGGCTGGTGAATGGATGTTCAAGAAAAAGCCCTTCAGAATTATTAATAATGGTACTGACACGTTCAGAATGGCTTTTTCATCAACAGATAGACACTTAGCCAGAGCGGAATTAGGCATTTCGGATGATACCATTGTTATTGGCCATATCGGATATTTCAATTATCAAAAGAACCATCCGCGTCTTATAGAAATCTATCGAGCTGTTTTGCGAAAGAACAATAATACAAAACTGCTGCTGATTGGTGATGGAGGAGAGCGCCCCAATATAGAGAAAATGGTTCAAACGTATGGTATTTCTGATAAGGTCATTTTCTATGGGCAAAGCGATAATGTACCACGCTTGATGTCAGCAATGGATGTTTTTGTACTTCCTTCACATTTTGAAGGGTTTGCTGTTGTCTTATTGGAGGCCCAAGCTTCAGGATTGAATTGTGTAACCAGTAGCAAGGTGCCGGCGAATGCGGCGAATGCGGTAGAGTTTTTGTCGTTGGAGGTCTCAAATGAATTATGGGCGGACACTATTCTGAAAGCGGCAGAGAGAAGCTGGGGGCGAAGAAATGAAGCTTCTGCAATGTGTCGCAAAAAAATGGTGGATCGAAGATATGATGTTCGGGCAATTGCTGAGGAAATGCGCAAGTACTATATAAGTGCTACACAGGGAGAAAAGTAATATGAAGGTTGCGGGTTTAACTTGGTGGAGAGGAAATTACGGATCGATACTCCAGGCATATGCTCTACAAGAACTGATTAATACAAATACAGATGTTGAGTATGAAATCCTGGATCAGTATGGTGAAATGGCTTCGGCTGGAAATCTATTTGACAAACTAAGACGATGGGGGATTAGAAAAACACTGAAAAAAATCAGATGGAAATTTGCATCTAAGGGTTTTCAGGAAAGAAATGCTGCTTTACAGAAGTTTGTTGAGGACAGGCTTCATCTCTCAAAGGTAAGATATACGGCTGAGACAATAAAAGATAGCTTAAATGAGTATGATGGATATATTTGTGGAAGTGATCAGATATGGAATCCTGTATTATCCGATGTGAAGGATATTTACTGGCTGAGGTTTGCTGGGAGTGAAAAGGTGAAAGTTGCCTACGCTCCAAGCATTGGCGTTACAGAGTGTGATGCTGAAACGGCGGAAACAATCAAAAAGAATCTGGCTGATTTTGATGGAATCTCTTGTAGAGAACAGCCGGGCTCAGATTTTCTGAATCGGATTTTGGGTGATAATCGCTGTAAGACCGTTTTGGACCCTACACTTGCTCTGCCAAGAGAAAAATGGGACGCCATTTTGCCGGAGCCTATAGTTGACCCGAATACAAAATACGTTTTTGCATATATCCTACGCGGTGACAAAGCACAGCGACAGCTTGTGGAATGTTATGCAAAGAAACATGGGCTGATGGTAGTAACATTTCCTTATTTGGATTCTGATTATATAGAAAAATACGATAAGGAATTTGGTGATATCCGTATTTATGATGCTTCTCCTGCTGATTTCATTCAGTTGATCAAAGGAGCAGAATATGTGTTTACGGATTCCTTTCATTGTACCGTATTTAGTATTCTATACCATAAGCTGTATTGCTTGTTCCCAAAAGTAGGGAAAACTCAAAACTTGCGGTTACTCGATTTGCAGCAAAAGTTTCAAATTGAGGATCGCATGATTATTACAAATGAGCTGCAAAGTGTCGAAAAATTGAAGCCAATCGATTGGCAGATAGTAGATGAGCGTTTGCATGTACTTCGAGAAGAGTCGGTTAAGTATCTTGTGAATGCTCTCGAAAAGAGGAAGATATGATTTCAGTTACCAATAAGACATGTACAGGGTGCAGAGCATGTGAACAAAGATGTCCCTCTCAGTGCATTAAAATGCAACCGGATAATGAAGGTTTTTTAGTTGCATCGGTGGATTCGCAATTGTGTATTAACTGTGGCCTATGTGATAGGGCGTGTCCCCAAGCGAAGGAAAATATCGTACCGGAATGTAGCACAGCAGTCGCATTTCATCTGAATGATAAGGTGGTGAACAGTCACAGCACATCCGGAGGTGCCTTTGCGGGATTAGCACAGTTGGTGCTTGAAAAGAACGGCGTTGTATTTGGCGTAGCGTTCGCCGATGTGAATCATGTGAATCATATTGAAATCAGCAGCAAAGATGAATTGTTCAGACTGCAAGGAAGCAAGTATGTTCAAAGTAATACAGTCGATACTTATACGCGCACAAGGAATTATCTGACCCAGGGACGGATTGTTCTCTATTCCGGCACAGCTTGTCAGATTGCAGGGTTGAAGGCATTTTTAGGCAAGGAATATGAAAATCTGCTTTGCGTCGATGTGATATGTCATGGTGTGTCGTCACCGCTTCTATTTGAAAAATATGTACTGTGGTTGCAAAGCCAAAAGGGAAGAAGTGTTGCTTCATATCATTTTAGAGCTAAATCTAAAGCTGGTTGGGGAAACCACGGAAAAATTGTTTATGATAATCAAAGAGAACAATATTTCTCCTCTAATGATCCATACATTAAGTCTTTTATGACGGGATTGAATTACCGCGAGTGTTGCTATGACTGCAACTACGCAAATCTGAAACGGATAAGTGATTTAACACTGGGGGATTTCTGGGGAGTACAGCGCAGCTATCCAGAGCTCTATCGAAAAGACGGAGTATCTGCGGTGTTAATTAATACGGTGAAAGGACAGCGCTGGCTAGACCAGTTGATTGATAAGGCAGAAATTAGAACCGTTGATATTGAAAAAGTTGTCCGATACCAAACCAATCTTCAACATCCAACGCACAGACCAAAGGAAAGAAATTCTTTTTATGATGGGATGAATACATCCTCAAGTTACATGGAAGATAAGCTGCTGCCTGTTGTAGGGCGAAAGGATAAACTACACTCGATGATTCCTCTCAAAGTCAAGTATTTCATCAAGAGAATAAGAAGAGAATTTTGAAATAGAATTACGAGTGTGCCAATTAGTGACGAATCAATCTTGTATAAAGTAAAAGATTGGATGATATCAGTACGGAGGATGGGAAAAATGTTTTTAAGTAGACGGCGGATGCGTGTTCTGCTAGACAATATTATAAGTATCCCATGGAAACGTAAGCATGGAGTTGCAATCAGCGCGATTCTGCAGAATGCAACGGTTGATAATAATGTTAAGATTCATTCAAAGGCCAAATTTTATCGCTCAAGAATCGGCGCATTTTCTTATATTGGTCCAAATAGCTTTGTCGCCGATTCAGAAATTGGAAAGTATACTTCAATATCGCAGGATTGCTATATTGGTGGAGCAAATCATCCAATAAACTGGGTTGGGACATCACTAAGCTTTTACTGCACACGACCCGAGGAAGAGGGACTAGGCTTTCCATATAAGAAGAAGTATTTCAATACATTTCAGGAAACGCACATTGGAAACGATGTATGGATTGGCGCAAGAGTGATTGTACTAGCTGGGGTGACAATTGGTGATGGTGCGGTTATTGGTGCGGGTTCCGTGGTCACAAAAGATGTCGGGTCATACGAGATATGGGCTGGTAATCCCGCAAGGAAAATACGAGACCGGTTTCCGGAAAATCAAAAACGAGAGCTTCAAAAGATAAGTTGGTGGAATATGCCTTCTGATCGGCTAAATACTTATATGGACGTTATTGACAACCCATCGCAATTCATAGAGAGGATAAAATCCGATGCCTAAAATACTAGTTCTGAGTTCTTTTCCTGCACCTTATAGAGTAGCTGTGTTCTCTGAATTGGCAAAAGCATTTGAACTGGATGTCTTTTTTGGACTTTCACAGGATGACAATCGAAATGAAAAGTTTTTTTCTTCAAAAAGTACATTCGGCTATCATCTTCTGGACGTTGAAGAAGACAATCAATATTTTCAGAAATGTATCAAAGAAATTAATCGGTATAATGTGGTCCTTGGCTATGATTGGTATCTTCCCTATGCAAGAAAAGTCTTAAGGAAATGTATAGAGAAAAATATACCATATATTATCAATTGCGATGGGGCTTTTATACCAGAGAGCAGGAAATTAAAAACAAAAATTAAGAATGTAGTTAAGCGGTATTATGTTACCCACGCGAGCTTATGTTTTGCAAGTGGCGAGCATGCAGCAAGATATTTCGAGTTCTATGGAGCAAATAAAAGAACGATTTGCTTCCATCCTTTTTCTTCCTTGCACACAAATGATATATTGGATAGACCACTATCAATTGCAGAAAAGAAAACTATGCGAGAGAATTTAGGATTAAAAGGACGAAAAACAGTTGTTTCGGTAGGGCAATTTATTCCCAGAAAAGGGTTTGACATTCTGTTGAGTGCTTGGGGAGATTTGGATGAAAACAGCCAATTGCTTATCATTGGCGGTGGAATTGAAAAGCAGGAGTACGAGAGACTCATTCAAGAATATGGCTATGAAAACGTAAGGCTTGTTGACTTTGTCGAAAAAGATGAAATTTTTTCATTCTACAAAGCATCCGATCTATTTGTTCTTCCGACGCGAGAAGATGTATGGGGCCTTGTTATTAATGAGGCAATGGCAGTAGGATTGCCGGTAATATCGACAACACGGTGTATCGCTGCGTCAGAATTGATTCAAGATGGGATGAATGGTTATATTGTTCCAGTGGAGAATGCGGATGTTTTGTATTACAGAATGAAACAATGTCTTGAAAGCACAGAGTTGTTTTCAATGGGAAAAAGAAATCTCGAAAAAATTAAGAGATACACAATTGAAAATATTGCAGAACAACATATAGAGGATATAAAAAAATTGATAGAAGGCAATACAAAATATTGCGTATATTAAGTTTATAACAGCTTCTAAATGAACGTCTTAATCCCCAAGCTAAGCAGGGGAGATTGGAAGAAGTCGTTGCGGGTGTGCTAAAATAAAAGCTTCCTGTGTTAATTAGGGAATATCGTAATGCCAAATTTCACATTAGCACATCGAATAATAAGTTCCTGGATAAAAATTATCTCTAAAAACATTGAATAATAATCTGTACAGAAAGAGCTAGAAAATTAATTTATGATGTACTAAAGAGGCGATTTAGATATATCGTTGCTATGAGCGGATCATGATAAATTTATAATGACTATCAAGAGATTTTAAGTGAGAACGATAGTTTTATTTATATAGCGACTATTAAATTCCTATCTACCGTAAAAAACATATTCAAAGCATTGAAATATTATTTGAGGGGGACAAGATGATGGCAAAAGATATTATCATCTCATTAATTATTATAACGAGAAACCGAAAGGATGAATTACTAAAGTCTATTAAATCCTGTTTTAACATCACGAAGCAAAACGCAGAACTTATTATCGTGGATAATGGATCAACAGATGGAACAATAGAGATGTTAGATACCTTAACAGTTCCGAATAATTTTGTGCTAAGTTTAGTTCAGGCAAAAACAAATCTCGGTGTTGCTGGAGGAAGAAATGAGGGTGTAAGACGTGCAAGTGGAGAGTTTTTGTTTTTTCTTGACGATGATGCTTATTTTAATGATAGTAGTGAATCATTAGATAAGTTAATAGCATACATGTGTAAAAATCCTTTAATTTCTATTGCAGCAGTCAATATATATGATAGCTGTCATAAAGAATATCAGAACTTTACAAACTTTAGACCTGAGATTCATACAGAACCGCGAGATAATTTTAGATTTATTGGCGCAGCGCATATGATCAGAAAAAGTAAAATTCTTAGAGAAACTTTGTACCCGGAGAAATTAATGTATGGATCTGAGGAGTCTTATGCTGCTATGCTAGCCCATTCATATGGGCAGAAAATAGTATTTTATCCTGGTGTTAAAGTGACTCATTCTCCTAGCAAGAAGACTAGAGATAGTGAGGAGACTAATCAGGAAAATATCATGACTAATCTGTTTGTAGTTAAGTGGTTGTTATTGCCAATATCCTTTAGATGGATTTCATATTGTCTATTTATTATGAGGATTATGCGATTGAAACAAGCAAATATTGGAGAAGTAATCAAATGCATTAAGATAGCTAAAAGAAGATGTGTCGAAAATATTGATAGTAGAAAAAATATTGGAATCGCTGGAACAGTAAAGTTGATACGTAGATTTGGAATTTTATTGATATTGTAAAGTAAAGGAATCTATTATATGACAGGTGCAAGTATTACATTTAGCGGTTTTATAGGGGCTATTTTTCTGGTAGTCCAAGCCATGGCTCTAGTGTTGTGTTATTCTATGGCATGTAAATATAATTCAAAATTTTTACTATTTATTGCTGTTCTTATCTCTGGATTTACAGTTGGCATGCGTTTTAATTATGGCTTGGATACATATAATTATGCACAATGGGTTATTAAGTTGGGATCGCAAAATAGTTTACTTAGTGCATTTTTGTGGAGTGATCATGAAAAATCATTTATTATCCTATGCTATTTTACCTACAAAATATTTGGGACATATAGGGTCTTATTTCTAATATATGGAGTTTTAACTTCATTCTTTGTGTTAGTGGGTATTTGGAATTTCAAAGATAAAATTAATATCATTCCAGCGGTGATGTATTACATAGTATTTTGGCAATGGGGAAATATGTGTAATATAATGAGACAGTCTTTAGCTGTATCAATTGTATTTTTTGGAATAAAGTACATATACGAAGAAAAATATTTAAAATATTTCATCACAATACTAATTGCCTCATTATTTCATTTTTCAGCTATAACAGCAATTATTATGATATTTTATGGGCTGCCAAATTCTAAAATAGGAAAAGCTTTACGTTCAATGAATATTCTATCAATTGGTTTATTAGTTGTAGGTCCACCGATATTGATAAAAGTAATGACTATGATATCATCCCGTTACTCATATTCTATAACGACTAAGATAGGAGCTGGCTTTATAGTTAATCTTGTTATTTTATGGATTACTTTAAAATATACAGCTCGACAAAAAGAAAGGTATGTTAATTCTGAAATCGAGTTAGATAACAACGATTATAAATTTACATACATGATTAGACATCTTGTAATTTTAGCGACCATTTTTGTAATTTCTGATTACACTATTGGCGAAGGTGCAAGATTTAGAGAGTATTATAATACAATATACATTTTGACCATGGGATTTTGCTCTCAAGAGTATTCGATAGCTCGAATATGTAGAACGAAGTCAATTAACTATGGGGCAGCAATAAGCTATGCATATCCTTTATTGTACTTTGTTTTACTATGTAAATCAATAGTAGGAAGCGGAGGAATTGCTTTCGCAGCTTCTTTGATGAGCTAAGAAATAGAAGATGTAGGCGAGAAAAATGTCGTATACTGTTTGGAATGTCCCTCGACGCTGCTCCATTTAACTGTAAGCAAGTAAAAGTAATTCCATGGTACTTAATTATGAGTTTTTCAAAGACCAATATTAACAACGAAGATATCCAATAAATTTTGATGATTGGTGTTTGATTTACTGCGGGTGGTTTTAGGATGCTATATCTAAGTTATTAATATAATGTAGATCAAATGGGTTACTTTATAATCATAACAAAGTTTTCGGTCAGTCTGAAGGAGGATAATGTTATGTTGTCGATAATTGTACCGGTATATAATGTAGAAGATTATTTAGAAGAATGTATTGACAGCATATTGCATAGTACATACAAAGAATTCGAATTAATTTTAATTGACGACGGTTCCACGGATGCATCTGGTAGAATATGTGATCAATATGCAGAAAAAAGCGAAAATGTTGTTGTTATACATCAACAGAATGAAGGTCAAGCGATTGCACGAAATAAAGGGATAGAGATTGCCAAAGGCGATTATATCGGATTTGTAGATAGTGACGATTATATTGAAGAGACTATGTATGAAAAAATGATTAAGACAATAGAAGATTTTAATGCAGATGTTGTAGTGTGTAGACATTATGATGATTTTGATGGAAAAAAGGTGCCTAGACTTGTGGATTCTTATATTAAAATATATACGGGAACAGAGGCAGCTAAACTTGCCTTAGAGGACAAAAAAATTAATTCTTATGTATGGGATAAGGTTTTTAGGCGCAGTCTGTTTCAAGGAATATATTTTACACCAGGTCGATATTTCGAAGATACAATGCTAATCCCACAGATTTTGATTAAAGCTGCAAAAGTGGCTTGTATACCAGAACCTTTATATTATTATAGATTCAGACTAAATGGAACTATGAATACGCTTAATCAAAAGAGATTCCTAGATAAAATATATGCTGTGGAAGATAATATACAAATGGCAATGCAGCAATTTCCTGATATGGTTAAGATTTTAATGCTTAGAAATAGTGAGGCAATTAGGGACTTGGCAGATTCAAAGTGTTTTCAAGATTTGAGTGATGAATATAGAGGGATATATATACAAAGATACAGAGAATGCTATTTTCAATCTAAAAGCTTGGAGTCTGATTTATGTTTAAAAGTAAAATTAGCAAGATTGTTGCTTTATATTAGTCCGAGAATCTATAATTTGTTGCGTAGAGTGATATAGGGGAGAGGTACTATGGATAAAGTTATTATAGCAACTAATGGTAATCGTTTTGTTAATGCAATGTTTAAAGATGTTAAGAAGAATCCTTCCTATATCGACTGGGATAATGTGTGTTATTTAAGAAATCGATTAGAATATTTTCTGTTTCGTATTCATACTAGTAAAAAAATCAATAATATAATTAGATTGCCTTATCAGGATTACTGGATCAAAAATAAAAATTATGCAAAAAGATATCCATTCAGGGCTGATATAGTTTATCATATAATTTTTTTTAATACATCGTTTGATTTTTTTCCACTCGCGGATTTAAAAGAATTACAAAAACATAATAATATTAAAATGAGCGTTGTTTTGATAGATTCTTGTGAAAAAAAAGATACCATGAAATTTCAAGAGTATTTTAAATACCTTGATTTTAAGAATATATATACTTTTGATAAGGGAGATTCTCTTCGTTATGGGTTTAAATTTACTCATCAGATGTATTCAAAATTGCCAGTGACAAATAAAAAGCAAATGAGACAAAGTGATATTTATTTCATTGGATACAATAAAGGAAGAGCAACGAAGATATGTGAACTTTATAGGTTCCTGACAGCAAAAAATGTGATATGTGATTTTACAATTAACGGTTCTGTGGACGAAATAAGTGAAGTGGATTGCGATGGAGTATTTACAAATCGTTATGCCAGTTATCAAGATGTAATTAATGAGATACAGGGGGCTAATTGTATATTAGAGATGCTTCAGGATGGTCAGGAAGGTACAACACTTCGATATTATGAGGCGGTTTGTTACAACAAGAAATTACTAACTAATAACGAATCAATCAAAGAGTACGAATTTTACAATCCAGAATATATGAAAATATATACAGATTTAAATGAGATTGATATTGGTTGGTTAAAACAAAAAAACAAAGTTGATTATCAATATAAAGGCGAGTTTTCGCCGCTTAAACTGATTGAACACATAACAGAAAAATCTTTAGGAGTAAGAAAATGTTAAAGAAAACATATGATTTTATAGATTTAGAAAAATTGATAATGTCATTAATGGTGGCTGCAATTCATATAGAGCCATTAGCCAGGTATAATGAATATTTATATCCATTTTTAAGGGCTTCGGTTCCATTTTTCTTTCTCTGTTCGTCATATTTTTTCTTTGAAAAATGTCAAAAAACTCAATATTCTATAAAAACTTTAGTAGATTTCCTGAAGAGAAATTTTATGCTATATATTATATGGAGCATAGTTTTACTTCCTGTGGTGATATTCACTAATAGAGATGCACATGGAATACAATTGTTTTACAGATTGCTCAGATGTTTCATCATGACAGGAACTTTTGGTGGATCATGGTATTTGATAGCACTTATTATCGGCATGACAATTGTTTATTTTTCGGCTAAAAACAAATATAGCTTTTATGGAATTCTTACAATCTCGATAATATTCGCAATTTTGGGATGTTTAGCGACCAATTATTATGTTTATATAGAGGGAACAATCATTGAAGAGATACTTACATGGTATAGTGGAATTTTTAATATGCCTATATATTTAAGTTTTCCTATCTCTATGTTCTGGCTGTGTATGGGAAAGATCATGTGTGAACAGAAAACTCGTATATTTAATTTTAATATAGATGTTCTAGCAATTGGTACGATAATATCATTAATATTGCTTGTTGGTGAAAAGTATGTCTTAGTTGATTATGAAGTAAATGCTAATGATTGCTATATTATGAACTACTTTGTGGTTTCATTTCTGTTTATGTTGAGCCTGCGTATTGAAACAAGGATAAGCAATGCTGTAGCAATGAGGACAATTAGTACCGTTATTTTTTGTGCCCACCACTCTATTAACAGGATACTAAGTTATCTTATGACAATGATTTCCTTGAATATTAGGGGAATAGGGAATAGTATATTTAGATATATTATGACTATCGTATTTTGTATTTTCATCGAAAGAGTTTTGTATATATTAGCCCCAAAACTGAAAATTATTAAATGGATGAGGTAAGAGTTCAATTATGAATAGTAATTCAAGGACAAAGAATTCTATATTAACTATTGTAGGAAATAATATTACACAGATTTTTACGATACTTGCAAGATTTTTAGACCGTACCATTTTTATATATTGCCTTGGCAAAGATTATTTGGGATTAAATGGTTTGTTTACATCTATCCTTTCCGTTTTATCCTTAACGGAACTTGGCATTGGTACTGCAATCGTTTTTTATATGTACACTCCTATTGCAGAGAATGATATAAAAAAGCTAAAAGTATATGTGTCTTTTTATAAGAAGTGTTATATAGCAGTTGGAAGCATAATTTTTATAATAGGTCTAGGGTTAGTGCCTTTTTTGTCTGAATTAGTCAATTTCGACGCGGATGTTAATATAAATATTTACGTTATTTATGTGATGTATTTGTTAAATACATGTTGTTCATATTGGTTTTTTTCTTATGTTCAGACTGTAATCATAGCGCATCAAAAACAATATCTTCTGGCAAAGTATGATATAGGTTTTATAGCATTTAACAGCATCATTTCTGGTATTGTTTTGTATATATTCAAGAATTATTATTATTATTATATTGTCCAGATAAGCGTTACGCTAATTAAAGGATTTACTATAAGATTTAGATGCTTTAAACTATATCCATGGTTAAAAGATAAATGCTTAGAAAAATTAGAACGAACCGAGAAAAAAAGATTGTATACGGATATCTATTCCATAATGTTAACTAAAATATCATCAACTATGGGAAATAGTTTTGATAATATGATTGTTTCTTCCTTTGTTAGTACTACGATGGTTGGTGTAATCAGTAATTATATAATGGTGCAGACGGCAATCACAAATCTAATACACCAAATGATAAATTCTTTTTCTGCTAGTGTTGGAAATCTTGTTACGGAAGGCGACACAGAAAAAGAACTAAAAATATTTAATCAGCTAGATATGATTAATTATTATTGTATGTATTTTACTACAGTATGCCTTTCAGCACTACTTCCGTATTTTGTTAAAATTTGGTTGGGAAATGGATTTGAGCTACCAATGAGTGTACTGCTTTGTATAACGATTAATAATTATATTTGTAATACTCTATATGCTACATGGGTTTTCAAAGATGCAAAAGGCCTATTTGTTTATGGAAGATATATTCAACTTGTATCTGGATTTGCAAATCTCGCTTTGAGTATACTTTTAGCCAAAATGTTTGGAATAGTTGGTGTTTATTTTGCTTCATTAGCAACAAACTTAGTTATTGCAGTACCACCTTTCACACATTATTTATATAAATATGGATTTAAAAAATCTGCATCAAAGAAGTTAAGGGAAAATGGATATAGACTTATTGTAACTATTGTAACCTCAGCATTGCTTATTTTTCTTTGCGAGAGAGTGAGTGGGAATGGAGTGCTTTCTTTCATAGTACGTATCGTAATGTGTGTTGTGGTGTCAAACATTATTTTTATATTTATCAATTTGCGTAATCAGTCTTTTAAGGAGGTGTTATATAAAACAATTAGGTTGATTAGGAATATCTTCGGAAATTATTTTCTGCAAAAAGTGAAACGATAATGTGAGTAAAAGGAGCATTGGGATATGGATGGAAATAGACGGTTAAGTATTTTGAATAGACTTGGTTTGGTTATCATATTACTATTAAGCGTATCCTGTGTTTTATGTGGGTGTAATTCAAGTACTTCAAGCGATTCGAAACTTTCTTTTTCTGATAAAATAGAAAAAGGTTATAGCATAAATATGCTCGTTTGTGGTGACTCATTAGGAGGAGCTACAGAAAATAATGATTGGTGTATGCTTCTTGCAGATAATCTAAAAACTAAATATTCTAGCGATGTCAATGTAACAAATGTTTCAATGGGTGGAACAAATGTATTCGGTGGATATACAAGAATAAATGCGCTTCCTGCTGAAAATACTTTCGACCTGATAATTTTTTGCTATGGACAAAATGATACTGACGACAGTGAATTTTCTACTAAATATGAGGCAATGCTGCAAGCTGCGATAACAAAATATCCAGATGCCCAACTTATTTGTATTCTTGAGAGTTCTCAAAAAGATTACACTAATAAAATAAAACAAATCATTGAAGTATGTGAGTATTATGGTATTCCATATGCTGATATGATTGAAGCTTTTGGAGAAAGCGGAATGGAATATGATGATTTATCAAGTGATGGGATACATCCGAATGAAAAAGGATGTGAAATATATGCAAATAAAATTGTAGAAGTGATTCAGTCAGAGGTGTTAAATAAAAAGCAATTGACCCGATATCCTTCAGAATACTTAAACAGTGATTGTTCGCAGTACAAATATTTTAGATATATATCTGTAGATAACATGAATGCTGAGGGGGATAAATACTCTATTGAAATAGCTGATGATTTCGATGTGTTAGGAATTGATAGAACATTGATTCCTGGAGAATATGCATTTTCCATATGTTATTGTGGATTAGATAATAAAGAGGTGGAATATGATATTGGATATAAATGGGAACAGAATTTTAAACAAAGACATATTGATATAGTTTCTACTGATAAAAGTAAAGGTCATGCATTGATTTCAATATTATTGGATTCGGATATTACTAACAGTGCTAATGGTATTGTTTTAACTAGCGAAAATGAGTTTGATGCACAAACAGATACATTAAGCGCAAAAGCTGTGTCATTAAGTGAGGCTTCGTTATCAGTTTGTAATACTATATATCATTCTATAATTAATGATGAAAATAAGATAGAAACAGCTACCTCCGATTCCGATGAATCAAGAAACTATAATGTTTATATTTATCCGGTAGATGATAGCACAATTTTGAATATTTCAAGCAATACAATTGGTTCGCCAGAATCTATAACAAGATATTTGTTTTCTGAAGATGAAAATGGGAATAAAATAATAAAAGCAAGTTCCCGGAATATCGGCGGATGGTCTGATAAATACTCTGTCGTAGCGAAAGTACCCAAAGGAGCAAAGTTTCTTCTTGTAACAAGCCAGGGGGGAAGCATTCCTACAGTTGCGAAAAGCGTAGATAAATCTTTACATGAAAATTTAGCCTATGTCGATAAATATTGGGGTAAAATTTTAAATATTGATGGTATCATGGAAGATTCTAATAATTATACTGTTTTTGCTTTTAGGGTAACAGGATTAAATAAAATAGAAATTAATACAAATTCAATAGGTAACGAAAATACAATTATGAGGTTTGCGTATTACTCTGATGAGGCAGGAAAAGAGTTGGTTAAAAAAGGTAGCACTAATACTAAAGGCTGGGATGATAAATTGACGGTTAAATCAAATGTGCCTACTGATGCGGCTTATCTTCTAGTTACCTGTCAAAATGGGACGCTACCAGATGTTATTGCTATTGACGATTATGTGTATTGATAAAGCACACCCCTGAGGTCAAGCAGTCCTTAAATGAAAAAGTAATCGCAGCTAAAGACCACGGAAATCTACCCCCCTAGAAAGCGATTAGTTTTGCATAAAGCATGGACAATTGACATAGAACATGATTTTGGGTATACTAAAGATGCTTTTACCAGTAGGCAGGGTAGAGCAATGCAGCGGTGCAACTTGAGCGGCCTGCTGGCTTTTGCGGGAGGACGACTTTTTAAGCCGTCCTTTTTTGTATGTAAGAGAAATGTCCTCCTGGAAAATGAATGCGCTAAACGTAAGCGGTCAATCTTCACCCGCATTCTAATCGTAAGCGGTCAATCTTCATCCGCATTCTAATCAACTCCACTTTATGAGATAATAGACACAAAGAAGTCTCAGAAATCTAAGAAGTCCAAGACAAGCAGCAAGCAACTATAAAAAGTCGCAAAAGTCTCGGAAGTCTCAGGTATCGAACGAGACGTATCAGAAGTCTCAAAGGATGGAGCGTAAAATATGGCCGGTGAATATCATAGCTTGAAAAGGCAGCAGTATCTGAGAGACTGTCCCATTTTTTGTGTAATCTCAAAATTTTTGACGTTATTATGATATT
>JBJERU010000053.1:0-9646 GCA_051882415.1 Faecalibacterium sp. | reverse complement strand
GGCCGGATTTTCGGTCCTGCTGCTGGCTTATATGATGCCCAGCCTGCGTACCCTGTTCAACGCAGGCAGCGCGGTGGCACTGGCGGCCTTTACAGGCATTGCTGCGGCGGCATCGGTGCTGGCAGGTCTGCGCAGCCGCAGCTTCGTGTTGGGCTGCCTGACCTTTTCGGCCTGCTGTATGGGCCTGACGGGTCTGTTTCTGCTGCGCAGCGCATGGCTGACCGAGGCGTTCAGCGCAGTGCTGGATGCGCTGTGCCTTTTTACGCCGTTTGAGGAATTTGTCAACAGCAGCTTTTCCATTCCCACGCTGGTGTATTATCTGACTGTGGCGGTGCTGTTTCTGTTTTTTACGGCGCAGAGCATCGAGAAGCGTCGCTGGAACTGAGGGAGAGGTGAGAAGATGAAAAAGTTTTCCTTAAAAAAGTGTTTTTCCTCTCCTGCGCCGTTGGACGGCGGGCGAGTGTTCCGCAGCGGCGTGTATTCCACGGCGATCCTGGCCGCCGCCGTGGTGCTGGCGGTGCTGGTCAATCTGGTCGTGCGGGCTATCCCGTCCAAGTATACCGAATTCGATCTGTCCGAAGCGGGCCTGTACACGCTGGGGGATACCTCCCTGGAGCTGGTGCGGGGTCTGGAGCAGGATGTGACCATCTACTATCTGTGCGAAACAGGCAGCGAGGATGCCATCCTGACCAAGCTTTTGGACCGCTATGCCGCGGAGAGCGCACATCTGCGCTGGGAACAGAAGGATCCCGCCATCTATCCCACCTTTGCCGCGCAGTATGGTGCGCAGAATTCCAGCGCGGGCAGCCTGATCCTGACGGCTGGGGAGAACAGCGCGGTGCTGGATGGTGCGGAGCTGTACGAATATGACTATTCTGATTACTATTATACCGGCACTTATAGCGTGACCTTTGGCGGCGAGAACAAGATCACCGCCGCGATCTATCGCCTGACCAGCGGGGAGGCCAGCCATGCCTATTACACTACCGGCCACGGTGAACAGGCGCTTACCGCTTCCCTGATCGACGCGCTGGAAGCGCAGAACATCGAGGCTGCCTCCCTCGATCTTCTCAGCAGCACCATCCCGGAGGACTGTGGACTGCTCATCATCAACTGTCCGGCCAGCGATTTTGCCGGAGCGGGCAGCCTGGTGGATGAAATGGGCCAGCTGCGCGCCTATCTGAAAGCGGGCGGCAAGCTTTTGGTCACGACCGATGCTTATTACAGCACCCCAAACCTGGACGCGCTTCTGGCAGAATTTGGGCTGACCCGCACCGAGGGCCTTGTGGTGGAAGGGGACATGGATCATGCGCTGTATGGCTACCTGTACTATCTGCTGCCGGATTATTCCTACACCGAGGAAAGCACCGCGCTGGACGGCATCGATGCCAGCCGGCGGGTTCTGCTGCAAATGGCGCAGGGGATCACCCTGACCGAAGTGGACGGTGTATTTGCCGAACCGCTGCTGACCACCTCCGCCGAGGCTTACAGCAAGGTGACTGGATATGAGATGACCACTGTGGAAAAGGAATCCGGCGATCTGGACGGCCCGTTTGCGCTGGCTGCCTATGCAATCGATCAGGATACCGGCGCGGAAGTGATCTGGATCGGATGCGGCAACATGGACAACGAAATGGTCTATGAGAGCGTGCCCGGCAACAAGACCTTTTTGCAGGGATGCGCAGCCTCGCTGAGCGGACAGTCCAGTTCGATCCTTATCGAGTCGAAATCCCTTGAAGCCGAGCCGATCACGGTCAGCAGTGCCGCCGCTTCCGCGCTGGGGCTGGTGGTAGTGATCGTGATCCCAGCTCTGGTTCTGGCTGCGGGCGCAGTGGTGGTGCTGCTGCGCCGCCGCAGATAACAAAAAGGAGGTGCCGTTCTTGAAAAAGAAACAGACCACTCTTTTTCTGCTGCTGGCCCTTGTGGTGGCCGCAGGCGGTGCGCTTGCGCTGTTGGATTGGAAGAATGAGCAGGCAGAGCAGGCGGCCAGTGCCGCGGCGCAGGGCAGCATCCCGCTTTCCGCCTTTGCATCGGGAGAACTGACCCGGATCGTGCTGACCTACGCCGGGGAGACGCTGACGCTGGACTGTGCAGACGGTGCGTGGACGCTGGCGGAGGATCCGGAATATCATCTGGACAGCTCTGCCTGCAATACGATGGTCACGGCCCTCAGTGCACTGAACGCCAAACGTGCGCTTTCGCCGGAAAGCGGGGAGGACTATGGGCTGGCCGAGCCGGTCGTCACAGTGACAGCCACGGCAGCGGGAGAGAGCAGCACGTTCTCCTTTGGCGCAAAAAATGATGTGACCGGAGATGTATACGTCCAAAAGATGGGCGACAGCGCAGTTTATACGGTCTCTGGGGCCAAGCGCTCCTGCTTTGAGATGACAAAGGCAGAGCTGTTTGGCGCGTTCAACCCGGCGGGACTTGTTTCCTCCGCGCTGGAAGCAGTGTCTTACACCCTCGGCGATGGCACATCCATCTGCCTGGCAGCGGTATCGGAGCCGGTGGAGTCCGAGGACGCGGACAGCGATCCGGCGGAATATCAGACCGTCTGGCGGCTGTCAGGGGATCCCAAAGCAGATGTGGATGAGACTGCGGTGCAGGCTCTTTTGTCCGCGCTGAGCAGCTATGTCACAGAGCAGGTGACTGGCGCGGATCCAGAGAAGTACGGGCTGGATGCCCCGGACGTCACCGTGCAGGCGCAGACCGCGCAGGGCGTGCAGACGCTCTGCTATGCGGTGGGTGCGGACGGCTGCTGGATGATGGTGGAAGGGGATGCTTCGGTTTACCGGGTGGACAGCACGCTGCTGGATGCCTTTCTGCCCGCAGAAGAAAACTGGAAAACGACCGGATGACCGATCTTGTCGGTTCCCGCAGGCGGTATATCGCCCGGAACAGAGGCTTTGTCCTTCTGCTCCGGGCGTTTTTTGACCCCTGGTTTTGCATGAAATGGCGGATATTGTACAGAAAATACAAAGTTTTTTCAAAAATATTCCAAATTCTACCCCTGTTTTCGTCATTATCGGAAACTTTCGCCAAACAGGGTCGGAGTGATTGACATTTGCCCTGTGATTGTTTAAGATAAAGCAAACAGGGAGAGAGAATCTGCGCAGATCCGGCATCATAATGGACGACGCGCGGGGACCGGGTGCCCTGGTACGGGGGATGGGGTCAAGAGCCCTGTCTTTTTTCGTATCTGAATTTAAGGAGGCATTGTTTGGAAATGGACAACTCGGTAATCGTTTCATTGCAGGATATTGTGGTGGAATTTGACGGCCAGCGCATTCTGGATGGGCTGGATCTGGAGATCCACGACAAGGAGTTCGTTACGCTGCTGGGGCCTTCGGGCTGCGGCAAAACAACGACGCTCCGCCTGATCGCCGGCTTTTTGGAACCAAACGCGGGAAAGATCATCTTGAAAGGCGAGGATATCACGGGCGTGCCGCCCTATCGCCGCCCGGTAAACACGGTATTCCAGAAATACGCGCTGTTCCCGCATTTGAACGTGTTTGAGAACGTAGCCTTTGGCCTGCGCCTGAAGAAGATGGACGAAGAGACCATCCGCCGCAAGGTGCAGTATATGCTGGAGGTCGTGGGCCTGAAAGGGTTTGAGCGGCGCAGCATCGGCCAGATGTCCGGCGGCCAGCAGCAGCGCGTAGCCATCGCCCGCAGCCTGGTCAATGAGCCGGAGATCCTGCTTTTGGACGAGCCGCTGGGCGCGCTGGATCTCAAGCTGCGCAAGGAGATGCAGCTGGAGCTCAAGCGTTTGCAGCGCGAGATGAACATCACCTTTGTCTATGTCACCCACGACCAGGAGGAAGCGCTGACGATGTCGGACACCGTTGTGGTCATGAACGGCGGCAAGGTGCAGCAGATCGGCACCCCGGAGGATATCTACAACGAGCCGACCAATGCGTTTGTGGCGGATTTTATCGGCGATTCCAATATCGTGGACGGCGTGATGCACCGCGACTTCCTGGTGTCCTTTGCGGGCACGCAGTTCCCCTGTGTGGACCGCGGCTTTGCGCGCGACCAGAGCGTGCAGGTGGTCATCCGCCCGGAGGACATCGAGGTGGTATCCCCAATGGAAGGCCAGCTCACCGGCGTGGTGAACGACGTCATCTTCAAGGGTGTGCACTTTGAGATGCATGTAGACTGCGATGGCCGCGAGTGGCTGATCCACTCCACCCGTGCATGCACCGAGGGCGAGACCATCGGTATGCGCATCGGCCCCAACGAGATCCATATCATGGCGCGTTCGGAGGCATAAGCGGAAAGATGAAGATTTATGACAGAAAACTGGCCTCTCCATACCTGGTGTGGATGGTGCTGTTTACCGTGGTCCCGCTTTTGATCGTGGTGTACTACGCCCTGACCGACGGCGAAGGGCATTTTACGCTCGCCAACCTTGCGGCAGTCAGCGGCTATGGCTCGGTGTTTGCCCGCAGCCTGCTGCTGGCGCTGATCGCCACCGTGGTCTGCCTGGTTCTGGCCTTTCCCATCGGATACTTCCTGTCCCGTCTGCGCGTCAACAAGCAGCACATCATGCTCATGCTGGTGATGCTGCCCATGTGGATGAACTTTTTGCTGCGCACCTATGCCTGGATGGGAATGCTCAGCATCAACGGCCCGATCAATGCGATCCTGGGCTTCTTCGGCCTTGGCCCTTATACGATGCTGAATACCTCCGGCGCGGTGGTGCTGGGCATGGTGTACAACTATGTGCCTTATATGATCCTTCCGCTGTACACCAGCATGACCAAGATCGACCAGAGCCTGATCGAAGCTGCACAGGATCTGGGTGCCAGCACCACAAAGACTCTGGTGCGGGTGCTCATCCCCATGAGCATGCCCGGCATCAGCACCGGCATCACCATGGTGTTTGTGCCGGCGGTGTCCACCTTTGTCATCAGCCGCATGCTGGGCGGCGGTTCCAACCTGCTGATCGGCGACCTGATCGAGATGCAGTTCCTGGGCAACAGCTACAACCTGAACGTCGGCTCTGCCATGAGCCTGGTACTGATGATCATCGTCCTGCTGTGCATGAGCTTTACCTCCAGCTTTGACGAGGATGAGATGGAGGGCGTTTCCTGATGAAAACAAAGCATCTGCGCATTTTTCAGCGCGCTTATGTAGTGCTGTTCTTTTGCTTTATGTATCTGCCCATTGCGTATATGATCGTGTTCAGCTTTAACCAGAGCAAAGGCTATTCGCTGTTCACCGGCTTTACGCTCAAATGGTATGCCAGCCTGCTGACAAACGCTAATATTCTGAATGCGCTGTGGGTGTCGCTGGAGGTGGCGCTGGTCTCGGCGATCATCGCCACGGTGCTGGGCACGGCGGCCTCGCTGGGCATTGCTGCCATGGGCCGCAAAAGCCGGCTGCTGGTCACAAATATTACCTATATCCCGGTGGTCAACCCGGAGATCATCACCGGTATTTCGCTGATGCTGCTGTTTGTGGCCTATCAGCGCTTTGCGGCAGACTGCGCCTGGCTGCCGGACAGCATCATGGGCATGCCCACGCTGCTCATCGCCCACATTGCATTCAACGTGCCGTATGTCATTTTCAACGTCAGCCCCAAGCTCCGCCAGCTGGATATCCGCCTGTATGAGGCGGCGCTGGATCTGGGCTGCGACCCCAAGCAGGCATTTTTCAAGGTGATCCTGCCGGAGATCAGCCCGGCTATCATGTCGGCTTTTCTGATCTGCCTGACCTATTCCATCGATGACTTTATGATCTCCTATTTCAACTGCGGCACGGTGGAAACGCTGCCCATCGCCATCTATTCCATGACCCGCAAAAAGGTCAGCCCGGAGATCTACGCGCTGTCCACCATCATGTTTGTGGTGATCCTGACCATCATCCTGGTGTCCAACGCGATGGAAAGCCGCAGCTACCACCGCGACCAGAAAGCGCTGAGAGGGGAGGAGCAGAAATGAAAAGACGTCTTTTTGCCCTGCTTGCCGCTCTGGTGCTGATATTCAGCCTGTCGGTCCCGGCACTGGCTGCGGAGAACATCGAGGTCAACGAGGATATCTCGGTTTCGGCAGACTACGACTGGACCCGCTTTGCAGGCAAAAATGTTACCCTGAATGTCTATAACTGGGGCGAGTATATCTCCAATGGCTCGGACGAGAGCGTGGACGTGGTGGATGCTTTTGAAAAGCTGACCGGCATCAAAGTGAACTATACGACCTTTGATTCCAACGAGTCCATGTACGCCAAGCTGAAATCCGGCGCAGCCAACTACGATGTGATCATCCCCTCGGACTATATGGTAGCCAAGATGATCTCGGAGGAGATGCTGCTTGCGCTGAACTACGACAACATCCCCAATTTTGCAAACATCGACGCGGACTACCGCAATGCGGACTATGATCCGGCCAACGCCTACACAGTGCCATATATGCTCTGCACCACCGGCATCATCTACAACACCACGATGGTGGACGAAGCTCCGACGGCCTGGGCAGACCTGTGGGATGAGCAGTACCGCGGCAGCATCCTGATGTTCAACAACAGCCGCGATGCCTATGCCATCGCCGCCTTCAAGGTGGGCAGCAGCATCAATCCGTCCTCCCCGGAGGAAGTGGACGCGGTGGTGGAAGAGCTGAAAGCTCAGAAGCCGCTGGTGCAGGCCTACGTCATGGACGAGATCTTCGACAAGATGATCGGCGGCGAAGCCGCTCTGGGCGTGTACTATTCCGGTGATGCCATCACGATGATCGACGATAACCCTGACTTGGCCTGGGTGTTCCCGGAGGAAGGCAGCGTGCTGTCGGTGGACTGTATGTGCATCCCGGCCACCAGCCAGAACCAGGAGGCCGCCGAAATGTTCATCAACTTTATGTGTGAACAGGACGTTGGCAAGGCCAACACGGAGTATGTCGGCTATACCACCCCGATGACCTGTGTGTGGGAGGTGCTGGACGAGGAGCTGAAATACAGCGAGATCGCCTATCCTTTGGAGGAGATCGCGGAAAAGGAGCAGGTGTTCACGGCGCTGAGCGATGAAGTGAACAGCGAGCTGGATGTGAAGTGGAGCGAAATGAAGAGCTATGAGGAAGGCGGCAATGCGCTGGTCTTTCTGCTGCTTCTGCTGGCTATGCTCGGCCTGGCGGTGTTCAATATCTGGCGCAAGCTGCGCAAAAAAGCACGCAATATGTATTGATCCGGCTGCATGCGGGGCAGACTGTACCAGAACGGCAGTCTGCCCCTTTTTATCATAGAAAGGAGAGTGTGACCCTTTGAACCAGTATGTTGAAACGACCCTTGTGCGCAATGCCGATGCGGATTTCCGCCGCAGCATGAAGCCCAGTGCGCTGCTGCGCTGTGTGGAGCAGGTGTCTACTGACCATGCCCGGATGTTTGGCATGGACGATGCATTTTTTGATTCCCGCCATGTCGCGTTTCTGATCGGACGCCAGTCGCTGCGCTTTACCCGTGTGCCGCGCCGCGGGGAAAAGCTGACTTTGACCACTGCCCCCGAACAAAGCCGCCGCGGTTCACTCAAGCGCATCACAGCAGTCACGGATGCCGCGGGACAGGAGGTAGCGCTGGTGGATTGCCGCTGGATCCTGGTGGACACCGAGCGCGGGCACATCCTGCGAGAACCGACCTGGAGCATGGAGGGATTTGCCAACGAGACGGTGGAAGGGGAGCTGCCTCAGCTGGTGCACCGCTGCAAGGAGCTGACCCGTGCGGGCGTGTGGGAAGCGCGCTACTCGCTGTGTGATCTGAACGCCCACATCAATAATTCCTGCTATCTGGACATCGCATGTGACGCGCTCCCGCCCGAGATCCTATCCCAGGGGCCGGTGACATTTGCCTCCATCAAGTATAATCATGAAGTGCCGATGGGGGAGAGCATGGAGGTGTTTTACGGTCCGTCCGAAAACGGCTGGTATGTGGTGGGCCAGCGGGAGAGCCACCATGCGTTTGAATGCTATCTGGAGATCACACCGGAACCGTGAGCGGGAGAGAACAAAAAAGAAAATAAAGAAATTACAAAAAAATTACAAAACCCTATTGCAAAACGGTGTCAAAAGAGTTACAATATGGTTACAGCAAGGGGCTGCACCCAGCTGTGTGTGAAATCTTTTTCTACTTGTTCTTGAGATACTGGACGCGGGCCTCCTCCTCCGGCTGTACTCCTTCGCAGCTGTCACCCCGCGTCGCACAGGCAGTATCTCGCTTCGTGTGCAAAAAAGCCCGTCCGTACAGGACGGGCTTTTTTGCATTTTTCTTGGTCATCTTTTCGGGAAGGGCCTGCAAAAATGAGCCGGAAACCCGTTCGGGAAAGTCTGTCTCATTTTTGTGCGGGCCGTTTTTTGGCTCTTTTTCTGCTTACTGTGTCTGATCCTGATGGACAAGCTGTGCCTGATGGAGCGGGATTACCTGTTCCACTGTGCAGAAGGTATAGCCATTTTCTTTATACCACTGGATAATATCCGGCAGGGCTTCCGCCGTGGTTTGGGTGGTGGAAGAATCGTGCATCAGCACCACGCATTTCTGCTGGTCGCCGGTCTCTTGGATCACATTGCGGTAAATCTGTTCGGCACTGGGCTTTCCTCCCACGGCATCCTCTGCGCAGACATTCCAGTCTACCCACTGATAGCCTTTGTCCTCTACATCATTTTTCAGCTCGCTCATCAGCCCTTTGCCACCATAGCGCCGGCTGACTGTATTGGTGCTGCCGCCGGGAAAACGCAGATAGTGGATGCTGGCGGCATCCACATAGGACGCGATGCGTTCTTTAAGCAGGGCGATGTCCTGCCAGTAAGCACTCTGGCTTTGATAGATATTGCTGTATTCATGCGTTGCAGAGTGCAGTGCGATCTGATGACCCTGTGCTGCGGCCTGGGAGATCAGCGGAAGATACTTATCATTATAACCGGTGGCCACCACAAAAAAAGTAGCATGGACCTGTGCACTGTTCAGCGCATCCAGCACCGCAGCTGTGGTCTTGCTGGGACCATCGTCAAAGGTCAGACAAACCCATTTGTCTGGCGCAGGATTCAACACGGCAGAATTGGATGTGCCCGAGCCGGATGTGTCGGATGTAGAGGGCGAAGCAAGAAATTGCTGATCCGGCATCGGCGTCAGATCCGTCTGACGGCATCCGATCACCGGGCCGTCAGAATATTCAAGCCCCAGCCCAAACCCCGCCGCTACACCAAGCAGCACCATTGCCGCAATACGGATCGTCCGCCGCAGCTGTAGGGAATGAAAAAGTTCCATGCAAAAGCCTCCTGTCTGGGTTTTGGTTCAAAAATGCAGTTTCTGCTACAAGGATATGAATTGAAAAAAATTCTATGAAGGAAGCAGAAAAAGTCTTGACTTGCAGGGAGTATTGTGGTAATATAACCAAGCAGTCCGCGTTGCCCAGATGTCTGGGCGTTGCATATATGCGAGGGTGGCGGAACTGGCAGACGCGCACGTTTGAGGTGCGTGTGGGTAACCTTGGGGGTTCAAATCCCCTCCCTCGCACCAGAGCAAAACCCGCATGGATGCTTGAAACATCAAGTGTTCATGCGGGTTTTTGTTGCTTTCAGGATGCGAAAGACAACGGATTGAGCCCTTCCCAAAAAATGGACAAGAAAAATGCGAAAAAAGTAGAATGAAGCAAATAAGAGCGAAT
>JBJERU010000052.1:0-10140 GCA_051882415.1 Faecalibacterium sp. | reverse complement strand
TCTCTTTTGGCGAGACAAAAGAGAACATTCCACCGGCTATCGATTGAATAACAGGACATAAGCCTGCCCCATCCCGTCCGCGATCTATAAGGATGCATCTCCGATGCCATCCCCCATAAGATGCACCAGCTTCACCTCATGCTTCACCGCCGGAAGAAACTTTTCCATCACATCCGCCGTTTTCATCTTGATCGACGAGGTGTTGATGCAGGGATGACATGCCAGCCACTCCCCTTTCAGAACATCCTCATCCATCAAAAGCTGGACGCGATTTTCCGGGTCGTTCATCAATCCCATGATGCTCACCGAACCGGGCGTCAGATCAAGTAGACGCTCCATATCCTCCGGTGATCCAAAGCTCAGCCGCGCAATGCCCAGCTGCCCGGACAGCTCCCTGGTCTTAAAGGGCTTGTCGCCCGGCATCATCAGCAAATAGAATGCGGTCTTTTGCCGGTTGCACAAAAACAGATTTTTGCAGATGACTACCCCCAGACAGGCATCGATCTGATTGCAGGCTTCCATCGTGTCGGCATGCTCATAGTCGGTGCGATAAAATGGGATGCCCAGCCTGTCCAGAAGATCATAGGTTTTCGTTTCCTTCTCCAGGCGGCCGGTGCAGTCTGCCGGGCGTCCCTCATAAAGCCGAAGCTCCATCTCGATATCAGTCCTTTCCCTGTGTTCCCTCCGCGCGGGCCGCAGCCGCCAGCGCAATGCTCAGCTGGGCCACATCCGACGGCGACACGCCCGGAATGCGCCCCGCCTGCCCCAGATTCCGGGGGCGGATGCGCGCCAGCTTTTCCCGCGCTTCCAGCGTCAGGCCGGTCAGCCCGGCATAAGAAAAGTTTTCCGGGATCATGGTCTTTTCGTGGCGTGCCACCTCCCGGATCATCCGATCCTGCCGGGCAATGTAGCCTGCATACTTGATCTCGGTCTCCAGACGTTCTGCCAGCAGAGGGGTGATCTCCTCTCCCCAGCCGATGATCTGCGCTGCCAGCGGATAGCTGATCTCCGGCCGGCGCAGCAGCTCCTCTGCAATGCCGCCCTCGGCGGCCGGGGTCAGGCCCGCCGCTTCCATCGCCGCGCGCAGATCCGCAGTGCGCAGATGCGTTTCGTGCAGGCGGCGGCGCTCGGCATCCAGAATGCTCTGGGTGTGCTGATATTTCTGCCACCGGTCATCCTGCACAAGGCCATACTCCCGCCCTATGGGGGTCAGGCGCTGGTCGGCATTGTCCTGCCGCAGGGTCAGGCGGTACTCGCTGCGGCTGGTCATCATGCGGTAGGGATCCATAACGCCCTTGGTCACAAGATCGTCTACCAGCGTGCCCAGATAGCTGGTGTGCCGCGGCAGGATCAGCTGGGTCTTGCCCAGCGCATTGCGGGCGGCGTTCAGGCCCGCAAGCAGACCCTGCGCGGCAGCTTCCTCATAGCCGGAAGTTCCATTGAACTGCCCCGCGCCATACAGCCCCCGCACCACCTTGCTTTCCAGCGTAGCCTCCAGACTGGTGGGATCCACACAGTCGTACTCGATGGCGTAGGCTGGGCGCAGGATCTCCAGATGCTCAAAGCCCCGGATGCTGTGATAGAAATCGTTCTGCACATCCTCCGGCAGGCTGCTGGATGCACCCTGCAAATACATTTCCTCGGTGTCCTCGCCGCACGGCTCCACAAAAATGGGGTGGCGGTCTTTGCCCGCAAAACGCACCACCTTATCTTCGATGGATGGGCAATACCGCGGGCCTACGCCCTCGATCATGCCGCCATACAGCGGGCTGCGCTGGATGTTGTCCAGAATGATGCGGTGGGTGTCGGGATTGGTATAGGCGATCCAGCAGTCCACCCGGTTGCGCATGGGCGCCTCGGTCAAAAAGCTGAACGGCTGCAATTCATTGTCCGGATCACCGGGCTGACACTCCAGCCGGGAAAAATCGATGCTCCGGCGATGGACGCGGGCGGGGGTCCCGGTCTTGAAACGGCGCAGCGGCAGGCCCGCAGCCTTCAGGCTTTCGGTCAGCGCATTGGCTGCGTGCATCCCGTCCGGCCCGGAGGCATACCACGCATCCCCCACAAAGATCCTGCCGCCCAGATTGGTGCCGGTGGCCAGCACCACGCACTTTGCGCCATACACGCCGTTCAACCGGGTGATCACACCCTTCACCTGTCCGCCCTCCACTTCAAGGGCGGTGATCTCGGCCTGATGGATGGCAAGGCCAGGGGTCAGCTCCAGGGCATGCTTCATATATTCGTGATAGCGCTTGCGGTCGGTCTGCACCCGCAGCGCATGCACGGCCGGGCCTTTGCCTTTGTTCAGCATACGGCTTTGCAGATAGGTCGCGTCTGCGGCCAGGCCCATCAATCCGCCCAGCGCGTCCACCTCCCGCACCAGCGTGCCCTTGGCTGTGCCGCCGATGCTGGGATTGCAGGGCATGTTGCCGATGGAATCCAGGCTCATCGTGAAGATGGCGGTCTTTGCCCCCAGCAGGGCGGCGGCATGCGCGGCTTCGATGCCCGCGTGTCCCGCGCCGATCACAATGACATCATAATCTCCCAAATGGTTCATAGCTCTTGTGTTTCTCCTGAAAAATGGTTCCATGTTCCGGGGCACTACTTGCCCACGCAGAACCGCTTGAATACCTCATCGATGACTGCTTCGGAGGCGTTCTCCCCTGTCAGCTCACACAGGGCAGCCAGCGCATCGTCCACGCAGACCGATACCGCATCCAGTCCAAAGCCGCTTTGGGCGGCGTCCAGCGCTCCGTCCACGGCATCGCGCGCACGGGTGGCGGCAGAAAGCTGCCGCTGGCCCGAAAGACTGGCCGCGTGGGGATCGATGCGGCCGGTGCCCAGCACCCGCGCCACCGCAGCGGAAACAAGCTTTCGGGTGGAGTCCTCCTTGCAGCAGACGGGGATCACCATGGAGAAATACGGCGCGATGACCTCCGCGTCAAACAACGTGGGCCGATCCTCCTTGTTCACCAGCGCGATGGCCGGGCGGCCCGCGCAGCGCTGCGCCAGTGCAAAGTCCTCCCGCGTCAGCAGCTGAGAGCCATCGAACACGGCCAGGATCAGCCCCGCCTGTTCCAGCCTTGCCCAGCTTCGGCGGATGCCCTCCGCTTCGATCAGATCATCCGTTTCCCGCAGACCTGCCGTGTCCGCCAGGTTCAGCCGGATCTCCCCCAGCTGGACCGATTGTTCCACCACATCCCGCGTAGTCCCCGCCACCGGGGTGACGATGGCGCGGTCAAAGCCCGACAGCAGGTTCAGCAATGTGGACTTGCCCGCGTTGGGCCGGCCCACGATGGCACAGTCCACGCCATCGCGCAGGACAGCTCCTGCCGCGTAGCCATCGATCAGCTGCTGAAGCTCCTGGCGCACGCCGCCCAGCACCGCACGAAGATGCTTTGTATCCAGCTCCGGGACATCCTCTTCCGGAAAATCCACCCAGGCCGTCAGATGGGCTTGCAGAGCGTTCAGCTCCTGCTTCTGCGCGTTGATCCTGCGCGCCAGCGCGCCGGTCAGGGCGGCATCGGCCAGGGCCGCGCCCTGGCGTCCGCCCGCAGAGATGATATCCATGACCGCCTCTGCCTGGGTCAGATCCATCCTGCCGTTCAAAAAGGCCCTGCGGGTATACTCTCCCGGGCCGGCAGGCACAGCCCCGGCCCGGATGCAGCTTTGTACCAGACGGTGCGCCACGGCGCTTCCGCCATGACAGGAAAGCTCTACCACATCCTCACCGGTATAGCTGTGCGGCGCACGAAAAAACAAGGCTACGCCCTCGTCGAACCTTTCGGCCCCTTCCACAAAAGAGCCAAACAACGCGGTGTAGCCCCGGGCATCCCGCACCCGCTTGGCCGGGTTTGCGGGATGGAATACCTGTTCGGCCACGGCATAGCTTTCCGGGCCGGACAGACGAACCACTGCGATCCCTCCCTCGCCGGGCGGGGTGGCAATGGCGGCGATCGTCCTTGTTTCTATCACGTTCGTATCCTTGTTCCTTTCTGGCAGGGCCACGCTTTTCTGTTTTTGGGAAAAAGCGCGGCCTTTTGATCCTCTTGCTTTTGCATCAGCGCGTGGTGCGGTTCATCTGGCGATAGTGTTCCTCTTTGACGCTGTACATCCGTTGTTCGGCCAGCTTGACCAGATCTTCGATCTCGATGCCGCCCACGCTCTGGGTGGCGGAGCCGATGGCCACCGAATAACCCGCATCCTGCACCGCCCGGAAAAAGTGTTCCGCCTTCTGCCTCACTTCCTGCTCAGGAGTATCTATCACAAATGCCAGGTACTCGTCTCCGCCCATACGGTAGGAATTCTCCGGCCCAAATTCGTCCCGGAACAGCTGTGCAACTGCCTGTAGCATCCGGTCGCCTTCCTGGTGGCCTTGGGTGTTGTTCAGCTCGTGCAGACCGTTCACATCCACATAGACGCAGCTCAGATTTATGGAACAGTGATGGAGATAAAAGTCCTGCCTGTGCTCATAGGCATTCCGGCTTTTCAGGTTGGTGTTCAGATCGGTTTCGGCAATGGAGCGGATCTTTTCGCGGTTGACAAAGCTTTCCACCATATTGTGCATGATATAGCTGGACAGCAGGATGGAGATGATGCAGAACACCCATGAATTGATCAGATCCAGCATCATCACATTTTCTACTTTGTACTGGATGGCAGCAATGCTGAATATCACATTGAAAACCAGGGTCATGATAATCTGGGAGAGCGGCGAATGGATGAACAGCGTGGGCAGCATGAGCAGGAATGCCACATGGGTGACGGCCTCACGGTCTGCGGTAGTGGCGACGGTGCCCAGATAAATGCCGATCAGATACAGCTCCGACAGAAAGACCCGGATGAGCATATTCGTGACCCACAGGGGCTGGTTGGGCCAACACATGTCCACATACAGAATCGCAAGGCATATGATCAGCCCCAGGCTGTAAATAAGCGTGTTGGACTCGAGCACCCCGACCTGTATGGAAAGTATCATCATTACCAGCAGAGCGCAAACCGCCGCGATCAAAAATAATTTCAGCCGGAGACGGTTCTCCCGATGGATCTCCGGCAGACATTTTTGAAACATGTCCGGGTCTGCTCCCGCGTAGAGCAAAAAATTCCTGATCTTCTCCATTATTCTCTCTTCCTGCTTTGATGTCCGGGCAGTCATTCTATTCCCGCGCCAAAGTATATAAAAACTCGATTTTATTTTACCACGAAAGCGGATAAATGAAAATACATCCTACATCACTTTTTGTGCGCGGACACCTAAAAAACCAGCAGAAACCCACTCAGTTTTCCACCTTCTTTTTTTGCAGATGTGGAAAAGTCCGGCGCCGCACGCCGCTTTCATCCACACCCACGGAGGATTTTATGCCAAAGCAGAGTTCTTTTTGTGATCTCCGGACACGCTTTTGCGCACAGGCAAAAGCCCGCCGCAGAGCAAAACGCTCTGCGGCGGGCTAAAGGGTATGTATACAAAGGGGAAGATCCGTTACTGTACGGCTGCAAGATCCGTCTCGGTGATGACCTTATCGGGCAGGTTGCGGCCAGAGGGATCATCGCTGACGGACAGTCTGCCTGCGTTGACCAGCGCCACGGCCTGGTCATGCTTGGCGGCATCCCAGTTGTTGCCTACTACCTTCCAATTGTTGTCCACGTTGGCCTCGATCACGCCGCCTTTGACCGTGCGGATGTACTCACCCAGCATCTCGCGTATGCCGCCGATCTCGCCGTGAAGGTCGCTTTCCAGCAGTTTGGGCAAAGCTTCCCCCGCGCTGTAGACCTGGCCGGGCTGAAGCAATTGGGTATTGACGCGGTAGTTGTTGACCGCAACGGTAAAGACCTCATCATCCTCCACAGGACGGCCATCCGGCCAGGTCAGATTCTGGATGCGGGCGCCCGGCTCCTGGGAAATATCGATCTGGTAATCGACACCCTGGAATGCATCGTACATGTAGTAACGGGTGGAAGGATCAAAGGCAATGGTCAGATCCCCCGGCTTCCAGGTCTGATAGAAGCCCGCAGACCACTCCATGTATTCCCGCAGCTGCAAACCGGTCATCTCCACCTTGTACAGCGTATTATCATAGACGTAGATGTTGACGGTGTCGCACTTGCGGATAGCGCCCTCCTTCATCTGGGAGGTCCTGGAGGTCATGGCCGTTGCGGACACGGCCGCGCCGGAGTAGTAAAGCTGCACTTCGTTGATAAAGTCCAGCAGAGCGGTATCCTGCAGCATGGGCTGCGGCAGGATCGAGATCTCATTGGCCGGGGCCAGATCGCCGCCGCGCAGCTCGCCGATCACAGTGTGTGCGTCCTCTTTTGCACGCTGATCGTACGGCTCCAGCAGCTCCAGCAGCTCCGGGTCGGCCTCATACTTGGAAATGTCGATCAGCTCGGAGGTGGCCTGCTCCACCTTCCACTTTCCGTTGAGCTGACGCTTCAGGTTCAGATGGATCTCCGCCATGGTCGCGGCAGCGTTCTGATTTTCCACCACCAGCACGCCGTTGATGGTCTCCTGCACCTTGCGGTGGCCGTGGCCTGCTACGATAGCGGCAAACTCGGGGCAGGCGTTGGCCACATCCCGTGCGCCGGAACCGGCCACATCATATTCGTTTTCGGGATCCATGTGCATAACGCCGATCAGGACATCCACCTTGTCCTTGATCTCGGCGATAATGCGCCGGCTCTCGTCCACAGGGTTGGTGACGATCCAGCCGGCCAGGTTAGCGGCATCCCAGCGGACGATATTGGGCGTAACCATACCGATCACGCCGATGCGGACGCCCTTTCTGTTGAGGATGGTATAGCCGTCTGCCAGGGGCGTCCCGTCCGGAGCGTAGACATTGCCGGCCAGGACCTTGCCCTTCATCTGACCCATGACCCGCTGCAGGGTCTCCATGCCATAGTTGAATTCATGGTTGCCCAGGGTCCAGACGTCATAGCCGATGGCGTTCATGGCCGCCATCATGGGGTGAAGATCATCCTTCAGGAACAGGCTGGCCGAATTTGCCTGGATCGTATCGCCTGCGTCCACCACCAGCGTCGCATCGGTGCGCAGCTGCTTGATCGCGGTCGCCTGCTGCGCCACGCTGGTGGCGCTGGCCTTATCCGCGGCGTAGTCCCAGGGGGCAAACATGCCATGGGTGTCGCTGGTTGCCAGGATCTGCAGATCCATCTCCAGCAGCGCGATACAGGCAGACGCGGCGGGAGCCATACAGCTCACGGCAGCGGAAGTTGCACAAGCGCCCGCCGTCCTGAGGAAATTACGGCGTGAAATTTTATTCTTGTTCACTAAAACATCCTCCTCTTTTACCCAAAAACAGGCTTTTTATTATCCTAGTATAAAATTTTCCACTTTGGGTTGCAACCTCTTTCCGGGGAAAATTTTAAGGGCTGTATTTGGTCCTTTTTCACAAACCCAAGTGATACCTGAATCGTAAAAACCAGCCCTGCACCACAGGGTACAGGGCTGGAAAACCAAAAATTTTATTTACAGATCGATCTTGCCAAAACCAAGATCCGCAAAATCGTCCACGCGCTCCGTGCGCTTGGGTGCAACCGGCTCGGCGCTGCCCGCGTCGCGGGCCACATAGCTGCGCTCGGGAACACTGGACGAGCGCGAACCGCGGCTGGAACCGTTGCGGCTTCCGCGGTATCCGCTGCGGCCAGAACCGCTGCTGCGGTCGTTGCGGTCGCTGCGGCCCGAAGCACGGTACCCGCTGCGGCTGCTGCCGGAAGAACGGCGGTTGTTTCCGCCGCGGCCGCTGCGGGGGCGGCGCTCGGAGTAGTTGTTTTCGGTCTGGGCGTCGGGGGCGGTGGAATAGATGACCACGCGGCGGTCACGGCCTTCGCCCTTGCTCTCGCTGCGCACGCCTTCCATCTTGCCGATGGCGGAATGGATGATGCGGCGCTCGTAGGGGTTCATCGGCTCCATCGCAAAGCTGCGGCCGGTCTTGCGAACCTTTGCGCCGATGCGCTGGGCCAGAGCGGTCAGGTCGCTTTCGCGCTTGCCGCGGTAGCCGGATACATCCAAGCCCAGCTTGATGTAGTCGCCTTCCAGACGGTTGGCGACCAGGCTGGCCAGATAGGACAGGCTCTCCATCGTTTCACCACGGCGGCCGATCAGCGCGCCCAGCTTTTCGCCGTCCAGACGGATGATCGTGGCCTCGCCCTTTTGCACAGCGCTGAACGCAACGTCCTTCACGCCCATCAGAGGGATCACCTGCTGGAGATATTCCACAGCGGCCTTGACCTTGGCGTTTTCTTCGATGTTGATGGGGATCTCCACTTCCTCCGCAGCCTCGGCGGAGGAAGCGGCATCGTCCTGCACGGCGGCCGGCGCCTGTTCCAGAACGGCAGCAGGCTGCTGTGTGGGGATCTCCTCCGGCTGACGGGGAGCTGCTTCCTGCACGGCCGGGGCCGCGGCAGGCTGCTCCTGCTGCACCGGGGCCGCCTTGGGTGCTGCGGGCGCAGCTTTGGGCGCGGCGGGTGCATCCGGCTCTTCCACGCTGACGCGAACCCTGGCGGGAGTCATCTTCAGGCCCAGAAAACCGGTTTTCTGGGGCATTTCCAGAACTTCGTAGCTGACGTTCAGGTCATCAGCCTGGACGCCCAGCAGACTGCATGCTTTTGCGCGGGCCTCATCGACCGTTTTGCCGGTCGCTTCCTGGGTACGGATCATACCGTTAGTCCTCCTTCTGCTTGTTCAGCTGGCTCAGTGGCACGGTGCGCTCGTCTTTGTAGCGCTCGGCATCCAGCTGGCGTGCGTATTCCAGACGGCGCTTGTTCATCTCGCTGGCAGAGAGGGTCTTTTCCACCGTTGCGCCGGTCTTTTCGTCCTTGACGGTGATGGTGGTGCTCTTCACGCCGCGGCGCTGTTCTTTACGGACAGCGGCGATCTCGGCTTCCACTTCTTTTTTGATCTTTTCGGGGTCGTAGATGCGGCGCATGACCTCGCTCTGAACGGTCATCAGAACGTTGGAAACAACGTAGTACAGCGAGAAAGCGGTGGGAACCGTGAAGCAGAAGAACACATACATCAGCGGCATCATGTACATGGTCAGCTTCATGCTGCCCTGCATCTGCTGGCCGGAGGCCTTCATGCTGATGTGGGTGGAGATGAACATGGTGACGATGGCCAGAACGGGGAAGATCAGCAGCGGCAGGTTGTCGGCTGCCAGGCTGTACTGGGGCACACGGGTCAGATCGATGCCAAAAAAGTCCATGTGTTTGCTGAACTCGGCGATGGTCTCGATCTGCTCGGCGGTAAAGTTGCTGATCACGCTGGCTTCGCCCGCAACGATCTGGGAGATGATGTTGGTGTCACGGGTGACAGCGGTGAACTGGATGCCCAGAGCGGTCAAAGCTTCGCCCGCAGCGTCCAGCGCGGCGCTGCTGACGTGGAAAATGCGCTGCAGCGGATGATATACAACATCGATGACGCCGAACATGATGAAGAAGTTGACAAACATCGGCATGCAGCCTGCGGTGGGGCTGTAGCCAAAATCCTGCTGTAAACGGGCAAGCTCTTCCTGCTGTTTTTCGGGCTTGTCTTTGTACTTCTTCTGGATCTCTGCAACCATCGGCTGGAATGCAGACATCCGGGCCATTTTCTTTTGCTGGTTGAGCTGCAGCGGAATGCTGATCAGGCGGATCAACAGGGTGAAGATGATGATGTCCCACCCATAGCTGGGGATCAGATTGTAGATCCACTGCATGACATAGCCTAATGGCCAGCCAAGGACGTAAAAAAAGTTCATACCTCTGTCCATTCTGCCCCGCCTGTGGTTCGGGACGTTTTTATTTTTTTTCGTAGGACACCCCGCCCACAGTGCGGCGCGTCACAAGAAGCTTTTGGGGTTTTCCACGCTTTTCAAAAAATGTGTGGAAAATACGAGGGGGTTTTGTTCCTTTTTTGAAAAAAAGGAACCGAAAAAAACTTTTTTCTTTTCCCGCTTTTTGAAAAAAGCGGGGCAAAAACTTTTCAATCGGCCTGTGCATACGCACAGGCCAAAGTTTTTTATTCGCATAGGGCAGGCTTCGCTGCACTTTATACGCGCGATACGGGCCATGGGGCGCTGGTGTAACAGTGCCGGAAAGTAGAGCCTCTCCCTGTTTGAACCTTGCGGAAGTGCTGCTTCATCTTTTACG